>JAXUUT010000023.1:0-2384 GCA_037230945.1 bacterium
GGGTCTCTTCGTTTCAGGCAACCTCCCTGTTGCGTTTTAATTTACAATCTTCATCAAAAGGGGGTCTCCTTCCCCCCGCAACATTCCTCCTTCTCTTCCTCTCTTCTTCTTACCAGCCCACGCGGGTGCAGGAGAAGATCATTTGCCAGATATTGCCGATATGGGCGCTGCGCATGGGGCAGTCGGAGTCTTCATTGAGTTTTTTGAGGCGGTCGATGGTCTGCTGTTCCCGTTCATGGCTGAAGACTTCCACGGGCATGCCGTAGCGGTGTTCGTCGGTCATGATGCGGCGGCTCAGGTTGAAGCGACGGCGCACGAGGGTGAGCATTTCGTCGTCGATGGCGTCGATTTCCGCTCTCAGTTTTTCGATGGCCTCTTCCGATCTGGGGTCTGCCATGGGGTTCTGCCTTGTGGGGCGGCGCGGGTGGACTTCCCGTGGCGCGCCGTATGCCGTTGCGGGAAGAAAAGGGTCTTCTTTGTGGGAATGCTCTTGCCGGGCGCGGCTGTCAAGGGCGGCGGCGCGGGGCGGGCGCATGAGTAAAAAATTTTTCTCCTCTGCGCCCCATTGCCGAGAACGGGCAAAAAGCGTATTTGTTGCAGGTCATTTCCGCTCCCCGCAGGGAGTGAGGGACATTCATCACAGGAGATAATGATAATGAACCGAAACATAGTTTCCGCTCTTGCCCTTGTGTCCATGCTTGCGCTGCTTGGCGGCTGCAACGAGGAGGCGAAGCCTCAGAAGCCCGAACCGCAGTTCGGCGTGGTGCAGATTTCCAGGCTTTATCAGGAATCCAAGCTCGGCAAGGAAGGCATAGCCCGCGTGAGCGAGCTGGAAAACAAGGCCATGGCCTCTCTCTCCACGCTTCAGCAGGATCTGGAAAAGGCGCAGAAGGCCAAGAACGATGCGGAAGTGCAGCGCATTCAGAAGGAGCTGCAGGGCCGCGTGTTCTTCCTGCAGAACGTCATCAAGCAGGATCAGGAACACGTGATGAACGTGCTTCAGACCGAAATGAAGAAGGCGCTTGAAAAGTGCCAGAACGACAAGTCGCTGTTCGGCATCTTCCCCGAAGAGGCGCTTGCTTCCTACAAGCCCGAAGTGGACGTGACCGACGCGGTGAAGACCATTCTTGACGCCGCCACCGCCACCTTCGGCGACCTGCCTTCTCTCGACAAGCCCGCGCTGCCCGAGCCTGAAAACGCCACGCCCGCCGAAAAGGCGGAAAAGGCCGCTCCCGCCGCCAAGGCCGACAAGCCTGCCGCCAAGGCTGAAAAGCCCGCGGAAAAGGCCGCCGCTCCCGCCGCGAAGTAGCGTTTTTACCGCAAGACAAAGGCCCGTGCTCTTCGGAGGACGGGTCTTTTTTTTCGGCAAGGCAGAAAGGCGGACGTCTGCACCGTGATGGGCGCGGCAGAAAATGGGCGGAAAAGAGCGCCGACCTGCGGAAGGGGGCTGCCGGAACATTCCCGGGAATGAAAAATCCGGGCGGACGGCAGGATATGCCGGAAGGCTCCGGCGGCCCGGCCGCTTCGGGTGAAGCGCTCCCGCATGCAGTCTTCAACAGGATGAAATATCTGGCCTTCATCCGGCACTTGCTCCCCGGGCCGTCCCTCTGTATAAGGACGGATATATCTTCCCTGAAACAGGAGTTCTCATATGTGCGGAATCATTGGCTACAGCGGGCATCGTCCCGCCGTTCCCCTGCTTTTGGAGGGCCTGCATCGTCTGGAATACCGGGGCTACGATTCTTCGGGCGTGGCTTTCGAGCAGGCGGGGCATCTCCATGTGGTGAAGGCGGCGGGCAAGCTTTCGGCGCTGGAGGCAAAGCTTGAGAACAACGCCTATCTTCTGGCCACGTCCGGCATAGGCCATACGCGCTGGGCCACGCACGGCCTGCCCGTGGAAAGAAACGCTCATCCGCATCTTTCGCAGGACGGGAACATTGCCATCATCCACAACGGCATCATCGAGAACTTTCAGGAAATCAAGGATGAGCTTTCCGCGAAGGGACACACCTTCCTTTCCGACACCGATACCGAAGTGCTTGCGCATCTCATAGGCGAGGAGCGGAAGACCGCCCCCAGCCTGCGCGAGGCCTTTGCCTGCGCGCTGCGCCGCGCGCACGGCGCCTACGCCGTGGTCATGATGGGCGTGGAGGAGCCGGGCGTCATCTATGCCGCGCGCATGGCCGCGCCTCTGCTCATGGGCGTGGGCGTGGGCGAGTGCTTCGTGGCTTCCGACATTCCGGCCTTTCTGCCCTACACCCGCGAAGTGGTCTTTCTGGAAGACGGCGAAGTGGCCCGCATCGAGGGAGCTTCGTGGGAAGTGTTCTCCCTTGCCGATCTCTCGCCCGTGAAAAAGAGCGTGAGCCATGTGCCGTGGGACATGC
>JAXUUT010000129.1:0-14538 GCA_037230945.1 bacterium
CTTGCCGATCTCTCGCCCGTGAAAAAGAGCGTGAGCCATGTGCCGTGGGACATGCAGGCCGCGGCCAAGGGCGGCTACAAGCACTTCATGCTCAAGGAAATCATGGAGCAGCCGCGGGTCATCACCGACTGTCTCACCGGCCGCGTGACCGAAGAGTCTGACGGGAGTCTTTCCGTGCATCTTCAGGAGCTCGACGGCATTCCCGTGCCTTCGCGTCTGCACATCGTGGCCTGCGGCACGTCGTACAACGCCGGGCTGTGGGGTCAGCAGCTTCTGGAAAACGTGGGCGGCATTCCCACCGATCTCGACATAGCCTCGGAGTTCCGCTACCGCGATCCCATCATTCTGCCGGGCGAGGCGGTCATGGTCATCAGCCAGTCCGGCGAAACGGCGGACACGCTCGCCGCGCTGCGTCTGGCCAAGGAGAAGGGCGCAAAGGTCATAGGCCTGTGCAACGTGGTGGGGTCCTCCATCGCGAGAGAGGCCGACGTCGTGCTCTACACTCAGGCCGGACCGGAAATAAGCGTGGCCTCCACCAAGGCCATGTGCAGTCAGATGGTGCTCATCGCGCTCATGGCGCTCTATTACGGCCAGCGCCGCAGCCCGGCCGTGTTCGACAGGGATCTTCTTGTGGCGCTGCGGGAGCTTCCCGAAAAGCTTGCCGCCGCGCTTCCCGCCATGCAGGAGCGGGCAGAGCAGCTCGCCCTGCGCTTTGCCTCCTCGCGCAGCTTCTTCTATCTCGGCCGCGGGCAATATAATGCGCTGGCGCTGGAAGGTGCGCTCAAGCTCAAGGAGCTTTCTTATATTCACGCCGAAGGATACGCTGCAGGTGAAATGAAACACGGCCCCATTGCGCTCATCGACCCGCAGTTCCCCACCTTCGTTTTGGCGATGGATGATGATGTGTTTTTTCCTAAGGTGAAGTCCAACATTCAGGAAGTGTTGGCCAGACAGGGGCGTGTTATTGCTCTTGTTCAGGAAAAAGGACGTTCATTGTCTTCCCTTGGAGTTGAAGACATATGGCGTCTTCCTGACTCTTATCCAGTCATTTCCTGCTTTTTTGCGTTATCTGCTCTTCAATTGTTCAGCTACTGCATGGCTGATGTTCTGGGTAAGGATGTGGATCAGCCACGCAATCTTGCAAAGAGTGTAACCGTAGAATAACTTTAATAATTATTTCTCAATATATAGTATTAATATAATATAAATAATCATTAGTATCATTGTGCTCTCAAAGAAGTATGCCATGTTTTTGACAGACATACTTTATTTGGGAGGATGATGTGAAAAACGTTATAGCTATTATTTTTGTATGGATAGGTATAATGATGTCTTCCTCTTTAGCTTATGCTGCGGATAACAGTAATTACGGCGTCTATCTTGCGCCGAAGTTTGCCGTGTCCGTGCTGCATACCAGGGGAACTCTTGATCTGACTGCTTCCACATCGGGGCCGCGCAGAGTATTCGGGGCCAGAGCGGGAGGCGCTCTGGCTCTTGGATACGATTTCTGGCGAAAGTGTCAGGTGCCGTTCCGTCTGGAGCTGGAGTATGGAGCTTCCGAAAGTGTGTCGAAAACGGCGTCCGTCAAGGTGTTCAGGAGACGTTTTCCTTTTCGGGCAAAGATAGGCGTACAGACGCTGCTCATAAATGCCTACGTGGATATGCCGAACAGCAGCGGATTTACTCCCTATATCGGGGCTGGCGCAGGCATGGCTTTCATTGATGTTGAAGGGCGCAGCATGGGAATGTCGGCTTCCGGCCATGCGAGGGTTCCCGCAGGGCAGCTCGGTTTGGGATGTTCCTATGCCTTCAACAGGAACGTTTCGGTGGATATCGGATATCGCTTTGTGATTATGCGCAACACCGATGCTTCATGTGATTCCATGCGTCTGAATCTCCAGAAGAACTACATGCATCAGGCCATGCTTGGTCTGCGAATTACCTTTTAATAATCGGCTCTGAGGCTGAAACTTTTTGGTGGCGCTGTCATGGATACTTTGAACGGGAAGAACGGAATGAAGACAAAGCTGATGCATGCTGAAGGGCATGAGCATTTTCTTGCTTTCTCCCGTACGTTTTCCCGTATTCCTCACCTTTCAATTTTTCTCGGTGGTGAGGTGAGCCTTGCCGGATTGAGAAGAAGAGTAATATGTACGGCCGTAGCAGGATGGGGGCACAAGCCCAGAGCCGACAAAGCCCGGCGTTATGCCTCGAAACGCGGCCTGCCCTACGTTGCCGTGGAAGACGGCTTTCTGCGTTCCCTGCGCCTTGGCTGCAAGGGGGCGGAGCCGCTTTCCCTGGTGGTGGATCGTACCGGCATTTACTACGACGCCACCGGACCTTCGGATCTGGAGAACCTTTTGAATTCAGGCGGCTGGGAAGCGCCTGCGCTCATGGCATCGGCAGAAAAGGCTCTGGCCGCTATCATTCACCATGGTCTCAGCAAGTACAACCATGCGCCGGATGCTTCGCCTCATCTTTTGGGAGAGGCGGACCCGGATTTTCCCCGTGTGCTCATCATCGACCAGACAGTGGGGGACTCCTCGGTCTCCCTCGGGCTGGCGGACGCCTCATCCTTTGCCGCCATGCTTGCCGATGCGAAAACCCGTTTCCCCGGAGCGCGGATTTTCGTAAAAACGCATCCCGATGTTCTGGCCGGAAAGAAGCAGGGCTATCTTACTAAGCTGGCGAAGGCGGAGGGCGCAACGCTCATTGCCGAGGACGTGTCTCCGCTGTCTCTTCTTGCTCAGGCGGATGAAGTGTATACGGTGACTTCTCAGATGGGCTTTGAGGCGCTCATGCTGGGCAGGCGCGTACACTGCTTCGGCATGCCATTCTATGCGGGCTGGGGGCTTACGGAAGACGCCGTTTCCTGTCCCCGCAGGACGAAGAAGCGCACGCTTCTGGAAGTGTTCGCGGCCGCCTATCTCTGCTATGCAAGATATGTGAATCCTGTGACCGGCAAGCGCTGCGACATTCACGACACTATCGAGAGGCTTGCCGTGCAGCGGGAGAAGAACGAACAGAACCGCGGGTTCCATGCCTGTTTCGGTTATTCTTCCTGGAAACATCCGCATGCGCGGGCTTATCTGCAGAGCACGGGTGCGTCATTTCGCTTTTTCAAATACTTCCACGGTGAAGAGTATGCCGTAACCTGTGCGGCGCGCCACGGCGGCGACGTGGTGGCGTGGTCGTCGAAGTGCGTGGACGGAGGGCTTGAAGCGCTCTGCCGACGTGCAGGCGTTCCGCTTGTGCGCATGGAAGACGGCTTCATCCGTTCCGTGGGGCTCGGTTCGGAGTTTCAGTGGCCCTATTCTCTGGTGCTGGACCGGCGGGGCATTTACTACGATCCTACGCAGCCGAGCGACTTGGAAATCATGTTGCAGGGCATGCCGAAGAGGAAAGAGCACGACGTTTTATGCGCCCGCGCCCGGGCACTTCGTGAATATATCGTGGCCAAGGGACTTACCAAGTACAACGTGGGGCAGCGCGCGCTTTCCCGGGACAACTGGCCTTCGGATCGCCGCGTGCTGCTGGTGCCCGGTCAGGTGGAGGACGACGCTTCGGTGCGTCGCGGCGGCTGCGGCATCCGGGGAAATCTGGAACTGCTCAGAGAGGTGCGCCGTCGTAATCCCGAGGCCTTCATCATCTACAAGCCGCATCCCGACGTGGAGGTGAAGAACCGCAAGGGCAGGATAGACGATGCCGAGGCGCTTCGCGTGGCCGACGAGGTGGTGCGTGACGTGCGCATGGACGCGCTGCTGGCCGTGGTGGACGAGGTGCATACGCTCACGTCCCTGACCGGCTTTGAAGCGCTTTTGCGCGGCGTGAAGGTATGCACCTACGGAGGCCCGTTCTATGCCGGGTGGGGACTGACGGAAGACTGCGCAACGGAGCGCGCATTTCTTGCACGGCGCACGGCGCGCCTTACGCTGGATGAGCTTACGGCGGGCGTGCTTCTGCTGTACCCGAGTTATTACGACTGGCAGACGGCCAGCTTCTGCACGGCGGAAGACGTGTGTAACCGGCTGCTGCAGCCGGGCGGACAGATGCACGGCAAGTACATGGTGCGAGTGTTTGCCGCGCTGCGCGCATGGGCAAGGAAGGTGTTCTGATGGCAAGCTTCCTTTTTCTTCAGGGGCCGCACGGACCGTTCTTCCGGCTTCTCGGCGAAGAGCTGCGCTCCCGCGGGCACGAGGTGACGCGGGTGAACCTGTGCGGCGGCGACGTGCTGGACTGGCCGCGCGGATCGCTTTGCTATCACGGACGCACATCGGACTGGAGTGCCTGGGTACACAGGCTCATGATGCGCAGGAAGGTGACGGATCTCATGGTGTTCGGAGACTGGAGGCCCCATCATCGTGAGGCTGTGCACATTGCGCGGCTGAACGGCATACGGGTGTGGGCCTTTGACGAAGGGTATCTTCGTCCGCACTGGATAACCATGGAGCGGGGAGGGGTAAACGGCAATTCTACGCTGCCGCATACCCCGGAAGAGGTACGGGCAGAAAGCCGCCGCTATGCCGAACCGCCACGTCCTGAGGCGTCGCCCAATCCCATCGCGCATCGTCAGCTTCAGGCCGTGCTCTATGCCGGGGCGTCCATTCTGTCCATGCCGGTTTTTCCGTTCTACCGCACGCATCGTCCGTATGGCCATTTGAAGGAGCTTTTCAGCGGCTGGGTCCCGCACTTTTTTACGCGTCGCCATCGCATGAAGCTGTCGGAAAAGGCGTTGTCCCATATCAATGATGCGCCGTTCTTTCTTTTTCCGCTTCAGCTCGACTCCGATTCGCAGGTGCGGCGTTATTCGCCGTTCAGCGGCATGAAGGAGGCCATAGCCTGGGTGATGACGTCCTTTGCCAAAGACGCGCCCAAAGAGACCCATCTTGTCATCCGCAACCATCCTCTGGACAGCGGGCTTATCCGTTACGACCGTTTTATCCGTAAGTTCAGCGAGGCGTGCGGCATAAAAGATCGCGTGATTTTTGTGGAGAGCGGCAACGGCATGGACATGATACGAAAAAGCCGTGCCGTGGTGCTTTTGAACAGCACCATGGGCATGCAGGCACTGGAGCAGGGCAAGGCGGTGTACTGCGTGGGCAAGTCCATCTACGCCATGCCCGGTCTTGCGCAGAGTTCGAAGGACTGCAGCCTTTCCCGGTTCTGGACGGCATACCGCACGCCGGATGCCGGGCTTTTGCATGACTTTGAAAAGCTGCTTCTGTGCCGCGCTCTTGTGAACGGAAATTTTTATTTCGGCAGGGGCCTTGAGCTGGCCGTAAAGGGCTGTGCCGACAGGCTGGAAAAAAGTGCCGCCTCATCGCGGTCTGCTGCTGAAATAATACCCCGGTGAGCGGGTCGTCGGGGAAAAAGAAGTTCCGCCTTTCTTTTTCCGGGGCGGATAACCTTCAACACGAGGAGACTCGTTATGAAAAAGTTTTGTTTGAGTGCCATTCTGGCCGCAGTTCTCATGTTGCCCTGCGCCCAGGCCGCGTCTGCTGCTGAAGATACCATGGGCGTGTATGTCGCTCCCCGCGTCACGCTGAACATTCAGCACTTCCGCGGCAACGTGTACGGCGATCAGGGCCTTGCCTACACTCATTCCACGCACGACGTGAGCGTGGGCGGCGGTCTGGCCGTGGGTTACGACTTCAGCCGCAACCTCGACATGCCCTTCCGCATGGAACTCGAATACGCCGCCTACGGCTCCGTGTCCGACAACTTCCATGACGACGGCCATGCTTCCGCCATCGAGCTGGAAGAAAGCCTGCAGACCGTGCTGTTCAACGTGTACTGGGATCTGCATGACCTCACCTTCTACCAGATCACGCCCTATGTGACCGCAGGTGCCGGTGTGGGCATTCTGAAGAGCGAATACAGCTGGAACAACGGCGTGGAAAACTACGGCGGCGGCGCGAGCGACACCAAGGCCGTGTTTGCCGGTCAGATCGGCCTCGGCTTCTCCTACGCCATCAACGACACCTTTGCCGTTGATCTCGGCTACCGCTTCCTCATGATGGGCGAAGGCTTTGCCCGCGGCAGCCTCTCCGATGCTTCGCAGAGCATCCGCGCCAATCTGAACACCGACCGCAACTTCGCTCACATGGTGAGCCTCGGTCTGCGCGCCACCTTCTAATGCCTTCGGGTACAACATCGGCCCCGGGGCGCGTTCTGCGTTCCGGGACCCTGCCCCGGACACGTGTCGATCTTCGCACGTTTCCGGGGCTTTTTCATGGTGTCAGGCGTCCGGCGTTCCGATGGGGCTCCCTGCGTTGCCTTCGGGCAGCCTCGATGTATAGGGGGAAGAGCGCGTGATGCCGTCTGCCATGGGGGGACCGTATCGGAAGGCCTGCTGTCTGCGGACGGGAAAGCTTTGACGGCGTTTCCCGCCATGAGGGTATCATGCTCCGTGCAGAACGGAGCGCCATGCCGGAAGGCTCGAGTGCAACGCAAAAACCCCGCAGTCGGTTGCCGACTGCGGGGTTTTTCATGAACGTTTTCTGGTGGGCAGTGAGGGACTCGAACCCCCGACAGTCGGTGTGTAAGACCGATACTCTACCAACTGAGCTAACTGCCCGCGCCTTGTTTTTTCTAGGGGAAGCGGCCTGTTCTGTCAAGCAGGGAACAGGCATGGACTGCGTTCCGCACTTCGACAGTGTGCTGGATTGGGGCGGCTCTGTTCTCACAGCGCGTAGGGCGAGCGCATTCTGTGTGCGCTGTTTTTTGCAGGAACATCGCGGTGTTTCATGCCGAAGCATGCTTTGAAATCCTTGGGCGGCAGAGAAATTTCCGGATTTAAGTTGACAATGAATTTCATTTTCTTTATTACCGGGGAAAAGTTTGATGAACAAAACTTTTCTTTCGCATACCAACCTTGAACGAGGAACACATGAGCGCCGTCATGGAACAGAATATTCAGGAACGGCTGGATTCCGAGGCTCCGCGCCTGAACGGCATGGTCTTTGCCTCTTCCGGCCCAGGGGAGCGCCGGAGTCTGGAGAGATACTTTGCAAGGGAAGGGGTGGACCCTCTTTCCCGCGCGTTTGATGGAAAGATAGCAGTGCACCCCGGAGTCGGCGGCGGCATGGTTGCGCCCGACGCCGTGGAGGAGAGCCTTGAGCGTCTTCTCGACACGCCGAGAAGCAAAGACAGCGTGGCCTATGTCCATGTGCCGTTCTGCGAGACGCACTGTCTGTACTGCGGCTTCTACAGCCGGGGCTACAGCCGCGAGGAGAGCTCCCGCTATGTGGACACGCTGCTTCGGGAACTTCGTCTCTGGGAAAGCCGCGCCGCGCAGCAGCAGGGGCCCGTGCATGCCGTGTACTTCGGAGGAGGCACGCCCACGGCGCTGGAAGCGGCAGACCTGGAGCGTCTTTTGAAGGGCGTGCGCGCTCATCTGCCTCTTGCCAACGACTGCGAGATTACCGTTGAAGGACGCCTGCACAATTTCGGGCCGGAAAAGATGGAGGCCTGTCTTGCCGGAGGGGCCAACCGGTTTTCTCTGGGCGTGCAGAGCTTCAACACGAAGATACGGCAGAGCATGGGGCGTCTGGCCGACCGGGACGAGGTGTTCCGCAGGCTGGAGCGGCTGACGGGCTACAATCAGGCTGCCGTCATCGTCGATCTTATTTTCGGGTTCCCCATGCAGAGCATGGACATATGGCTGGACGACATTGCCGCGGCCTGTTCCGCCGGACTCGACGGCATGGACTGCTATCAGCTCAACGTGTACGACCGGACTCCGCTCGGCAGAGCCATACGGGAAGGCAGGCTTCCTCCCGCTGCGGACATTCCCATGCAGTCGGCCATGTTTGCCGCCGGTGTGCAGGCGCTGGAAAAGGCCTTTTACCGTCGGCTTTCGCTCACGCACTGGGCGCGCACCAGCCGCGAGCGCAATCTTTACAATCTCAAGGTTAAGGGCAGCGCGAACTGTCTGGCCTTCGGGCCCGGAGCGGGCGGCAATCTGGGCGGCTGGTTCTACATGAATGAAGGCAGCTATCCGAAGTGGATGGAGAGCGTGGGCGCAGGCCGCAAGGCAGTGACGGCACTCGTGCGTCCGGACCCGCATTTTTATTTCTTCCGTGCCGTGGCGGCGGCCATGGAACAGGGCTGGATGGACCTTGCGGCGATGGAGAAGGCGTACGGGCTTTCTCTGCATGCGCTGCTTGAGCCGCTGCTTGAGCAGTGGAGTCGCGCGGGTCTTGTGGAAATGCGTGAAAGCGTGATGGTGCTTACCCTTGCCGGTCAGTTCTGGCAGGTGAATCTTTCCCAGCTCATGCAGGATTTTCTCAAGCATGAGCTGGACAGGTCGGGCAGATGAGAGAAGGCGGTTCCCTCTTGCCGTCGGGGGCAGGGCGGCGGAGGGCTGGCTTCTGAGAAACGTCCGGAGAGCTTCGGCAGAGAAGCCGGCTGGTCGGGAGACCGCCCCGGCATTTCCGAAGAGCTCTGCAGCGCGGATGCGGCGCTTTTGCGGAACGGACGTTTCTGAGGCGATAAACGACGTTTCTTGCAGGAAACGCAAAGAAAGGAATGGATGATGAAGAAGACGATGATGACGTGGGCAGGCTTTTCGACGGTACTGCTTGCCTGCGCCCTGCTCCCCGCCCCCCTTGCCCTTGCGGAGGAGACCGTAAGGGCCGGAGACGTGTACGTGACGGCGACCAGAGTGGAGAAGGAATTGCAGCAGGTGCCCATGAGCGTGACCGTAATGACCGCGGATGACGTGAGAAAATCCGGTGCGCGCACGGTGGGCGAGCTTCTGGAGGACGTACCCGGCGTACAGGTGCAGAATGACGGCTCTCAGGGGCTCAAGCGCATTTCCATACGCGGAGAAGACGCCTTTCGCACGCTGGTGCTCATAGACGGGCAGAAGATTTCCGAGCACAAGTCCATGTCCGGGTCCCCCATGCTCATCGACGCCTCGCGCATTGAACGGATCGAGGTGATCAAGGGTCCGGCGTCCGTGCTCTACGGTTCCGACGCCATAGGCGGCGTGGTGAACATCATTACGAAGAAGGGCGGCGAAAAGCCCGTGGAAGGCGAGGTATGGACGGACTTTTCCGGCGCGTCCCGGGGCTTTTCCGAAGGGGCGGCCGTGCGCGGCAACATCGACGGCTTCAAGTACAGTCTGTCCGGTTCCCACTCGGATCAGGGCGACATTCATACCCCCGAAGGAAAGCTCGACAACACGAATTTCCGTCAGACCGACGCTTCGGCCTTTCTGAGCTACGACTTTTCCGAGCATTTCACCCTCGGCGCGGGACTGGACTACTACAAGGGCGCGTTCAACTCCACATCCATGAAGGACAACGGAAACGGCAACCGCTTCTTCGTCAGGGTGCCCAAGTGGGCGCGCACCAAATATTATATGTTTGCGGAAGGCAGGGACATAAGCGAGTACCTGAGCCGCGTGCGTTTTGACGTCTGGTATCAGAAGAACGAAAAGGACATGAGAAACTACGTGGGGCAGGCGAGCGGGCCGGGCTCTACGAGCATGAACGGCATGCCGGTGTCCTACATGGCCGCCGACGTGGTCATGGACAACTTCGCGCATAACATCATACGCAGCCGCGGTCTGTCGCTTCAGACGGACTGGCAGCTCGGTGCGAATCACTATCTCATAGCCGGCTATGAGCTGAACTACGACAGACTCAATTCCGAAGGCAGAACGTATCTGGACAATAAGATATCCATGTCTCCGGCCATGAGCATTCTCATAAACAAGGTGACCGACAAGTATTACGACGGCAATCAGCTCAATCAGTCGTTGTTTGCCTCCATGGAAAGCCAGCTTCCGTGGAATCTGGCCCTCACCTACGGCGTTCGCTGGACGCACGTGAACACCGAACTTACGCGCGGCGAGGAAATTGCC
Organism: bacterium; assembly: GCA_037230945.1. Taxonomy (GTDB): domain Bacteria; phylum Desulfobacterota; class Desulfovibrionia; order Desulfovibrionales; family Desulfovibrionaceae; genus Mailhella. The sequence goes on from JAXUUT010000129.1 coordinate 9,872, forward strand.
GATCCTTATACCGGAAAGATGCAGATGGGCGGCATGACCCGTCCCATGTTCGACTATTCCGGAGCCGTGGATAAAAAGGCCCTCGGCGACGACACCGATTCCCGTCCCGTGTTCAACGTGGGGCTCGTATGGACCGGCATAGAGGATCTGGCTCTTCGCGCGAGCTGGGCGCAGGGATTCCGCGTGCCGAACCTTACGGAAAAGTACATAGGCACGGCCATGGGCGGCGGCACCATTTACGGAAATCCGAACCTCGATCCGGAAACCTCCAACAACTTTGAAGTGGGCGCGCGCTACAATCACGGGGCCCTGGACGTCGATCTGGCCTTCTTCTACTCTCTGGCCGACAACTACATCGCTTCCGTGCCGGTAAGCAGGGGAAGTTCCGTGTATACCTACACCAACGTGGCCGACGCCACCACCTTCGGTTCGGAACTTGCCGCAAGCTATCGTTTTGCCACCGCCCTCGGTGACTTCACGCCCTATGCCACGCTCACCTGGATGCGCCGTCAGTACGACGACGGCAACGGCTGGAAGACCTGGGACACCGCCACGCCCGAATGGGTAGGCCGCTACGGCGTGCGCTACGCGAAGGCTCTTGCCGAAGACCTGGATTTTCGTGCCGACGTGTACGGCCGCAGCCAGTCCGCCACGGTGTACCGTTCCTCCTCCGGCAGCAGCGATTACGATCTCGGCGGTTTTACCACGGCCAACATCGCGCTCGGCTTCGACTTCGGCCCGGAAAAGCAGTTCTCGCTTCTTGCAGAAGTGCTGAACCTCTTTGACAAGCGCTATCAGTACAATACGGCCATTCTCGAGCCCGGCCTTCATGCCAATGTGAAGCTGAGCTACCGGTTCTAGCAACGTCGGGCCGGGGCAGATCCCCGGCCCTCTGTCCTCCGTATGCATGCAGGAGATCCTTCATGACTCGTTTTTTTCCCCGCTGGAGCGCCCGGGAACTTGTGGTCGTCGGCGTGTTCGCCGCCGCTTCCAAGGTATCCACGCTGCTTATCGCCCTTGCCGGGGGCGGCATGAATCCCGTGAGTCTCATGGGCAAGAACCTTGTGTTCACCACGCTTCTCGTGGTCATGCTGTGCAAGGTGCGCAGGCCCGGCACCCTTTTTCTTTTTACGGTCATCAACATCATCGTGAGCATGCTTCTGCTCGGGGCGAGCGTTACGCTCATTCCGCCCATGCTCATGGCTGCTCTGGCCGCCGAGGCGGCCATGTGGCCGCGACGTCACGCGTCAGGCGCGGCAAATGCTCTCATCGGCGCGGCGGTGTTCGACTTCGTGAGCAAGGCGCTCTCGCTCGGCGTGTCCTGGCTTTTCATGCGCGAGAATCCGGCGCTCATGGTCATGGTCGTTCCCTTTGTGGTCATCGGGTATTTCGGTTCTCTGGGTGGACTTTTTTCCGGCGTGAGGGCCGTCAGGGAGCTGCGTCATGCGGGCATCATTCGTGAATAGAGAATGGACCGGAAAGGCGGGTCAGGGTTCGGCGGATACGGGGAACGTCGTGGGACTCGACGTGCGTTCCAGAATGTTCGTCACGCTTCTTGCCTCGGTCGTCACGGTGATCATTTCCTCCTTCGAGGGGCAGGCCGTGCTTTTTGTCGCCTCGCTCCTCTACGCGCTTTCCGTGCGTCGTTTCCGGGCGCTGGCCGCGGCCTACGCCGTCATGGCGATCATGATGCTTGCGGCTGCGCTCTGCTCGTGGGGCATTTCCCACGCCGTTCCTTCCATGCCCTTTTCGCCGGAATCTCTGTCCGTGCCCTTCATGCGCGGTGCGGTCATGCTCAACGTGGTGCTGCCTCTGGCGCTTACCTGCCGGGTTCAGGCGCTGCTTACCGCGCTCAAGGGATTGTGTCTTCCCTTCTGCATCTATCTTCCCGGTGCAGTGATGATCCGCTTCATCCCCACCTTCATGAACGACGTGAAGCAGGTGGCGGAGACCTTGAAGATCCGCGGCTGTCGTCTCGGGCCGGGGGAGATGTTCCGGCATCCTCTCATGATGCTGCGTCTTCTTTTCACGCCGCTGCTTTTCCGTTCGCTCCGTACCTCCGAAGAGCTCGGCATTGCGGCGGAACTCAAGGGCCTTGAGGCGGGAGGGAACTTCGTGCCGTTCAGATCTTCTTCCTGGACGGAAAAGGACACGCAGCTTGTCGTTCTGGCCATTGTCGTTGCTGCGTCCGCCTTCGCCTGTCATGCGATGTGGGGCGATGCTGCTTCCATGTCCGCCATGCGCTGAGCCTTGCGGCAATCAGATGGAGAAAAGACATGATACGCTTTGAAAACGTTACCTACTCCTATCCCTTTGCCCAGGCTCCTGCCGTGCGCGACATCAGCTTTTGCGTGAGCCCCGGAGAACTGGTGCTTGTTTCCGGGCAGAGCGGCTGCGGAAAGAGCACTCTCATGCGTCTCGCCAACGGATTGTGCCCGGGATACTTCAGGGGCACGCTGAAGGGACGTGTGCTGGTGGAGGGAAGAGAGACGACGACCATGTCGCCCGGAGAGATTTCCCGCACGGTGGGCACGCTTTTTCAGGATCCGGAACAGCAGTTTTTTGCCCTCGGCGTGGAGGACGAACTTGCCTTTGTGCATGAATGGCGCGGACTGCCTGCCGCCGTCACGCGGGAAAAGGTGAGCCGGGCGGCGGAAGCCTTCGATCTGACTGAAGTGCTGCATCATTCCATCCATGAGCTTTCCGAGGGACAGAAGCAGAAGGTGGGACTTGCCTCCATTCTTTCGCATGGGATACGTGCGCTCGTACTCGATGAGCCGACGGCCAATCTGGATCCGGAATCCACGATTGAACTTGCGCAGCGGCTCCGCAGTCTCAAGGAAAGCGGCATGGCCGTGCTGGTGGTGGATCACAGGCTCTACTGGCTCGAGGGCGTGGCCGATCGTGTGCTCGTCATGAAGAACGGCGAGATATGCGCCATGGGGCCTTTTGCCATGCTGCAGGACGAGAGTCTCAGGCACAGCTGCGGGCTGCGCGACTGCCTTGTGGAGGACGTGCGGAGCACGCTGCCCGACATTGTCATACCTGAGCGCAGTGATGACGAACGGGGCCTGAGAGTGGAAGGGCTGCGCTTTGCCTACAAGGGAGACAGGCGGATTTTCGACGACGCGGATTTTTTCCTCGGTCCCGGCGTGACGGCGCTTCTGGGGAACAACGGGGCGGGAAAGACCACGCTCGCCCGTCTTGTGACCGGTCTGAACAGGGCGGATGCCGGGCGTTTTTTCATGCACGGCAGGGAAGTGCCGCAACGGGAACTTCTCGGCAGGGTAGGCGTGGTGCTTCAGAATGCCGATCACCAGCTTCACATGAAGAGCGTGACGCAGGAACTTGAGGTGAGCCTGCGTCTGGCCGAAGAGCGGACAAAGAGGTTCTTGCGGGCATCGGGGCCAAAGGAACGCTTTTCCGTGTTCGAGCTTCTGGAGCTGTTCGGACTGACGGCGTTGTCCGACCGGCATCCGCAGTCGCTTTCCGGCGGAGAAAAACAGCGGCTCGTCATTGCCTGTGCTTTTGCCGGAAATCCCGACGTGCTCATTCTCGATGAGCCGACCAGCGGGCTGGACGGCGGCAACATGATGCGCATGGCCTGTGCGCTGGAGATTCTGGCCCGTCGCGGAACCTGCGTGGTCGTCATCACGCATGATTTGGAACTCATGAGGTTGTCCTGCAAAAGTGCGCTGCGTCTGCCCATGAAAGGGAGAGAGGGCAAAGCGTACGCGGAAAAAACTGTCGATGGAGATATGACATGATGAAAAATACGGCCTCTTCCCGCCTGACGCAGGGACTTGTTTCGGCGCTTGAACAGAAAAAGCCCTGGATGCTCGAGTCTCTGGCACGCGAGTTCAACGTGACGGAAAAGGACGTGGCGCTGGCGCTTCCCGAGGGCATGTGCGCGTTCACGTCCGGAGACAATTTCGTGAAGGTATGGGAAGGGCTCGGCGCATGGGAAAAGGCGGTGTTCATCGTGCAGCACGAGGGACACGTCGTGGAAGTTGCGGGGCGCATCCCGCCGGGAAGATTCGGCCACGGCTTTTACAATCTCGGGGAAGGAGAAGCCCTCGGCGGACACATACGGGCCGACGCCGTTTCAGACATTGCCTTTCTCTCCATGCCCTTCATGGGGATGGAAAGTCATTCCGTGCAGTTCTTCCATGCCGGGGGAGGCGTGGCCTTTGCCGTGTACGCAGGGAGCGAGAATCACCGTATCATCCCGTCGGTCAGAACTGCCTTTCTTGATATGCGAAAGGCCATGACCGGGGCATGAGGCCGCCTGAAAAGGCGATAAGCAGAAAGGACGCTCTTCTTCCGAGGCGGAGGAGAGGCAACAGAAAAACGTTCAATCAGGAGAACATTCATGAAAACGCTGGTCGTTTATTCTTCTCTTACCGGCAATACGAAGAAGGTGGCACTGGCCATGGCCGGAGTCCTTCCGGAATGTACGCTCGTTCCCGTGGAGGAAGCTCCCTCCCGCGTGGATGGATATGATCTTGTGGCCGTGGGATACTGGGTGGACAGGGGAATGCCGGACGGCAGGACCCGCGCATGGCTTGAGGGCGTGGAGAGGGCAAGACTGTTGTTTTTCGGCACGCTCGGGGCATGGCCCGATTCCGAGCATGCAAAGGAATGCATGGCCCGCGGCGAGGCCATGG
>JAXUUT010000112.1:0-14532 GCA_037230945.1 bacterium
CGGCGTTCTCAGGGCAGTCATGTTTCTGCAGAAGACCTGCAATGCCCTGAACTTCAGGCAGGGACAGACGCTTTTCAAGGATCTCTCCGTCGATGGAACCATGGGAGCAAAAACGCTTGCCGCCCTTGACTCCGTTCTGATCGGGCACAGCGCCGGCGATGTGCTCCGCTGCCTCAATCTTCAGCAGGGCAATTACTACATTGCCCTTGCTGCGGCCAATCCCGTACAGAGAAAATTTCTGGCGGGCTGGCTGAAACGTGCTACCGAGGAAAACGATGAATAAAGGTGTGATTGCTGGCGTCGTCAGCATCCTTGTGGCCGTCATGGCCTGGTTCGGCATCGACGTGTCCACGGAAGAACAGCAGACGCTTATGGAAGGTCTCACGGCCATCTTCGGCGCAGGCGGCATGATTTCTCTCATCTGGGGATGGATTCAGACGCTGAAAAACAAAAAGAAACAGGAATAGCCGTGTGGACCGATTTCTGGAGCTCCTTTCGGTCATCGTGTCCGCTCTGGCTGCGGCACTGGAAAAATGTCGGGCAACCAACCGTCAGGATCATGCTGACAATGTGCGTTCCGATGGTGCTGGCAGCTGGCTGCAACGCTTCGGCGGCAAAGACCGGCGTCCTGCCGACAACTCCGGGAGCCATAGCGACTGAGGCCTGGTCGTATGAGTATCAGGGACAAACGGTAACTGTGCCCGGCGAATGGATACATCTGCCTGCCTCCGAAGCGGCAGAACTGCAACTCTGGATGGAACAGGCAGGAGGTCTGCTGTGAGTCCCGACATCATGTACAACCTCATCTGTGCGCTCCTGGGCGTGAACGTGGCCGTGGTGAGCTACTATCTGCGCCGGCACGACCGTCAGCACGACATGATTTCCAAGGCCGTGGATGAGCTGAAAAACCAGCGTGTTCTGTGCGTATCGCTCTACGCGAAGAAAGAAACCGTTTCTCGCCTCCATACGCGCATGGATGAACTGGTTGCGGCAAACGGCGCTCTGGCCCAGCGGGTCGGAGTTCTTGAAGCCTCTCTGGAAGCCTGCCGGGAGGAACGCTGATGTTTCGGGATGAAGTCATGGACGACGTCCGGGCCGTCTTTATGAGTCTCGACGAATTCGGAGAAGAAATCGACTTCGACGGGCACTCCGTGCGGGCCGTCATCGATGACAGCCATGCCGCCATCTCCACGGGAGGCTCTCAGGGCTTTTCCGATGCCTCCGCTCTCGGTCTTCTGAAGGAAGTCCGCACTCTGTACATGGAAGACACCATAACTCCGCGGCCTGTTCCGGAACAGCTGGTGACCATCAACGGCGAGCGCTGGCAGATCGGCCCGGGCGACACCAGCGTCAAGGAAGAAATGGGCGTACTCGTCCTGGAACTGCAACGGGCATACTCGTGAGGTTCTCATGCTGCCGACTCTTGATATCCGCCTCGATGAAAAGGACGTCGCCAGGTGCAAGCAAATGTGCGCCGCCTTTCCCTCCCTTCTGGAAACGGCTCTTCAGAAGGCGGAGAAAACGACGCGCAGCGTCCTTCGCCGGCACGTCACCAAGAAGCTCAAGGCAGTCGTGGAACTGCCTGGAACTTCCGTAACCCGTGCCGTCACTGCACGACAGAGAAACGGCGCTCAGGAAGTCCGCATTGCTTCCGGGCAGATTCCCCTCATCAGCTACAAGATCACGCCTCTGATCCGCGTTCCTCCCAAAGGCATCGCTTCCCGTGACAGACCGCGCACCTGGTACCGTCTCCGCAGGGGCGGAAAGCTCTACGACGACTCTCGTGTGCGAGGCGAAGAAGCAGTCGGCCGCACGTCGAAGCTCTTTGTTACCACGGTACGCGGCCGCACTGCGGTGTTCTATCGGACGGAATCGGATGATGCGCTGCATGAAAAGCGAGGCCCTTCCCTGCAGTGGCATATGTACGAAGACGGCATGATCCCTGAAGTACAGGAGTACGGCCGGCAAAGCCTGTTCCGCAACCTCGAAAATGAACTGAACCGGCTGGGAGTATCCAGACTATGAACTCTTTTTTCCTTCTTACCGAGCTCTCCGATTATCTGTCTCCGGCTCTGGAGAATCTTCGTCTGCCCAGAAAACACAGGGGCAACCATGAAGAAACGGAAACCGTGCCGAGCCTGATACTCGGCCTTCCTCCCACCGGTCAGGAAAGCTGGGAGCGCGTGCCCTTTGTCTCCATTCAGGCTCTTTCCGGCAAAGAAACCGAGGACGGGCTGGCCAGCATGGACGTGGGCATACGCATAGCCGTGCGCGGAGAAACCGGCGAAGAGGCAGAAAACCATCTGCACAATGTCCTGAACGCCGTCAGGCACCGCCTGCTCCAGCTCAAAAAGCAACCTCTGGCCAAACTGTACCGGCTGGAACCTACCAAAGACGGCATTGTTCCCTGGTGGCGTCCTGATGAACAGGTCTTTCCCTTTGCCGAAGCCTTCATTCTGACCACCTGGACCTTCAAGGGGATGGAATAATCCCCACACCGAGAGGTATTCTCATGGCCTATAAGCATGGCGTTTACATCAATGAAGCCGATACCAAACTGGTCTCGGCCGTAGAAGCAACTTCCACTCTTCCCGTGGTCGTAGGCGTTGCTCCTGTCCACTCTCTGGGCAATACCAAAGCTCCGGTCAACGAACCGAAGCTCATCTACACCATGACGGAATTCGTGGCCGCCTTCGGCTCTCCGAGGGACGATGAACCCTATACCAGATATCCGCTCTACGAGGCGGCATCCCTGATGCTGGACCGCTACAAGGTCTCTCCGCTTGTCTGCATCAATGTGTTCGACCCTGCGGAGCATACCAGCGAGGTCGAAAGCGAAAGCCTCACTCTCGTCAAGGGTTCGGCCCTGCTCGCTCACGGCGGCGTGTCCGCTCTGACCCTGAAAGTCAGTGAAGGCAGCCCGCTTACGGAAAACACCGATTTTTCCCTGAACGCAGGGACCGGCGAGATTTCGATTCTGGAAGGCGGAAGCCTTACCGGGAACGAGACGCTTACCGCCACCTACACCTATGCCGATCCGACCAAGGTCACGTCCAAGGAGGTGATCGGCGGCGTGGATGAAACGACGCTGAAGCCTACCGGCCTTTCCGCCGTCCAGCGTGTGTTTCCTCTGTTCAGGCTTGTTCCCGGCCAGATTCTGGCTCCGGGCTTCTCCGATGTGCCGGCCGTGGGCATTGCCATCGCTTCCGCCTGCACCGACATTTCCGGCGTCTTCCGCGCCCAGGGCCACATTACCGTGCCCGAAACGCTGAACAACTATACGGAAGCGCCGGCATGGCTCATCGACAACGGTCTGACCGACAGTCATCTCATCTGCACCTTCGGCTCTCCCACCTATAACGGTCTGAAGGAACACGGCGACATCCATGAAGCCTGCGGCATCTGCCGCAGGGCTGCGGAGAACGACGACATTCCCTTCTGGAGCCCTTCCAACTACGGGCTGAAGGCCGACGGCGTGATGTATGGCGACAGCGATCTGAACCTCGATCTGTCTCAGGCCGCCTACCTGAACGGCAACGGCATTGCCACCTTCATCAATTTCACGTCTTCGTTTGTGTTCTGGGGTGACCTGACGACCGCCTATCCCGGTGTGTCCGATGTGAAGGAGGTACAGATCCCCGTCCGCATGATGTTCAACTGGATAGGCAACAGCATCATCCTCACTGCCTTTCAGAAGGTCAGCGCTCCTTTGCGCCGCCGGCTCATCGAAACGGTGTGCGATACGCTCAACGTCTGGCTCAACGGTCTGACGGCGCGGGAATTCATCCTCGGCGGCCGCGTGGAGTTTCTGGAATCGGAAAATCCTTCGACTGATCTCATGGGCGGCATTGCCCGCTTCCATGTGTATGTCACGCCTCCGAGTGCCGCCGGAGAACTGGACTTCACGCTGGAATACGACGTCGACTACCTCAGCACGCTTTTTGAAGCGGCGTAACGGAGGCATCCATGGCACTGGCACAGACCAACCTCATTCCCGCACTTCTGGCAGATGCCCGCATCTATAAGGACGGCTATGTTCTTCTGGGCGTAGGCAACATTGAACTGCCCAGCATCGAATATATGTCGGAAACGCTTTCCGGTTTCGGCCTGGGCGGTGAAATCGAAGTCCCCGTCAAGGGGCACTTCAAAAGCATGACCGTCAAAATCAAATGGAACACGGTCGAACCGGAAGCCGTTCAGCTTCTGGAAACCACCGCCCATCATCTGGACATACGCGGCTCCGTCGAAAAAGTGGACGCCGGCACCGGTGAATTCCTTGATCTGCCCGTGAAACTGGTCCTGCAGGCAGCTCCCAAGACAAACAGCCTCGGAACCATGGAACCGGCCAAGAAGATGGACGGAGAAACCGAACTGGAAGTCACCTACCTGAAACTCTGGATCAATGGGGTGGAAGAGATGGAAATCGACAAGCTCAACTTCATCTGCAGGATACAGGGCACCGACCTTCTCCAGGTCATGAGAATCAATCTGGGGATGATCTGATGGACGCCTACGTTGTCGGCCAGGGCGTCAAATTCGAGCGTATTCGTCGGATTACCGGCTACCTGGTCGGCGATCTGGACAGGTTCAACAACGGCAAACGTGCAGAAGAGCGCGACCGGGTAAAACACTGCAGCATGAATGACTGGGAGGCGAAAAAATGAAGGAAAACATCACGCTGAAATATCCTCTGAATCTGGCAGACGGAAAGTTGAGCAACATTTTCATACGCCGGCCGGACCTCGGCGACCTGCTCGACTGTCCTGTGAAGGACGCCTCGGACATAAAGGGCGAAGCCGTTCTTCTGGCCAGACTCTGCGGCATGAACATGGAAGATTTCCGCAAGCTCGACCTCGAAGACTACCTGCAGGTGCAGAAAAGCTATCTGCGATTTCGCATCGGAAACGATGTCGAAGAAGGAAGTGATGCGTCTGTGCGTGATTCTGTCCCGGCTCACGGGATGGGGGCTTGAGGACGTGCGGAGCGTGAAGGCGTGCGACGTGAAAGACTGGCTGAACGTCGCCATGGATGTGGAAAAATCCATGGCCGGCAAGTAGTCAGGCTCTCTGAGACTTTTTTAAAGCATCGATCCGGGCAAGCATCTCCTGATGCTCCCGGCGCTTGCGGGCGTTCAGCTCTTCTTCCCATGCCTTCCGCTCCCGCGCTTTCCATTCCGGCCGCCACTTGCGGTGCCGGACATAGAGCACGGCCCGGCGCACAGCCTCTAACAAACGTCCAGACGCGGCAAAGGCAAGCCTTGTACCTGTAAACGTAAGGGCCATGCCGTCCAGCACGCGACAGAGACACCAAAGAACCACAATTCCGGCAACGAGAACGGCCAGCACCACCATCACGCCGGACAGCACACCGTTGACAATTTCCATCATTACCTCCGGAGAAACACCATGGCACAGAATTTCGGCGTAGGATTCATCATTGGTGCCACGGTTGCGGCTTCAGTAAATTCTGCATTTACCACAGTCTCCAATAAAATCAAACAAACACAAGCACAGATGGGCAAAACCCGACAGGAGATGTCCATTCTGAATAAAGCCATCACGCTGCAAAACCAGCGTTCTTCCCTGGTGGATCAGTATCGGGCGTCCGGGGGAACCGATGCAAAGCTTCATGCCGAGCTGCAGCGCGTATCAGCAAACTATGTGAAGGCCAGGCAGGAAGCTCTCAAATACGGCGCTTCCGTTGCTGAATGGGAAACGCAGCATCGAAAAGCCGCCGCCACATTGGAAACGCTGAACAGCAAAAAAGAGCTTTTGTCCTCCATGCAGGGGGAACAGAACAAGCGCTCCATGCTGCGCCAGAATATCGTGGGCGATGTGGCCAGCGTCATGGCTGTGGCGGCTCCCGTGCGCTCCGCCATTTCTTTTGAGTCTGCCATGGCCGACGCGGCGAAAACCATTGACGGTATGCGCGATGAAACCGGCGCTCTCACTCCGGTTTATTATGAGATGGAAGCCGCCGTAAAGAGTCTGGGGCGTGAGCTTCCTTTGACTCATGACCAGATTGCTTCTCTGTTCGCGGCCGGCGGTCAGCAGGGCATGACCGCCATCAGTGACCTGCGCGAATTCGCCACCATGGCCGCACAGATGGCGGTGGCCTTCGGCATGAGCAATGACGAAGCCGCGGATGCCATCGGCGGCTACAGGACGGCTCTCGGCCTCTCGTTTGAAGATACCCGCTCCATGCTGGATTTGATGAACCAGTACGCCAACACCTCTTCCGCGTCGGAAAAAGGCATTGCCGACATTGTGCGGCGCATCGGCTCTCTTGGACAGATCGCCGGCGTGTCCGCCAAGCCCATAACGGCGCTGGCCGCAACGCTGGACTCCATGAAGATCGCTCCTGAAGTGGCAGCCACGGGCATCAAGAATATGCTTCTCTCCCTGACGGCCGGCAGCGCCGCCACCAAAAGCCAGCGGGAAGCCTTTGCCAAGCTCGGCATCGATGTGGTCAAGCTCTCCCGGCAGATGCAGAAGGACGGACCAGCTGCGGTCATCAGTGTCCTCGAAGCGGTCAAGCGGCTTCCGGAAGCCGAACAGCTTTCCATCATGAGCGAGATATTCGGCAAGGAAAGCATCGGCGCCATCGCACCGCTTCTTAAGAACCTGCAACTTGTGAGGCAGAATCTTGAGATTGCCGGCGACGAGTCCCAGTATGCCGGAGCCATGCAGCAGGAGTTTGCCAACCGCTCAAAGACGACGGCCAACAATCTCGTCATCATGAAAAACAGACTGGCGGAAATGGGGATTACTCTCGGCTCCGTCGTACTGCCTGCGCTGAATGCCGGTCTTGATACCCTCGGCCCGTACATCTCTGCCATCGCGGATTTTGCCGGAAAGCATCAGACGCTCACGACCGTTATCGTGGGAGCCGCAGCGGGATTCATGCTGCTCGGTCCTGTGGTTCGCGCCGGCGCTCTGGCCTACAGCCTGTTCCGCTCTGTACTTCTGGGCGGTCGAGCCGCCATTGCCGCGGTCACCACCGCTCAGTGGGGACTGAATGCAGCATTTTCCGCCAACCCCATAGGCATCGCCGTCACGGCCGTCGCGGCTCTCGTGGCCGGGCTTATCTATCTCTACCAGACCTGTGAGCCGGTACGCGCTGCCTTTGACGCTGTATTCGGCTACATCGGAAACATCATCAGCAGTGTCTGGCAAAAAATCAAAGGCTTCGGGGATACGCTGAAGTCTCTCGGCAAATGGGCTGGCTTTGGAGGCGATGACGAAGAAGAAGCCGAAACGGTTAATCCGGAAACGGTCGTTCCACCGCCCAAGACTGTCGTTCCACCGCTGCCTCCTGTTCCGCAGGGGTCGCCCTTTGTTCTTCCGGCTCCTTACGGATCAGGGGCCGCGTCGCCCTCGTCTTCTCAGACCGGACAACCGGTCTCTCAGGGCCAGCTTTCAGAAGCGGTCGTTCCGCCGCCCAAGGCTGCCGTTCCTCCGCTGTCTCCTGTTCCGCAAGGGTCTCCCTTTGCTCTTCCGGCTCCTTACAGCTCAGGGACCGCGTCGCCCTCGTCTTCTCAGGCCGGACAGCCGGTCTCTCAGGGCCAGCTTCCGGGGACCCCCGTCACGGCAAACTTCAGCTTCCAGATGAGCGGCATTCCCGACAGGGATTTCGCGGAACGGGTCGTCCAGGCAATCCAGGAACGACGTTCCGAATTCGAGCAGCTTCTTGACCGGATTGTCCGGGATCAGCAGAGGGCGGCCTATGGCGTCTAGCTACAAAACTTTGCAGGGCGATACCTGGGACAGCATCGCCTATGATCTGTGGGGCAGGGAAAACCTCATGCATCTGCTCATTCTAGCCAATCCGGAATATGCCGACGTGCTCATCTTCCCCGCAGGAACAGTCCTGGTCGTGCCCGACGTGGAAACATCCACCATGGCCGGCAACCTTCCTCCCTGGATGACGGAATAAGGGGTGCCCATGCTTGCCCGAAGAGTGAAGCTTCATGTGGACATCGGTGGCCACGACGCCACGGACTACATGAACGCCAGCGTTATGGAGTTTGAATACATCGACCACGAAAACGGCAAGGCCGACGAAGTCCGTCTTTCTCTCCACGACAGGGACGGTCACTGGTCCGGCGACTGGAGGCCCAGGAAAGGCACGGAAATCAATGCCTCCTTCACGGTGGTCAACTGGATGGAGAATGAGGGGGATGAAGAAAAGGAAATCACCTTTCCCTGCGGCCGGTTCACCGTGGATGAAATCGAATTCTCCGGCCCGCCCGACCGCGTGGAAATCAAGGCGCTCTCCGCTTCCCTCACATCGTCCATCAGGGACACGAAGCGCACTCAGGCATGGGAACGGTATTCCCTGCAGGGCATTGCCGCAGAGATAGCCGGACGCAACGGTCTGGGCCTCATGTACACCGCCAGGGAGCACAGCTTCGGCCGCAAGGATCAGCGTGATGAATCGGACCTTGCCTTTCTCCAGCGACTCGCCTCCGCCTGCGGCGTCAAATGCAAGGTTCACGAAAACAAGCTGGTGCTGTTTGAAGCCGACGATGCCGATCAGGCCGAGCCTGTTCTGACCATCCCTAAATCTGGAAGTCAGTTTTCGCCTTCCCGCTATCGCTTTCTCGATTCCAGTTCCGATACCGGCTATCGACGCGCCGTGGTGAAGTACACCGATCCCGCAACCGGCAAGCTGCAGAAGGCCGAAGTGGAAGTGAAGGGAGAAGACCAATGAGCGACGACAAGACTCTCACACTTGAAAGCCGTGTGGAAAATTCCACGGAAGCCGTGCAGCTCGGCCGGGCCGAACTGCGGAAGAAAAACGAAAAGGAAAAGACCGCGGAGCTGGAACTTATGGGGCATCCCAGCCTTGTTTCCGGCTCCAACATCGAGCTTGCCGGCTTCGGTCAATGGGATGGCAAGTACGCCATTGTGGAAGCTCACCACATGCTGAAGCCCGGCTATACCGTCCGCCTGAAAATCCGCAAGACGCTGGAGGGATGATGTCTTTCGACATGGCAAGCTTTGACCGCCGTATAAGCGCACTGGAAGGCAACCGCGGAGCCAGCCTGCGCTTTGCCACCGTGTCCACCGTCCAGCCGGAAAAAGGCACGGTTCGCGTCGTACTGGAAGACGGCGACGACATGGTGTCATACCCTCTGCAGGTTCTTTTCCCCCGTGCGGGCAAGGATACCGTGCAGGATATGCCCGACGTGGGCGACCGGGTTGCCGTGCTCTTCTCAGGAACGGGACTTGAGGCTGGCGTCGTTCTCGGCGGCTACTACTCGGATGCCAATGCGGCTCCTTCAAAGAACAGCGACGTCTTTTACCGCAGGTTTTCCGACGGCACGGAGCTTTCCTATGACCGCAAGGCCCACAAGCTTTCCGCCTCCGTTCAGGGCGACGCTGAATGTACCGTCAAAGGTTCGGCATCGCTCACTGCGGAAGGCGCGATCAAGATCGAGTCATCCTCCAGCATATCTCTCAAGGCTCCCAACATCATGCTTTCCGGGGCGATCTCTTCCGAAGGTCATGGCGGCGGTGCCGGCACCTTCAGCATAAAAGGCAAGGTGGACGTGGACGGAACCGTGGACAGCACGGGCGACATGAAGGCGGAAGGCATTTCCGTGGCTCATCATACCCATACCTGCCCGGACGGGCAGACCGACACCCCGCACTGAGGTTGCCATGAATATAGGATCGCTGGGGGATATTCCCTTTGAAACATCGGCCTCCTTTGTCAGAACGCCGCGCGACATCAGCCGGAAAATATCCTCCCGGTATGAGACGCACTACGTTCTCGGAGCCAAGCCCCGCCTTGAGTACCTCAGCGAGGATCTCGACTCCATCACCATGCAGATCCGCCTTGTGGAAATAGGCTTGATTCAGCCGGAAGCGGATCTTGCCAGACTGGCCGATCTCTGCCGTCAGGGACAAGTTGTGCCGCTCATTCTCATGGGCGTGAACTGCGGCAACGTCATCATCGAAAGCGTCACGGAACGCTGGCGCGGCAAAGGGGAGAGCGGCCCTTTCTGCATCGATGCCACGCTGGAACTCAAGGAGTACGTCTGATGCCTGAACTTCTCGTGGACAATGCCCCCATCGTCATCGGCGCAAGCGGCATGGAGGAAATCACCCAGAACATCCGCATGATCGTGCTGACCTTCATGGGATCGGTCCCTCTTCATCGCAGCTTTGCCCATGACCCTGCCGTGCTTGACTCCCCTTCTCCGCTGGAAACGGCCCGTCTCATCGGGTCACTGACTACGGCCATTGAAACATGGGAGCCGCGGGTCAAGGTTGAAAGCCTCCGACTCGAAAGGCGCACGGATGCCAACGCCATGCTGGGGCATCTTGTTCCCCGTATCACCTTCAGTCTTCGGGAGTCCTGATTATGCCACTGCCTGATGTCTCTTTTGCAGAAGAGCGCTCCGACGTCATCGAATCGAACCTCATTGCCGAATATGAGGCCACCACAGGAAAAACCCTTTATCCGGCCGACCCCGTGCGTCTGTTTCTGGCAACGCTGGCCTATCGTCTGGCCGTACAGAATGCCGTCATCAACCTGGCCGGCCGTCAGGGCCTCCTGGCCTATGCCACAGGCGGACACCTCGATCATCTCGGCGCATTGCTCGGCGTGGAGCGTCTTGCCGCCAAGCCGGCACGCACCATGCTCCGCTATTCTCTGCAGGAAGCGCTGACCTTTTCCGTCACCGTGCCTTCCGGCAGCCGTGTTGCCACCCGCGACGGTACTGCGGTGTTCAAAACGACGTCCGCCGCCGTCATCGAGCCCGGAGAAACGTTTGTGGATGTGCTTGCCGAAGCCGTGGAAGGCGGCTCCAAAGCCAACG
The DNA here is from genome assembly GCA_037230945.1 of bacterium. Lineage (GTDB taxonomy): Bacteria > Desulfobacterota > Desulfovibrionia > Desulfovibrionales > Desulfovibrionaceae > Mailhella. The sequence goes on from JAXUUT010000112.1 coordinate 10,829, forward strand.
GACTTGTAGCCGGCCAGCTCTGCGAAATGGTGGACATCGTGGCTTACGTCGCGTCGGCAAGCAATGTCTCCGCCAGCACCGACGGCGACGACGAGGAAAGCGACGATCGGCTTCGGGAACGCATCAGGCTCGCTCCGGAAGCGTTTTCCGTCGCCGGACCGGAAGGCGCCTATCGAGCGCTGACTCTGGCCGCCAGCACCGAGATCGCTGCCGTGTCCGTCACTACGCCCACGCCCGGAACGGTGGACATCCGGCTTGTCATGGCAAACGGAGAACTCCCGGACCCTGCGACCATCGAACTCGTCCAGAAAGCGCTGTCTGCCGAAGATGTCCGGCCGCTTACCGACAACGTGCAGGTCGCTGCCCCGGATACGGTCTCCTATGACATCACGGGAAAATGGTATGCCACAGCGGATGACTCCACCATGCTCGACACCATCACGGAGGCCGTTGCCGCTGCCGTCGAGTCCTACCGGCTCTGGCAGCGCAGCCAGCCCGGCCGTGACATCAATCCGTCCGAACTCATTCGGAGGATCATGGATGCCGGAGCCAAGCGCGTAGAACTTTCTTCCCCTGTTTTTCAGGCCCTGACTGAAACACAGCTCGCCGTGGAAGACGCCGTTTCCATGACCTTTGGAGGAATTGAAGATGTCTGATCGTCCCTTCCTTGAGCTGCTTCCCGCGAGTTTGTCCATGGACCGGACCATGCATGGCGTGGCCGACTCCCTGGAGCCGCATCTTTGTACCGGCGATGCCGCCATAGCCTCCATCCTTCTCATTGCCCGTCTGTCAGGCGACGGAAAGCCGCTTGCTCCCGCGCTGGAGCGCCTGGTCGAACAATCCGGCGGCCTGAAGGACCTGGAAGAGAACCTGCTTGATCTCATGGCCTGGCAATATCATGTCGATGATTACGATCTGGCGCAAAGCTATGACGCCAAGCTCGACATGGTTCGCACGTCCATTGCGCTGCACCGGAAAAAAGGAACCCGATGGGCCGTCAGACGCGCTATCGACGCCGCATTTCAGGACATCAGCACAACGGTGCTGGAATGGTTTGAATACGGGGCGGAGCCGTACCACTTCAAGGTGGCCATATCCGTTTTCGGCGACGGCATCATGAAGGAAGCCATAGAGCGGGCACACCGCCTCATAGAAAGCAACAAGTCCAAACGCTCACTCTGCGACGGCATCACGCTGGCCCTGGCAAGCTCAGTGACCACGCATTGCGGAACTGCCGTATGCATGGGCACCTGCATAACCATTGAACCGGAACTCATAGACGCGCTTGACGCCCAGCCGCTGAACTCCTTCTGCGGTCTCGGCACTCACATTGAAAGCTCCATGACCATCTGCTCGTAGGAGGAAACATGGCAGATCAGACATACAAAACGGTCACCACAAACCTGGGGCGCAACGCTCTTCAGGTTGCGCTGTCTCAGGGCAGCACCGTGCAGTTGACCCACATGGCCGTCGGCGACGGCAACGGCTCTCCCGTAACCCCGCAGGCTACCATGACGGCTCTTGTTCATGAGGTCTATCGGGCCAACATCAACCTTTTGACCGTGGACCCGGACAACCCCGACCAGATCACGGCGGAGCTGGTTATCCCCCAGTCTGTAGGAGGATTCTTCATCCGGGAAGTCGGTCTCTTCTTGGCCGACGGCACGCTCTTTGCCATTGGCAACACTCCGCTCACGGAGAAAACCGACATTCAGTCCGGTTCCGCCACGGACATGACCGTCAAAATGGTCTTCAGAGTGCAGGATGCCAGCCTCATTCAGCTGGTCATCGATCCGGCTCAGGTGCTGGCCACACGCGAATATGTGGACAGCATCAGCTCCCGTGAGCAGAAAACCTGGACTCTGAGCGCCCCCGTAGAAAGCGGCGGAACGCTGACTCTGCCTGACGGACTTTCGTACATCGTGGGCAGAGACCAGCTCCTGCTCTTCTGGAACGGCTATCCCGTCGATGCCGGCGCATTCGCGGAAACGGGAAACGCCGGCACGGTCTCGACCAGCATCAAACTGCTTTTCAGCGCTGCAAGCGGCGACGAAATGCAGATGGTCCTTTTCGGCTCCCGTCTCTAACCCCTATCCCGGAGGTAATATGTCTTCTCCCCTTCTCCACTTTTACGACATGAAAAGCGGTGAATTCCAGTCGTCCCGTGTCGCCCAGAAGAGACCGAATGGGCAGTTCATTCTCGATGTTCAGGGCGCGACGGACGTCGCGCCTCCCGAAGTCTCCGAAGGGCAGGCAGCCTGCTGGGACGGCCATGCCTGGCAGATCAAGGAAGACCACCGTCAGAAGCGCGACAAGGGCGGCGTCATCATCGAAGGTTCGGGCACCGATTTCTGGCTTCCGGAAGACGACTGGAGGTCTCCGGCCAGGCACATGGAAGACCTCGGCCCCCTTCCCGAAAACGCCCTTCTGGAAAGGCCGGCCAAGCCGGAAGCGGAAGTGGCAAAAGAAGCGCGTCGTGCCCGCATGGCCGAGCTGGAAAGCTGGTTCAGGGCGCACGACTACATCGGCGTAAAAATCGCCACAGGCCGGGCCAGCGCCGAGGAATATGCCGAAGAAATCGCCCTCATGAACCAGTACGCTGCGGAAATGGATGCCCTGCGTGCGGAAGAAAACCTGCTCACCGAAGGAGAATAACATGGCCTACCCTGCTCTTTTCCGTCATCTCTTTGGCGACAATCCCGTGCGTCCCTTCAAATTCCGCAAGGAACTCATTCCGCTGGACGTGGACAAGTTTAACCAGTGGTATGAACAGATGGAGACCTGGCGGAAAAGCCTGATCGGCTGCCTGATCCCCACCACCATGGCCACTCTTCCCTCGTGTCTCGGCATTCCCGACGGTTCGCTGTTCCTTTTCGAGGATTATCCTGAACTGAAGGAGAAATATGACGCCGGCGGCTTCAACGGTATGCTGCTTGAATCTACGGCCACCTCCGAAGAAAAAGACGCCTGGCGTGGCAAATGGATAAAACACCCGCAAGGGCTTGGATTATATAGTCCTAGGCTGTCCGGTCTGTTTTTGCGGAACGCGGGTGGACAAGTTCAGATAGGTGCATATCAGCAGGATACTGTGCAGCTTGGTATTTCTATTCTTTATAGCAGACGACTGGATGGAGATTCTTCTATGTTCGCTGCTGGCCCTGCAAGAGTTGGTGGAAACTACTCCGAAGGAGTGCTTGAAACACAAACTCCCACACGTGTTTCCCCCGGATCTGCACCTGAAAGTGGATCATTAATATCTTTTACAAGCCTACAGAGAACAAGTGATGAGACAAGACCATGTAACGTATCCATGGTGTATGGCCTATATCTAGGCAGAACGACCGAGGTATAGCCCCATGGTCATATCGACAGACGCAGGCATGACGGTGTTGGATCTGCCGTGGATGGGATTAGCTCTGGACAAATCAAATAATGTCGATGTGGTACCTGGCATTTTAGTGCCTCTAGCATACGGCAGAATATCATCAGTCGTATTATAAAATACGCCTGATCCCCCAGAAGGCACCTCATACCCAGGCATGGACATAACTATTCCGTTTGCGCCGGGAAGGCCTGGCATATTGTATCGCCCCATATTCTCCGCGTCCCGCAAAGGCCTACGGGGACAGGAAAAACTCTGTCTCTTTATGCCTTTGCGGAACGCGGAAACTGCAGGCGCGTATAACAAGTCTGGGCTTCCTGGC
>JAXUUT010000100.1:0-2332 GCA_037230945.1 bacterium
TATGACATTTGCCGACACCCGAGTACCGCGAACGCCCGTTTGCCCGGGACACACTGTACGAACGCGGAACTTGTACGACGCCCGCTGCGTTTAACGGCGGAAGTGAATTCCGCCTGCTTGCGGACGTCGGCCGGGCCGCTCGAAAGCGGCCCGGGGCCCCCGAGCGTTGATAAGAAGCTGAAAGAAACAGGGGGGTGCGGGGGGAATTATTTCCCCCGCCTGCCTTTCCCGGGGGCCCGGGGGACTCCCCCGGCGGGGTTCAGGGGCAGCGCCCCTGTGCCTTTCCGGGGTGCGGGGCGGGCCCCGCTGCTCCTGCCTGTCTCCTTCCTCTCCGGCCTTTTCTGGTTTTCTTTACTGTTCGGCGTCTTCGACAAGGATATCGCGGAGTTTGCGGGCGGCGAGGCTGAGGGTATGGCCGTCGTATTCGAGGAGGCTTATGGAGCGTTTCGGGAGGGGGGTGGAGAGGCTGAGGGGGAAGACGGAGTTTTCGGCGATGGCGCGGGCGGCGGCGAGGGAGGGGAGGAAGCCTATGCCGAAGCCGTGTCTGACGAGTTCGAGGACGAGTTCGGAGGTATCGGGTTCCATGGCGGGGTCGAACTCGAGGCCGTGCTGTTTGCACAGGCCTTCCAGGAACTCGAAGGTCAGGGAGCCGCGCTTGTGGCATATGACGGGGCGGCTCATGATGTCGTCGAGGGAGAGGGGGACGTTTCGGAGTTCCTCGAAGGCTGAGGAGGCCACGAACAGGTCGCTGAACGAGGAGAGGCGCGTTTCCTTGAGTCCGCGGAACTCTTCGCCGGACACGGCGGCCACGGCGAAGTCTATGGCGCCGGACTTGAGTTCTTCCACGGCCTGGCGCGAGGTGCCGCCGTACAGGCGCAGTCTGACGCCCGGGTAGAGCGCGTGGAAGCGGTCGAGCCGCGGCAGCACCCAGACGCGCAGCGCCGTTTCGCTCGCGCCTATGGCCACGCTGCCCGACTGCAGTCCCACCGCCTGTTCCAGCTCCTCGCGTCCCCGCCGGAACTGCTCGCAGCCCGCTTCCACATGGGCGTAGAACATCCGCCCCTCGGGCGTGAGCTCCACGCCGCGCCGGTTGCGTATGAACAGACGGCATCCGAGCTCCCGCTCAAGCTCCGCCATGGAACGCGACACCGCAGGCTGACTCGTGAACAGCATGGCCGCCGCCCGGCTGAAGTTCCGGCAGCGCGCCACGTGATAAAACACCCGGCAAAGTTCCCAGTTCAGCTCCATGCGCTTTCCTTGTCATGCGTTTTTAATATGACTGCCATATCAAATGAGCATTTTACCGTATCACTCCCCCCTGCTATAGGCAAGAGAACCCGGAGCGCGGAGAGACTCGGCGCGCCGAAAATGCCTTCAGGCAGGAACGTTACATCATGAATCGCGGATATATATTCATCTTTCTGGCCACCATCTTTTTCAGCTCCATGGAAGTCGCGCTCAAGACCGTGGCAAACGACTTCAACCCCATGCAGCTCACCTGCACCCGCTTTCTCATAGGCGGCATTCTGCTTATTCCCTTTGCGCTGCGCGGGCTGAGGCAGCACAACGCCACGATCACGCCCGCTTCCTGGAAGGGCTTTGCATGGCTCGGCTTCGTGGGTCTCGTGGTGAGCATGATGCTCTATCAGGTCTCCATTCTGTACGCTCCGGCCTCGGTGGTGAGCGTGCTGTTCAGCTGCAATCCCGTGCTGGTGCTGGGCTTTGCCTATCTCATTCTGCACGCCGACATCCGTCCGCAGCACATCGTGGCGCTGGTCATGGAAGTGGCGGCGGCCATCATCATCATTGATCCTCTGCACATCAGTGTCGATCCCACGGGCATCGTGCTCGTGCTGCTTTCCGCGGCCACCTTCGCCCTGTACGCCGTGCTCGGCAAAAAGCAGTGCGCGCAGTATTCCGGCGTGGCCGTCACCTGCTTCAGCTGCCTTGCCGCCAGCGCGGAAATGATCGTGCTCATGCTCATCAGCCACATAGGCCCCGTGGCCTCCGCCCTTGAGTCGGCAGGCATGGGAATGTTCGCCAACATGCCCTTCTTCACGGGCTACACCGCGGACAACATCCTCAACGTGCTCTATGTGTGCGTGTTCGTCACCGCGGGCGGCTACGCCTGCTACTTCATGGGCATGGAAGCCACCTCCGCCATGCAGGGCTCGCTCGTGTTCTTCTTCAAGCCCGTGCTCGCCCCCATTCTCGCCATGATCGTCCTCGGCGAAAGCATTCCGCTCAACATGTGGTTCGGCATTGCCCTCATGCTCGTGGCCTCCGTGGTCTCCATGATCCCCACATGGGAAGCTCTCATTGCCGCCGGGCC
>JAXUUT010000083.1:0-13890 GCA_037230945.1 bacterium
TCACCATGATGGCCGACGCCATACGTCGTCACGGCGCCATTCCCAGCGTGAAGCTGTCCCATTCCGGTCAGTACGCGGGCACCTATCTCGTGGACAAGGAAAAGAAGGCCGCCCTTTCCCAGTACGGTCCCTGCGACGGCGTGCGCCCCGACGGCAGGCCGGTGAAGGCGCTCACGAAGGAGCAGATTGCCGAAATCGTGGCTTCCTACGGCGAAAAGGCCGCCCTTGCCAAGCGCGCGGGCTTTGAAATGGTCATGATCCACGCCGGTCACGGCTGGCTCATCAACCAGTTCCTTTCTCCCTATTTCAACAAGCGCACCGACGAGTACGGCGGCAGCCTTGAAGGACGCGCCCGCCTGCTGCTCGAAGTTCTCGCGAGCGTTCGCGCAGCCGTCGGCCCCGGCTTTCCCATTGAAGTGCGCATGAGCGGTTCCGAGCTCTTCGAGGGCGGCTACACGCTTGAAGACGGCGTACAGATCGCCAGGCTCATCGACGGCAAGGCGGATCTCATCCACGTGTCGGCGGGCTCCTACCAGTTCGGCTTCTTCGACACGCATCCGCCCATGTTCTCCGAGCACGGCTGCAACGTGTATCTCGCCGCGGAAATCAAAAAGCACGTGTCCACGCCCGTGGCCACCATCGGCGCGCTGAACGATCCCGCCCAGATGGAGGAAATCATTGCCTCCGGCAAGGCCGACGTGGTGGAAATGGCCCGCGCCCTCATTGCCGATCCCGCCCTGCCCTCCAAGGTGATGGAAGGCCGCGACGACGAAATCGTGCGCTGCCTGCGCTGCTTCGTGTGCATGGCCGAGCGTCCCACCACGGGCACGCGCCGCTGCACCGTGAACCCGCAGATAGGCCGCGAACAGGACTTTCCGCCCCTGCCCGCCCGCCGTGCAAGAAAGGTCATCGTGGCCGGCGGCGGCTGCGGCGGCATGAAGGCCGCCATTACCGCGGCCGAGCGCGGCCATCACGTCATCCTGTGCGAAAAGGACGGGGAACTCGGCGGCATTCTCAGAAGCGAGCAGGCCATACCCTTCAAGCATGAAATGTATCAGCTCGGCCTCACGCTGGCCCGTCAGATGGAAATCGAGGGCGTCGAGGTGCGTCTGAACACCACCGTCACCGCCGACTACGTGGAGAAGGAAGGCGCGGACGCGCTCATCATCGCCACCGGCTCCGAGCCCATCATTCCCCCGCTGCCCGGCATGGACGGCAAAAACGTCATCGTGGTCAACGACTACTACAAGAGAAGCGCCGAATGCGCGGACACCGTGGTGGTGCTCGGCGGCGGTCTTGCCGGATGCGAATGCGCCATTCATCTCGCGCAGGAAGGCAGGAAGGTCACGCTCGTGGAAATGCGTCCCGAAGTTGCGCCCGACGCCAACATACGTCACCGTCCCATTCTGCTGCGCAAGCTCAAGGAGCTCGTGGACGTGCGCACCTCCTGCACCGGCCTTGCCGTGAAGGAGAACGGGCTTCTCGTGCGCAACGCCGAGGGCGGCGAAGAACTGCTCCCGGGCAGCACCATCATCTGCGCCGTGGGTCAGAGATCCCGCAGGTACGATTCACTCATCGACGCGGCGCCCTTCGTGCGCGTGATCGGCGACGCCGTGCGTCCCTCCACCATCACCACCGCCGTCTATCAGGGCTATCACGCCGGACTGGACGTATAGCGTAAAAAAGAAAGGGCGCGGAATTTCCGCGCCCGGTCGGAGACTCTCCCCTCCGGCATTTCAGCCGGACCGGGCAGCGCACGCGCCCGGTCCTTTTGCTGTTCCGGCGGCGCAGGGGCAGAGAAGCCGCCCTAGCCGCCGGGCATCCGGCTGAAAAACATGCTCGCGCCGTTCTGACTTTCGACACGCAAGCTGCGGCCTTCGCCCTACCGTGCGGGGCATTCCCCCTGCTGCTCCGTCCGCAGGAACCTGCCGAGCAGCATGCACGCCACGGCCAGCGCCATGCCCGCGTAGGCAAAGGCCACGCCGCCCCCTGCGGCGGAGACAAGACCGCCCGCGCCGCCCATGCTCATGGAAAGAAGCGCCGCGCCGGGCCGCACGGTGCCCTTTTTCATGAGCATGGCCGCAAACACGGGCACGGCCACGCCGCACACGTAAATGTCGTTGGCCATGAGCAGAAGGTCGAGTATGCCGTGCCCGCGCGTGGAAAGCATGAGCCCCGCCGCGCCGAAGAGAAGCGTGACCAGACGGCAGAGCCGCACGTCCCTGCGGCCGAGAAGGTCGTTGCAGAACACCGTGGAGGCCGTGACGAGGCAGGAGTCCGCCGAGGAAAGCACGGCGGAAAGCAGCGCCACGAGAAGGAACATTCCCACGAAAGGCGGCAGCAGTCCCACGGCGGCGGCAAGCACGTCGTCGGGACGCACTCCCGCAGGCACGAAGCCGCGGCAGAGCACGCCCACGGCCACGATGAGCGCGGCCGATCCGAACAGCATGAACACCGCAAGCCAGCAGCCGCGCGACGCGCTTTTCGCGCTTTTCGCGCTCAGTATGCGGCCGAAGAGCATGGGGCAGACCAGATAGCTGCCGCCCATGATGACCATGAAGTAGGTGAATCTGTCCGGCCCGAAGTCTTCGTTGAAGAGCTCAAGCGGCATGGCTTCAAGCGGCGCGGCGTCGTGCCCGAAAAGCCAGAGAAAGGCGACCGCGATTCCCGCAAGAAGAAGCACGCACTGGGGCAGGTCGCTGCGTATGACGGAAGCCTGTCCGCCGAGGCTCGAATAGGCCACGATGACGGCCGCCCCCGCAAGAAGCGCCCCTTCCGGCGACATGCCGGCAAGCGCGGCGACAAGCTTGCCCATGGCCGTGAACTGGGCCGCAAGTATGGCCAGCCATGCGGGCATGATGATGACCGACACCAGCGTGCGGGCGCGCGGCCCGAGCCATGCGGCCACCATTTCCGGCATGGTGTACGCGCCGGACTCCCGCACCCTGCGGGCCAGAAACACCGTGAGCAGCGCAAGGCCGCACGCGCCGGAGCCGAGCCACCAGAAGGCCGGGGAACCCGCCTGCCAGGCAAGGCCCGCCATGCCCATGGTGGCGGAACCGCCGATGCAGGACGCCGCAAGGGAAAAGCCCGTATGCAGCGCGCCCGACGAGCGGTCGTTGACGAAAAAGGCCAGAGAACCGCGGCGGCGGAAGGCGTCCAGCGCGCCGAGCGCAAGCAGGAGCGCCGCGTAAAGGCAGAACGTCAGCATCTGTTCCTTTCCCTCTCTTCCTCTGCGGGGTTTCCGCCGTGCCTGGCCGCAGACGCCGCGGCCGCGCATACGGCTCCCGTGAGCACGGCAAGCTCTTCATCGGAAATCACGAACGGCGGCATGACGTAGACGGTGCGGCCGAAAGGACGTATCCACGCGCCTCTCGCCACGAAGTAGTCCTGCCACGCCTGCACGTCCACGCTTCTTTCCATTTCCACCACGCCAATGGCCCCGAGCACGCGCACGTCGCTCACGCCGCTCATGCCGCGGCACGGCGCAAGGCCGCACTTCAGCGTCTCTTCAATATGCTGCACCCGCTCGCGCCAGGGCGACGACACAAGCTCGTCGAGGCTCGCACAGGCCGCGGCGCAGGCCAGCGGATTGCCCATGAAGGTGGGCCCGTGCATGAAGAGACCGCCCCCGTGCGCATCGTCCGCGCCGGATATGGTTTCCGCCACGCGCCTTGTGGCCGCCACGGCGGAAAGCGTCATCATGCCGCCGGTGAGCGCCTTGCCCACGCACATGACATCAGGCGTCACGCCCGCAAAGTCGCAGGCGAACATGCGCCCCGTGCGGCCGAAGCCCGTGGCTATCTCGTCGGCCACGAGCAGAACGTCGAGCTCGTCGCAGAGCGCGCGCAGACGGCGCAGGTACTCGGGATGGTAGAACCACATGCCGCCCGCGCCCTGAACCACGGGCTCCACCACCACGGCCGCCGTTTCCGCCGCATGGGCTCGAAGGGTTCGTTCCATGGGCGCAAAGGAGGATTCATCGAAGGGCTCGTCGAAGCGGCAGGTGGGGCGCTCCACAAAGATCTGCTTCGGCAGAACGCCGGAAAAGAGCGAATGCATGCCCGTGACCGGATCGCACAGGGACATGGCGCCCAGCGTGTCGCCGTGATAGGCGCCGCGAAGCGCCACGAAGCGGCTCCTTTCCCCGCGCCCCGCACTCTGCTGGAACTGCACGGCCATCTTCATGGCCGCCTCTACGGCCACGGAACCGGAATCGGCCAGAAAAACGTGTTCAAGCCCCTGCGGCAGAAGCCGGAGAAGACGGCGGCAGAGCTCCACGGCAGGCTTGTGCGTGAGCCCGCCGAACATGACGTGCGAAAGTCCGGCGGCCTGCTTCTGCACCGCGCGCACAAGGCGCGCATGGCCGTAGCCGTGCACCCGGCACCACCACGAGGACATGCCGTCCACAAGCTCCGTGCCGCCCTGCAGAAAAAGCCGCGAGCCCGAGGCTCCCGTCACTTCCCGCACGGGCAGGGGATGCATGGCCGAGGTGTACGGATGCCAGATATGCGCCCGGTCGAAGGCAAGCAGCTCCTCGTTGTCACCGTCGCCCCGGCCGAAGGCGGCCAGATGCCGTGCCGCGGGCTCGAGCATGGCGGCCAGACGATCCCACGCTTCCTCGTCGGGCTCGGAAAAATGCTCCATCCAGGGAATGTCGGCAAGAAGCGGCACGCCGCGCCGCTCTCCTTCCCGGGCAAGGCTTGCGGCGTTGTCCTCAAGAATGAGGGCCTCCGCCCCGGCGCTCGTGCCCGCATCCGTGCGCGAAGGCGGCACGGCGCGGCACAGCACCATGCCCGCCGCCGTGAGCCCGGCATTTTCCAGCGCATCCAGCGAAAGCGCGGCGTGATTGAGGCAGCCCAGACGGTTGGCCACCACCAGAAGCACGGGCAGACGAAGGGCACGCATGAGGTCGAGCATGGTTTCCTCATCGTTCAGGGGCACGTAGAGGCCGCCCGCGCCTTCAAAGAGCGTCACGCCCTCCACCGCCGCACTCTCGCGGCAGGCCCGCGCCACCTCGGCCGCGCGAAGACTCACGCCTTCCATGCGCGCCGCAAGGTGCGGAGAACACGGCACACGGAAAGCATAAAGCGCCCTGCCCCGGCCCCCGGCCCTTCTCCAGAACGCAACGTCGGGCGCCTCAAGTCCATGACCGCTCTCAACGCAGCCCGTCTGCACGGGCTTCACGGCAAAGGCCGGAACGCCCGTCCGCGCAAAGGCGCGAAGAAGCCCGGCGGTCACCGTGGTCTTGCCCGCGTCGGTGTCCGTGCCCGTCACGAAAAAGGCGTTCACCGTACGACTCCCAGCGTGCGCATCATGGCAAGGTCGGACTCGAAGGCCGCGCCCGAGGTTGTCAGATAATCGCCGATCATCAGGCCGTTCGCGCCCGCCGCGTACAGCCAGCTCTGCCACTCGCCGAGCACGTGGCCGCGCCCTCCGGCAATGAGGATGTCCCTGCCGGGATGCATGATGCGGAAAAGCGCAACGGTGCGAAGCGCCTCCTGCGGCGCAAGGCGGGGCATGTGCTCGAGCCTCGTGCCGGGTATGGCGTTCAGGAAATTGATGGGAACGGAATCCACGCCGATTTCGGCCAGCGTCCAGGCCAGCTCCGCCCGCTGCTCACGGCTCTCGCCGAGTCCGATGATGCCGCCGGAACACACTTCCATGCCCGCCTCACGGGCCACGCGCAGACTCTCCACGTCCCGCGCGTAGGCGTGCGTGGTGCAGATGTTCGGGAAAAAGCTTTCCGCCGTTTCCAGATTGTGATGGTAGCGCGTCACGCCCGCCTGCCTGTAGCAGACTGCACGCTCCGGCGTGAGAATGCCGAGGGAGCCGCACACGCTCATGCCCGTTTCCGCAATGATGCGCTCCACCGCCCGGCACAAAGGCTCCACGTCCTTCTCATCCAGCATGGTGCCGCTCACCACAAGGCTGAATCGTCTGACGCCGTGCCCCGCCGCCTCGGCGGCCTTCTGCACTATGACGTCCGTGCTCACAAAGGGATAGACAGGAGCGCCGGTTTCATGATGTGCTGACTGAGCGCAGAACGCGCAGTTTTCCGGGCAGCGGCCGGACTTGGCGTTGAGTATGCCGCAGTTGAAGAAGGCGGGAGCGCGCTCGGCGCGCACGACTCCGGCCACGGACAGCATGTCGAGCGTGCTCGACGAGGGCAGACGAAGAAATTCCTCCGCCTCGCTGCGGGAAAGAAGCGGGCCGTCTGCATGCCCGGAAAGACGATGAAGGACGGCGGCAAGAAGGGTATCCATGTTTTTTCTCCTGGGGTGGGATGCCTTCTTGTATCCGCATGGGGATAAATGTCAACTTAAAAATGTGTCGTTTGTGGTTGACAATTGACCGTTTCAGCAAAGGGGGCAGGCATGACGAGACATGAAATACCCATGCGGGACCGCATTCTGGATGCGCTTGCACAAAAAGGCCCGGAGGACTGGCTTTCCGGGGAGGCCATTTCCCGGGCCTTCGGCGTGAGCCGGGCGGCGGTGAGCAAGCACGTCATGAGCCTGCGCGAGGAAGGAAACATCATAGAATCCGTGCCGAGAAGGGGCTACCGGCTCATATCCCGGGCCGACCCGTGGGCGGGAGACGACGTGCGCGAAAAGCTGCGCACGAAGGTGCTCGGTCAGACGGAATGGCGCTGGCTCAAGGAAACGGGCTCCACCAATCAGGTGGCGGCGCTGGAAGCCATGCAGGGCGCGCCGGAAGGGCTTGTCGTGGTGGCGCGACGCCAGAGCGAGGGGCGGGGCAGCCGCGGGCACCGCTGGCTGAACCTGCCGGGAAGCCTGTGCTTTTCCGTGCTCACCAAGCCGAAGCTGCCGCCGGAAAGAACGGGAGAACTGCCGCAGATCGCCATGGACGCCGTGGCCGAAGGGGTACGAAAAAGCTGCGGACTTGCGCTGGAAAAGCGCCTTCCCAACGATCTTTTTCTCAACGGCCGCAAGGTGACGGGCATACTCGTGGAGAGCATGTTCCACAACAGCGACATGCAGTGGGCCGTCATGGGCATAGGCGTCAACGTGAACGTTCCCTCCGAGGCACTGCCCGAGGAGCTTGCAGGCGTGGCCTCCTCCCTGTACGCGGAAACGGGCACGGCCTTCAGCGTGAGCGCTCTTCTCAGGCACATTCTGGAAGAGCTGGAAGCAAGGCTTGACGCGGAAAAACTCCCCGATGACGCTCCATGCTCTCAGACGAAGGTCGGACCGGAAGAGCACCGGTGAACGAATCTGGAGTCAAAACGCCTTATTCCGCGTTTTCCCGCCGTATTCAAAGACGAAGAAGCCCCCGTTTCCGGGGGCTTTCTCATGCATGCGGCGTTCCGTCGAATGCTTCATGAAGCGACGGGGCACGCCCTGCCTCAGCAGTAGTATTCGTTCTCTCTCCGGGCCTTCAGCTTTTCGGTAAAGGCCGCGGCAAAGGTACGGTACGCCTCGGTATCCATGTTCTTCGCCCCCTTGGGACAGCGCCGGATGCAACGGAAGCAGGACAGGCAGGTATCCGCTATGGTCACGCAGTCGTCAGCAATGGCGTGCACGGGGCAGGCCTTCACGCAGAGCCCGCAGTGCACGCAGGCGTCCGAGGTGAGCGGGCGGAACCTGCCGCCGCTGCCGCCGTCGCGGTAGGGACGGTTGCCGGGAATGACGAAGTCGTGCTCCTCGCCGGAAAGGGCGCGCACGGCAAATTCCCTGTCGGCGGCAAGATCGCTTTCATCTGGGCGTTCCGTTTGAATCTCGCCGTAGGTATGGCGTCCCACGAGCGCCGCCGCACCCACGACCGCAAAGCCCTGCGCCTTGGCAAGATCGGCCAGCTCGAGAAGCGCGTCGTCGTAATGCCGGTTGCCGTAGGTCACCACCGCAAGGCAGCGCGTGCCCTTTCCCGCAAGTCCGGCAAGGCGCTCGCGGGCCACGGCAGGAATGCGTCCGCCGTACACGGGCGTGCCCATGATGACCACGTCGTCCGCATCGAACGTGCGGACGGGGGCATCCTCCACCGTCAGATCCACCACGTCGGCCGCGCCGCCGAAGGGGGCGGCCATGGCCTCAAGACTCTTTCTCGTGTTGCCGGTCGGAGAAAAATAAACGAGGATCACCTTTTTCATGCGTCGTCTCCCGATGCTTTCAAATGAAGCGCAGGTCTTTTCTGCGCGTTCTTTCTACGCTATCCGACCTGCCCCTCGCTTTCAAGGTCATCCGTCGTCTTCCGCCGCCCCTGCGCGTCGATTCCGCCTTTTCTTCCACGCGGGCACAAGGATGCGGTCCACAAGAAGCACGAGCAGAACGTTCATCTGCCAGGCAAGGAGCATGCTCATGACGGTGTGGGACAGAAAATGCTCGCCGCGCATCATCTGATAAAGTCCCATGGTCCAGCCGATGCCGAGCGTGACGACCAGCGCCGCGGCCCGGGCCCTGCGCCCGGGCAGGCAGAAAAACAGCATGGTGAGCGCAAAGCCGCCGGAGGCGTGACCGCCGGGAAAGCAGCGTCCGCCGGACGTCCCGAATTCCGGGGGCAGAAGATGCCTGTAGGGCGCATGGCCGCCGAACATGGCAAGCTCATGCGGACAGTATATGCCGGTGACGGCCTTGAGCACGGAAACGAGCAGCGGCGTGGCCGCGCAGGAAAGCGCCATGAGAAGCCCGGCGCGAAAAAGTGCGCTGCGGCCGGACGCCCATCCCCAGGCGGCAAGCGCCAGAGACGACGCGCCGATGACGGCCACGAACCGCTTTGCGCCGTCGTAAAAAAGCCAGCGCCAGGCCTGATGAACGGAAGGATCAACGGTCCACAGGCCGCGCGAGGCGTCATACCAGTGCCGCTGAACGAAGAGGTCGAGCCCGGTGCCGCTTTCCATGAGCACGACGACCGCCATGAGAAGAAGGCAGACCACGCTCTGCAAAAGCGCCGAACGACCGGAAAGCGTCATGCGTTGTCCCGTACCTGTTCGAGAGGCAGTTCCATGACCACCATGAGCCCGCCTTCCTTTCTGTTTTCCGCCCATATGCGGCCGTGATGCGCCCGCACCGCGCTTTCGGAAATGGAAAGGCCCATGCCTGCGCCTCCGCTGGCACGCTGCCGCGAAGCGTCCACGCGGAAGAACGGACGGAAAATCTGCCTGAGCGCGCTGTCGGGCACGCCGGGGCCGTTGTCCTCCACGCAGAGACGGCAGACGCCGTGTTCCGAGGTGAGCCGCACCGCGATTTTCCCGTCGTCCGGCGTGTAGCGAAGCGCGTTTCTGAGCACGTTTTCCACCGCGTGACGCAGCATTTCGGCATTGCCGAACAAAGGCAGCGTGTCGGGCTCCTGATCCTCCACCTCGCAGCCGCGGACGCTCCCCTCGAAGCGCACGTCGTCCGCCACATCGCGCACCAGCGCCGCCATGTCCAGAGAACCGAAGGGCTGAATGCCCGCCTCCATGCGGGAATATTCCAGAATGCTGGCTATGAGCCCTTCCATGCGCTCGGTTTCCAGGCTGATGCGGTCCAGAAATTCCGGCGGCACGTTCTCCCTGCGGAGAAGCTCCACAGACACGGAAAGACGCATGAGCGGCGATCTGAGCTCATGGGACACTGCGGCAAGCAGCTCCTTTTCCCGCGCGCTTTCCTGCGCGCGCAGCTCGGCCATGGTGTTGAAGGCCCGGGCCAGAAGACCGAGTTCGTCGTTTCTGTCCGCCATTTCCGGCCCTATGCGCGCCGACTGATCTCCGGCGGCAAGACGCCGGATGACCGACGTGAAATGACCGATGACCCTTTTCAGAAAGCTGATGAGGACATACGCCTCGAGCGCCGCCACGATGAACGTGAACACGACCCAGAGAATCACTTCCTGCGCGGAGGAAAAATCCTGCCCGTCGCTCTGGAGAAGGTCGCCCGCCACATACTCGCCGAACTCGCCGAGCATGGCGAAGGAGCCTATGAAGATAATGCCGTAGACATAGATTTTCCGGAACAGGGGCTGAGAAGTCCAGAATTCCGCGAGTCTCCCGAGGCAGCCCTTCATGAGCGATCTTCCTTGCGCACGACGTACATGTACCCCGCGCCGCGTATGCTGCGGATGCGTTCCGAACCGTCGGGATAGGGACCGAGCTTGCGCCGCACGCGGCTTATCTGCATGTCGAGGCCGCGTTCCATGGGCATGGCCTCGCGGCCGAACACGCAGCGGCTCAGCTCATCGCGCGAGACCACCTTGCCCGGCGAGGCCAGAAGCGCGCGCAGAACGCGATATTCCTGACCGCTCAGGGACACTTCCTCCTCGCCCTTCCAGGCCTTCATGGCGCCGTCGTCGAGGCGCAGGTCCCCGCCGCCTTCCCCGGATTCGGGACGGGACCGGCGCAGCACCGCCCTTATGCGGGAGAGAAGCTCCCGCGGGTTGAAGGGCTTCGGCAGATAGTCGTCCGCCCCGAGATCGAGCCCGCGCACCATGTCGCTCGCGTCGCCGCGGGCCGTGAGCATGATGACGGGGAGCTTTCTGAGCTGCACGTCCCGGCGCATTTCCCTGAGCACCTCAAAGCCGTTCTTTTCCGGCAGCATGACGTCGAGAATGACGAGATCCGGCCTTTTCTCCCGCATGGAGGCCAGCCCCGACCTCCCGTCATGAGAAAAGCGGCATGCGATGTCCTCCGGCTGAAAGTAGTCCTCCAGAAGGGCACAGAGTTCCTTGTCATCGTCAATAATCAGTATCTGAATCATGATCGTTTCCGCCTGTGCGAAAAGACGCCGCAACTGCCGTCGCGGCATGGGAAACCCGCCGTCCCGAGACGGCGCGGATGCGTTGTTCCGCAATCCCTCTCCCATAGCATTCCGGACGGCGACACGGCAACGGCGGAAACATTGCTGTTACGCTTCGTTACACTGCATACCTTTTCATCATGTAAAAATTTTATCACAGGCATGAGCATATTCCGGGCATCCCTGTTACATTTCGTTACCGTCCCCAAAAAATCATCGCATTTTCCCATAAAACAATGTCGATTATTCGTCACCGGCGTATAATTTATTGACTCGGCACGTTCTGTTCTGCAATCGTTACGCTTTGTTACACCAGCTTCTGTGACCGTGTTCCCGTTTTCACCTATAGTTCTTCTCTCATTTCCATGTCACAGGAGTGCATCGCATGATCCGCTTCAACAATGCCCGCGGCTGCTTTCTCGCCCTTCTTCTGCTCCTCTGGCTGGCCGTGAACGCCGCCGTGCGCACGGTGCTGCTCGTCATGGCTCACCGCTCTCTGCAGGATTCCTTCGACTGGCTTACCATCACAGGCATCTATTTCCGGGGTGCGGTCAATGATCTTTTCCCCTACTTTCTGCTCACGCTTCCGCTCATGCTTGTGCTGCTTCTGAAAAAAAGACTCTGGGGCGGCCGCGCGGGACGCATCGTCGCTTCCGCAACGTTCTGGGTCTACGCCTGCGCCTTTCTTTTCGGAGCCGTGGCCGAAACGCTGTTCTGGGACGAGTTTTCCAGCCGCTTCAACTTCATTGCCGTGGACTATCTCATTTATACCACGGAAGTGATGAGAAACATCGCGGAATCCTACCCCGTCGTGCCCCTGCTCGCCGCCGTTGCCGCAAGCGCGGCCATCGTTTCCGTGCTCGCGCTGCGCCCGTTCTGGAAGCGCGCCGCCCTGCCCGCGCCGCGTTCCCCGCGGCTTCTGGCCGTGTGCTTCGTCATGACCTGCGCGGCCTTCCTCTACTCTCCCCTCGCCCCGCAGGACAGAGTGACGCGCGAGCTTTCCGCCAACGGCGTGTGGTCGCTCTTTTCCGCCTACAGAAACAACGAGCTCGACTACCGCGAGTTCTACCGCGTCATCGACGACTCGCGCGCGGGCACGCTGCTCAGAGAAGAGCTCGCGGAAGACGGCACGCGCTTCGTTTCCGACGATCCCCGCGAATGGCGGCGCGAGGTGAGCGCCTCGCGGCCCGAGTGGAAACCCAACGTCATCCAGATCGTGGTGGAGAGCCTCGGCAGCAACCTTCTCGGCGAAAACACGCCGAACCTCAACGCCATCGCAAGCCGGAGCCTTCATCTCACCCGTCTCATGGCCACGGGAACCCGCACCGTGCGCGGCATCGAAGCCCTCACGCTTTCCCTGCCGCCCACGCCCGGAGCTTCCATCGTGCGCCGCCCCGGATGCGAGGGCCTTTTTTCCATCGGCACCGTATTCCGGGAAAAGGGCTACGACACGGCCTTCATCTACGGCGGCTACGGCTACTTCGACAACATGAACGCCTTTTTTGCCGGCAACGGCTTCCGCATCGTGGACCGCTCCGACATCCCCCGCGAAAACATCACCTTCACCAACGCCTGGGGCGTGTGCGACGAGGATCTCTTCCATGCGGCCATCCGCGACGCGGACGAAAGCTTCCGGCAGAAGCGCCCCTTCTATCAGTTCGTGCTCACCACCTCCAATCACCGGCCCTTCACCTATCCCGACGGAAAGGTATCCATCCCTTCCGGCTCAGGCCGACGAGGCGCCGTGGCCTACACCGACTATGCCATAGGCGAATTTCTCCGCGAGGCCTCAACGAAGCCCTGGTTTGCCGACACCGTGTTCGTCATTTCCGGCGACCATACCTCAAGCGCCGCCGGACACACCGACCTACCGCCCGAGCGCTACCACATTCCGGCCCTCATGTACTGCCCCGGCCGCATCGCTCCCGCAGAGGTGGACACCCTGTGCAGTCAGGCCGACATTCCTCCCACGCTCTTCGACCTTCTGGGCTGGTCGTACCGCTCGGGCTTCTTCGGCCGCAGCGCGCTGCGCACGAAGCCCGAAGAGGGGCGCGCCTGGATAAGCACCTATCAGACCATAGGCAGGCTCACGCCCGACTCTCTCGCGACCCTCGCTCCCGTGGAACAGTCCGGAGCCTTCGCATGGACCTTCCCCGACCGTCTCGGCGCCGCCCTCGAGGGCGAAGCGGCCGAACGCCTGACGGAGCGGGCCGAGGCCGACTATCAGAGCGCCCGCGACCTGTTCAAAAACGGGAGCTTGAAAGAGGACGCCGTTCTGCGCTAGAGTCTCTCCGACATTTCAGACCCTTTTCCGGGCCGGTTCAGCCGGCCCTTTTTTTCATGGTTTTTCCTATGGAAAGGACAACGAAAAACATGTGGCTCATTCTTGCTCTTCTCTCCGCAGTCTTCGCGGCCCTCACGTCCATTCTCGCCAAGGTCGGCATTGAAGGCGTGGATTCCAACCTCGGCACCGCCATACGCACGCTCGTGGTCTTCTTCATGGCGCTGGGCATGGTGTATCTTACCGGCGCAAAGGTCAGTCTTGCGGAAATAAGCACGAAGACATGGATCTTTCTCGTGCTGTCGGGGCTTGCCACGGGCGCGTCGTGGCTGTGCTACTTCAAGGCCCTGCAGATAGGCGACGTGGCAAAGGTGGCTCCCATCGACAAGACGAGCATCATCTTCACCATTATCATGGCGGTGATCTTTCTGCATGAAGAGCTTACCCTGAAGGTCGCCGTGGGCGGCGCGCTCATTGCCGCCGGCACCCTCGTCATGGCGCTGTGACGCCCCGTTCCCGAAGGCTCAGGCACCCCGGGGCGCGTCGTCCGGCGGGGAGGTTGACTTTTTCCCGCGCGTCGTGAACTATCGCACGAATCATCTTCATACACACCTTAGACAAAAGAGGCCTGCGCATGGAGTTTCTTGAAAACATCGTCGCCTTCTTCAACGACATTCTGTGGTCCTACGTCCTTGTGGTCATGCTCATCGCCCTGGGACTCTGGTTCAGCCTGAAGACGAAATTCGTTCAGATCAGAATGTTCCGGGAAATGATCCGCCTGCTCAAGGAAGGCACCAGCCACGACGGCGGCCACGCGCACATAAGCTCCTTTCAGGCCTTCTGCATCAGCACGGCCTCGCGCGTGGGCGTGGGCAACAT
>JAXUUT010000054.1:0-2249 GCA_037230945.1 bacterium
ATTCATTTCCGGCGTTAAACGCAGCGGGCGTCGTGCAAGTCCCGCGTCCGTACAGCGTGTCCGGGGCAGACGGACGGTAGCGGTACTCGGGAGAAGGAAAATGCCGCTCCGCTTTCGAGCGGCCTTGAAGGCGTTTTACGCCGTCTTTTTGGCCTTTCCGGCGCGAAGCTGGGGAACGACGAGCTTGAGGAAGATGGCGATGGCGGCAAGCTGCCCCAGCGCGCCCACGCGATAGGAGGCATCCATGCCCAGGAAGTCGGCGATGACGCCGCCGCTCACGAGTGCCAGAAACACGCCGCCGTCCATGCCGATGAAGTACATGGAGTTTGCCACGCCGCGGCGGGACTTGTCGGCGAGGGAAACGAGCATGGTCTGAAAGCTCGGCATGAGCGCGCCTATGGTGATGCCGAGCAGCGCGCCGCAGAGCACGAAGGTGACGGGGGAGAAGGTGGAGGAGAGCAGCAGAACGCCGCCCATGGTGCCGAGTTCCGCCGTGCAGACCATGGGAACCAGATAGCCGTGATCCGACACGTAGCCGGAAAAGAGCCGGCTGGCCATGAGCCCGAGGCCCATGAGCAGGAAATAGAGGCTGGCATAGTCGGCAAGGCCGTGTTCTCTGGCGAGCACGGAAAGGTAGTTGGTGATCATGCCCTGCATGAAGGAGGCGATGAGCAGGGCCATGAGCGCACAGGTTCCCTCTTTCATGAAGAACATGTCGGGCGTGAGCTTTTTCTGCACGGGAGCGGGCTGCTGTCTTGCGGGGTGCAGAAGGCTTTGGAACACGGCTCCGGCGAGGGCGAAGGCGGCGGGGGTCCAGAAGGCGGCAGCGTAGGACACTTCATGCGCCATGAAGAGCCCGAGCATGGGGCCGAAGATCATGCCGAGGGATACGGTGCTGCTGAAAATGCCTATGCCGGTTCCTATCTTTCCTTCGGGCATGAAATCCACGGCAAGGGTGGCCTGCGCGGTGGTCATGGAGGAAAAGGCCATGCCGTGGGTGAAGCGCACGAGCATGAAGAGCATCACGCCCGAGGCCACGAGACAGAGCGGGAAGCACGCCACGCACAGGAGCGTGGAGAAAATGAGCACGCGCTGCCGGTTGAATCTGTCGGCAATGACGCCGGAGACGGGACGGAAGAGCAGAGCGATCAGGGGAAACACGGCCATGGCCACGCCCATGACGGTTTTCTGACAGTGCAGCACGTCCATGAGATAGAGGGGCAGCACGGGCATGATGGAGTAGCCTGCCATGCAGGTGCAGAGGTTGGCAAGACATACCAGCGTGAAATTTCTGGTGAAAAGAGGCTGGGCGGATGCGGAGGCCGTGACGGCGTCATGCTGTTTCATAAAATCTCCCCGGAAGGCGCGGAACGTGCGCAGGAGTAACGTCGCATGGAATTTTTGAAATATCCTTCCTGATAGCATGATTTTTTTCGTCGCGCAAAGCAAAGTCCGATTCCTGAATTCTTCGCTTTCCTTAATCCAAGTGATATGTTCCGTCGCTCGAGCTCCCGCCTTTTCCAAGTCCCGCGACCTCCCGTCAGTTCAGGGACGCCCTGTACGGACGCGGGACTTGCACGGTGGGCATTTCATGTAGCGCCGCGAGTGAATCGCGGCTATTCATGCCCGTCGCCCGGGGCGACATTTTCCTTTTTCCCGAGTACCCAAACGCCCGTCAGTTCTGGACACGCTGTACGGACTCTTGGCTTGCACGACGCCCGCGGCGTTTAACGGCGGGAGTGAATCCCGCCTGATTGCGGCCGTCGGCGCGACCGCCTGAAGGCAGGTCGCGGGCCCCGGAGCGTTGAGAGAAGGTTATCCGCTGCAAACAAAAACCGGTTCGAGCGTTGAGAAACGTTTTTTTTCGGCAATCGAGGGCCTGATGGTGCGTTAAGAAGCGGGGGATTGTTGCAGCGACGGTTTTCCAGAGCTTCGAGCCTCCACACTTCCCTCGAAAATCTGGAAATCCCTGCAAACTACACCGATGTTGCCGCAACGCGGAAACATCGGTCGGCCAGCCGCAGGCGGGCGCAGGGCGCACGCCTGCACTGAGTTTGCAGCCCGAACAGCGTCCGCCGAGCCTTCCGGCCTTGGCAAAACTCTTCTGAACATCCGCACGGAGCTTTGTATCTTGCGTTTCCTCCATCTTCGATAAAAAGCTGAAAGAAACGAGGGGGCGCGGGGGGAATTATTTCCCCCGCAAACTGCCTTTCGGGGGCCCGGGGGAGTCCCCCGGCGGGGTCAGGGGC
>JAXUUT010000135.1:0-13697 GCA_037230945.1 bacterium
CTGAGGAGAACAAAAGGGAATTCTTCCGGACTTCCGGAAAAACTCCCCGACATCCTTCGTGCAGACGTTCATCACGCAAAACACGGAACCGGCAATTCCCTGAAAACTTCTCCTCTGCTTCCCCCCGAAAGGCAGGCTTCTCCGCAAAGGGCCGTTTCTGCCCACGGCAGAAACGGCCCGAACAAAACGGTCACGCCTTCTTCCTTCCGCTTCTTCTCTCATGCCGGAGACGGATTCTGCGCCGCGATCACGAAGCCCGGAGGCATCTTTCGCAGAAAACGCGATGCCGGAACATGACGGAACGCTCCGCCCTCGCAGAAGAAGGCTCCATGAGGACACATGACGACACATGAATGCGGACGCGAAAAAGCGATGAGCCGCCCTCGCGTCCGTCGGTCAAAAAAGCTTCCGGACAGACGGCGCATCGACTGTGCGCCGTCCGCCCTGCTCAGCGTTCCACGGGCGTGCCCGTGAGAGGCCTGCCCTGAAATTCGCCGGTCAGCGTGCGCAGGAAGGCCACAATGAGACGACGATCATTGTCGGACACGGGTATGCCCGAAAGATAGCGGCCCATGATGGTTACGCTTTCATCCAGCGTGGCCACGGTGCCGTCGTGCATGTAGGGATACGTGAGCTCCACGTTGCGCAGGTTCGGCACCTTGAAGCGATGCAGATCCTCTTCCCTGCCGGTAAAGCCCATAAGTCCCTTGTCCGACTTCAGCGGCTCTCCTCGGTCGGCAAAGTAGTCGGCCTTGAGATCCATGTATTCAAAGGACTGACCGCCCACGCTGCGGCCCGTATGGCAGCTTGCGCAGCGGTACTGCTTGAAGAGCCGGTACCCTTCCGCCTCTTCCGCCGTCAGGGCTTTGTCGTCTCCGCTCAGCCACTTGTCGAAGCGGCTGTTCGGCGTGATGAGCGTCTTTTCATATTCGGCAATGGCGTCGGTAATGTTGTTCCCGCTCCAGCCGTCGGCATAGATCGCCCGGGCCTCGGCCGTGAGCGCCTCGTCGGCGGAAAGTCTTTCGATGATTTCCTCCCAGCCCGAGCAGCCCATTTCAATGGGATTCAAGGGCGGCCCGCCCGCCTGCTCCTGAAGATTGGCTGCACGACCGTCCCAGAACTGCCGGACATTGAACACGGCGTTGAACATGGTGGGGGCGTTGATGTCGCCGAACTGCTTCCGTATGCCTTCCGAGAAACGGGCGTTGTCCGTGCCCGCCTTCTCGTACACATGGCAGCCCGAGCAGGCCAGCGTGCCGTCGGCGGAAAGACGCTTGTCGTTGAAGAGCTTCTCGCCGAGCGCCGCCTTCCTCGCGTCCACATCCAGATGCGCGGGCAGAGGCTGCAGGGGCTCGTCGGCCCGATTCTTTGCCGCCAGTCCCGTGGCGTAATGGGCGGCGCGGGTCGTCCTTACCCAGTGCAGGATGGTTTCCCTGTCCTTGTCCGTGAGCCTGCTGCCCCAGTGCACCACGGTGAACTTGGCCGGCGGCATGGTGTCGTTGAGTATAACCCACTCCATCTTCGCCACGGCCACTTCGCCCACGGGCCTGTCCTTTGCAGCCTCCACAAGCTCCTGATTGAGATCCATGGCCCGCAGGCCGTCGCGGTAATCCTGCTCGATGATCTGCCGTATGCCGGGAATCTTCGCATAGAACGGCAGATCGTAGTTCCTGCTGTGACAGGCCATGCACTTGTCGAGCACGATGTCCGCCACTTCCTGGAATTTTTCCATGGACGGCATCTGCCCCACAGGCCTTTTTTCCATCTCCATTGCGTGTCCTTCCGACGGCATGGCCATCAGCGTTGCCGCGCAAAGCGCGGCAAAAGGCAGAAATATCCTCTTCATGACGTTCCTCCCCGCGGCTTTTGCCGCGCGTTTCCCCGCCAAGCTCGCATGCCTGCACAAAGGACGGGGCTGCTCTGCGCGGACATGGGAGGCATGTTAAAAAAATAACATTTTTATAACAATAGTTACTATTATCATTAATGAAATTCTTTTCAAAATTGTTCCGCGGAAAACTGGGCTGCCCGCAACAGCCATGAACGCAAGCACGAAAGTACGGAAAAACAGAGGCTCGTACCGAAGAGCCTTGCAAAAGGCCCCCGGGACGTGAAGATGCACAGGGCGGGATCCCAAAGGGCTCCGCAGGCGGCACGCAGTCCTTGTCCATGCGCTTCTCTCGCCTGTTCTGCCCGGAAGCCCGGAGCCTGCCGGCCGCGGACGGTTTGCCGCGTATCCTGAGAAAAGAGCATGAAAAAACGCCGCGGAAAACATTCCACGGCGTTTTTTCATCTCGGGCTCAGGCCCGGTCTTCCAGCCTTACGGCCAGACGGATGCGCTAGTCTCCGCCCTTGGCCCTGCTTTCGCAGTAGATGCAGCGGTACACACGCTTTTCCCTGTCCGTCAGCTTGAATATGTGCGGCAGCTCCTGCTCGGTGGACGTGATGCAGCGGGGATTTTTGCAGCGTATGACGTTGGTCACCCGCTCCGGCAGCTCCACGCTGAACTTGCGGTCGAGCTTGCCGTCGCGCACGATGCTCACGGTAATGCCCGGATCCACATAGCCGAGCACGTCGAAGTTCAGGTCTATGATCTCGTCGATCTTGATGATGTCCTTGCGGCCCATCTTTCTGCTCGTCACGTTCTTCAGCACGGCCACGGAGCACTGGAGCTTGTCGAGATTGAGAATGTGATACAGCTCCATGCTGCGTCCCGCCCGGATGTGGTCGAGAACGATGCCGTTGGAAATCGCGTCGATGACCATGCTAGTTCACCCCCAGAAGTTTCATGATGAGCGCCATGCGCATGTATTTGCCGTTCAGCACCTGACGGAAGTAGGCGGCTCTTGGATCCTTGTCCACGGCCACGGATATTTCGTTCACGCGGGGCAGGGGATGCATGATGCACATGTCGTTTCTGGCGTTCTTCAGCTTTTCGGGGGTAAGAATGTAGCTGTCCTTCAGACGGACGTAATCGGCTTCGTTGAAGAAGCGTTCCTTCTGTACGCGGGTCATGTAAAGAACGTCCAGCGCGGGCATGGCGTCCACAAGGTCGGTGGTCTCCTCGTAGACTATGCCGTTCTTCTCCATCACGTCCTTGCGTATGTAGCCGGGAAGGCGCAGTTCCTCGGGGGAAATGAGCACGAACTTCACGTTGCGGTAGCGGGACATGGCCGCAATGAGGGAATGCACCGTACGACCGAACTTGAGGTCGCCGCACAGGCCGATGACCAGATCATCGAGCCTGCCCTTCTCGCGCCAGATGGTGAGAAGGTCGGCCAGCGTCTGCGTGGGATGGTTGTGTCCGCCGTCGCCCGCGTTGATGACGGGCACGGAGGCGTTCATGGCGGCCACGAGCGGCGCGCCTTCCTTGGGATGGCGCATGGCGATGATGTCGGCATAGCAGCTCACGACCCGCACGGTGTCGGCCACGCTCTCGCCCTTGGAGGCCGAGGAGCTCTGGGCTTCGGAAACGCCGAGCACGTTGCCGCCGAGCTCGTACATGGCGGCCTCGAAGCTGAGACGGGTGCGGGTGGAAGGCTCGAAAAACAGCGTGGCAAGCTTCTTGCCGCGGCACTTCTGCGCGTACTTTCCGGGATCGGCAATGATGTCGAGAGCCGTGTTCAGCAGCTTTTCAATGTCCTGAGTCGAAAGATCCCGGATGTCGATAACGCTTTTCATACCGTTACGCTCCGATCCAGCTTTCGTCGGAAGGATTGTTGCGGAAGGCGATGAGTCGCGCCACGTCTTCGTTGCGGATGTAGCCGGTTTCCGCAGCTACGGCGGCAACGGTGTCGAAGTTGGTGAGGCTTACGTTCTTCACGCCGGCTTCGGCCAGACGGTCGAGGCCCTTCTTCATGCCGTAGGTGAAGATGCTGGCCACGCCGAGCACGTCCGCACCCGCCTCACGCAGCACCTTGACCACTTCCAGCACGCTGCCCGCGGTGGAAATGAGGTCTTCAATGACCACGACCTTCTGACCGGGTTCAAGACGTCCCTCGATCTGATTGCCGCGGCCGTGATCCTTGGCGCTCGAACGCACGTATCCCATGGGCATGCCCATGATGTGGCCCACGATGGCCGCGTGGGCGATGCCGGCGGTGCTTGTGCCCATGAGCACTTCGCAGTCGGGATATTCCTCGCGCACCACGGCGGCAAGGGCGTTTTCCACGTCATTGCGCACTTCAGGGGCGGTCAGGGTAAGACGGTTGTCGCAGTAAACGGGGCTCTTGATGCCGCTCGCCCAGATAAAGGGTTCGTCGGGACGGAAAAAGACCGCCTTGATGGAAAGCAGATCCTTGGCAATGAGCTTTTCGCGAGACTCCATGAGGATGACTCCTTATAGCTGAGGTACGCCCTGCGCCCTGCCGGGCGAAGGCTGAAAAAGGCAGATTCCGGGGGAAAACGGGTCACGCGGCACACACGGGACCGGAAGGCACGCGCCTCCGGTTCTCCCGCGGCTGAAACGTCCGAAGAAAACGGACCCGTCCGTCCCCTGCACTACCCGAGAAATTCCCTGACGCAGCGGCGGTAGGCCGCCACGGGGTCATCGGCCTGCGTGATGGGACGCCCCACCACAATGAAATCGGACCCGAGCTCGCGGGCACGCGCAGGCGTGGTCACGCGCACCTGATCGCCCTTGTCGCCGTCGGCAAAGCGCACGCCGGGGGTCACGGTAAGAAAATCGCTGCCGCACGCTTCGTGCACCTTGCCCGCCTCAAGCGGAGAGCACACCACGCCGTCGAGACCCGCCGCACGGGCACGGGAGGCATAGTGCATGACCACTTCCTCCATGGGGCGCTCGATGAGAAGATCCTCGCGCATCCTTTCTTCGCTCGTGGAGGTGAGCTGCGTGACGGCAATGAGCAGCGGACGGCTGCCGTCGGCACGGGTAAGCCCCTTCAGAGCCTCTTCCATCATGGGCACGGTGCCCGCGGCGTGCAGGTTGCACATGTCCACGTCGAGCGCGGAAAGCACGGCCATGGCCTTGCGCACGGTGTTGGGAATGTCGTGCAGCTTGAGGTCGAGAAAAATGCGATGTCCCCGGGCCTTCACGGCGCGCACGATGTCGGGACCTTCGGCATAGTAGAGTTCCATGCCTATCTTCACGAAGGGCTTCTCCTCGGTGAAGAGGCCGAGAAAGTCCATGACTTCCGCCCTGCTGCTGAAGTCGCAGGCCACCATGACGTCCTTTTTGAGATTACGCATCAGTGCGCTCCTCCGATGATGTCCCTGAGGGAGCTTATGCCGTACTGCTCCATGACGGAGGGCAGCTCGGCCAGAATTTTCGGGCAGGCCCACGGATCGACCAGATTGGCCGCGCCCACTTCCACGGCCGTGGCGCCCGCGAGCATCATTTCCACCACGTCGCGCGCCGAGCTTATGCCGCCCATGCCTATGATGGGCAGCTTTACGGCCTCATACACCTGATAGACCATGCGAAGCGCCACGGGCAGTATGGCGCTGCCGGAAAAACCGCCCATCTTGTTGGCGATGACGGGCTTTTTCGTGCGCAGGTCGATGCGCATGCCGAGCAGCGTGTTGATGAGGCTTATGCCGTCGGCTCCGGCCTCGGCGGCCGCGACCGCAAGGGGAACGATGTCCGTGACGTTGGGCGAAAGCTTCACGTACACGGGCTTCTTCGTCACGGCCTTCACGGCCTTCGTCACGGCGGATATGCCGAGAGGATCGGTGCCGAAGCTCATGCAGCCGTTGTGCACGTTGGGACAGCTTACGTTCACTTCAATGAGTCCCACCTGCTCCTCGCCGTCGATGCGCGCGCAGCATTCGGCGTATTCATCCACGGAAAAGCCGCCGATGTTGGCGACGACCTTCTTGTGGAAGCATTTCCTGAGGCGGGGCAGCTCTTCGGAAATGACACGGTCTATGCCGGGGTTCTGCATGCCCACGGCGTTGATCATGCCCGCGGGAGTTTCCGCTATGCGCGGCGTGGGATTGCCGAAGCGAGGCTCCAGCGTGGTGCCCTTGAAGGAGAAGGAGCCCAGCATGTTGATGTCGTAGAGCTCGGCGAACTCGTAGCCGTAGCCGAAGGTGCCGCTCGCCGGAATGATCGGATTGTCGAGTTCCAGCCCGCTCAGCGTTACTTTCAAATCTGCCATTCCAGCACCTCCTTGTCGAACACGGGTCCGTCCTTGCACACGCGCCTGCTGCCTTCCTTCGTCATGATGCTGCAGCCCATGCACGCGCCGAAGCCGCAGCCCATGCGCTCCTCGAGGCTGAACTCGCCGCCCTTGTCCTGCGCGGCCTTATACAGGGCGCGAAGCATGGGCATGGGGCCGCAGCTGTAGACGTAGCTGAAATGTTCGGGGAGCGCATCGGTGACGAATCCCTTCACGCCCACGCTGCCGTCCACGGTGGTCACCACGACGCGCGCGCCGATCTCTTCAAACTCGCGGGCATAGAAGATCTCGTCCGCCCTGTTGAAGCCGAGAATGACCGTGACGGCCCGGCCCGCGGCAATGAGCTTCTTTGCCAGGTTGAACAGCGGAGGCACGCCCACGCCGCCGCCCACGAGAAGGGGCGACTCGCCGCTTTTTTCCACATCGAAGCCGTGGCCGAGTCCGACAAGCATGTCGAGGCTCCCGCCTTCCTTCATCTGCGCCATGGCGTCCGTGCCCTGCCCCACGACCTTGTAAATGAGGGTGATGGTCTTCCCATCATAGTCGCACACCGATATGGGACGGCGCAGGAAAAAGCCCGGCAGGCTGATTTCCACAAACTGCCCCGGCATGGTCATGGCCGACGTGTCGCCGGAAAGCACCATGCGGTACACGTCCTTCGTGAGCGGCGTATGCTCGATTATCGTATAGATTCCCTGTTTCATGCTGGCTCCGCACATGAGGTTTTCTGTTTGCAGAGAAAAGTTCCCGTCCCGCAGAGGAACGGGGAAATGCCCCGGAAGGCGCTATGCCTTTTCGTTCCAGGCCTCCTCGCCGCCGACGAGCGTAAGCACGCAGCGGCCGAAAAGCTTCTCGCCCTCAAAGGGCGTGGCCCGGCCCTTGCTGAGAAATTCTTCGGGGTTCACCACCCACTCGCGGGAAAGGTCGAACACGGCAAGATCCGCTCTCTGCCCTTCCTCCAGAAAAGAACCGATGCCGAAACGCTTCGCAGGGTTCACGGACATGAGCTCCACGAGCTTCTCCAGCGTGATCCTGCCCGTCCTCACGAAATGGGTATACATGACGGCAAAGGCCGTCTCGAGACCGACCACGCCCATGGCGCTGCGTTCAAGGCCTCTGCTCTTGGCTTCGGCCTCGTGCGGCGCGTGATCCGTGGCGATCATGCCCACGGTGCCGTCGAGAATGCCCTCGATGAGCGCCTCCCTGTCCTCCGGGCCGCGAAGAGGCGGATTCATCTTGAAGCGTCCGTCCTCCTGCAGGTCTCCGTCGCAGAGCACGAGGTAGTGCGGGCCCGTCTCGCAGGTGACGTCCACGCCCCGGGCCCTCGCCCGGCGAATGATGTCCACGCTCTCCTTCGTGGAAATGTGGCAGGCATGATAGCGCACGCCCGTTTCCCCGGCGAGCTCCACGTCACGGGCCACCTCTCCCCACTCGCTCTCGGAACAGATGCCCCGGTGTCCGTGCGCTTTCGCGTACTCGCCGTCGTGAATCCAGCCGCCCGTCAGCAGAGCATTGACCTCGCAGTGCGCGGCAATGATCCTGTCGAGCTCCTTCGCCTTCTTCATGGCTGCGCGCATCATGTCCCCGTCCTGCACGCCGCGGCCGTCGTCGGAAAAACCCGCCACGAAGGGAGCCATGCCTTCCATGTCGGAAAGCTCGCGTCCTTCCTCCTCCATGGTGATGGTGCCGTAGGGAATCACATGAATCACGGCGTCTCGCCGGATGATCTCAAGCTGTCTTTCCAGGTGTTCCACGGTATCGGGCGCGGGCTTCAGATTGGGCATGGTGCACACCGTGGTGTAGCCGCCGTGCGCGGCTGCAAGAGATCCCGTGCGGATGGTCTCCTTGCATGAAAAACCCGGCTCACGGAAATGCACATGGACATCTACGAGGCCGGGAACAATGCAACACCCGCTCATATCGGACTCAGACACCCCCTCCAGAGGCGGCAGATGCGGCGCAATGCGTTCTATGCTGCCGTTTCTGATGAGCAGATCGTTCTTCGCAAAGCCGGAAGGACGGTACACCATGGCGTTTCTCAGGATGCGATCCATGCAAACTCCTCAGAGCGTTTCTCGATGTTATGGGGCAGAAAACGCCGGACGCAAAGACGCCGCGCGGTCGTTCCCCGGGACAGGCATGCCCATCGAAAAGAACGGAAAACGACCGGCTCCGGGTGCCCGTTCCTCCCGGAAGCGCCGAAAAAAAGCCCGGCCCGAAGGCCGGGCGAACATCACGCCATCCGACGGAGCACGTCTTCCAGCGTTTCGGTAAAGGCTTCAAGATCGGCCTCGTCGATGGTGAGCGGAGGCAGAAGCCGAAGCGTGGGACCATAGGTAAGGTTGAGGATGAAGCCGCGATGCATGAGCTCAAGCCATACGGCCTTTGCCTTCTCGTCGGACATTTCGAGCTCCACGCCGATGAGAAGTCCCATGCCGCGCACGTCGCGGATCACGCCGGGCAGCTTTTCGCCGAGGGCGCGGAAACGGGCACGGGCACGATCTCCAAGAGCGGCGGCGCGTTCCACAAGATGATCGCGCTCCATGATCTCCAGCACCTTGAGGCCCACGGCCGTCACCAGCGCACCGCCGCCGAAGGTGGTGGCATGGCTGCCGTAGTCGAAGCCCTGCGCCACTTCGTCGGTGGCCATCATGGCGCCGAGCGGCAGACCGTTGGCCATGGACTTGGCGCTCGTGAACACGTCGGGCCGGAGATTGAAATTCTGGAAGCCCCACCACTTTCCGCTGCGGCCCATGCCGGCCTGCACTTCGTCGCACATGACGAGCACGCCGTGACGGCGGCAGATGTCCACGATGCCGTCGGCGTATTCCTGCGTGACGGGAATGATGCCGCCCTCGCCCTGGATGGCTTCAAAGAGCACGGCCGCGGTGGTGGGCTTTATGGCCTTTTCCAGCGCGTCCAGATCGCCCCACGGCACACGTCCGAAGCCGGGAGTTTCCGGTTCGAAGCCTTCCGTATGCTTGCCCGTGGCGGCAAGCGTGGCGAGCGTGCGGCCGTGGAAGCAGTTGGTGAGAGTGATGACTTCCCAGGCGTCGCGGCCCTTCACCACGCGCTGATAGCGACGCGCTATCTTGATGGCGGCCTCGTTGCTCTCCGCGCCGGAGTTGCAGAAGAACACCTTGCCCGCATGGCTGGTGGAAAGCAGCTTTTCGGCATAGTCAAGCTGTTCTTCCTGATAGAAAAGATTGCTCACGTGAACGAGCTTTCGCGACTGTCGTTCCAAGACCTCGGCGATTTCCTCGTTGCAGTGGCCGAGGCCGATGACGGCGATGCCGGCCAGAAGGTCGACATATTCCTTGCCGTCCACATCCCAGAGGCGGGAGCCCTTGCCTCGGACTATGCCCAGCGGATAGCGCGAGTACGTCCGGCACATAAAGGCCTTTTCCCTTTCCTTCAGTCTTTCGAAAGCTTCGCTCATCGTCTGATTTCCCCATGAAACTTGTTTTTTCCCGCACCGGCACATCGCAGACGCAAGGAACGCGGGTATCATATACTATTAATGAAAAGTAGCCAAGAGCGACCTTTGCCCTCTCCCGGGATTGCTTTTTGTGCGGGAGGAGCTGATAGTCGGCTCCGAAACAGCATTCCTGCATTCCCGCTCTTCCGGGGAGACACACGTCAATGCCCCGGAGCGGGAGCGCCTTTTTCAGCGCAATGCCGCGCACCCTTCATACTTGTACGGATGTTTTCATGACAAGCGCCTTTACCATGCTTCGTCCCCTTGTTCTGGCTTCCGGCTCGCCGAGACGCCGCGCCTTTCTTGAAGGCGTGGGCCTCCGCTTTGACGTTCTGCCCGCATCCTGCCCGGAGCCGCGTCCCCTGCCCGGCGAAGATCCCCGTGCCTACGCGTCGCGCTGCGCCGAGGCCAAGGCCCGCTTCGTGCTCGGTTCTCTTTCGTCGCGCACGGATCGGCCCGCCGTGCTTTCGGCCGACACCATCGTCATTCTGCGCGAGGGAAAGGAAGCCTCCATTCTCGGCAAGCCGAAGGACAGAAACGACGCCGTGGCCATGCTTTCCCGTCTTTCCGGCCGCACGCACGAGGTGGTCACGTCCTGCTGTCTTGCCATGGACGATCATGTGGAGGCCTTCGACGACATGACGGAAGTCTCGTTTGCGCCCTGGCCTTTCTCCGTGCTTGAGGCCTATGCCGACAGCGGCGACCCTCTGGACAAGGCCGGTTCCTACGGCATACAGGACGGAGGGGCCTTTCTCGTCAGCGGCCTCAGAGGATCCTGGTCCACGGTGGTGGGCCTTCCTCTCGACATCGTGCTGGAACGCCTGCTCAAGGCCGGCGTCATCGGCCTGAACAACCTTTCCCGGGAGCTCTCATGAAAGAACAGATTTTAAGCGCCATCCGCGGCGTGTACGAAAAAGTGCCTCTCGTGCACAGCATCACCAACTTCGTGGTCATGCAGGTTTCGGCCAACGCCCTGCTTGCCGCCCACGCCTCGCCGCTCATGGCTCACGCCGCCGAGGAAATGGACGACCTCACCACCATCGATTCCGCCCTCGTGCTCAACATAGGCACGCTTGATCCGGCATGGCTCGAGAGCATGGAGCTTGCCGGAACGCTCATGAAGAAGAAGGGCAAGCACGTGGTGCTCGATCCCGTGGGCGCCGGAGCCTCCGGCCTGCGCACCCGTTCCGCCCTGCGTCTGCTCGACATGGTGCGGCCCGACATTCTGCGCGGCAATGCCTCGGAAATCATGGCCCTGGCCGCAGAAATCCGCTCCGCCGACAAGGTGGCCACCAAGGGCGTGGACAGCCGCAACAGCAGCGACGAGGCGCTCGACTCCGCGCACGCTCTGGCCGCTCGATTCGGCTGCACGGTAAGCGTGAGCGGCGTGCGCGACCTTGTCACCGACGGCAAGACCGATCTCGTGGTGGAAGGCGGCTCGCCCCTCATGCCCCTCGTCACGGGCATGGGCTGCTCGGCCTCGGCCATCACCGGAGCCTATGCCGCCGCCTGCACAAACAGCCTCACGGCGGCAGCCGCCGCCATGGCCGTCATGGCCTCGGCGGGAGAAAAGGCCGGAGCCTGCGCCAAGGGGCCGGGAAGCTTTCTTCCCGCCTTTCTGGACGAGCTCTATCTTCTGGATCCCGAAGATGCGGCCGGACGGGTGCACCGTCTCGAGGCCTAGCAGCGTTTTTTCCGGGAGACATTCGTCCCGGAAAGGCCTTTGTGTCGCTTCATGTCCCGCGCGCCGCGTCCGCGGCTCTTGCGACATGAAACGCGTCTCCGCCCTGTCTTCCGGGCCGCTTCAAAAAGCCTGCCGACCTTCCATTGCCCCTTCCCTTTCGAAGGCTTTTCACGAGTACTGCCATGAACTGGAGAAAACATACCGACTACCGCGTCTATCTCGTCACGGACAGAGAGCTCTGCCTCGGCCGTAATCTGGAAGACGTGGTTCTCGCCGCCGTGCGGGGAGGGGCCGGAGCCGTGCAGCTTCGGGAAAAGCACGCCTCTTCCCGCGAATTTCTGACGCTGGCCCGCTCGCTCGTTTCCCGTCTGCAGCCTCTCGGCATTCCGCTCATCATCAACGACAGAGCCGACATTGCCCTTGCCTCGGGTGCGGCCGGGCTGCACGTGGGACAAAGCGACCTGCCGCCCGAGGACGCCCGCCGCCTCATGGGACCTGACGCCATCATCGGCCTGTCCGTGGAAACGCGGGAAGAGCTGCTCGCCGCGGAAAGGCTCGACATCGACTATGTGGGCGTAAGTCCCATATTCGCCACGCCCACCAAAACGGACACCCATGAACCCTGGGGCCTCGAAGGCCTTCGCTGGGCAAGGGAACATTCCCCGCTCACGCTGGTCGCCATAGGCGGCATTCATAAGGACAACGCCGCCGAAGTTATTGCCGCAGGGGCCCACAGCCTGGCCGTGGTCTCGGAACTGTGTTCCGCCCCGGACCCGGAAAGGGCCGCCCGCCGCCTTCTTGCGGTCTTTGAAAAGTAATTCTTTCCCCGCAGATTTCCCGTTTTCAACGTCGCCTTTTCTGCGGGACGACGTGAAAAAGACGCTTTTGCCGGAAAAGGAGCCGCGCTTCTGAACGGCCCTTCTTCATGAATGCCGACGAAAAGGCCGCGCCTTCCCTGGAAGACGCGGCCTTTTTTCCGTACCGGACCCCGGCCGGAGCTCTGCGCTCAGGCGGGACTCTAAAACTGCTTGGGCTTGAAGAACTTCGACGGCGGCTTGCATTCGGGATCGCCCTGCATGCACGGATTGTCCTCAGCGCGGATCGCAAGACGAAGGAAGAAGACCGCCACCATGCAGCCGGTGAAGTCGGCAATGGGAATGCTCAGCCACACGCCGTCGAGTCCGAAGATGGCGGGCATCACCAGAAGCGCGGGCACGAGGCATATCATCTGACGGCACAGCGACACGATGCTGGCTATCTTGGCCTGACCGATGGACTGGAAATAAGTGCCGATGATGATCTGCGGTCCCACGAAGATGAACAGACCGCCCATGATGCGCAGAGCCTTTGCGGAGACTTCGACGAGAGGGCCGTGATCGGTGAAGATGCGCACCAGAAATTCGGGGAAGAACCACGAACCGAACATGCCCGCGGCAGTAATGGCCGTGGCACTCAGCATGCCGTACTTGAGCGCCTGACGCACGCGGTCGGGCCTCTTGGCACCGAAGTTGAAGCCGATGATGGGCTGCATGCCCTGACCGAGACCGATGACGCTCATGGCGAAGAGCATGAGCAGACGGTTGACGATGCCGAACGCGCCGATGGCGAGGTCGCCGCCGTGCTCCTGAAGAGCCCGGTTGATGAGCACGACCACGATGCAGCCGCAGAAGTTGATGAGAAAGGGAGCCATGCCTATGGCCACAATCTTGCGCATGGCCTCCCACTTCAGCTTCCAGATGTCCTTCTGAAAATGAATGAGGGAACTTTTGCGGCAGAAATGCGCCACAAGCCACATGACCGACATGGCCTGACCGGCAAGCTGCGCCAGCGCCGCGCCGTACATGCCCCAGTTCCACCAGTAAATGAATATGGGAGAAAACACGACGATGCCGAGAGAGGACAAAAGAGCCGTCATCATGGCCGTCTTGGGATAGCCCGTGGCACGCACGAGATAGTTGAAGCCGAGCATGAGAAAGCCGAGCGGCGAAAGAAGAACCAGAGGCACCATGAACTCGTGGGCAAGATGCAGAGTCTCGCCGCTCGCGCCGAAGAATACGAGCAGAGGGTCAAGAAAAAACCAGAACGCCAGACCGAAGAGCACGCCGAAGAAGATCTCAAGCAGCACCGAATGACCGAGCATGCTGCGGGCCTTGTCCATGTCCTTGCGGCCCAGTTCTATGGAGCAGAGCGCGGCGCAGCCCACGGCGACGAGCTGGCAGAACGCCATGAGCAGGTTCACGATGGGAAAGGTGACCGCCATGGCCGCAAGAGCAAGATGCCCCACGCCGTACCCGATGAAGATGCTTGATATGATCTGGTTGAGCGCTACGACGACCATGCCCAGAATGGCCGGTATGGAATACTCGAGAAGAAGGCGTCCGACGCCCTTCGTTCC
>JAXUUT010000002.1:0-2224 GCA_037230945.1 bacterium
TATAAGTTTTCGGGAACCCCCAGCCTAGCTGGGGGTTTTCTTTTAACCAAAAAAGCCGCCTGTTTACACAGGCGGCTGAAATTCTGGTGGAGATGAAGAGAATTGAACTCTTGGCCTCTTGAATGCCATTCAAGCGCTCTCCCAACTGAGCTACATCCCCGTTGCATGTATGCTTTTGCCAGATTCAGTCACGGCAGTCAAGAAAAAAATGATTTTCGCCGTTTTTTTCCGACGGGCCTGCTATTCCAGAAGATCCAGAGCGTCCAGCACGGGCTGAAGCGTTCCTTCCTCTCTGGCTTCGCGCATGAGACGACCTATGTACTGAAGCTGCCGTCTCTTCGCCTCAAAGCCCGACAGACGATCGTATTCATCCAGGCCTTCCTTCAGATCGGGGGGCAGGGGCAGGCGCGCCCGCTTGACGGCGGGAATTTTCGCCAGCTTTTCTCCCACGGACTGCAGAGCGGAACTGTCACGCTTCTTCTGCGAACGGCTCACGCGCTCCTGCTCTTCCTCGCCGCCTATCTGGTAACGATTCTTCCGGGGCATTACTGCTGCACCTCGGGGCCGTTCTCTTCGGGATTGAAATTGGCGCTCTCTTCCATTTCCAGCGTGTCGATCTTCTCCTCCAGCCACTCCATGAGCGCGCGGGCGGTATGGTAGTTGAAGAGCACGCGGGAATGGATGTGACGGGTAATGACGCGTTCTTCCTCGTCAAAGGGCACCACTTCCGCACCGAAGGCCCCGTCAGGCTCCACGGCCCTTTCGGAAAACGAGGGAAGCTTGTCGCTCTCCACATAGAAATTCACTTCTATCTCGCCCTGAGGATTGATGCCGCCCCACACGCCGTGCGTATACTGAAGGCGGCAGTCGGGGTCCTGACTGTACTCGTAGCGCACCCGGCTGGGATATCTGATCTGACTCATGAGAACCTCTCAAAAATGGGGCCGCCTCTCGGGCGAACCTTGAATTTCCTTTCATATCGCGCCTTGACCGGCAAGTAAAGAACATACTCCCGGCAGCCCGGCCCCGGCACTTGACGGAACGGCTCACGCGCGGCAGAGTGGAACATTCTGACGGCTCCGGCAGGAAACCCGGCCGCGCCGACATCACTCCCGAGAGGAATTCTATGAACAGCTATACCAAGGAAACGCTGCAGGTCCGTCCCATCTTCGACTTTGAACTGCTGCTCGGTCTTCTTTCCGAAAAGCGCCTCGGCGGCAAGGTGCTCGAAGAGCTGGCCGACGTGTGGGAACGCTGGCTGCCCAAGCTCCACGCCATCAAGCTGGAAACCGGCAAGGGGCGCTACCTTGCCCTCTGGCTCGATCAGGATGTGGAAAAGGAAGTGGACGAAGAATGGGCGAAGTCCGCGGAATACGGCTTCCGTCTGAGCGCTCTCGGCCAGACCATGTGCCAGTGCGCCGTGTATCAGCTCATGCCCGAAGTGGAAGAAGCCGGCTGTGCTCCCGCTCCCCAGCCCACGGCCGCGCTGCGCGAGGCTCTCGCCGCCGAAGGTCTGGACTACCAGGACGTGACCCACTCCATGCTGCCCAAGTTCAGCGTTCTTACGCCCTATCCCTTCCACGGCGCGTGCGACATCTGCTATCTGCGCAAGGAATGCCCCAAGGCCAACGGCCAGGCCAACCAGTTCCGCTCCTTTGAAATAGGCGGCGAAACCGAGCAGAAGGCGTAAACATGGACAGGGAGCGTTTCAAGGAAGGTTTCCTTCACATCTTCAAGGCTGCCGGCTACTCGCTTGCCGGGCTTCGGACCGGCGTCCGCCTCAGCCTCGCCTTCCGGCAGGAATGCGGCGTCTTTCTTGCCCTCATCGTGCTGCTTGCCCTGTGCGGCAAGCCTCTCGTCACCTGGCTCATCGCCCTCGGCGCGTGGCTTCTCGTCATGATGGCCGAGCTCATCAACACCGCCATTGAAGAGGCGCTCAACCTCATCACCCGCGACTACAACATTGCGGTGAAAAACGCCAAGGACATGGCCTCCGCCGCCGTGTTCCTCATGCTGGCCCTCAACGCCGCACTCTGGTTCTGCATCTTCATTCTGGGCCTGTTCTGACGGCGCGGGGCACCGCGCCTCTTCGCCGAGATTCCGGCCGCGCTCCGCCCGATTCCGGACACGCAGAATCTTCCGTCCCGGCACGGGGCGCCGCCTTCATCACCTTCTTCTCATCACCGGGGAATCTCCCATGGAAACCGTCTTTCTGAAAAAGGGC
>JAXUUT010000044.1:0-13493 GCA_037230945.1 bacterium
CGATCTTGGAAAACGCCGCGCGCGACCTCCTGCCCGCTTCGGTGACCGGCAGCCTTACCGGTACCGCCCAAGACTTTCAGGATTCCGTGCACGACATGATTCTCATCATCATCGTGGCGCTGCTGCTCATCTACATCGTGCTCGGCATTCTGTACGAGAGCTTCATTCATCCCATCACCATTCTTTCAGGCCTGCCGTCCGCAGCTTTCGGAGCACTGTTCAGCCTCTGGCTTTTCGACTCGGAACTGAACATGACCGCCTTCGTGGGCATCATCATGCTCATAGGCATCGTGAAGAAGAATGCCATCATGGTGCTCGACTTCGCTCTGGCCGCCGAACGCAGCGGCAGTCTGGAAACGGAAGACGCCATCATTCAGGGCTGCCTCATCCGTTTCCGCCCCATTCTCATGACCACGCTTGCCGCCGTCATGGGAGCTCTGCCCCTGGCCTTCGGTATCGGCGCCACGGGTGCGGAAGCCCGTCAGCCCATCGGCATATGCGTGTCCGGCGGACTCATCTTCTCTCAGCTCGTCACGCTCTACATCACGCCGGTGTACTACGTGTATCTTGACAACTTCGGCAAATGGGTGGGCAGGCATATGCGCCGCATCTTCCGCAAGAGCCTTGCCGAGTCCGCGCCGGAAACCTCTTCCGCCCACTGAATAGGACTTGCGCTTCCCTGAAAATTCAGAGACAACACGTTCGCCAGACAAAACAACAGGGCCTTCCGGTCATGCCGCCGGAAGGCCCTGCCATGTTCCGGAAATAAGGCAGACACGCCACCCAAGGGAGTTTTCATGCTGAACGAATACGAAAAACGCTTTCTCTCCTCGGAAGTTCCTTCCCGCCCGGCCGGAGAAACCCGCTTCCACGTCATTCCCGTCCCCTATGAAGCCACGGTGAGCTACGCCGGCGGCACGGCCCGCGGCCCGGAGGCCATTCTCGACGCCTCCGACCAGCTTGAGCTTTGCGACGGCATCAGCTTTCCCGGCGAAGGCGGCATCTTCACGCAGCTGCCCGTGGACTGCTCCGGCACGCCGGAAGAAGTCATGGAACGCATACGGCAGGCCGTGCTCGCCGCGCTCGACGCGGGTGCCATGCCCGTAGTGCTCGGCGGAGAACATTCCCTCACGTACGGCGAAATGGTCGCACTCAAGGAACGCTTCGGCACGTTCGGCGTCGTGCAGTTCGACGCCCATGCCGATCTCAGAGACAGCTACGAGGGCAGCAAATGGAGCCATGCCAGCGTGATGCGCCGTGCGGTCAAGGATCTCGGCCTGCCTCTCGTTCAGCTCGGCACCCGCATCTTCTGCCGGGAGGAACTCGACGCCCGTAAAGAGCACGGCGTCACGAGCTGGGATGCGCCGTATCTGTGCCGCAACGGCATGCCGGACAACCTTGTTCCCGAAGATTTTCCGAAAAACATTTTCATCACCTTCGACGTGGACGGCCTCGATCCGTCCATCATGCCGGAAACAGGCACGCCCGTTCCCGGCGGTCTCGGATGGTATCAGGCTCTTGAACTGGCATCCCGAGTCGTCCGCGGACGCAGGCTTCTGGGCTTCGACATCGTCGAGCTTGCCCCGCGGGAAGGACACATCGTCTCGGACTTCACGGCCGCAAGCCTGACCTACGCCCTGATGGGCATCGCGGAGCGAAACGGCGACGTGAAGTGACGCGGCAACATCCGCTCAAACAAAGAACAGGCGGAGGATGCGTTCCTCCGCCTTCCGCGTTTAAGCGCGAGGCAATGAGACCGAAAAAAATGTCTCTGTACGATCCCTGGCAATCCCTTCGCATCAGTGCCGGCATCGTCCCGGGAGTTCCGTTCTTCCGAAACCATCATTTCTCTTTTTAAGAAAGTGAAAGATGTGCCTTGCCAGTCCTTCCCGAAAAGAAAAAGACAGCAGCGGAGGCATATCGACACCGGCCGTCATGCATCTGCGCCAGACAGCACCTTTTTCAGAGAAATATCCCGAGCATCCCTGACGCACGATTCAGGAAGCTTTTCCGGCAGACCGTAAAGCTCTGGCAGGACCGATCATGAAACGAAGGTCTTCCAGACTGCGGAATCCTTCTCTACGGAACGCCGGCCCGACTGAATCTCCTTTCATCCCCCTTGTGCAGAAAGGAATCCCACGTTTTCAGGCAAGATAGTGCTCCAGATTGGACTCCATGTCCTTCAGCGTCTGCATGCATTCTTCCTTCCGCTCTTCAGAGATCGAAGAAAAAAGCTTCCGTTCCAGAATGGCATACACGGCCCGGAACTGTTCCAGCACCTCGCTGCCCGAAGGCGTAAGGCCGACAAGATAGCTTCGACCGTCGCCGGGATTGGGCTTCTTGAACACGTACCCTCCATGCTCCAGACAGTCGGTTGCCTTGGTGATGGACGATTTCGGTCTTTTCAGCGCCACCACGAGCTCCGTCACGGGCTGAGGCATGCCGGCCTGACTCAGGTATTCCAGTACCGCACCATGGGAGGGCACCAGGTCATCCACCCCGCGCTTCAAAAGTTCGTTTTGAATGATCCGATGCGCCCGGACCAGAATCCGGTTGAACCTGTCCACGCAGTCGCTGTATTCCATGCTACCCCCTTGTGCGGGAATTCCCGCAAGAATTTCCCGCCATGGGCGGGCACTCCCCATCTTCTCCCATTTCCCCGGCACCGGTAAATGATAATTTCTTTTTCTGCCCCGCTCCGCGGATTACCCATCTTTACGGAAGATGAGTTTTTTGATATCTTGATAAAGGGAAAACGGTTGATTGTTTAATCAAACAGTATTAGTTTTCTTCCGTTCGGCCGCAGGGAGGTCGCCAGACGCACTCCCTTCATCCTGTCGCGGCCACCTGACACTGGCGTTTAGCTTCCGCACATCAAGCGGGCATATTTCCGCCGCATGGCGGGCATCTCTATGAGGAGGACTTTATGGCCAAACACATGAAGACTATGGACGGCAATACCGCCGCCGCGCACATTGCGTACGCCCTGAGCGACGTTGCCGCCATTTACCCCATTACGCCCTCGTCCGTCATGGGCGAACTGGCCGACGAATGGTCTGCCAAGGGTCAGAAGAACCTGATGGGTCAGACTGTCGCCATCCGTGAAATGCAGTCCGAAGCCGGTGCTGCCGGTGCCGTGCACGGCTCCCTCGTTTCCGGTGCGCTGACCACCACCTTCACGGCCTCTCAGGGCCTTCTGCTCATGATCCCCAACATGTACAAGATCGCCGGCGAACTTCTGCCTGCCGTCTTCCATGTTTCCGCCCGCGCCCTGGCCTCCCATGCCCTGTCCATCTTCGGCGATCATCAGGACGTCATGGCCGCCCGTCAGACCGGCTTTGCCTTCCTGTGCTCCAACAACCCTCAGGAAGCCATGGATCTCGCTCTGGTGGCCCATCTTGCCGCCATCGACTCCAGCGTTCCCTTCTGCCACTTCTTCGACGGCTTCCGCACCTCTCATGAAATCCGCAAGATCGAAGTCATCGACTACGAAGACATCCGCAAGGTCGTGAACTGGGACAAGGTTCAGGAATTCCGCGACAACGCCATGAATCCCGAACATCCCCATCAGCGCGGTACCGCCCAGAACCCCGACATCTACTTCCAGAACCGCGAAGCCTGCAACCCCTACTACAATGAAGTTCCGGCCATCGTGATCGACGCCATGAAGCGCGTTGCCTCCATCACCGGCCGCAACTACAAGCCCTTCGACTACTACGGCGATCCCGAAGCCGACCGCGTGGTCGTGGCCATGGGCTCTTCCTGCGACGTCATGGAAGAAGTGGTTGACTACCTGAACGCTCAGGGCGAACACGTCGGCATCGTCAAGGTTCGTCTGTACCGTCCCTTCAGCGCCGAGCTCATGCTGAACGTCATGCCCGCCACCGTGCAGACC
Organism: bacterium; assembly: GCA_037230945.1. Lineage (GTDB taxonomy): Bacteria > Desulfobacterota > Desulfovibrionia > Desulfovibrionales > Desulfovibrionaceae > Mailhella. Next base: position 3,896 of record JAXUUT010000044.1, read on the forward strand.
GTGACCGTGCTCGACCGCACCAAGGAACCCGGCTCTCTCGGCGAACCTCTGTATGAAGATGTCTGCACCGCCTTTGTGGAACACGGCGATCAGATCCGCGTCTTCCCCAAGCTCCTCGCCGGCCGCTACGGTCTGGGCTCCAAGGAATTCACTCCCGCCATGGCCAAGGCCGTGTTCGACAACATGCTGGTGGCCTCTCCCAAGAACCACTTCACCGTGGGCATTGAAGACGACGTGACCAACCTGTCCCTCGAAGTGGGCGCCGACATCGACACCGTGCCTGCCGGCACCGTGCAGTGCAAGTTCTTCGGCCTCGGCTCCGACGGCACCGTGGGCGCCAACAAGGACGCCATCAAGATCATCGGCGACAACACCGACATGTACGCTCAGGGCTACTTCGCCTATGACTCCAAGAAGTCCGGCGGCTTCACCGTTTCGCATCTGCGTTTCGGCAAAAACTACCTCAAGTCCTCCTATCTGGTGAACCGCGCCGACTTCATCGCCTGCCACAAGGACTCCTACGTTCATATGTATGACGTGCTTGAGGGCATCAAGGACGGCGGCACCTTCCTGCTGAACTCCAGCTGGACCACCGTGGAAGACATGGACCGCGAACTGCCCGGTCAGATGAAGCGCACCATTGCCAGAAAGCACCTCAAGTTCTTCAACGTGGACGCCGGCAAGGTGGCTGCGGAAGTGGGCCTCGGCAACCGCATCAACATGGTTACTCAGACGGCCTTCTTCAAGCTCGCCAACGTGCTGCCCATCGATGACGCCATCAACTACATCAAGGCCGCCATCAAGAAGACCTACGGCAAGAAGGGCGACAAGGTCGTCAACATGAACATCGCCGCCGTGGACAAGGCTCTTGAAGCTCTCACCGAGATCAAGTACCCCGAATCCTGGGCCGATGCCGCCGATACTCCTTCCATCTACCACGACACCGATCCCTACATCGCCAACGTGGTTCGTCCCATTCTTGCTCAGAAGGGCGACACCCTGCCCGTGTCCGCCTTTGATCCCACCGGCGTTGTTCCGCTCGGCACCACTGCCTGCGAAAAGCGCGGCGTAGCCGTGTTCGTGCCCGAATGGGATTCCACCAAGTGCATCCAGTGCACCCGCTGCTCCATGGCCTGCCCCCATGCCGCCATCCGTCCCGTGCTCGCCACGGAAGACGAACTGGAAGGCGCTCCTGAAACCTTCGTCACCATCGACGCCATGGGCAAGGAACTCAAGGGCCTCAAGTTCCGCATCCAGGTGTACGCTCAGGACTGCCTCGGCTGCGGTTCCTGCGCCAACGTCTGCCCTGCCAAGGAAAAGGCTCTGGTCATGAAGCCTCTGGAAACCCAGCTCGACGCTCAGGTTGCCAACCTCAAGTTCGCCGAAGAAAACATCTCCATCAAGGACGATCTGGTGGATCGCGGCACCCTCAAGGGTTCTCAGCTCTGCCAGCCCCTGCTGGAATTCTCCGGCGCCTGCGCCGGCTGCGGCGAAACTCCCTATGTCAAGCTGCTCACCCAGCTGTTCGGCGAACGCATGGTCATCGCCAACGCCACGGGCTGCACCTCCATCTGGGGCGGTTCCGCTCCCACCACGCCTTACTGCCAGAACAAGGACGGCTTTGGTCCTGCCTGGGGCAACTCCCTGTTTGAAGACGCCGCAGAATACGGCCTCGGCATGCACGACGCCTACAAGCAGCGCCGCGAAGGTCTGGCGCTCGCCTGCCGCGAAGCTCTGGAAGTGCCCGGCATCAGCGAAGAACTGAAGACCGCTCTGCAGAACTGGCTCGACAACATGAACGATGCCAAGCTGTCCCGCGAATACGGCGAAGCCGTGCTCGACGAGCTCACCGACGTTGACAGCAACCCCGCTCTCGAAAAGCTGTGGACCATGCAGGACCTCTTCACCAAGAAGTCCTTCTGGGTGTTCGGCGGCGACGGCTGGGGCTACGACATCGGTTACGGCGGCCTTGACCATGTCATCGCTTCCGGTGCCGACATCAACGTCCTCGTCATCGACACCGAAGTGTACTCCAACACCGGCGGCCAGGCCTCCAAGGCTACTCCGCTCGGCTCCATCGCCAAGTTCGCTGCCGGCGGCAAGCCCGTCCGCAAGAAGGAACTCGGTCGCATGGCCATGACTTACGAATATGTGTACGTTGCCAGCGTGAGCATGGGCGCCGACATGAACCAGGTGCTCAAGGCCTTCAAGGAAGCCGAAGCCTACCATGGTCCTTCGCTCATCATCGCCTACGCTCCCTGCATCAACCAGGGCATCCGCAAGGGCATGGGCCGCAGCCTCGAAGAAGCCAAGCTCGCCGTTCAGACCGGTTACTGGCCTCTGTACCGCTACAACCCCACTCTCAAGGAAGAAGGCAAGAATCCCTTCATTCTTGACTACAAGAAGGAACCCGACGGCACTCTCGATGAATTCCTGCTCGGCGAAAACCGCTATGCCCAGCTCGAAAAGGCAAAGCCCGAACTCGCCAAGAAGATGCGCGCCACCCTGGCTCAGCAGTATCAGGACCGCTTCAACGAACTGACCGAGCTTTCCAAGTAATCTGATTCAACACGGGGCGGGGGGAAATCTTTCTTCCCGCCTCTTCTGAATACCTGCTGCAAAGTCCTTCGGCTTCTGCAGCAAAAGTGCCCCGGAACGTTTTACGTTCTTCGGCCCCCTCCAGGAGAATAATACCATGAAGAAGTTTGTTTGCCCCATCTGCGGCTATACCGTTGAAGCTGAAAGCCTTCCCGATGACTTCGTCTGCCCCCAGTGCGGTGCCCCCGGCTCCAAGTTCCGCGTTGAAGAAGGCAACGGCGGATTCGTGACCGAACACCATGTCGGCGACGGCAAGGTCGAAGACGCCGACATCATGGAAGAACTGCGTGCCAACTTCACCGGTGAATGCACCGAAGTAGGCATGTATCTTGCCATGAGCCGCCAGGCCGAACGCGAGGGCTATCCCGAAATCGCCGACGCCTTCAAGCGCTACGCCTTTGAAGAAGCCGAACACGCCGCCAAGTTCGCTGAACTGCTCGGCGAAGTGCTCGTGCCCTGCACCAAGACCAACGTGAAGATGCGCGCCGAAGCCGAAGCCGGTGCCTGCGCCGGCAAGATGGAAACCGCCCGCAAGGCCAAGGCCAAGGGCTATGACGCCATTCACGACACCGTGCATGAAATGGCCAAGGACGAAGCCCGTCACGGCGCCGGTTTCGCCGGTCTGCTGAAGCGCTACTTCTAATCCTTGACAACCTGCTTCCGGGCGGGCTCCCTCACCGCCCGAGTTCCTTGAGAACGCCTTCTGAAGCAGAACATCGTTTTTACAAAAAAGATACCCTGCCATCTGCGGGGTATCTTTTTTTTCATCTTTTCGCTATCTCAAAGAAATCCACTTTCCAATCACTCCGCTGTCTGAGCAGTCAACAACGTCAAACGACACGGCGAGCACAAACATATTCAGCTTTCGTCTTCAAGGAACACTTCAGGAGCCCATATGTCCTGCATCTCAAACGCCTCCGAATCATCCTTTCAGTATGCCAACGCCGATCGTTCTCTTCTCATGAGCCACGTTCAGAAGTACTTCGGAACAATTTCCGGCATCGGACAGACGCTCCTCTCACAGGACAGACCTCTTGAAATCCTTGCCGTCACTCCCCCGAATCGAAAGCATCTCAGCAGACTTTTTTCTGCCGCCGACGCTGTCAGCCCGGGAGAGGAAACCATGCTTCTTACCTTTGGTGCCGGAGCCTTTCCCATGAATGTTCCCAAAGACAGCGAGCTGCCCCCCCGTGCCGAGTATCTGATTCGTCTGCCTGCCGACTGGAACATTCAATCAGATGAAGAGCGCTGCGCCTGGCCTGTCCGACTTCTGATGAACATCGCTTCCCAGCCCGAGACGGAACAAAGCTACAATGCCTGGGGGCATACCTTCAGCTTTACGAACGGCACGCCTTTTGCCGAAGACACGAGACTTTGCGCTGCTGTTCTCATCGGCATGAGCGACAGAGAAGGACAGTGTCGTCTCTCAAACGGCGAATTCGTCATTTTTTATGAGGTCATTCCTCTGTATGCAGAAGAAACGGCATTCATAGCGGAACACGGTCCCGTCGCTCTCGTTGATGAATTCATGCGCTACAGCATCCCGCGGGTGGTGACGCCGCAAAGGCCGAATGCCGCCATTCTGGCCATGCATCGGCAAAAACTCCTGCAGACAATGAACGGCATGACGGAAAAGGATATTCTGCTTCTTCGGCAGAACACTTCGTCTCAGGAAGAAGACATGGCGCTGGAAGAAATTCTTCGTTCAAAAAAAGGCCTCGGAAGAAGGACTCTGGGCTTGATGAAGAATCTGACGGCGTCCATGTTCAAACGCTGAGCAACAGAGCTTTGCCTTCTCCGCTCTTTGAACGTCCGAAACTCCGCATTTCTCCGGCCTGTTCCGAGGGTGCAATGCGTGCGTGCCGCCGACAGCGTCAATTCCTGCATTGTCCGCATTTAAGGATAAGAGATCTGTGACTTCACCAAAGTTATGCTTTTCCTTGCCGGAACGCGATGCACGGCAGATGCAGGCAGGCATCGACTTGGGCGGAAACGTGCAGAGGTCCACATTCTACGGTCAGGTTTTCCGACATCAGTCCAGAACTGTCTACCTCTTCGGCCATTGCCGCATGGTGCCGTAACTCCGCGGAATTCCGACACCATGCGGTGTTGCGATTCCTTCAGCATGGCTGCCGGGAAACACTACAATATCTTGCTGAGAAAGTAGGGAAACTGTCTGCGCCACCATGGCCAGTCATGATCAACGTCATGACCCCAGAAATCAAAGCAGGCCCGTATGCCCTTCTCCTCAAAAATAGCCTTCAGCATTCCCGTAGTTCTTATCATCTCGTCCTCCCAGGCCCCCTGCCCGGTGCATACGAATATGCTTCGGGTGTTGAACATGGGAATATAGGAATGATCCAGGGGAAAACCGCCCATATAGTCCACAATGGAGTTGTTGTAGAGATTGGCGTCCATGTAGTCGCCGAAAAAATAGCGGGCATCATAGGCCCCGCTCAGGGCAATGACGCCGTCAAACAGATCCGGTCTGCGCAAAAAGGTATTCAGGGCATGCGTCGCTCCCATGCTGCACCCGGCCGTCAACGGCGGCTTTCTCGTTCCGTTTATCTGCAGCATGAGCGGCGTGAACTCTTCCGTGCAGTACCTGAACCACTGCTCCTGAAGCCAGGCTCGATACCCTTTATTGCCATTTTTATCCGACCAGGTCTGTTCATCAATGGAATCCACACAGAAAAGCTGAATGCGTCCGGCCTGAATATGATCCGCCACGGTTTCCGGCATCTGAAAGTCGTTGAAGTCCGTACAGCGTCCGTTCTGCGTCGGAAATACCATGACCGGCTTGCCCGTATGTCCGAAAACAAGAAAGGGCATTTCCCGGCCGAGAATAGAGCTGTACTGGCTATGGCGCTGGTATTCCATCAACATGTCTCCTGAACGAACCGGATGAACTCATCCTTCTGTTCGGCCGTATCAAGAATGGCCGTCCATTGATGGTTGCCCATGGCCCCGGAAATGGCTTCGGGAATGTCCAGATCCATGACGATGCGCCCGGCATACCGTGAACGGATTTCCTCCGGCGTATGCACATAGGGCTTTCCGTTGCGTCTTCCCGCATAGACGGCAAAGAACTTCTGCCGGTCGAGATCAACGAACGTCTTGTCGTGCGTCACCATGTCGGCCCATATGGAATATACATCCACGCTGTTGGCATAGTTGAACATATCCGGTGTCCACCCGCCGGCAGGACGCATATTGACTTCAAGAGCCACAAGCTCTCCCTTTTTGGCCAGCCCGGGCTTGTCTTCCTTCAATCGGAAAAACTCCAGATGAAAAAACCGACTGCGCACATTGAAGGCTTTTATGGTATTGCGTCCGGCCGTCCTCAAATCATCGGGCAGATTGCTGGCCGTATAATAGGCAAGATGATCCTTGTTGTTGACGATGTCGGCAATGGAAGGAGGCCAGGACGTGCAGGTCTCAAAAATGACGTTTGCCTTGGAATCCGAAATGCCGTCATAGGACCAGATGTCCCCGCTGAGATACTCTTCCATGATGTAGGGAACATTTTCCTTGCCGGCATAAAAACGTTCCATCTCTTCATCATCGGAAATCTTGTAGCTGCCGGAAGCTCCCATGCCGCCGTCAGGCTTGACGAACACCGGATATCCCACCTCATGGGCAAAGGCCTTCCCGCTTTCCAGATCAGTAATGAGATGCCATCGAGCTGCCGGCACGCCGGCTGCCTGATAAAATTTCTTCATGGCCGACTTGCGGCGGACATTGGCCACCTCCGCCACGCCCATGCCCGTCTTTATGTTGAAATCATCCCTCAGGCGGGCGTCCTGACTGAGCCAGTACTCATTATTGCTTTCCACCCAGTCTATGCGCCCGTGCTTGAAGGTAAGAAAAGCCATGCCCCGGTAAACCTGATCATAGTCTTCAAGGGAATCCACCCTGTAATACTCGGTGAGGCAACCGCGCAGTTCACCGGAAAGCTCATCATAAGGAGTGTCTCCTATGCCGAGCACATTGACGCCTCGAGCCTTCAGTCGATCGCAGAAGTTCCAGTAAGACTGGGGAAACTGTGGAGAAATAAAAACGAAATTCATAATAATCCTCGCAATGGGACGACCGGTTCCGCTCACATTCCAGCGCGGAATTCATATGTAGTATTTCCATTATGAAGCACGACATCATAAAAAGCAATCATCAACTATCGTCGGAATCTCCTTTTGTCCAAATAACAGGCCATCCTTTGCCAAATTCTTTCCAAAACCATTCTGGCTCGCTGAAAAGCGGCCCGGCATCCCCAGATGCGCCTTTTTGGAAAAAACGTCTGGCGCTGTCTTGTAAGCAGCCCCGTTGACGTATATACTGCGCCAATGTTTCACATATTTTCTCAGGATGATGCCGCAAAAATCACGGAAGCGCTGCTTGCGTGGTTTGAACACCACAAAAGGCCGCTTCCATGGCGACAGCGTTACAGTCCTTATGAAGTCTGGATATCCGAGGTCATGCTTCAGCAGACACAAATGGATCGAGGCGTTTCCTACTTCCAGCGCTGGATGCAACGCTTTCCCGACGTCCGTTCGGTTGCAGAAGCTCCGGAAGAGGAAATCCTTCGATACTGGGAAGGGCTCGGATACTATCGCCGTGCCAGGTTTCTCCACCAGGCGGCAAAAGTCATGATTGAAAAACATGCCGGTCGGGTGCCCTCGACACAGGAAGAGCTTTCTGCTCTTCCCGGACTGGGAAACTATACCGTGGCGGCCATTCTCGGCATTGCCTACGAACAGGACATAGTCTCCATTGACGCCAACGTTGAACGCGTCTTTTCCCGGCTCATGAATATTGACTCTCCCGTAAAAAAGAGTCCTGCCTCATCTCTTATTCGTCAGGAAGCACAACGTTTTCTTCCCACAGGCAAGGCCCGTGCCTACAATCAGGCGCTCATGGAGCTCGGCGCTCTAATATGCGGCAAGTCTCCGCGATGCCAGCAGTGTCCGCTTGTCTTCTGGTGCTCGGCGCACAAGCTGGGAGTGGAAAAAGAACGTCCTGTTGCCGAAGCCAAAGCCGAGGTTATTCCCGTCACATCCGCTCATGGCATACTCATTGCGGAAGGACATGTGCTGCTGCTTCGTCGCCGTCCCGAGGGCCTCTGGGGCAACATGTGGGAATTCCCAGGAACGGAGGTCTCTTCCGGATCGCCGCAGGAAGCGGTCATACAAACATTCGCCAAGCTGGGAATCCCGGTGGAAATCATTGCTCCCCTCGGGCAGGTTCAGCACGGCTACACAAATCACAGGCTTACAGCCTATTTTTTTCGCATTGCCGCCGATCCCACGCTGTCCTTGAATGAAATTTCCGCGAGACTCGACGAGGTTCCCCACCGTTTTGTTCCCTGGAACAAAACGGAAGATCTCGCCATGCCCGCACATCATCGGAAAATGGCGGAACGCTATTTTCTCAGAAAAACCCGCGCCAAGGCGGAACAACTATCCCTGTAGGAAGGCTACTATGAAACACACTGTTTATTGGATTGAAGGCGACGGCATAGGCCCTGAAATATGGAAGGTGACCCGGCCCGTTCTGGACGCCGCCATGCAGGCCGCCACGGACGGCGAAGAGGAACTGGAATGGGTAGAACTTCTGGCCGGTGAAAAAGCCACGCGTCTGACCGGATCTCCCCTTCCTCAGGAAACCCTCGACACGCTGAAAACGGCTTCCGTCGCCATCAAGGGACCGCTCGGCACGCCCGTGGGCGGCGGCATGCGCAGTCTCAACGTGGCCATGCGTCAGGCCTTTGATCTGTACGCCTGCATTCGCCCCGTCAGCTGGTTTGAAGGCATAAGCACGCCCGTCAAGCATCCTGAGAACGTCAACATGGTCATCTTCCGTGAAAACACCGAAGATGTGTATGCCGGCATTGAATATCAGGCCGGTTCCGCCGAAGCGGAAAAGCTGGCCGCTTTTCTGCGTTCCGAGTTCGGGGCAAAAATCCGCGAAGCCTCCGCCATCGGCATCAAGCCCATGTCGGCGTTCTGCTCGAAACGCCTCGTCCGTCGTGCCATTCAGTACGCGCTGGACCATCATCTCCCCAGCGTCACTCTGGTGCACAAAGGCAACATCATGAAGTTCACAGAGGGCGGATTCCGTGCATGGGGATATGAAGTTGCCAGAGAAGAATTCGGAGACATCACCATTCCCGAAAAGGAAGCTACTCCAGAAAACAGCAAGGGCAAGATCATTATTAAAGATCGCATTGCCGACGCCATGTTCCAGGAAGCCCTGCTTCGCCCCGAACAGTACAGCGTTCTTGCGCTGCCCAACCTGAACGGCGACTACATCTCCGACGCGCTGGCGGCTCAGGTCGGCGGCCTCGGCATGGCCCCCGGCGTCAACATGTCCGACACTCTGGCGCTGTTTGAAGCCACACACGGCACGGCTCCCACCGCCGCGGGCAAGGATATCGCCAACCCCGGCAGCCTGCTGCTCTCCGGCGCTCTCATGCTGGAGCATCTCGGTTTTGCCGCCGCAGCGGACAAAGTGAGGCAGGCTATTCTCAAGGCCATCGCCGCTAAAACTGTCACTCCCGATCTGGCGGCAGAAATGCCCGGAGCACAGGCGGTTTCCTGCTCAAAATTCGGTGAAATTCTCCTGGAAAACATCCGTTGAGAAAAAAATTTGGAAATTTCCAATTTTTTGCTTGACGTCCGGGGGCATCTATACTAGAAACACACCTGTCGCGGAGAGGTTTCCGAGCCCGGCTTAAGGAGCACGATTGGAAATCGTGTGTACCCGAAAGGTACCAAGAGTTCAAATCTCTTCCTCTCCGCCAGATATTTCAAAGGGTTGCATTGAAAAATGCAACCCTTTTTTCGTTGGTGATTTTTCCATCATTGGTGATTTCATTGGTGATGAATAAATAAAAAGGAGGAATTACTGTGGGCATCATTGATAGGGCTGTTTATGTTTTAACGTGCAAAAAATGTGGAACTACTGAGCAGTCAAGTATATTGGACAAAGGGTCTGTATGGGG
>JAXUUT010000134.1:0-13222 GCA_037230945.1 bacterium
TCTGTCAAGCATTATTTTTCATTTTTAAACCAGTCGGCCAGTTCCGGAGCCTGAAGCAGGGCGGAGGCGATCATGTCGTTGCCTGCGGGTCCGGGATGTACGCCGTCGGCAAGATCGTTGACATAGCCGCTCTCCAGAAGCGGGTGGAAGATATCCACAAAGGGTACGTCAACGGCGGAGCAGATGGCCGCGTAGGCCGTGCACAGAGCGTCAAGGCGCTGGCAGTGCTCCTTGTCGGCAACGGGCGGAGCGCTGACAAGCGCCGTGGCGCCGAAGGTTTTTGCCTTCAGCAGAATGTCACGGGCGTTGGCGGACGATTCTCCCACGGGAATGTTGGGAAAGCCCTTCGGTGCGGCCATGTCCACGGTGCCGAAGCAGAACAGCAGATAGGAGGGGACGCCTTCCATGGCTCTGGCCTTGAACTCCGCTTCAAAGCGGTCCAGTATCATGCGGCTGGAATTTCTGCGCACGCCCATGTTGTAGAAGGTATCCGGCGGAACGGAAAGACCGGCCTGCGCCGCCTTGCCCGCCAGACGGGAGACCCAGCCGCCCGCAGGCGCGTCGTTGACTCCGAGGGTGACGGAATCACCGAAGAAGTGAAAGATTTTCATGGAATGATCCTTTTATGGTTGGATGGTGTCGCCACGTGGTGAACGTCTGGAATCGCGCTTTAGGTGGCGTCTTTGGCATGGCATCGGGCTCCGTTGTGCGGACGTGCCGAAGGAGGCGTTGCCTGTGCCGACAAGCGGTCGGGAAGGGGTGAAGCATGTTGTCGAGGCGTTTTTTACCATGTTCCTCCGGCTCTGCCAAGTTGACGGGAGCATGGCCGAGATGCGTGCTTTTTAAGGGATGAGCGTGCGGAAGGCTGAAAATGTCGACCTGGCTTGGAGTGACTTGAAATGCGTGGCGCTTGCTGCTACGTTGCTTGTTTTCAAATGATGCGGAAAAGGCAGGAGGTACGCTATGGAAGGCGGCAGCGACAAGGATCTGCTCAAGGAACTCGCAGACTATAGAAACGGACTTCAGAATCTGCTTGCCTCGGAGGCGGTGAAGGCCGGATTTCTGAAGGATTCGGTGCGCAGCATTCCCGAGCTGTCCGGCCTCGTGCGCACGTTTTTCGAGCACTGCATACGGGAGTATCACTCTTTGTATGATCATGTGGAGCCGCTGGCCGTTCTGGGCTCCTGCTGTTTTGCCGGCGCTGCTGCGGCGAATCTGTGGGACGCCGTTGAGGATGAGCTTCTCAAGAGCAATCTGTTTGTTCTGCTTTCCCGTGAACGGGGCATGAAGTATCTCGATGACACGGCTCTGGAGCTTGCGGGAATGCCTGGAGGCACGCCCGAGGGCGATCGTCTTGCCGCGTGCATCAAGGGAAACTGGAGCATCATGGCTCTGGCTACCTGGAGCGGTACCGTCAAGGGGCGTTCCGCAGAGGAGGCCATGCTTTTTCTTCAGGCCACGGCTCAGGTGCTCTTCATTCTTGGAGAAGCCATCGTTCTGGCCAGAAAGGAGAAGTAGCATGATGAAGGATTCTGCTGCGGCGCTGCTTCGCGCCGGGATAAACAAGCTGTTGAAGAGCGATGCCGTCATGAGCGCACTGCAGCGTCATGCGGGACGCTATGTCGACATTCTGGACCTTGGGTGCACCACGGGCAGCGGCATAATGCTGGTGGTGCGTCCGCTGGGATTTTCCGAAGAGGTGTGCATAGTGCTGAGTCGCGCCGAAGTGGATGAAAACGGAGCATGGATACGCCCCACGGAAATTTCTGCGGACAGAGAAAGCGTTGACGCTCTGCTCCGGGACTTCGTTCAGGGAAAAAAGTTTGCGCTGCCTGCCATGGCCCGGCCTTTTGCCGGAATGCTGGGCAGGCTTCTTGCAGCCTGAGTTTAGGGGCGGGCTTTCTGCGGAAAGCCCGCATAAGCATCGAACGCACCGGTGGGGCAGGGCTGTTCTCGCGGTGTTTGGGCGGGAAACGACATCCGGGGAATTGCCATGCGTCGTTTCATGAAGCAGAACAGCCGCAGGCCGGAGCGGTCATCCCCCGTCTGGTTGCCGAAACGTCCGTCATGTCGTGATCATGACGGACGTTTTTTATAAATCAAATCATCAGTTATAAAACTATGCCCGGATACTGCCCCCTGGGGGCCCGGGTCAGCGTATGACGATGGCTATGGTTCGGGGGTCTTCCTGTCTGACTTCACAATGTTCCGGCTTTCCGGCGAGCGGAAAGGTGAGGATGGTATCATCATCTTTGGAGGCAATCCGCATTTCCTTGATGAGACTGTTGTCCGGGTGTTTGTCGTAGATTCTCCAGCGTCCGTGCATGGTGACTTCATAGCGCAGCGGATCGTGCAGCAGGCTGCCTTCGGCCGTGAGTGCCGGGCCTTCTCCGGCGATGCGGAGCACCATGGAGTCTTTTGTTCGGGTAAGGGAAGCCCACGTTTTTTTCAGTCGTTTGTCCGACGCCGGAGCGGCCTTGGTCGACGAGGTGTCTGCGGATGACGTCTGACCGCTTTCGGAAAGAAGTTTATTGTCCGAAGGCGTTTCGGAGAGAATGCCTTTTTCCTTTTCAGAAGCCGGCGTCGCTCCGTCGTTCGTTGGGCGTGGTTCCGGCAAGGTTGTGCTTTCCTTTTCTGGGACCGGCCTGGCTGCAGAAGCAGGAGGCTCAGCTTCCGAACGGCTCAATTCAGGTTTGCTCGTGTTCCCGTGAGCGGCCTGTGAAGATGTCGTCGATGCGTCATTGGTGAGGTCGTCGTTTTTTTCGGCGGGCTCGGGCAGGCTTCGGGTGAGGTGGGCAATGTCCGCCATGGCTCCGCTCACGCTTCCGCCCTGCCGATCGTCCACATTGCACAGCGCTTCGGCAGGATATTCACAGAAATTTTCAATGCGGATGCGTGAGGCTTCCAGAGAGGCCTTGAGCTCCTCGTTCTGACGTTCAAGTCTTTTTCCTTCTTCCCAGGATTGCAGAAACAGCCATGAGCCGCAGCCTACGGCAAGAACGAGAGCAGTAACGCTTATTCCTACAAGGGTGATGAATAGCTTGTTCATGATGGATTTCCGTTGATCTTTCGGGAAGAAACAATGATTTTTCCGGCGGTCGTTCCGAATCTGTGACGGATCAGGGGGCGGCAGTGTCGTTCTTGTTTTCTGCGTTTCTGTGGGCGGCTACCTGTTTCAGATATTCCTGCGTTTCGGGAAAGGGCGGAATGCCGCCGTATTTGACCACGTTGGCCGGACCGGCATTGTAGGCGGCGAGCGCAAGATCCAGAGAGCCGAAGCGGTCGAGCTGACGGCGCAGATAGGCGCTGCCTGCCATGACGTTGGCTTCGGCGTCGTACGGGTCTTCCAGCCCAAGTTCCTTCTGCGTCTCCGGCATGATCTGCATGGCCCCGCGTGCGCCTTTGGGCGACACGGCGTTGGCCTGAAAGGACGATTCCGTGCGTATGACGGCCGCAATGAGCGATTCCGGCAGACGATAGGTTTCAGAGGCCTTGCGGATGATGCGCTTCCATTCTTCCGGGGCCGTGTATGCCCTTCCGTCATGCATGGCCCCGGCAAGTTCCGGCGTGATCATGGGACGGGGCATGGCAAGGAATCTGGCGGACGGGGAAAGGCTGGAAACGTCCATGCTGTCGATGAGAAATTCGTGCGTCTGCCTTCGTTCCAGAATGCTCGTTTCCGTGACGCTGACTTCTTCGGACAGGATGCGTCCGGCCTGCGCGTCTTCTGTCGGAAGAATTGCAGGCGTCAGTGCGCCGAGGAGAACGGACATTGCCCGAAGCGGCAGAAGTTGCTTTTTTAAGCGGCTGGCAGGCACGGTTCATTCCTGTTCGGGGAGGGAGAAATAGACGTCGATGCGGTTGGCGTCGTCTTCGCGGGAGTAGGCCTGATGTCTGGTGACACTGCGGATGAGATAGATGCCAAGGCCGCCGATGGGACGGTTTTCCGCATCAAGGGAGATGTCCGGATCGGGAACTTCGGCAAAGGGATTGAAGGGTGCTCCCCAGTCCCTGACGGAAAAGCACAGCATGTCTTCGCCGTCGAAGAACACTTCGCGCAGCACTATTTCCGCGTTGCCGGTAGTGCCTTCCGGATAGGCGTAGCTGAACACGTTGACCAGCAGCTCTTCCGTCACCAGCTCCACGTTGAGCAGAGCGGGAAGAAAGCGGGGAGGGATGTTCTCGGAAAGAAAACTGTTGACGGCGGCGAGCTGTTCCAGTCGTGCAGGAACATGAAGCTGTGGCATGGAAGCCTCCTGCGGCATGGAGAAGGACGACGTTCAAGGAGCGGTCGATCTTCGTTCTGACAAGCGTGGACTTTCTGGCGACAGGGCGGGCGCCGTGTTCGGCAGGCTCCGCCTCGTTTTTCAGCGCATGCCGGCAAGAGCCTCGTCAAGGCTGGGGTAGACCTTGAGAATGGACGTGAAGCCGGAGAGCTTGAACATGTCGGCCACCATGGCCTGCATGGAACAGAAGGCCAGCGCCGTACCGGCAGCCTTGCAGGCCTTGCCCATGGTGAGTATGCCGCGCAGGCCGGCGGAGCTGATGTACTCGAGCCCTTCAAGGTCGATGATGATGCGGCCGGAACCGGATTTCAGAAGATTCTGGCATTCGTCATTGAACTCGGACACCGTGGTGGCGTCCATGCGGCCGGATATGCGGGTGACGGATATGCCGTCTTTGAGAGTGGTGCTGATCTGCACGATGAACCTCCGTCTTGTTACTGATAGCTGAGCATCAGTCCCTGACTGATCTTCAGCCAGCCGTCGAGCGTGACGAAAAGCAGCAGCTTGAACGGCAGCGATATGGTGGTGGGAGAAACCATCATCATGCCCATGGCGAGCAGAATGTTGGATATGATGAGATCGATGGCCACGAAGGCCAGATAGAGCACGAAGCCTATCTGGAAGGCCTTGGTGAGCTCGGAAATGGTGAAGGCCGGAATCATGATGAGCAGGTTGTCCTTGCTTATCATGTTGTGGCGTTCCGCCGGCCAGATGCGTCTGGCCGTACCCATGAACATGTTGGTTACCTTTTCATCGGAATTGGCGGTGAGAAAGCGGCGGAGCGGAGGGGAGGCCTGGTCGGCAACGCTGAGTATGTCCGAAAATCCCGGTTGCGCCGGAATCGTGATGTTTTTGACGATGTCTGCGGTGTCCATGGCCACGGGAGCCATGATGAACACGCTGAGAATGATGGCAAGCCCGTTCATGACCATGGCGGGCGGTACCTGCTGCACGCCGAGAGCGTTGCGCACCAGAGAGGTGACGACCACGATCTTGACGTAGGAGGTGACCATCATGAGAAAGAAGGGGGCGAGTCCGAGCAGGGACAGCCCGGCCATGAGGTACAGAGGATTGATGTCGGACATGGAACGCGGCTCCGGAGCGCGCTACAGCGTTTCGGCGATCTGTACGCCCAGCGTGCCGCCCATGTCCACCAGACGTCCGCGGGCTATGGCCTTGCCGTTGGCCCGTATGGTCACGGGGGAGGCGAGATCGCCGTTCAGGGAAAACGTATAGCCGGGCGTGAGCGCCTCGAGCTCTCCTATCGTAATGACGCGACGGTCGAGCTCGAAGCTCAGACGTATGTCTATGTCTTTGATTTCAGGGCTGTCCATGGAGGGGTCCGGTTCTTCGGATAAGGGTGAGGCAAGCGTGGCCTGCGCTCCGTCCACGGTGCAGGGCGCCGCAAGGCTTGCGGCGTCTTCACGGCGAACGCGCAGAATCAGCGTTTCCGGGGCCGTCCAGACCTCGGGCAGAAGCACATCTTCCGGCGCGAGCGCGGCGACCTCTTCAGGCGTCATTCGAAGATAGCCTGATTCAAACGCGACTTCAAGGGGAACGGCTTTCAGCACGTTGCTCAGCGGGCCGCCGCAACGCACGGGGAGTGCCCTGAGCGCCTCGGCAAGAACGTATCCGCTTTCCGCGTTCATGGGGGAAAGACGCAGAAAGGTCGTCAGTTCCGGCAGCCCGTTGCAGGCGGAAAGCGCGGCCTTGAAGCCTGTGGAAAAGGGACGGGCGGCCGCAGGGGCATGGAATTGAACGTTCTGCACGGCAAAGGTCAGGTTGAGCAGCGTCTGCAGAGAGGAGATCAGGGGAGCGAGCAGCGATTCCAGCAGTGCCCGGCGCACTTCTTCCGGCAGAGCGCGCTCGTCGAAGACGGGAGCCTGTCCTTCGTCGGCAAAGGCTTCGTGCCGAAGCAGCAGCGCTGTGTCGTTGAGTTCAAGCTGCCAGCTCGTTCCGTTGATGTCGAGGTCGAGAACGCAGGCGGGAGAAAACTCGGGGGCATCCGTGAGCGGTGAGAGAATCAGCTCTCCTGCGCCGAAGGGAGCGCTCCACGGTTCGGGGCGAAGCAGAAGCGAGTTTTGGAGAAGCGCCTTTTCCCGGGCGAGGAAAGGAGGTCTGAAGGAGGGATAATATGCATGTTCCGCCATGATGTCGTTCCGTGTGAAGAGCGTTTGCGCGCTTCTCTCCGACTACAGGATGGAGAAGCGTTGTTTTTCTGAGAAAGGCGTTCCTTCATCTGATGCGGTTGCTATTCAGGGGAAAGCTGATCTTCCGTCATGTAGGTGCGCGACCGTCGGCCGGAGTCGTTGTCCTCTCTGCCGGAATCTCTTGTGACCTCGACGCGCACGCTGCTTCCCTCCAGCCTCTCCAGCATGGATTTGAGAGAGTCCTGGGCGGAGACCAGCGTCTGGAAGGACGAGGCGTCGGAGCTTGAAAGCGTGACGGCAAGCATGCCGGTCATGTCCCGATGCAGCGTTATTTCCGTGTCGGGAAGGGCATGGCTCCCCAGGGAGATCCTGACTTCATGTCCTCCCTGCTCCGGAGTGGACACGAGAATGCGTTCCACCAGCTTTTCCAGCTCCGTCTGATCCGGAACCTGAGCGGCGGGAGCTGCCGGGGCGGCTTCTTCCATGCGGCCGGAAAAAAGGCTTTCAAGAGGATTCGTCATGCCGGAAAGGGAGGCGGAAGCGTCGGGCGCTGGAGACGTTTCCTCCTTTTTCGTCCCGCCGCTTTCCAGGTCATGTCTTC
Source organism: bacterium (assembly GCA_037230945.1). Taxonomy (GTDB): domain Bacteria; phylum Desulfobacterota; class Desulfovibrionia; order Desulfovibrionales; family Desulfovibrionaceae; genus Mailhella. The sequence goes on from JAXUUT010000134.1 coordinate 7,038, forward strand.
CGGGTCTCTCTTCTTCCAGCGACTTCATGAAAAGGTCGGCGCTTTCACTGTCGCAGGGCGGAGGAGTGCTTTGACCGCGCTCCTGACGAGGCGTTTTTTCCGCAGATGCCGGCTCGGAAAAACGGATGTTCATGCTGCTCATGATGCTGCGTTCCTTCGTGTCAGGCGTCTTCGCCTTCGGCTTCGGCGCCCTTGCGTGATAGGGGGTGAAATTCCTCAAGCTCCAGATCTTCCCTGCGTTCCTCTTCCTTTTTGGCGTCTTCCTTCCACAGGTCTCTGTGCGCTTCTATCTTGGAAGTGTTTTTGCTGGCGGTTTTTGCGGCCGCTTTCGCTCCTTCAAGTTCAACCCGGCGCTGTTCCACCTCTTTCCGGGCCGAAAGCACGGCCTGTTCCCGAGCGTGTTCCTCGTCGGCGAGCCTTGCGAGTCCGGCCTTGAACATCTCCAGCTTTTCGAGGCTCAGAGGGACGTTCATGATGGCCTCGTACCGCCGGTCTTCTTCCTGCCTCCGCCAGACGCGGAATTCGTCCAGCTCCCGTCGTTTCTTCTCCACGTTTTCTTCTGCTTCCCGAACGGCGATTTCCGCGCCCCGCACACGCCGTTTGGCGCTCTCTTCCCGGTAGCGGCGCACGGTGAGCAGTGCGGCGAGGGGATAGGCTTCCACGATCAGCGCACCGCCTCGAACAACCCTTCCAGCGTCTGCTCGAACGTGCTTTTTTCTCCGAGCCCCTGCTTGAGAAAGGCGTTCACCTTGTCTATGTGCGCGAGAGCGTCGTCGGCTTCCTTGTCCGCTCCTTTCTTGTATTCGCCGATCTGCACGAGAAGTTCCACTTCCGCATATTTTGCCAGAATCTGTCTGAGCCTCTGGGCCGCCTTCTTGTGTTCCTTGCTTACGATGGCATTCATCACGCGGCTGACGCTCGCCTGAACGTCTATGGCCGGGTAATGGTTGCGTGCGGCGAGCTTGCGTGAAAGGACGATGTGACCGTCGAGAATGGAGCGTGTTTCGTCGGCAATGGGTTCGGTCATGTCGTCGCCTTCCACAAGCACGGTGTAAAGCGCCGTGATGGATCCCTTGTCGGAGTTGCCCGCCCGTTCCATGAGCTTGGGAAGTTCGGAAAACACCGACGGCGGAAAGCCTCGTCTGGTGGGAGGCTCTCCCGCGGCAAGGCCGATTTCGCGCTGAGCGCGGCCGAAACGGGTGACGGAATCCATCATGAGCAGAACGCTTCGCCCCTGATCCCGGAAATATTCGGCGATGGCCGTGGAGGTATAGGCCGCCTTGAGTCGCTCCATGGAAGAACGGTCCGAGGTGGAGACCACGAGCACGGCCTTTTTTCGTCCTTCCTCGCCGAGGTCGTTTTCAATGAACTCCCTGACTTCTCTTCCTCGTTCACCGATGAGCGCCAGCACGCACACCTCGGCGGAACAGCCCTTGATGATGCTTGAAAGCAGCGTGGACTTGCCGCCGCCTGCCGCGGCGAAGATGCCCATGCGCTGGCCTTCGCCGCAGGTGAGCATGCCGTCGAGGGCGCGCAGTCCGAGCGTGAGCGGACGACTGATGATCTTTCGCGTCATGGGGTTTGGCGCTTCGGCAAAAACCGGGTAGTGCTGACGGGTTCTGAGTGCGGGGCCGCCGTCGATGGGCTGGCCGAGTCCGTCGAGCACGCGGCCGAGCAGCTCTTCGCCCACGGGAACGGAAAGGATTTCTCCCGTGGGAATGACCTCCGTGGCCGGAGAGACCCCCTGACAGCTCCCGAGGGGGGAGAGCAGGGCCACGTTGCGGACAAAGCCAACGACTTCGGCCTTCAGAGTGAAATTTTCCCAGGGATTGCTGAGTATGCAGAGCTCTCCCACCTTCACGCCGGGCACGACGGCACGAATGATGGTTCCCACAACCTGTTCCACGCGGCCGCGCACGTCCACGGGCGTCGTCGTCTGCACCGCTTCTTCAAGAAGAGCTCCTATGTACTCGAATGCCATGACTGCGCTCCGCAGGAGTTACTGACGTATTTTGCTGTGAAAGGCGTGCTCCAGCGCCTTGAGCTGGGTTTCGAGACTGGCGTCCACGACGCCGAGCTCGCTTTCCAGAACGCACGAGTCACGGGAAAGGCGTGCGTCGGCAACAATGGTAAGAAATCCGCTGCCGGAAGCGCCGGCGGTCATGGCGGCAAGCGCCTGCGACACGGCTTCCTCGTCGGCGGGAGCCACGCGCACCGTCACTTTCTGCTGTCCCCGGACATTGTTCAGGGCTGTGCGGACGATGCGGACGATGCGCTCCTTGCCGTCCATTTCTCCGATGATCTTTCGTATGGCCTGATTGACCACGCTGACCAGCGTGTCTTCGATGCCTTCAATGAACTCCACGGAACTCAGGATGGTTTCCATCATCTTTTCCGCGTGCTCCAGCTTGCCTTCCTCCATGCCGTCGCGGTAGCCTTCCTCCTTTTTTCGCTCATAGGCTTCTTCTGCCTGGGCTTCCATGGCGGCGGCCTTTTCACGGGCGGCGTCAAGCAGGGAGGATGCCTCCAGATAGAGGGCATATTCGTCCGCCTTGATGATTTTCGTTCCCGCGGCGGGGCGTACGGAACTTTCGCCTAGTCGAAACATGGAGCCCATTCCGGTGCGACCTCCCTGAGAAGAAGTTTTTTCATGGTGAACCACAAAGCCCTGCGCTGCTCCCGGCGAAGCTGCGGGAACGGCGGTTCTTCCGAAGATTGTGACAAGGCGACGATCGGAAGCCTGCTGGCCGCAAGCTCTCGGAGCGGCCCGGGCCAGTCTAAGCTTATGACGGCAAGCGCCGTTGCCGCAAGCGTTCGGATTCTTCCGGGCAGATCTTTCGGATCCTCAGGCGCGAGCAGAAGGGCGCGCAGGCTGCCCACCTGATAGCGCCCCCGCCTGAGCGCGTAGGAAAGCACGTCGGCGCCGATCTCCCGCCGCAGCGTCAGCACCTGTTCGCGGGCGATGACGTGTGAAAGCTCTTCGGCGTGCACGGCGGCGCTGAAAAAAAGACCGACCCGTTCGAGCGTGTCGGCATCGAGCAGCGCCAGCCTCTGCGACTCTTCGGAAAAATTCCAGTAACCGGTCTGCGGGGCCGACGGCCCCCACGCCCTTCGGAAGTCCTGCCATCTCCAGAGCGCTGCGAAAGATTCCCCGAGCGAGGAGAGCTTTGCGGGAACCGGGGCGGCATACTCGCGGTTGAATGCGAGTATCGCCCGGAAAAGCCGGGGCTTTTGAGTGATGACTTCGGCAAGAAATCGGTAATCCATGAATTACTGATCCTTGTTCCTGCGGTTGCGTACATAGATGACGGCGGCTGCGGCCAGTCCGATGCAGGCCAGCGCCAGAAGTCCGGCCAGTCCGGCCAGAAGATAGATTCTGCCCTCGTCGGTTGCGGCCGTGGTGCCGGATTCGGAGGGCATGGGAACGCTGACCGTTTCGCGCACGGGCACGAGCATGACGGAAACCTTGTCCTGCATGAGCCCGGGAACGGCGTTGGCGGCAAGCTCGCGGATGTAGGGAATGAGCCTTGTTACCTGAGATTCCGGGGTATGTCGCAGAAAGACGGCGGCGCTCGGCGGAGTGACGTTGCCGGTACTAAGATCGGTCTGACCGAGCACGACGTGCACTCTTGCGGTAAGCACGCCGTCGATGCGCGAAAACGTGTCGGAAAGCTCCTGGGAGAGCGCATAGGCCAGACGTGCCTGTTCTTCCGTAGTCGAGGAAATCATGCCCTGAGCGGAGAATACCTGACCGAGACTCTGAAAGTCCTCGCGGGGAAGGCTGTTTTCTTTCAGAATTTCCAGAGCCTGAACGATCTGCCTTTCTTCCACGGCAATGCTGAAGTCGTTCTTGGCCGCGATTTTTTCCGCGGAGATGCCGTGACGCAGCAGTACGGACAGCATGGTGTTTGCCTGATTTTCGCTGAGCCCCTGATAGATTTCAGTCTTGCAGCCGGCAAGCAGAAGAACGGCCGCAGCAAGGACGAGGCAAAGAAGTCGGCGGGAGGCGGAAAGGCAATGGGAGCGGAAAAACGACATGACGGCATTTCCTTGTCAGGACTGGTTGCGGAGCAGGGAGTCCAGGCCCTGCGTGGTCTTCTGAGTGACCTGATAGCCGGAGTCGGCCTGAAACCGGAGCATGGCCACCTGAAACTGAAGGTGATAGAGTTCGGAAGGGGAGAGGAGCTGCGCTTCGGATGCCTCTGTGACGGAAGAGCGGTCTGCAAAGACGCCTTCTGCAACGCGGCTGTCCTCGGAGGCCGCATCCCGTGCGGACGGCGAGACGTTCTGCGCTTCCGTCTGTCCGGCCGTTCCGGCAGGAGAGGGCCCGGCATCGGATTGTTCCAGAAGCTGCTCGAAGGCGCGGGAGAGCGCCTCCGGCACGGGAGACGGACCGGAACTGACGAGTCCCTCTCCCTGCGGGATGCTCATGCGCTCGAACGCTTCGAGAAGACGATTCGACGAGGCAAGAGACACGGCGTCCATGGATGAGCGCTCCGTCGTCAGGCAGGCTTGTTACCGGTCCAGCTGTTCCAGGAGGGAATAGGCCAGCTCCGATGCGCTGCCGTCCTTTTCGGTGAGAGGACGGAGCACTTCACGGGCATCGTCCTTTTTGTCGGCCAGACAGAGACAGAGTCCGAGCATGGCCTGAGCGTCGGCGTCTTCGGGGTGTTCGGACAGAATGCCGTCGCGAAGCAGCTTCTCGGCTTCTTCATATTCTCCTATGACGATATGGCTGAGCGCCTGTCCGATCAGCGCCGGAACGTGACCGGGCCGGACGGCCAGAACGCCGTCATAGATGGTGCGGGCCTCAAGAACCATGCCCTTGTGGCATCCGGCGTTGGCAATGTCGAGAAGGCGGGCGATCTGGGAATCGGTAAGCATGATGTCTCCATGCGGTCGACAGTCTTCAACAGGCTGTCATGGTGGTGAAAATGACGGGCGGATGTTTCGGCGGCAGTTTCTTTCCCGGACCATGCCGAGAGACGGTCCTGCTGAGCCTTTGCCGTCGTCCTCCGTTCACCTTCTGGGTGAACGACATGAGCCCATGAGCTCAGCTGGAGCGCTGCGCGAGGCTCTTCATCATGTCGGTCATGCTCTTGGTCACGGTGGAAAGCGCTTCCATCAAGGTGTTGTACTGACCGACTTCAAACTGCAGGGAAATCATCTGCTCGTTGCTCAGTTCCTCGCCGTTGGCGAGTTCCGCCATCTTCGTGTTGAGGTCGGAACCCTTGGTGCTGATGCCCTGCAGGGTGTTTTCAAACATCTGGGAAACGTTGAATCCGCTGATGGAATCCATGATGTGCTCCTTTGTCAGACAAAAAGCTTGTCGAGAATGACGGCGGCGGCCTGTACGGCGGCCCTTGCGGCCTGCGCCGTTTTCATGTCGTCCGGGGTGAGTCCCCTGTCCATGGTTCGCCGCAGGTCGGCGTCCATGGCGGCCATCTCATCCCGCACGGCGGTCTGCGCTCCGTAGGGGGCGTTTTCCATGATGTCGAGGACGGAAACGAAGTCACTCATGAGAACCTCTCAGAGGGTAGGTGGTTGTTTGATTGTTTTTGCTCAGAGTGAGCGCGTCGACAGAAATGTTCTCCAGTCTGTAGCCGCCAGGAAGCTCGCCGCCTTCAAACACCCGTTCGCCTCCGGCAAGGGTGATGAACCTGAGCGCGCCCATGGAAACGGAGGTGACGCGGAAGCTTGCGACGTCGTTCTTGTCCGCGGAGGCCGCGGGCCGGGATGCGGGCCGCCTTTCTTCCTCCCTGGCGTAGATGTTGTCGCTCTTGGCTGGCTGGAGCGTCTCGGAATCGTTGACGATGTCGAACCGTACCGGAACGCCGAGCCTTTCCTGAACTTCCGCCGCGGTTTTTTCCAAAGCGGCCTTCGTCTGAGGCGTGAAGGCTCCGTGCAGAACGATTTTTCCGGGCAGATACTCCGTTTTTACGGCGTCGAGTCCCGCTGCGGCGAGCGCGGGAAGAAGCAGCATCTGAACGTCTGCCTCATGCCGGATGTCGCGGAAAAGCGCGAGCCTGGGCTTTCCGGTGGCGGGTGATTTCTGCAGGTCCGGCACGTTGCGGATGGCTTCGGTAAGCGCCTGCTCCTCCAGAACGCCGTTTTTAATGTATCCTCTGACCATAAGTCCCGGATGAGCGGAAGGCGGCAGCTCCGTGACTTCCGGGAAGAGACCG
>JAXUUT010000068.1:0-13153 GCA_037230945.1 bacterium
CGTCATGAAGAAGGCCAAGCTGCGCGGCGTGCCTTCCTTCGGCATGATCTGTTCCGAGCGCGAGCTCGGCCTTGCCGACGACCATTCCGGCATTCTCGTGCTGCCCGAACAGAACCGCTCCGGCCGTCAGGTCATGCCCGGCGAGAAGTTCGTCGACGCCTACGAGCTGGACAAGGAAGTGCTGGACATCAGCATTACCCCCAACCGTGCGGACTGCCTTTCCGTGTACGGATTCGCCCGTCTCGTGGGCGCGTATCTCAATCTGCCCGTGACGCTGCCTTCCTTCCATCTGGAAGAGAAGGGCGAGGACATGAGCCATGCCGTGCCCGTGGATGTGAAGGACGGCGGTCTCTGCCCCTCCTACAGGGGCCGCATTCTGAAGGGCGCGAAGGTCAAGCACTCTCCCGCCTGGATGCGCTATCGTCTGCACGGCGTGGGCGTGCGCGCCATTTCCAACCTCGTGGACGTGACCAACTACATTCTCATGGAGCTCGGTCAGCCACTGCACGCCTTTGACCACAACAAGCTGGCGGGCGGCCGCATCATCGTGCGTCCCGCGAGAGACGGCGAAACTCTCACCACCCTCGACGGTCAGCTTCGTCAGCTCAGGGACGGCGACGGCCTCATCTGCGACGCGGAAAAGCCGGTGGCCCTTGCCGGCGTCATGGGCGGCCTTGAAACCGAAATCACCGACGAGAGCGAAAGCGTGTTCCTCGAATGCGCCGTGTTCCGTCCCCGCTCCATCCGCATGACGGCCCGTCGTCTCGGACTGACCAGCGAGGCGTCCTACCGCTACGAACGCGGCGTGGATCCCACCAACATGTCCTTTGCTCTGGACCGCGCGGCCGCGCTCATGGCCGAGCTGTCCGGCGCCGAGGTGTGCCGCGGCGTGTGCGAATGCACGCCGAGCCCCTGGCAGGCGCCCGTGGTGCGCTTCCGCCGCAGCCGCGCCGAAGATCTGCTCGGCGTAGAGCTTACCGACGAGTTCTGCGCGAAGACGCTGGAGAGCCTCGGCTGCACCGTGGACCGCAGCGCGGGCGACGAGTGGAGCGTGAAGACTCCCGGCTGGCGCTACGACCTCACCCGCGAAGCCGACCTCATTGAGGAAGTGGCCATATTCAAGGGCGTGGACAATCTCGGCGAAACGCTGCCTTCCATTCCTCAGACGCTTTCTTCCTTCGGTGCTCCGGAAAGCCGCCATGCCTTCATGATGCGCGTGAAGAACTGGGCCGCTGGCCTCGGCCTCAACGAAGCCGTGAACTACAGCTTTGTGGGCAACAAGGATCTCGACTTCCTCGGACTGCCTGCCGAAGGCCGCGTGAACATCATGAATCCGCTCACCGCCGAGCAGGACGTGCTGCGCACCGAGCTCGCTCCCGGTCTGTTCCAGAACGTGCGTCACAACATCGCGCAGGGCGCAACCGGCATCCGTCTCTTCGAGGTGGCTGAAGCCTTCTGCCAGGACGCCTCCAGCGACACCACGGTGAAGGAAGTGCGTCATCTGGCCATGGTGCTCTACGGCTCCCGCTACGACGAGGCCTGGGCCCACAGGGACGAGGATCTCGACTATGTGGACCTGAAGGGCATCGTGGAAAAGCTCTTTGCCTTCCTGCACCTCCCTCAGCCTTCCTTTGCCATGGTGGAGCATCCCTATCTTGCTCCCGCCGTGCGCATGACCATGGAAGACGGCTCCGTTGCCGGTGTTCTGGGTCGTCTCAAGCATTCTCTGGCCGACGCCTATCTGGCCCGCAAGGCCGTGTGGTACGCCGACCTCGACCTTGACCTTCTGCGGGCCCTCTCGCAGGGCAGAAAGACGCAATTCCAGCCTCTGCCGGTGTTCCCGGCCGTGCGTCGCGACATCACCTTCATTGCTCCCCGCACCATGCATGTGGATGCCGTGCTCGCGGCCGTGCGCGGCGCGAAGACGAACCTCATGGAGAGCGTGGAGCTTCTGGACGTGTACGAGCCCAAGGGCGGTGAAGAGCGCAACATCACCTGCCGCATCACCTTCCGCAAGGCCGATCGCACCCTGCAGGACGGCGAGGTGGACAAGGAACGCGAAAAGATTGCCTCCTTCGTGGTGAAGAGCCTCGGCGTGCGCATCTGACGCACAGTCCTTTCAGATGCTTCGGGCCGCTTCCGTTTGGGGCGGCCCTTTCTTTTTCCGGAAAAAGCGGAGACGTGCCCTTGCCGGAGCAGCCCGTCGGCTTTACTTTCCATGACGGGCACTCCCCAAATTGGGCCTTCCGGTCGGGATGAAAGGATGTTGCACGGATTTTTTGTGGACATTGCAATACTTTGTCACGAAAAAGCGGCCGGAAAATTATGGCGCAAAAAAGAGGAGTGTGCCACAGGTAGAAAAAACGGATGACGGCGCGCCGGGGCAGACGTGCCGCATCATTTTTCACGACATGGCCTTCCGGCAGATGCCGGATGTGCATACGAGGTAACTATGCGTTTTTTTAAATTTTGTGCCGGAGTGGCTCTTGCCTTTTGTCTTGCTCTCGGCGGAACGGGAGCGGCAAAGGCCGTTTCCGACGTGCAGACCTTCCGCCTGGAAAACGGTCTGACGGTGCTCGTCCGTGAAGACAGCCGTTTTCCTCTGGTGTCGGTGCGTCTTTTCGTGAAGGCCGGTTCCGCATGGGAAAAGCCGGAAGAGGCGGGCATGAGCCATCTTCTGGAGCATATGGTGTTCAAGGGCTCCAAGACCAGCGGGCCCGGTGTGGACAAGCGGGTGGAAAACGCCGGCGGTTCCATGAACGCCTACACGTCCTATGACATGACCACGTATCTGACCGACCTTCCCTCCGCAAAGTGGAAGGATGCCATGACCGCGGTGCGCGATCTGGCCTTTGATCCGCTGCTCAGACAGGCCGATCTCGACGCGGAGAGGGAAGTCGTCATTGCCGAAAAGAAGCAGCGCGGCGACAATCCCATGACGAAGCTCTTTCAGACGGCGCTTGCCCACACCTTGAAGGGCACGCCCTACGAGACGCCCGTCATCGGCACGGAAGAGGCTCTTCGCGGCGTGACGCCCGACATGATGCGCGACTACATAAAGCGTCGCTACGACCCGCGCGACATGGTGCTTTCCGTGGCCGGAGACGTGAAGGCTTCCGAGATCGTTGCCGAGGCGAAGGCTCTCTTCGGCGGATACGAGAACCACAACGTGCTCAAGGTGGAACCTTCCATTGATCCCGCCGCGCTCGCGCAGGGGCTGGTGGTGGACGTGCAGGCCGGTCCCTGGGACAAGGCCTTCGTGTCCCTGACCTTTCCCCTGCCCGGCATGAAGAATGAACTCATGCCTGCGGCCGATGTGCTGGCACACCTTCTTTCCGGCGACGACACGGCGCTTCTGCCGAAGCGCTACCGCATCGACGCTCCCGTGGTGGACAGCGTGAGCGCGTCGGCCATGAGCTTTGAAAGGGCCGGGGTCTTTGCCGTGCTGGCGCAGCTTGATGACGGCAAGGTCGCAGACTATCTGCGCGACATGGGAAAGACGCTTGCGAACCTGAAGGCTTCCGACTTCACCGACGAGGAAATCGCCCGCGCACGTCTGAACCTGGAAGACAGCTATCTGCGCGGTCTTGAGAACATCGCCGACATTGCCGAGACCATGGGGTCGGAATATTTCTACGATCCGTCGAGCGTGGGCGGAGAGCGCTATCTTGCCGCCGTTCGCAGCGTCGGACGCGAGCAGATTCAGACCGTCATCGACACCTGGCTGCGCCCCGACGCGCTTACCGTGTCCGCCCTCGTGCCGCAGGGAGAAAACGGCAAGTCCGCCGTCGTGGACAACGACAGAGCACGGGTCGCCATGGTGCAGGGCTGGCCGGAGACGGGCCGGGCGACGGCTTCATCCTCGGCGTCTGCAGACAAGGCTGCGGTACTGAAGCCCGAGGTCGTGAAGATTGGGGAAGGGCGCACCCTCGTGCTTCTTCCCGATCGTTCGCTGCCCTATGTTTCCGCCACGCTGAGCTTCTCCGGCGGCGAGCTTCTGGCCACCGACGAGGAGGAAGGCCTGGCCACGCTTGCGGCGGCCGTGCTCACCACGGGAACGAAGAGCCGCACCTTGAACGACATCAACGTGTATCTTTCCGGTCGCGCTTCCGGGCTGTCGGCAGGAAGCGGCCTGCGCTCGTTCAGCGTGCAGATGGATGCGCCCTCGCGTTTTGCGCCCGAGGTGTTCACGCTCATGAAGGAAGTGCTGGAACAGCCTGCTTTCCGCGATGAGGACGTGGAACGCGCGAAGCGCGAGCAGACTGCCTCCATCGTGAGCAGCGAGCAGAGCGCCATGGGACTGCTCGGCCGCAATGTGCGTCATTTCCTGTTCGGCAAGGGCTCCTACGCGCACAGAACCGAAGGCGATCCTGCCGAGGTGGCGAAATACACGGCAAAGGACGTGGAAGGATTCTGGAACAGGCAGAAGGTGCGCCCGTGGGTGCTTTCCGTGGCCGGAGACTTCAACCGTGCCGAGGTGGAAGCGTTTGCAAAGTCCCTGCCCGCGCCGTCGGCCGGGGCGCTTGAAAGTTCCGCTCCCTCGTGGAACGGAGAGAAGACCTGGAGCATGACGCTGCCCGGACGCAATCAGGCCGTGTACCTCATGCTTTTCCCCACCGTGGGAACCGAGAACGCCGACAGACCGGCGCTTCGTCTGCTTTCGGAGTGCCTCGGAGGCTTCACCGGCAAGCTCTATCAGGAGCTGCGCGAAAAGCAGAGCCTCGGCTATTCCGTGTTCCCCGTGGACTGGTCCGGCAAGGATACGGGCTTTCTCGCCTTCGGCATCATTGCCTCGCCGGAGAACCTGGACAAGGCAAAGGCCACCTTTGAAGCCATTGTCCGCGACCTGCATGAAAATCTGCTGCCTGAGGAAACGCTGGAGCGCGCCAAGGCCGTGGCCGAAGCCGATTTCTACCGCGCACGGCAGAGCCGCGCCATGCGCGCGGGCGAAGGCGCGGCCAGCATCCTTAACGGGCACGACCTTGATTACAGCCGGAAGAATCTTGAGGCCATGAAGGCCGTGGACGCAAAAACGCTGCGCGACGTGGCCCGCAGATATCTGGATCTGAACAGGGCCTATGACCTTCGCGTGACGCCGGTCGAAACGCCTCAGATGTAGCGCGGCTTCAGGAGGCACGAAGAAAGAGCGTGCCTGATCGGACAACGCGTTCTGCCTTGCGCGGATGAAAACTGGGGGCCGGGAAACCGGTCCCTTTTTCGTCCCCGACAGGTGAGGCGATGGACTGTGGCATGCCGGGGACTGCCGCTTTTCAGTGTGCCCGGGAGCCCACAGGCATCAGGGATTTTGCCGCTGCCGTATCTGCCTGCCGTTATATAATACGAGGGGCGACGGAATATTCCGCCGCCCCGGCTATGGAGGACTATGAAAAGGATTGGGTGGGCCGGTGGAAAATCAGGCGAGAAGCTCCTCGATGGCCTTGATGACCACGGGCTTCTGCTTCAGTCCTTCCAGACGGGACACTTCCTTATCCCCTTTGAAGAAGAGCAGCGTGGGAAATCCTTTCACCCCGAGGCGTTCCTTGAGTTCTCTGTTTTCGTCGAAGTCGATCTGATAGATGGGGAAGTCCGGCATGGCCCTGGCCACGTCCTTCAGGACGAAGCCGAGCATTTTACAGGGACCGCAGGTCTTGGAATAGAATTCCACCAGCATGGCGGCAGGCTTTTCCATGGCGTCGAAGGCCTGCTGGTTCAGTTCGCTGAGCATGGGATGTCTCCTGAAAAAAAAGTGCGTTGTCTGTCTGTCCGGGCGGGAGAGGCAGATTGTCCGGTCTTGCGGGACGGGGTCCGCGGTCCGGGTGGATAAGAATTAGAGGACGGAACCTGACGGGGACATCCGGCTCCGCGGCTATCGTCAGATGGTCAGGGTGATGCCGGTATCGTACTTGCCCTCGTCGATGATGAGGGAGACGTGGAAGGTGCCGGAAAGCCCTTCGAAGCTCACCGGGAATTCCACAGACCTGTCGTCGGACTCCAGGAAGGTGCCGACGCACATGGCGAGGAAGGGGCGCTTGGTGGTGGGCACGAAATAGGCGTGCGTGCTTTCGCCTTCAAGCAGCAGCATGACGAGCTGACCCTTTTCAAAGGTGCCCTTCATGACCAGACGGTCCACTTCCTGGGCCATCTTGATGTTGTATTTGTCGGGAACCAGACCGCCGTCTTTCATGTCGGGCACGGTGTCGAAGGTTTCCGTGACGCCGAGCGTACCCAGAAGCTGCCCCTTGCCGAAGGTGAGCACGTCTTCCTTGCAGTAGAGCGGCATCTTTTCGGCGCGGTAGTAGTTGCCGGGAACGTGCATTTCATACATCACCGTATCGTCCTTGATTTCCACGGTGATGGCCTCCATGTGCACATACTGCTCATCCTCGCCGCGGAACTGCACCGGAGGACGGTTGCAGGGCTCGCCCTTGTAGGTGCCCGTGCCGCCGGAGTGCACCAGATAGTGTCCTTCGCCGTAGTACTCGACGTTGCTGATGTAGCAGGAGAAGAATTCCGAGCCGCGTTCCTTGCCGTACTGCCACACCTGTTCGATTTCCATTTTTTCGGTGTCGATATGGTAGCGCACGCCACGGGAGAAGTTGTCCTTGGCGGGGAGGTAGTTCTCCTTTTTCTTGGCGCGCCAGTGCCCGTTGTCGAAGCACATGATGTCGCCGTCGGGCAGAACCACGGCCGCGTGCTGCTCGTACTGCCAGTCGAATTTGGACAGGTCGCCCACGGGCTTGAAGAAATACTTCTGCATGTCTTCAGGCCAGCCTTCCGGGTCGCCGATAATCCAGTTCAGCTTGCCGGTCTCGTAGTCGAGATTGATGATGGCGTCCTGATGGCGACCGGAAAGGGTGAGGGTATTGGTCTTTTTGTCGTACCATACGGAGTTGTTGTGGAACCAGTCGTGTTTGTCCTGACTGCCGGAGCCGCCCACGTTCTGAGGCAGGGCCTTCTGATAGTCCCAGCTCTTGAGAATGGCGCCTGTGTTTCTGTCCACAAGCACGCACATGTCTTCCACGGTGCCGCGCGGCGGGTCCTGCGTGAGGATGAGCAGGTTGCCGTCCTCCATTTCCAGCTGGTCATGATGACTGCCGCCGGGGATGCGGAATTCCTTGTAGATTTTGCCTATCATGCCGAATTCGAACACGCCCGTGGTATGATAGGGCGGCATGAGCAGACGGTGCGTTCCCATGAGCAGGCGGCCGTTCTTCACGCGCTTGAGGTCGAAGGAGAAGTTCAGCGTGATGAACCAGCGCACGTCCCCCCTGTAGTCGTAGGCCGCAAGGTTGGCCGGAGAGGAGGGGCTGAGGAACATGAGGTTCCCGTCCATGTAGGCTGCGGTCGCTTCGATGCTGATGGGCAGATGCACGCTTTCCGGCGCTTTTTCCGTCTGAATGGTCAGGGTGCTCTTCGTACCGTCGCCGAGGGTGATTTCCACCGTGTTGGCGGTGTCGGCATACAGACCGTATACGGGAAGGAAGTGTTCCTCTGCGGCCGGGAAGGTGAAGGAGATGTCTCCGGCCTCTTCCTTGCCCTTCACCCGCACCGTGGCCGTGGTGGCCTGAGGCGTTTTGAAATACACCAGCGCGGTCAGAGGCGCGATGAGGTAGGGGTTGAGTTTCACATACGGCGTTTCGATGTCGTAGTCGCCGTTGCGGCATTCCGCCAGCATGGCCTGTTCCGCAGCGTACTGCGCGTCGATGATGTGGGTGATCTGTTTCAGCTCGATGCTCATGAAGACCTCCGGTCAGATTGATGTTTCGTTGTTTCGTTTTCCCGCAGAAAGAAGGGCCAGGGCGGAAGGTACCTCGCCTCTGGCAGCGGGGGCGACATATAATATTTAGTAGATAAGCGACAGCAGGGGAATACCCGCCAGAGCGTACATGACGACGCACATGACGAAGATGATGAGGCCGTAGTGCACCACGTCCTTCTGGCTTATCCAGTCCTTGTTGCCGTAGAGCACGGCTGCATATGGGGAGGCTGCGGGCGTGAGGATGGCGACGTGCAGCGCGAAGATAAGCAGCGTGGCGGTAGCCTCGAAGTTGCCTCCCGCCTGTTCGCTGAAGATCTTGATCACGGGCATGAACAGCACGCCCATGACGCCGTTGTTGGCGAACTGTGTGATGGAGCAGCAGAACACCACGAGGATGACGGCAAAGACAAAGTAGGAGTGGCCGCCGAGCAGCGGGTTCAGGTTCTGCGACAGAAAGTCCGTGATGCCGGTGCTGTCCTGTGTCATGGCAGTGGATACGGCCATGGCCATGGCCACCAGAAAATAAACGTCCCAGATGATGTATTTTCCCGCCATGTCCCTGAAGTTGAGAACGGGCCTGTGGTCCACGCGGCAGATGCTCAGGCCGATGACGAAGAGCATGACCACGCCGAGCGGTCCTATTGTGGACAGAAGGCCTATGCCGGGGAGACTCTTGGGCAGAATGCTCGGCAGAAGGACCAGAATGAGGTAGCCGAACAGGGCCGTCATCATGATTTTCTGGGTGGCGTTCATGGGGGGCAGCTTGTCCTTCAGGAATCGCTCGATGGAGATATCCTTTATTCTGGACATGTCCGGCCGGAACACGAACTTGATGAGCAGGGCATAGAGCACGATGCCGAGCGAGCAGAGGAGAAAGCCGAAGAGCATGTACTGCAGATAGTCGAGCTCGGCATTCGCCACCTTTTCATACGCCCCTATGATCATGAGTGCGGAGCCGGTGAATGGCTTGGCCGCCTGTCCGGAAATGGCGCCGAACATGGTGCCGACCACCATGATGGCGGTATACCTGTCGCCTTTTTTGTAACCCACGTCTTCCAGAACGCTGTAGAGGATGGCCCACATGAAAAGCAGCGCGGGAAGAATGTTGGCCGAAAGGGCCGCCAGCACATAGGTTGCGTAGATGAAGATGAAGCTGAACATCACCGGCTTGCCGTTGATGATTCTGCGGGTAAGAAACCAGCGGCTTATGTAGCGGGTGACCCCCACATGCTGGATTGCGCCAAAAAGCACCATGGCGAAGAGGATGAGTGTGGGGATGTTGTCGCCGAAGGAAAGCTGCAGCACCTTGGGCAGCGGCGCGTACCCCGAGATGATGAGCGCCACGATGCCGAGCAGACTCGGCCAGAGAATGCTGACGAAGGACCAGAGGAAAATCATGCCCAGAAAGATGCCGAGCACTTTCATGCCCATGGGAGTGATGGGGTCGAGGGGAGGAAGATAGCCGAAGCCTAAAGTGATGACTATGCCGATGGCCGAGGCAAGGTATTGCAGCAGGTCCTTTTTCGACTGACGCGCTTCCGTGATCTGCGTATTGCTGTTTGCCATGAGATGCTCCTTGGGTACGGCCTCATCCGGCCGTTTATCCGTTTTTCTATGGGCCGACGCGTCCCCCGGGAGGACGTGAAGTAATGCCTTCCTTTACAGTGATTTGTACCTTACCCTGTAGGACTTTTTTCACAATATGTTGAAATAACAATTAATATTAATATAAATTAAGTTAAATTTAACTTCCGCTCTTTTCTTTGATTTTTTTATGCGGGACGTCGCCTTTCGGAAGACATTTTTTTTTCGATACGCGGATGGAAGCGGGCATTATGGGAAGAGAGGCGCAGCTTCGGAAGACGGACGGCGGGACGAAGGGCGTTTCTGTGGAAGGGGATGGGAGATTTTCGGCACAAGGTGGGCGCATCGCAGGGGAAAAGGCGCTAAACAGGAAACGCTCCGGCATTTTTGGAGAGAGACGCATACGGATTTCATGCGCTAACAGCGCCGTTTGTCAGGGGATGCGCAGGGGCAAAGCTGCGTCGGGAAGAAGAGACGGAGCGTCAGAGGGCAGAGCACGGGAGAGTGCCTCGCACCGTCCCGTTTCAGGACTTGTCCGGAAAATACGCCCGGGGTATGCACGGCATCGACGAGGCTCCTGCATGGAAAAAGGCCCCGGGAAGGCAGGGAACCGGAATGCCTCTGGAGAAAGAAAACCGGACAGTGGCGTGTCCGGAGGAGCGTCGCCGTTCAGGAGGCGGTGCGGAAGGCGGGGGAGAAGCTCCGGATGCTTTCCAGAAACTGCCGGACGGGTCGCGAAACCGGAGCAGCGTTGTGCACGATGTGGAAGCGCAGGATGGGCAGCCCTTCCCGAAGGGAAATTTCGCGGAAAAGGCCGCTGTCCAGTTCTTGTTGCACGATGAAGCGTCCGATGAAGGAAAGGGCCCTGTGACGGGGCAGGAATTGCTTGATGACGTCGGAGCTCAGATCGTCCAGCAGAATGTCCGGCCGGACGCCGAAGCGCTCGAACCAGTCCATGACGGTCTTTCTGGCTCCGCCGCCGTGCTGCTGCAGCAGAAGCGGTATTCCATCCAGCTCCTTCATGGAGGCTTTTCCAGAGGCGAACAGGGTGGGGTGAGCGGTGACGGGGACCATTTCCATGTTGAACAGGGGCACGGCCTGAAAACGTGTGTCCTGCGGCGGTTCTCCGATGATCAGGACGAGATCGAGCTGGTGTCCGGCGAGTTTTTCCAGCAGAACATCCTGTACGCCCAGCGTCATCTGAATGGAGAGCTCCGGGTGGAGGTCGCGGACGTGGGCGAGCAGGTCGGGAATGAAATAGCTGGCGTTCAGATGATGCGTGCCGAAGCTCAGTTCTCTGTTTTCACCGCTGACGAGGTCGGTGAGGTAGCGCTCTATGCCGTCAAGCGGACGGAACATGGGCTCCACGAGGTCATAGAGCTTTTTCCCCTGCTCCGTGAGCAGAAGGCCGCCCTGTTTGCGGGCGAAGAGAGGCATGCCGAGCTCCTCTTCCAGATTCCTGATGTGCATGGTCACGGCAGGCGGAGAGACACAGAGCTTTTCGGCCGCCTTTTTCATGCTGCCGTGAAGTGCACTCAGATAGAAGACGTGAAGCCTGGTGAGATTTATCTGCATGGCGTATCTTCTCTGTTCAGCGAGGCGGGGCCTGCGCGGACGGAAGGCAGAATATGGACGAGGCGGCCTAGGGCCGTTTCTCTGCTTCAAGTCACAAAAGGACGTGCGGCGTCTTTCCCGGACGCCGGATATTCAGCGTCCGGGAAAGAGAGGTTCAATGCGTCCAGCCGATGACCGGCACGCTTTCTCCCAGTTTCTTTTCGATGGCTGCTTTCATGGTTTCATAATGAGGGCAGGGCATGTCGATGGGGCGGCCCTTGCCTATGCATGACGCCAGAAACACAACTTCGGCCCCGCGGTCGACCAGCATTTTCGCCCGTGCCACGGCTCTTTTCCCCGGGCAGCCTCCGCAGCTCACAAAGCCGACGATTTCGCAGGGGGCGAAGGGCTCGAAGGCGAAGGTGCCCGCCCCGGCGCATTTGAAGTCCGTGGTGCCGGGGCACATGTCTTCCGTCTGCTGACAGCGTATGATGCCTATTTTTTTCATGATGTCCTCCTGGCCGGGCGCGTGGCGCGGCTTCTTTGAAGTGTATGACAGAAGCCTCGCCGTGCGCAAGTGAGAGCGGTTCGGAAAGACGGGCACAGCGTCTTTCTTGCAAAATATTTCATGAAGGGAAACAGTTTGAAACGTGACTTTCTTTGCAGCTCATGTAGAAGGGAGATGTCGAAGGTTGTCGACTCCCCTGGATAACCAGAGATTCTCATACTCTTCTCCTCCATACTCCCCTTTTCAGTCCGGCCGGCTCGTCGCTCCACGAACCGGCCGGTTTTTTGTTGCTCAAAAGAGGCGGGCGGCATGGCCGCGACTTGCCGGAAGAAGTGCGGAGCCTCTTGCCGGAGGGGCATGAAAAAAGGCCGGACGCGTGGCCCGGCCCTGTGCATGCGGTTCATGAAAAGGCGGATAGTCAGCTCCCGGACGGTTCTTTTTTCTCTTCCGGCAGCTTTTCCGCCAGTATCTTGTCCACCATGTTGCCGTCCATGTCCACGACCTCAAAGCGCCAGTCCTGCCATGTGACATGGTCGCCTTCTTGGGGAATACGGCCGGTGAGATACATGAACATGCCGCTCAGAATGGTGTAGTAGCCCTTGTCCTCATCGGGAAGAGTCTGGAGGCCGAGCCTGTCCTTCAGCTCGGGAACGGGAATGCTGCCGTCCATGAGCCAGCTGCCGTTTTCTCTCTGCACGGCCCAGGCGTCTTCGTGGGGATTGCCTATCTGCCCGGCCATGACCTTGAGAAGATCCTGCGGTGTGACTATGCCCTGAAGGGTGCCGTATTCATCCACAATGAAGGCCATGTGCAGCCGCTGTTCCTGAAAGCGCTTCAGAAGTTCCAGACTGGTGAGGGCTTCCGGCACGAAAACGGGAGGAACGCTCTGTTCGGCAAGTTCCCGGGAGAAGGTTTCCGCATCCGGCATCTTGCCGGCGCAAAGAAGGAGCGCCTGATTGGTGCGGATGACACCTGTGAGATGGCCGAGTCCCCCGCAGCACACGGGAAGCCAGGAGTGCTCGAACCTGCCCAGCGTTTTCAGGTTTTCTTCCGGGGAAAGCGAGGTGTCCAGAAAGCGTATGTCGGCCCGGGGCACCATGATGGAGTTGACCGGCCTGTCGTCGAGGCGGAACACGTTGCGGAGCATGTCGCGCTGACGGCTTTCAATGGCTCCGGCTTCCGAGCCTTCGTCGATCATGGCCTGTATTTCCTCTTCCGTGACGGCCTGACTGTCGTTCTGACGAGCGCCGAGAAGACGGAGAATGAGACTGGTGGAGCAGGAGAGAAGCAGCACGAAGGGAGCGCTTATGGTGGCCAGCGCCGTCATGGGCCGGGCCACGAGACAGGCCATTTTCTCCGGTGCGATCTGTCCGAGTCTTTTGGGTACGAGCTCGCCGACGACAATGGAAAGATAGGTGACGGCAATGACTACGATGACCGTGGCCAGCATTCCCGAGGTGGACGCCGGAATGCCGAGACTTCCCTGCATCCAGGAGGAAAGAGGTCCGGCCAGAGCCGATTCGCCGAAAATGCCGCTCAGGAGGCCTATGGAGGTGATGCCTATCTGTATGGCTGACAGAAAGCGGGTGGGATTTTCGCCGAGGCGGATGGCCGCCTGTGCCGACTTGTCTCCGGCGGAGGCCTTTGCCGTGAGCCTTGCCTTGCGTGCCGTGACGAGCGCGATTTCGGACATGGCAAAAATGCCGTTCAGAACAATGAGTACTATAAGAATGAATATTTCCATGAAA
>JAXUUT010000137.1:0-12886 GCA_037230945.1 bacterium
CCAGCAGCAGCGCGTCGCCGCTGAATCGGAAACTTCCTTCCGGCTGCTCCAGCCCGGCGGGAAACCTCGTCTCCTCCGGCCGCATTTCTTCCTCATTCATGCCGCTTGCACCCCCCTGTCGTCATTGCGCAACATTCGCGTTCCCGCTATAACAATGTCCGCTGTTTCATGGCCGGACGCCCGTCGTCCGGCTCGTCTTCTTCGACCCTTTCCCGCCGCGAGTCATCCATGTTCCGAGCCGACCTGCACATACACTCCCGTTTCTCCCGAGCCACAAGTTCGCGCCTCACCGTGCCCCATCTCGCGGCATGGGCATCCGTCAAGGGCATAGACGTTCTGGCCACGGGCGACTTCACCCATCCTGCATGGCGGCAGGAGCTGCGCGACGCGCTCGAAAAGGACGAGGAAAGCGGCCTGTTCCGCCTGAAGTCCCCGCTTTCCCGCAACGACATGGCCAGGGAAATTCCGCAGCTCGCAGGCCTCGAGCCGCGCGAGCCCAAATTCATGCTCGAGGCGGAAATCAGTTCTATCTACAAGAAGAACGGAGCGGTACGCAAGATACATAGTCTGGTCTACATGCCGGATTTCGAGTCCGCCGACCGGCTCTGCGAAAAGCTGGAAGCCATAGGCAACCTCAAGTCGGACGGCCGTCCCATTCTCGGCCTGGACGTGAAGGATCTGCTTTCCATGGTACTGGACATCCCCCGGGCCTTCATGATTCCCGCCCACATCTGGACGCCGTGGTTCGCCCTCTTCGGCTCCAAGTCAGGCTTCAACAGCCTCGACGAATGCTTCGAGGATCTCACGCCCCACATCTTCGCCGCGGAAACCGGTCTTTCCTCCGACCCGGACATGAACCGCTGCTGGAGCCATCTCGACAGGCTGCTCATGGTGTCGAGCTCCGACGCCCATTCCGGGGAAAACCTCGCGCGCGAGGCCACGCTCTTCGACGGAACGGCGAGCTACGACGGCATTTTCGACGCGCTGCATCAGAAAAGCGGGGACACTATCTACAAGGGCACGCTGGAATTCTTCCCCGAGGAAGGCAAATATCACCTCGACGGACACCGCGCCTGCGGCGTGGTGCTCGAGCCTGCGGAAAGCATGAAGATGGGCAACATCTGTCCCGTCTGCGGCAAGCCGCTCACCGTGGGCGTGCTGCACCGTGTGCTCGAGCTGGCCGACCGCACCGAGCCTCCCTGTCCCGGCAGAGACTTTCAATCGCTCATTCCCCTGCCGGAAATTCTCGGTGAAATCCTGCACTGCGGCCCGAAGACAAAGAAGACGCAGGAAAAGTATGCCGATCTGCTGAGCCGTTTCGGCTCGGAAATGACCATCCTCATGGACACGCCCGAGGAAGACCTTCGTCACGCGTGGCCGGAGCTCGGCGAAGCCGTCGCGCGCATGCGCGCAGGCCGCGTCATACGCCACGGCGGATACGACGGCGAATACGGCACCATACGCCTTTTTGAAGAGCGGGAAAGCGCCCCATCGCTTCTGGAACGCGTACCTGCCGCAAGGCGCACCCCGCTGCCGAAGCGCGGGGCTCAAAAAAAAAGCCTGATGCCGGACGGAACGGAAAAACTCGCTGAGCAGGAAGCTCACTCCAACAAGAACGACGAATCAAAGAGCTCCTACGCACCGGAAACCTTCAGCCCCATGCAGCAGGAAGCGCTCAACGCCGGCCCCGGCCCGGTGCTGGTGCTTGCTGGCCCGGGCGCAGGCAAGACGAGAACGCTTGTCGGCAGACTGGCGCGCCTTCTGAAAGACGGCGTGAAGGCATCGGACATCGTGGCCGTCACCTTCACGCGGCGCGCGGCGGAGGAAATGCGCGCAAGACTGGCCTCGGCGCTGCGCGGTCCGGAAGACGGGCCGGTCGAGCTGCCGGAAACCGACACGCTCCATGCCCTTGCCCTGAAGCACTGGCCAGGAGAAGCACCCGTCGTGCTTTCCGAAGAAAGCGCACGCAAGGCCTTTGCCTCGGCCAATCCCGGCCTCGGCGCCAAGGAAGCCTCACGCCTTTACGACCGCATGGAACTCGGACGCGAAACCCTTTCCATGCCCGAAGAGCTCGAATCTCCGGCACAGCGCTACCGGCAGTGGAAAAAGGAACGCAATCTTGCCGACTACACCGACCTTCCGGAAACCTGGCTGCATGAGCTCAAAAGCAGAAACTACGGCGCCGCCAAGCCCTGGAAGCACATTCTCGTGGACGAAGTGCAGGATCTCTCGCCGCTGCAGAAAGCTCTTGTGGAAGCCCTTACTCCGGCCGACGGCTCGGGATTCTTCGGCATCGGCGACCCTGATCAGTCCATCTACGGCTTCCGCGGCGCGGATTCCGGCATAGAAGAGGCTCTTCGTGCCCGCTGGCCGCAGCTTCGCGTGCTGAGCCTCACCGAAAGCCACCGCTCCGCGGCCGCCATTCTGGAAGCCGGACACGACGCTCTGGCCGGTCACGGCGCCTGCGGCGAGCTCTCTTCCGTCACCGGCTCTTCCGCCACCCTGCAGTGGATGGCCGCGCCGAGTGCCGAACGTGAAGCCGCATGGGTTGCCGACCGCATAGCCTACCTCATCGGCGGCACGTCCCACCAGCAGGCCGACCTGCACGAAAGCCTCGCGGGCTGCCATCTCGAGTCAGGCTCCTGCAGCCCCGGAGAAATCGCGGTGCTCTGCCGCATCAAGGCGCTCATGGCTCCCATACGCGCGGCGCTGGAACGCCGGGGCATACCCTGTTCCGCCCCCGAAACCGAGGCGTTCTGGACCGATGAACGCGCGGACGCGCTGCTTCAGGCCGCAGCCCGCATGCACCGCCGGGAAGAGCACTCGAAGAAGGAAGCCGCCTTCCTCGATGCCAGCCGCTTTCCGCTGCTTGCGGCCATGGCTCCCGCCGCGCAGGAAAGCGACGACTGGAAGGAAGATGCGCTGGACGACGTTCCCGTGGACGTCTGGGAGCTGGGACCGGACGCCGTTCTGGCACGCTGCCCGGATCGCTTCGACCCGCTTTTTGCCGACTCTGCTGCCTTCAAACGCCTCCGTCTTGCATGGAAGGAACACGGCGGCTGGCCCGGGCTTCTGGAATTCGTATCCTTCCGGCGGGAACTGGACATGGTGAAGGGACAGGCGGAATACGTGCAGCTCATGACGCTGCACGCATCCAAGGGCCTGGAATTCAAAGCTGTCTTCATTCCCGGCGCAGAAGACGGGCTTCTGCCCTTCCGCGGCGTGGGCGCGCTTCTCCACAAGGAGGACGACTTCACCCCGCCCCCCGTGGAAGAAGAGGAAAGACTGCTTTACGTAGGCATCACGAGAGCTTCGGAAGCGGTGTTTCTCTCCTCGGCCGCCACGCGCACGCTCTACGGTCACAAGCTCTCGCTGCCGCCCTCGCCGCTGCTGCCGCTCTCGCACTTTCATGCCGTAAAGCTGACGCGGCACACCAGAACCACGGCAAGCCAGCTCAGCCTGTTCTGACGACTCCCTCGCCGGGCCGCGGGAGCTTCGGCAGAAACTCGGCTTTTGCTCGAAAGAAGCCCGTGTCTGAAATGCCGCAGCGCTTCCGGGGGACTTTTCCAAGAAAAGACCCGCACAGGAACATCCGTTCCTGTGCGGGGCCTTTGTCCTGTCCTTTCCCGGCACTTCAGAACTGCTGAAATTTTTTGCGTTATGAGATTTCCTCGGTTTGCCGCGGCTCCTTTTCCCTGAACACTATGAGCGGACAGTTCTGACAGATGTCCGCCCCGGGGAAGGGATGGCCCGAGCGGGTGAGGGAAACGCCTCCCGTCTTCTCCACCCGGGAGACCATGCGCTGCACCACGGCATGGATGTGGGAACCGGGAATCATGACGTTGATTTCGCCGCGTTCCATCTTGCCGGAATTGTAGCTGCCCGCGCAGGCCAGCGTCATGTTGGCCTGACCGTGGATGAAGCTGAACGCCGTGCCGCCGCAGACCGCGGAATTGATGCTGAGGGAAGGGCGGAAAGGATGCACGCCGGAAACCGCCATCCAGTCATCCACAAGGTGATAGGCCTGCATGTTGTCGCAGCAGAAATGCACGACGTCAGGCTCGCCTGCACAGGAACGAAGGGGCTGCATGAGCACGGCGAGAGGCGCGCGCTCCATGCGCGGCTTGCTTTCCACAAAGGCGCGCACCTGCTCCCTGTCCGTCCCGAAGCGCAGAAGATCGTTCACCACCGTCTCGCTCACCTCGTCCACGCCGAACGAACAGCGCGCATCAAGGCACCAGAGCTTCTTCATCTCCAGAAGCACGGTGCGCCCTTCCATGCGCGCCCCGAGTTCCGCCTGACAGAAGGTAAGCGGACGCACGGGCTCGCAGTATCCTCCGCGCCTCTGAATATCGCCAAGTCTTTCATCGTCAAAAATGAAGGTCATGCCCACGGGCTCATGCATGAGACGAAGGGAACGCATGAGAACATCATGCATGCGCACGTAATCGGAACCGTCCATGGTTTTCCTCCCGCAAAAATGAGTCCGTTCCCGAACCGTCCGCAACAAGTCCGAGGTCGCTTCCATGTCGCGGACGGCACCGTCGTTTCACGGCAGAGCCCGCCTCCGGGAAAATTCCCGAAAGGCGGGCCTGAATCAGCGGGAAGCCGGGAACGGCGACTGCCCGCTTCTTTCAGCAGGAAGAATCCCGCTTCAGTTGTCGGAATCCAGAGCCTTTACTTCAACCTGACCTTCCTCATTGAAGGTCAGGGCAAATGTCCGGCCGTACCTCAGCAGAAAATCGCTGTCCGCAATGAAGGTCACGTCTTCCACAGTCACGCTCTGATCCTCGTCTTCATCCATTTCTTCCAGAGCGAGGCCGAGAATGATGCGGGAACGGCAGCCTCCGCCCAGCGTGTACTCGCGCAGACGGACGCAAACGCCTTCCTCCTCGTCTTCCAGCATGGAACGGAGTCTTTTCAGCATCTCTTCATTGACGGTTACTGCAAACATGGTCATCTCTCCCGTGCTTTCAGCAGGCTCAGCCGGCGGCTCCGCTGCTCATGCCGGACGCTTCCGGAACACCGGGCTCCGGTCAGATGCGCCCTGTTCAGACGCCCGAAGCCGTCAGCACGACCTGCCTGTCTTCGTTGAAGCTCAGCTCGTAAGCCTTGCCGTACTTTGTCAGAAAATCCCTGTCCGCGATGAACGGAACGTCTTCGACGACGATCTTTTCGTCCTCGTCCTCATCCATCTCTTCCATGCCCAGACCGAGCACGATCTTGCAATGTCATCCGCCGCCGACCTTGTACTCCCGCAGGCGGATGCAGGTTTCCTCATCTTCATCTTCCAGCATGGCGCGAAGCTTTTCCAGCATCTCCTCGCCTATGGTCACGGTAAACATGGCTGCTCCTTGGTTGTGTTCTCTTGTCATGCGACAATGGTGGAAAGGCCGTGTCTCTCGAAGCGTTCCCGAACCTCGCGAAGAGCTTCCGGAGAGTACTGCTCCACCGGGGGCAACGGCTTGCCGAGGGCCTGATACTTGTTTCGTCCGAAGGCATGGCACGGCATGATCTCGATTTCGGAACGGCCGTACCTGCCGAAAAATTCCGCCATGGCGGCCAGGTTCTCATCGGAATCGTTGAGACCGGGCATGAGCGGCATGCGTATGCGCACTTCCCTGCCGGACCTGAGCGCCGCATCCATGTTGCGGAGAATGAGCGCGTTGTCCTGCCCGGTCAGCTTCCGGTGCTCTTCAGGGTCCATGTGCTTGCAGTCGAAAAGGAAGAGATCCGCCAGCGCAAGCGCCTTGTCGAAACGCTCTTCCGGGCAGAATCCGCAGGTGTCCACGGTGACGTGCCAGCCCTCGCAGAGCGAGGCTTCCAGAAGATCGAGAAAGAACTGTCCCGCCGCCGTGGGCTCTCCGCCGCCGAAGGTCACGCCGCCGCCGGAATTCTCATAGAAGAGCGCATCCTTGCGGGCCACGGCCAGAACGTCGTCCACGCTCATTTCCCGGCCGCTCATTTCCCTGGACCTGGAGGGGCAAACGTCCGCACAGGCGCCGCAGGAGCGGCATTTTTCCCTGTCCAGCGAAGACACGCCGCCTTCCATGCGTATCGCCCCGGACGGACAGACCTTTTCACAGGCTCCGCATCCCGTGCACAGCTCCCGGAAGAACAGCAGTTCGGGCGAGAAGCTCTGGGACTCGGGATTGCTGCACCAGAGGCAGCGGAGCGGGCAGCCTTTCAGAAACACGGTGGTTCTGATGCCGGGGCCGTCCTTGGTGGACATGCGCTGAATGTTGTAGACCGTTCCCCTGCTCATGGCTTTCCTCCCCTGGACTGCACGCCTGCCGTGGGACCGGGGCGGCGGAGCGGAGCTCCGCCGCCTTGCGGTGATTACTGGGCGTATTCCGTACGCTTGATTATTTCATTCTGCACGCCGCGGTCGAGGCGGGTGAAGTAGGCGCTGAATCCGGCCACGCGAACCACGAGATCCTTGTAGTCCTGCGGGTGATCCTGCGCATCCTGCAGCGTGTCGGAGCTCACGCAGTTGAACTGAATGTGCGAGCCGCCGTAGTCGCAGTAGGTCTTGATGAGCGCGATGAGGTTGCGCGCGCCCTGCGGACCTTCCAGCGCGGAAGGCAGAAACTTCACGTTGAAGTGGTTGGCGCCGTAGCGAACGGTGTCTATGGCTTCCGCACCCGACTTGATGAGGGCGGTAATGCCTTCATGATCTGTGCCGGGCATGGCGGACACGCTGCCGTCGGTAAGGGCCACGCCGGCCTTGCGGCCCGTGGGCAGAGCGCCCATGAGCGAACCGAAGTAGTTGTGGTACGAAAGGGAATAGGCGTCCAGCGGAGTCCTGTGCCCGAAGCAGTCCGGCCCGATGGAGCTGTGGATTTCGTCCACGTCGCGGTAGAAACGCTGCACGAATTCCTCGATTTCGGGATAGTCGTTGCCGTGCTTGGGAGCCTCGAAGCACATCCTGCGGATGTCCTCGTAGCCTTCAAAATTGGCGTTCAGCGCCTCGAGAAGCTGGGCCATGGTGATCTTCTTCGTGTCGAACACCAGATGCTTGATGGCCAGCAGCGAGTTGGCGGCGTCCACGCCTGCGGTCATGATGGGGTTGACCTGCGGATATCTGGTGCCGCCGGCCTCTTCGCATACGCCCTTCTCAATGCAGCCGTCGTACATGACGGAACGGAAGATGCTCGGCACCACCTGCAGGCGGGCCATCTGGCTGAGATCGGAGTGATGACGGGAAATGGTGAACAGATGCCGGAGCTGCTCCTTGCAGGCGTCGTACATTTCCTCAAAGCTCCTGAACTCGCAGGGGTCGCCGGTCTGCACGCCCACGACCTTCTTCGTCGAGGGATCCTTGCCGTTGTGAAGCAGAAGCTCCACGACCTTGGCAAGGCAGGGCTGATCTTCCTGCGTGATGAAGCTGCCCTTGCCGCAGATGCCGGTGGACACGCAGCCGTAGTTGCCGCAGTTGCGGGCATCCTCGAGGGTGATGCCGCCCTCGTACTGGGCAAAACGGGCCAGGTTGCGCTCGATGACCACGGTGTTGTTCAGAATCTGAGGCTGACCGGAGCCGCCGCGGATGCAGTCCACCACCTTGTTCATGTAGGAGTTCTTGAGCTTGGGATGATAGAGCAGCGTGAGCGTGGGCTGTATGCCGCGCATGCGGATCTGCGTTTCAAGCAGAAGCTCCTCGAGCTCGGTGCTGGCGTCGCGACCATAGGCGTCCACACCGCCGATGGTGATGGT
The DNA here is from genome assembly GCA_037230945.1 of bacterium. GTDB lineage: Bacteria > Desulfobacterota > Desulfovibrionia > Desulfovibrionales > Desulfovibrionaceae > Mailhella. The sequence continues at coordinate 7,714 of JAXUUT010000137.1, forward strand.
CTGACCGGTGTGGCCGGACAGGGTCTTGGCGTAGGAGCCGCCCTGATATTCACCGAGTTCCATGTGCTTGATCCACTGGAACTTCAGCAGGGTGATGACCTGCTCCTTCGTCAGCCTGCCCTCGTCGATGTCCTTCTTGTAGAAGGGATACATGTACTGGCCGTAGCGGCCCGGAGAGGTGGCGCAGGCCATCTGCTCCACTTCGATGGCAAGGTGGATGAACCAGAAGGACTGTATGGCTTCCCGGAAGTTGCGTGCGGGATATTCGGGCACGCGACGGCAGATTTCCGCGATTTCCAGAAGCTCGGCCCTGTTCTTCGGATCGGTTTCGGCCTCGGCCGTCTTTTCCGCAAGCTCGGCATAGCGGTGGGAATGGGCGATGACGGCTTCCGTGGCCACGATCATGGCGCGGTAAAGGTCATGCTTTTCCTTGTTGTCCAGCGTGGTGGGACAGTCGTGCAGACGCTTTTTCAAATCGTCCACCACCCAGCGCAGGCCCTTGTTCAGCGCCTTGGGATAGTCGGCAATGCCGGAGCCGGAAGCCACGCTCACGTTGTCGTAGTACATGCCCGCCTTGGAGTACTGCGCAGGGTTCACGCCGTACTTATCCTTATACATCTTGTTGTTCAGGGCAATGCAGGTGCGGTTCTTCCACTTCTTGTAGACCTTTTCAAGCAGCTCTTCCGTTTCCTTCGGAATCTTCATCTCGCCGAGGGACGTCATCTTGGCGAGCTGCATTTCGTCCTTGATCCATGACACGTTCCATTCAGGGTACGGATTCACGCCGCAGCGTATGCCCGTAAGCGTGCCGACGATGGGGTTACCGTCCAGAAAGATCTTCTTGGTCAGCAAAACGCGCTCGAAGAGCTTCGCACGAATGTAAAGCGTGGATTCTCCGGCAAACTCGTCGTACACGTCCAGAAGACAGCGAAGACGCTCGGGGTCCATGACCTGGGGGGCGGTCATCAGAAAATCCTTCAGCTCCTGAACGCGCTGTTCGGCGGTATCCCAGTTGATGCCGTAGCCCTGCCCTTCCACCGGGGCAGGCGAGGTGAACTGCATGACAGACATGAGGGGTCTCCTGTTGGAAATTTTTATGGGATCGGGAAAAAGTCGTTTGCTTGTTGCCCAAGGCAATGCACAAAGCGTGCCAACTTTTTCACGTTTGAATTAATTAGTTGAAATAATTTTATTTATTTGTAATATGCGATAATATTTCCCCTGCGGAACCTTTTTCGGAGCCAAAAAAAACTTTCTTTTTAGAAAGTATTTTTTATACATGAGAAAAATTTATCAGACCTCCCGACAAAGGATCTCCTATGCTTATCGGTACGAAAAGCTGCAGCGACGTCAGCATGGCAGACGTCATGACCCCTGCCATGCGGGCCATATGGGACCACATGAGCATCGGCGTGGCCATTGTGGACGGCGAGGGAACGTGCGTCTACATGAACGACATTCAGGCCCGCGTGGACGGATTCAGCACCTCGGGCGTGGTGGGCAAGCACATCACGGAACTCTATGTGCCCAACGGCATGACCCGCATTCCCACCATGGAATGCCTGTACCGGGGCGAACCGCTCCTGCGTAAGGCATACTGGTACAAGACCATCAACAATTCCCTGTTCTCCTCGGTAACGGACTTCTATCCGCTGTTCAGCGAAGGCCGGAAAGACGGCGTGCTGGCCTTCACCATATGGGTGGACAGCGCGCTTCTTACCGGCGAGGCAAAAATGAACACGCGGGCCCCGGCCGCCGCAAGCGAAAGCACCCGCTACACGTTCGAGAACATCATCGGCCATGATCCGGCGCTGCGCGGAGCCATAAACGACGCCAGGGTGGCCGCCAAAAGTCCGGTACCAGTCATGATCTGGGGGGAAAACGGCACGGGCAAGGAGCTGTTCGCGCAGGCGCTGCACGCCGCAAGCCCGCGAAAGGATCATCCCTTCGTGGCCGTCAACTGCGCGGCCATACCGGAAAATCTGCTGGAAGGCATACTTTTCGGCACCTCAAAAGGCGCGTACACCGACGCGGCGGACAAGCCCGGTCTGTTTGAAAAGGCCGACGGCGGAACGCTGCTCCTCGATGAGCTCAACTCCATGCCGCTCGGACTGCAATCCAAGCTTCTGCGCGTTCTCCAGGAAAAAAGAGTGCGCAGGCTCGGGGCAAACACCGAAAAGGACGTGGATGTGCGGGTGATCAGCATTCTCAACGAGCCGCCCATCACGGCCGTGAGCCGGGGCATTCTGCGCAACGACCTTTATTACCGCCTTGCCGTGGTAGGCATTGCCGTGCCTCCCCTGCGCGAACGGCTGGAAGACATTCCGCTGCTCATATCCTCCTTCCTGCAGCGCGACGGGGAAAACCCCGGCGTGAGGGTCTCCGATTCCGTCATGAAGATGTTCTGGGGATACTCCTGGCCCGGCAACATCCGCGAGCTTCTGCACGTCATCGAAGGCAGTCTCGCGCTGCTCGGCGAGCGCACCGTCATTACCGAAGACTGCCTGCCCCGGCAGTTCCGAGAGGCCTGTCTCGGCAGGCGTGCGGCCGAATCGCAGATACAGCCCGCAGCCTCGGACGATATTCCCTTCATCGACGACTATCGCGACGTGCGCAGAAACAGCGTCATTCCTCTGAAAGAAAAGCTCAACGCCTTTGAATCCCGGTGCATACGCAACGTGCTGCGCGTAACGGGCGGCAATGTTTCCAAGGCCGCAAGAATCATGGAGCTCACCGGCCCCGGCCTGCGCTACAAAATGAAGCAGCTCGGCATAAGCGAAGAAGATTATTAGGCCTTGCTCCGAAGTCGCCGGACAGCGCACCGGCTCCTGCCTTCCGCGGGGGCGGACTGGCCGCCGCCGGAACGCAGGAATCCAGCATCCTGCAGAAAACATTGAAGATACGCCCCTTATCATGCCGCTTCTTCAGCGACCTCAGCCTCTGAAATGTCGGATGCCGGGGCCGTTGTGCCGTTTTTTGCACCGCCTTTCCCGACGCACCGGCTCCCTGTCTTTCCGGCAAGACTCCGTCAGAGAACGCCGGCAGGCATTCTTCCCTGAAACAAGCGGCATTTCTCCTGACCGGAATCGGAACATCCGTCTCCGGGAAGACGCCTGGTGCCGAGTCTCCCGTCAAAATGAAATTTTCGTTTCTGAAAATACGAATGATTCATTTAACTTATTGATTTAATTTTAATAATATCACATCCCCCGCCTTTGTTTTCCATCTGCCTCAACCAGGGCTTCGCGAGCTTCATGAGAAAACAAGTACAAATTATGACATAACCAGTGATAACCAGTTCATTTTTTCTTTTTTAACGTAAAACAAATAGCTCCATTTTTTCACATATTTCTTTCAAAAAAGAAAAAAATTTTTTCTTTTTTGACGATTTTCTTTTTCCAGCTAATGATTTTCATTATTGGAAAAAATATTTTTCTTTTGTTTTTAGGTTGTTAGATATAACATGTCGAACATGGCTTCATTTGGCACAGTTCTTGCTTCAAGTTCACCATCTCACATTCCTTTCGCACACAAATCCCTCGAACAAAAGTTGTTTGCTTGTTTTCGGCCCGCAGCACCCGTGCTCCGCTTTCGGAAGCCTCCGGGCGACCTCTCCTGCGTCAGCAGGTTCCCCTCTCTTCATCAGCAGGAACGACCTATGTCAGAAGCCAAGCTTACAAAGTCCCTTTCTCCCATGCAGGTCTGCGCCCTCGCGCTCGGCTCCATCGTCGGCTGGGGCTGCTTCGTCCTTCCCGGCGACATGTTTCTCCCCTCCGCCGGTCCCCTCGGCACGCTGCTCGGCTTTCTCGCCGGCGCCATTCTCATTTCCTTCGTCGGCGTATGCTACAGCTACATGGTCAAATACGCACCCGTTGCCGGCGGCGCGTTCACCTATGCCTACATAGGCTTCGGCCCCACTGCCTCATTCATATGCGGCTGGGCGCTGGTCATCGGCTACATCGCCATCGTCATGATAGACATCGCCGCACTTTCGCTCATCTTCCGCTTCCTCTTCCCCGGAGTGTTCGAGTTCGGCGAGCTCTACACCATCGCCGGCTGGAAGGTCTACATGGGCGAAGTTCTGCTCATGACCGCCGGCACCTTCATCTTCGGCTGGCTCAACTACCGCAGCGTCGGCATGGCCGGAAAGCTGCAGCTCATTCTTGCCTTCATGCTCACCTTCGGCATCGTGGCCTTCTTCTTCGGCTCCTCTTCCCTGGATTCCGCCGGCATCAGCAACCTCATGCCCCTGTTTGCGGAAAACAAGTCGCAGGCCGCCTGCATCATGAGCATATTCGCGCTCTCGCCCTTCCTCTTCGTGGGCTTCGACACCGTGCCTCAGGCATCTGAAGAATTCGCCTTCGATCCCGGCCGCTGCCGCAACATCATGGTCGTTTCCATCTTCGTGGGCATGATGCTCTATGCCATGGTCATGCTCGGCGTGGCCATCGCCATTCCCTACCCCGAACTTCTTGCCAAGATGGAAGAAATGCGCGCCGCAGGCGGTCATGCCTGGGCGACCGGCTACGTGGCCACGCTGGCCTTCGGCAAGCTCGGTTCCGTCATTCTCGCCTGCGCCGTGTTCGGCGCCGTATGCACCGGCATCAACGGCTTCTTCGTGGCCGCCAGCCGCCTGCTCCTCGCCATGTCCAGAGGCCGCATCCTCCCTGAATGGTTCGGACGCATCCATCCCACCTATCATACTCCCTACAACGCCATTCTCTTCACCGCCGTTCTCGCCCTGCTCACGCCCTTCGCCGGTCGCTCCGCCGTCGGCTGGACCGTGGACATGAGCTCCGTCGGCACCGGCATAGGCTATCTCTTCACCTGTCTCGTCGCCCGTCGCGCCATTCTGAGCAGCGAAAACGCCACCGGCAGACGCCTCGGCCTGTTCTGCTGCATCATGGGCACGATCTGCTCCATCCTGACCCTGGTGCTGCTCCTCACCCCCGGTTCCCCCGCCTACATCTCCTTCGCGCCGCGCTGCGTGCTTGCCGTGTGGGTCATCATGGGCTTCGTGTTCTACTTCTCCAACAAGAAGGTGTGGAGCAGCCTCTCCACCGAAGAAATCTCCCGGAACATTCTCGGCGGCACCGACATCCCCATTCTTTTCAAGGAAGATTGTCAAATGAATTGCAACAGAAAGAGATTCCCGTCTTCCCGTAAAAACTCG
>JAXUUT010000120.1:0-12680 GCA_037230945.1 bacterium
GTCGCCATTCAACGGCTGTCCGCGCGAGTCTTCCCCACGCACGTGGGGGTGTTTCCTGTCTCTTCGGTGTGTCCTCTTCTCAGAGGTGGTCTTCCCCACGCACGTGGGGGTGTTTCCTTTCCGAATGGTCCCTTGCGGTCTGGCCGGAAGTCTTCCCCACGCACGTGGGGGTGTTTCCATCGCGTCGCCATTCAACGGCTGTCCGCGCGAGTCTTCCCCACGCACGTGGGGGTGTTTCTGGCCTCTTGCGCAGCGATTCGATACAGTGTAGGTCTTCCCCACGCACGTGGGGGTGTTTCTCCTCCGAAAGAGTAAGAGTCAAAAAGCATCCGGTCTTCCCCACGCACGTGGGGGTGTTTCCTATATAAGGAGTGTCAACTGTAATTTGAATAGGTCTTCCCCACGCACGTGGGGGTGTTTCCCACTCATCTATGCGTTCAACGCCTATTCCTTTGTCTTCCCCACGCACGTGGGGGTGTTTCTCCTATAGAGAGTGCCGACATGGATAATTGTGTGTCTTCCCCACGCACGTGGGGGTGTTTCTGTCATCTCTATGACTCTGGACGATATAGAAAAGTCTTCCCCACGCACGTGGGGGTGTTTCCAAGGCTACGGAGGCCATAAAGCTTTCACGCGCGTCTTCCCCACCCCCGTGGGGGTGTTTCCACCGTTGTTGAATTTCTGATTTCCACCATCCAGTCTTCCCCACCCCGTGGGGCACGCGGAAAATCCTATTTCCCTGGAAGGAAAACGATGAGCAATTTAAAATTCTGCATGTTCTGCATGGTTGTCGCTTCCTTTCTGCTTAGTTTCTGCACGCGCTAGAACGCGTGGTCTTCCCCCGCGCGCCCGGCCCCCGGGGCTGCGTTCCCTGGAGCTCTTACCCCGCCACGGCATGACGCCCGCCTCCGGGCAGGCCGCAGCCCCCCCCCGCCCTTTACGCCGCACCCGGAGCCGCCGCGCGCCTTTCCTCCCCCTGTGCCGTGCTTCTCCTCCCGTCCCGGCGATTTCCTCCCTTCGCCCCTTCACGCCCAACTCACCCCGCCCCCTTCCTTTCCGTCTCCCCCGCCCCTTCTTTACGCCGCCCTGCCGCACATTCCCGCACTCCCCCCGGTCTCCGCCAGCTCCGCGAGCTCCCCTCTCCCTTCTTCTCTTCCCCGCGCGTCCTTTCTCCGTTCCCCGCTGTTCCCGTTCCCTGCCTTTCTCCCCGCCCCTTCCCGTCCTTCCGTCCCGCCGACCGGACGAAGGGACTTGCTCCATCTGCCGATTCTGTATAGTGTAGGCCAATAAACTGTTCGCCGGATAATCAGATGCTGCGAAAAATATTGCTTGTTCTCGTTCTTCTCGTGCTTGTGGCCGGTGGCGGCCTTTTCGCGCTGGTGGCCACAAACAGCGACCTCATCATCGACAAGTTCAACGCCTATGTGGAAAACAGCACCGGCGCGCCCCTGGTGACGGAAAAGGCGCCCGAACTCACGCTTTTCCCCAATCGCGGTCTGGAGCTTGCCGCCAGCTCGTGGAAAAGCCCCGACGGCTCGCTCGAGTTCAGCTTCAGCCGCGCCTCGGTGATGATTTCCTCCCACGCGCTTTTCACGGGCAAGTTCAGCATCAAGAACTTCTCCGTGGACGATCTTGATCTGACCATGCGGCTCAAGAAGCCCATTCTGGAGTATCTCGACGGCATTCCCGCCAGCGTGGAGCACCGGCGCGACTTCGACGATCTCATACAGAGCATTCTGCACGCGCTGCGCATTGCGCCCGACAACATCAGCATCAACCGGGGGCGCGTCTGCCTCATCCAGCCCGACGGCTCCACGGTCGTGTTCTCCCCGGTCACGCTGAGCGCCACCAACGTGCATCCGGGCACGGCCACCAAGTTCAATCTGCAAACCGACATCGAAGGTTCCTCGCCCTTCTTCCACGCGGGGGTGGAGCTCAACTGCTCCGCCCTGCTCGACAAGAAAAAGGCCTCCTTCGCCATTGAAAAAGCCATGCTCACCCCGGGCAACGGCGTGTCCTTCCGGGAGTATCTCAACCTTTCCGGCGAGCTCGACTACGATTTCGACAGCGATGCCCTCACGCTTTCCCAGCTGCGCTTCAAGGGCCCCGACCTCTCGGCCACGGCCTCGGGCAGCGTGGATTCGCTCGCGCGAATGTACAGCGATCCCGTGCGCGGCGACGCCTCGCTCAAGGTGGAAATCGAAGGCGATCCGCAGCGCATAAGCGCCATCATCCATCATCCGCTGCCCTTTGCCGATCCCAGCATCTTCAGCGACTGCGCCTTCAGCGCCCAGATGAGCTGGTCCGGCGGAAAAATGACCATGACCGGCATTCAGGGCAAGGCCGACGATCTCACCTACAGCGGCAATCTCACCATTTCGCCGAATCCCTTCGTCATCACCGGGGATCTCAAGCTCGGCGACCTCAACCTCGACGACTACCGCAGCAACGATTCCTCAAGCTCGCCGAAGAAGCTGGAAAGCCGCGACTTCACCCGCTGGCCCCGCGTCAATCTTCAGCTCGATGCCGATCACGTGCGCTGGAACCGCGTGCATCTGGAAAGCGTGCACACGCGCCTTGCCGGACAGAACGGCACCTACGAGTTCAATCCGCTCTCCGGCATTCTGGCCAAAAGTCCGGTCACGGCGGCCATGAAAATGGTCATGCTGCCCACCACGCCGCTGTCCTCCAGGCTTTCCGCCAACTTCAGCGTGCCCCAGGCCAACCTTGACGAGCTCTCCCGCGCCGTGGCCGATCGTCCGCTGCTTTCGGGCAGCGGTTCCATCAACGCTTCCATCTCGTTCACCACGTCGCGGGGTCTGCCTTCGCTGAGCGGCAAGGGCAGTCTCACGTCCTCGCAGGTGGAAACGGCGTTCAGCATTCTGCCTTCGAGCATTCCGCTGGCGGGGAATCTGCTTTCCACCAACCGTTTCGACCGTCTGTTCCTTTCCTTTGCGGCAAAGAGCGGTCAGGTCACGGTGGACAAGCTCACGCTGGAAGCGCCCCGGCTCTCGCTTTCCGGCTCGGGCAACGTGGACCTCGTGGCCAGAACCCTGGACGCCTCGGGCTCCGTGCTCATGCCCGGCAGCGCATCCCTGCCCGTCCGTCTCGAGGGCGATCTTGCCGCCCCGCGCTACTCGCTCGCCGGAGAAGATGCCAGACGCCCGCTGTCATCCAAGGACCTCGACCTCGACCTGCCCCGTCAGTTGCGCGACCTTCTGGGCAGGCAGCACTGATACAGGAGACATCATGGCCTCAGCTTCCCCCACAAAGAAAGGCGCAGGCAGACGCGCCGCAGAACTGTTTTCGGCCTCGGGCGACGGCAACGGCATGCCGGCCGGACGCACCAACGTGGTCAAGCGCCTCATGCACGGCGAGATTTCGCTCACCATCACCTTCTGGATCTTCTGCGTGTCCATTCCGCTCGTGGGACATCTTCTGTTCAGCCGCGTGGTCTATCCCGCGCTCGATCCGCACACCTGGTACGGTTCCACGGCGTTTCTCGCGTGGCCTCTTCTCTCGCTGCTCTACGGGGCGGTGGCCTGTCTCGGTCTGTGGCGCAGCCGCGCCCGCTTTTGCGGCAATCCGCAGTGGCGCAGCCTTGCCGGGCCCGCCGCCGTGGTTCTTGCCGCCGGCTTTGCGCTCTATGCGGTCATGATGGCCGCCTCGTGGTTCATGATCATTTCCGCCTGAGGAGCCGCCATGTCACTGGAAAAAGCCAAGGCGCATCTCCGGCGCTGGAACAAGGACGCGTGCGTTCAGGAACACGAACACTCCAGCGCCACCGTGGAGCTTGCCGCAGAAGCGCTCGGCACGGAACCCGGCCGCATAGCGAAGACGCTCTCGTTTCTGAACGGCGAGCGGACCATACTTCTTCTTGCCGCGGGCGACGCCCGGGTGGACAGCTCCCGATTCAAGAAGGCCTTCGGCGTGAAGAAGGTGAAGATGGTGCCCGCCGAAGAGGTGGAAGCGCGCACGGGTCACGCCGTGGGCGGCGTGTGTCCCTTCGGGGTGCCGGAAGGCGCGGACGTGTATCTCGACGTTTCCCTGCGCCGCTTTGAAACCGTGTTTCCCGCCTGCGGCAGCGCCAACAGCAGCATAGAGCTCACCCTGCCGGAACTCGAGGAATGTTCCGGCTCGCAGGGCTGGGTGGACGTGTGCCGGGACTGGCGGTAATTTCTTTTTTGACTTTTGCAGCCCTTGACAAAGCGCGGGAAGACGTCATAGTCAAACCAACGACGAAAGGCTGAAACATGATGAAAGGCGCGACGGAAAAATTTTCTATCGGCATCAGGCTCATGCTCCTGATGATCTGTTGCGTCCTTTTAATGCCCGCCAGGGGTCAGGCCGACGAGCACAAGGAGATGGACAGCTTCCGCATGTCCTCCCTCACGCTCGCCATCAGCGGCATCAGCAATCCCGTATCCCAGCTCAAGACCTTTGCCGATTCCGACGGAACGCATCTGCGCTCCCCGGGCAAGCGGCAGACGAACGCCTCGTCCGGTCCCGACGGCGGTGATTCTCCCGCGGCGCTGCCTTCCGTGCCTCCCCTGCCCGAATTCTTCCTCTGCGCTCAGGAACACTTTGAAGTGCGCGCCTGTCCGCCGGAAAGTCACGGGCTCATTCACTGGTTCTCCCTCGCTCCGCCCTCTGCGTCGAACGTCTAGTCACGGTCTGAGTCCCTGTTCCGCCCCTGCGTGTTGAACAGGCGTTCTGTGTGCACTTTACGTTTCGAGCGTTCCCTTCCCGTCCTTTCTTCAAGGCAGCGTTTGTTTCTGCGTCCGCAGTTCGGCCCGCCGCGTCATGCGCGGCCCGCTCACCGCGCGACGGACAGCCCGCGTCTGCCGCCGGAACGCTCCGCGAGGATTTCTCATGCGTTCCCTGCGCTGGCGCTCATGCGTCACGATGCTGGTGGCTCTGGCGTGCGCCGCCTGCATATCCGTCAATTTTGTTTCTCCGCCGCGCTTTGCCGAGGCGTGGCTGCCAAATCCCATACGCCTCGGGCTCGACCTGCGCGGAGGCATCAACCTCACGCTCGGCGCCGACATTGATCAGGCCGTTTCCCAATCTTTGTCCCTTCTGGGGCAGGATATCCGTTCCAGCGCCAACGATGCGGGAATAAGGACCCGCCTCCTCCGTCATGCCGATGGTCGAACGCTGGAATTCGTGCCGCTCAAACACGAGGGAATCGAACAACTCTCCAACCTGCTGCGCGACCGATTCGGACAGATGGCAGTCGGGTCTGCCATCTCGTCCGGATCCGGGGAAAAACTCCTCGTCTCCTTCCGCCCCGAATGGGAAAAACAGCTCCGCGAGCGCATCATGGAACAGACCATACGCACGCTTCGCGGCCGCATCGACGCCTTCGGCGTGGCGGAGCCCGACATCCGCCGCCAGGGCGACGATCAGATTCAGATTCAGCTTCCCGGCGTCACGGACACCGGGCGCGCCCTTCAGCTCATAGGCCGCACGGCCCAGCTCACCTTCCACCGCGTGCGCCGCGACGTTTCCGCCACGGGCGTTCTGCCGCCCGGCGCGGCGTGGTATCCGCTGGTGGAGGGCACGCGCGCGTGGACGAGCGCCTCCCGCACGGATCTTTCCGGCGGGCTCGTGCTCGACAGGGAACCGCTGCTTTCCGGTCAGGACATCGTCGACGCGCGTCCCGCCTTCGACGAACGCAATCAGCCCTGCGTGGCCATACAGTTCAGCGCGCGCGGCGCGGATCAGTTCGAGCGCGTGACGGAAGAACTCATACATCAGCAGTTCGCCATCGTGCTCGACGGCGTGGTGCAGAGCGCGCCCGTCATCCAGCAGAAGATAAGCGGCGGCAAGGCCACCATCACGGGTTCGTTCACCACGGAGGAGGCACAGGATCTGGCCGTGGTGCTGCGTTCCGGCTCGCTGCCTGCCAAGGTTTCCGTGCAGGAGGAACGCACCGTGGGCCCGTCGCTCGGCGCGGACTCCATACGCGCGGGTCTTGTGGCCGGAGCGGTGGGTTCTCTGGGCGTCATGGTCGTCATGCAGGTGTACTACGGCATGGCCGGGCTTCTTGCCAACGCCATGCTGGTGTTCACCATAAGCCTGCTCTTTGCCGGACTCGGTCTGTTCGGCGCCACGCTCACCCTGCCGGGCATTGCGGGCGTGGTGCTCACCATAGGCATGTCCGTGGACGCCAACGTGCTCATCTTCGAGCGCATACGCGAAGAAATAGGCCGCGGGCTCACCATGGCCCGGGCCGTGGCCGCGGGCTTTTCCGAGGCGCAGAGCTCCATTCTCGATTCCAACTTCACCACGCTGCTCACCGCCGCCGTGCTCTATCAGTTCGGCACCGGGCCCATCCGCGGCTTTGCCGTCACGCTGGCGCTCGGCATTCTGGCTTCCATGTTCACGGCCATTTTCGTGTCCCGCCTTCTCTTTGAAATGTGGGTGCGCAAAAACGGCGCGACGAACTGCGGCCTTGCCCCCCATGTCTCCGGGACCGCACGCCGGCCCCGGCCCCCGCATCCTCACGGTTGAAGGATGCGGCCCGCATCGGGCGATCCGGGCTTCTCTCCACCGGATCGCCCGCACGAAAAATCCGAACGCTCCCGGAAGCGTCCGTCCCTCTTTTCCATGTCAACAATCCCGGAGGAACACCATCATGGATGATTATCTGAAACAGGCCATCGAACTCGTCAAGGCGCAGTCTTCCGTGCGCGTCATGCAGGAAGAAGAAATGGTGGCCATGATTCGAACCCTGGCCTCCAGCCTGAAGGATCTGGAATCGGGCGTTCACGCCGAGGAAGAGGAAGAAGCGCCCATGCCTTCCCCCGCAAAGTCCATCAGGGAAAAAAGCATCACCTGCCTGGAATGCGGCAAGTCCTTCAAGCTCATCACCAGAAAGCACCTGGCCAAGCACGGCCTCGACGCCGATTCCTACCGCAAGAAATGGGGCATCAAGAGCGACGCGCCCCTCGTGTGCAAGAGCATACAGCGCGTGCGCCGCAAAAAGATGAAGGACATGCGTCTCTGGGAAAAGCGCCACGCCTCCGAAAACTGAGGTCCGCGCCCCCCGGCCGCCGGGAAAACGCCTGCCGGACCAGGCCCGCGCATCGCTGAGTTTCTGTTTCGCCTGTCCTCCGGGCCCGGCGAAAACGTCCTTTTTTGCGCGCCGGTCGCCGTCTGTCGCCACCAAGGCCGCGCCCTTTCATGACGCGCCGTTTCCGTCCGCGCCCGTGGGACGCGCCCGCCTCTTCCGACAGAACGCAGCGCCCTTCGCCCGTGGCGTTTCCGAACGACAGGATGCCCGGCAAACGCCTCGCCATGCTCCGCAGAAAAGGAAGATGTCCGGCCTCCTGCGCGCGGCGTTCTTGCGGCGCCGGGCGTCCATTCTGCGCGATGACCTTCTCTTCGCAGAAGCAGAAAAGCGCTCTGCGTGCCGGTCATGCCGACTGCGACCGGCTGAGGGAGGCACGTTTCGCCGTCCGGCCATTGACGCCGGGGCACGCCCTTCCGAAACCGCCCTTCCGAAGCCGTCCGGCTCTTCCTTTTCATGCCGGGGCATCCCGCGCCGAGGAACGGCGGGCGGGAGCGTCATGCGCGGGCGGGATGCGGCAACGGCTCCCCGCATGAACGGGAACCGGTCCGCCTCTTCTGCCCTTTTCTCCGCAGGGCGGGAGAGATGAGACATTTCCACCGGCTCCGGCCGCGCCGGTGGGCTTCGGGAGAGCGCTTTCCCCTGCTTTGGGCGCTCTCCCCACCTTTCGGCGACGCTTTGCAGTTTCTGCGGAAAAACGGACGCGGTCAGAGGCGCTCCGCCCTTTTCCGGCGCCGCGCCCCGGACTCGGCAAAAGCCGGAAGTTCCGGAACCGCGATGCCCGCCTTTCCGGCGTCGCCGCCCGTTTCCGACAACGCACGGCGCGTGAATGCTCCCGCTCTTTCGTCGGTTCCTCTGTCTCTGCGCCGCCGCCTCAGCCGGCCTGGCGGGGCGGGAAGAACCGGCTGCCCCCGCTTCTTCCCCTGCCGCCCGAAATGCGGCGCAAAGACCTGCCCCGGTCCGCCCTGCGCGGATCGGGGCATTTTTCGGCCCGCCCAAAATCTCACGGCCTGAACGCGGGGCCGGACGTGCCGCCGACCATGCCGCCCTGCGCCCTTCAACCGTCAGGCGTCGTCATGTGCGGCTCTTCCCGGCCGGAAACCGGGCCGGTCACGAACAGCGGGAACCGGAGCTCGAAGGCAGGGCCCCCTTTTCCCGGGAGCTCTCGGACGACGCGGGGAGACAGCCGAATACGGCTTCGCCAAAACTCCCCGCCTGCTGCGGAAAAACGGCCAAAAAGCGCCGGGCAAGAATGATGCCCGCGAAAGCATCCGCCTCGTCCGACACCTCCGACGCATCCGACGCATACGCGAGGCGGCGGCATCGTCAGGGGCGTTTCCCGGGCGGCCCGGAATGGACACGCGAAAACAGGGGCGGGCCTGACGGCGCTCCCCTCGAGGGACGTTTCCCTCGGACAAGGCGACAAGACGACGACAAGGCGACAATCCGCCGCGCCGCTCTGCCGGGCGGCCCCGCCGAAGTCGCCGGATTCAGGAGTGCTTGCCGGGCTCAGTCCGCTGCCGCGGCATTTCTGCTGTCCTCAAAGGCTTTCAGAATCTGCGCGATGTGCGCGCGCATGCCCTTCGCCTCGTCGTACCGCTCCACAATCAGCCGCCTTCCGTTCCTGCGCATGGGGGCAAAGGCGTCCATGTCGTCCAGAACGCGGCAGATGGTCCTGAATCGTGCGGCAGGCTCCTTTTCCGAAAAATCCACCGCCGTGTCATGGTTCACCACGTCGCCGTCTTCTGCAAGGGGGGCCATGACCAGGCTTTCACAGCTCATGCTTTCAAGCACTTCCTGTATGAGCAGCGAGGATATTTCAGGAAAGACGTGCACGGTGCTGGAACTCAAAAGCGTTCTGTAGCGGTTCCGGTCGAGTCCTCCGGCAAGAAACAGGCGATGGCGCAGGTTTTCCGCAAGGGCACCGTGCAGCGCTTCCCATTGCCTTCTGCTCCCGTTGTTCCCGAACGACAGGGCAATGCGGCACGCCGGACGGTGCACGAGCAGCCCGAGCAGCATTTGTATCATCTGCTGATCCACCGCGTTTTCGCCCTTCATGTGAAAGGTCAGAAGCTCGCCCTTCTCCTCCGGACGGGCATCGGGGAAGAACGGCGACAGATCGGCGTGCCCCGGGGAGAAAAACGCCGTGTCCACCATGGGAGGGCATACCCGTATGACGGGATGAAGCAGCGGCGGAAAAAGACGCTTCTGCCCGGCGCTCTGCACAAAGCACATATCGCTTCGGACCATCTGACTGACCTGTATGTCCCGCATGGCCTGCATCCGCGCCGCCCTCTCTTTGGAATCGCCCCGGCTTCGGATGACGTCCGGGTAGAGCACGATGAACGCATCGGGAAAGGCGTGACGGAGAAACAGGGTCAGCCCGGCGTGGAATCTGACCAGCACGATGTCGGGAACAAAGCCTGAATCCCGAAGGCGGCAGAACGTCCGACCGGCCTGCGCGGAAGCCTTGACGCTCTTTTCCCACTCCGCCTCATACCAGTCCTTTCCCGGCGGCACGCTTCCCCGGTCTATTTTCAGCCGGGCATGCATGATGCCCGGCGTGGCCGCCTCCTGCCGGGGATAAAAGGACAGAAACATCACCTCGTTTCCGGCCCCGGAGGCCAGTTGCGCGGGCATGGAGCCGAAAAGCCCCGGATAGCTGTCGTTGCAGAACAGAAATTTCATGTGTCCTCACCGCGTCATCGTCTTTCCGATCATTATCCCCGCCCGCCCCGCAGGGCAATGCCTTCCGCATGAGTCTCGCGCAAAAGCGCGCCGCACCCATGAAACAGGGGGCGAAAGTGTGTCTTCCGCCCCCTGTTGTTTTTTATCCGGCAAGCCGGGGGGATGAACGCCGCTCGGGCCTCTCCCCCCTGCCTTCAATCATCAGCCGTTGGCATTGGCAATGTTCTGAGCCGCCTGATCGACCACGTCCTGTATGCTGCTGTCGATGTGCACGGTAAGAGTAACACCCTCTATCTTGGTTGTTGCCGTTGCTCTATCAGCTGCCAGCGTCCAGTCTTCTCCCAGCGTCACGCTTGACGTGCCGTTATCATGATTGACGGTGATGCCGAAATCACTCAGGGAAGTGAGGCCGAGCTTGTCGATGCCGTCTCCGGTAATGACAAGTTCAAAGCCGTTGACCAGAGGCTGATCTCCGTCCTTGTCATGCCCGCTGCCGAGAAGCTTGTCTATGCTGCGACCCGCGAGCTCGCTGTTATCCACAAGCAGCGCGTCTATGCCGCTGCCGCCGTCGATGAGGTAATCGCTGTGGTCGTAGACCACCACGTCGTCCCCGGACCCGGCGTACATGACATCCTGCCCGTCGCCGCCGTCGAGGTAGTCATTGCCCGAGCCGCCGTCGCGATAGTCGTTGCCCGAGCCGCCGATGAGAATGTCGTCGCCGGATCCGCCAATGAGAACGTCATTGCCGTCCGTCCCCATGAACAGCTCGCCGCTGTTGGAAGCGTCTCCATCACCGAAAGACATCAGGCTCGAATCTCCACTGGTATCCGATACGTTCTGAGCGTCCTCGGAGAACACCGGCGTCGCAGCGTCGGAGAACACCAGGTTTTCCAGTCCATCAAGGAGATCGTTGCCCTCATCCGTTCCGTCGATGCCGTATACGGACGCAGCGTCGTCCGCAGTGTCGGGAACAGGGGCATGCATGCCGTCAGATTCACCGGAAGTCTCAACGCCGGAGTAATCGCCCTCCGTCGCCTGCATGAAGGACAGGCCGGCCTCGTGGTCGCCTGCCCCGTCCGACTCCGTCTTTTCCAGCAGCGCCCCATCATCGGGAACAGCCGCCGTTGCCTCCAGAGTCTCCGCAGCAGCAGCCATGCCCAGCACGGCAGCCGCCCTCAGCGGAGCCGCAGCAGCGTCAGCCGTCGAAGACTGCTCGCTGTTGTCGTTCTCTTTGACAACAACATCGACCTGCCCTTTTTCGTCGACCGTGACGGTCAAGTCTATCTCTGCGGTATCGCCGTCGCCGTCCGTGGCAATGATGGGAATGGTTATCCCCTCTGGAGAAAAATCAGCATCAAACCAGTTGAGCTGCCATTCTCCATTCTTGTCAACGCTGGCCTGTCCATGCACTGTTACAGTCTGCGTGTTTCCACTCTTCTCAACCGTGATAAAATCAATGGAAGTTTTATCACTATTATAGCGGACCTGCAGCTCTTTGCCATCTATCCAAATTGTTTCTCCGAGATCACCAAAAGCATAACCGGAAATACCGTCCGCACTGGATGCCGTAACCGTACCGCTCAGGGTCCACTGTGGTGTATTGTTGTAGTCGATGGAAATGCTATTGATAAGAAAGTCGGACTGCTTACCCCATGGAATAATGTATGCCGTCTGAAAACCTGAGGAAATATAAAATGTGTTATTATCACTTACACCGTTGTTATTTTCCTCGGCATCCCAGAAAAACATTCCAACCTGATTACCACTGTTATCAAAAAATACTACACATGCTTTCTCAATATCGTTACCACTTCCCCAGTTTTCATTATAAAAAGCATTGAGACCAATTGTTATGGAATACGCTGTATCGTCCAAGGTAATTTTAACGGCTTCGCTGACGGTGTTGTTTTGGACGCCGTTTATTCCACCGATTTCTGCATCACCCTTATCTGCATCCGTGCCAGCGTCTCCGCTGAAGACGCAGAGTCCGCTTTCAGGAAAATTCTGGCTTTTAGCATAAGCTGTAGTAGACACAAAAGAAAGAAGCGGATTATATCCATATGTTTCTTGTATAGTTACAGGTGCAATATTATTTTCTTGTGTATTGTCAGGTTGGGTAATAGAATCACCATAAATATTTTTATAACTAACTGTCACAGCCTCAAGATTTATATTATGATTTTCATATGGTATTCCAATAGTTTTATATCCATATTCATAATCTCCATGATCCCAGACGCTACCTCCATCTTCTTTATGCCAACTATCGTAGCCAAGAGGCTTCCATCCATTATCCTGATGCGGAGAGTTTGCATTATTGGTGTCATCATTAAAATCAAGAATTACAGTATCGTTTTCACTCTTACCAATTTCAAAATTCGACGTATGTCCACTGAAATATACAGAGCCGTCCTCGATGGTCAGGTTCAAAGCAACCTCGGCACTGTCGCTATCGCCATCGGTGTCCGTCACCGTAAGCTTCACGTTCACGCCGTTCAGCTTCAGAGTGTCACCGGAATCTCCAGTAGCAGGATGCTTCAGCGTACCGTTGCCGGTCAGGCTCAGCTTCACTTCGCCATCTTCGCTTACGGTTACGTTGAAGATTTCCGTATCTCCGGCCATGCCCTTGAGAACGCCGTATTTAACCACCAGCTCCACGCCGACTTCCTCGCCGTTGACTATGGCCGTCAGATCGTTCTTGGTATCGGCACCGTCATCCAGCGTGATCTCATAGTGCTGACTGGCTTTTCCGTCCGCTCCCTCATCTACCGTGAACAGCTTGGACACGTTCTCATGTACAGAATCCGCCTGCTGCGCTTCATCCACCGTGAGGGACAAAACAGAGGTTGAGTCCGTACTGACCACAGGCACGTCGTCCACGATGTCCACGCTGATGGATCCGGCATTGTTTCCGTTG
>JAXUUT010000063.1:0-2066 GCA_037230945.1 bacterium
TAAGTTTTCGGGAACCCCCAGCCTAGCTGGGGGTTTTCTTTTAACCAAAAAGACCGGGACGCGATGCAGCGCCCCGGTCTTTGTTTTCCTGATCAACAGGAAAGCCCGAGAGCATTCAACGCCTGCCGAAGCAGCTCCTCCGGCTCAAGCGTGGCGTCCAGAACGCAGAAGCGTTCCGGCCAGCGGGCCGCGCGGGCCAGAAAACCGTCCCGGATGCGCTGATGAAACGCCAGCTCCTCGGCCTCGAAGCGTCCCTCGCTCTGCGTGAGCCCCTCCCGTCCGTTGCGGGCAAGCGCCCGGGCGAGTCCCGTTTCCACGGGCAGGTCGAGCAGAAGCGTTTTGTCCGGCCACAGGCCCCCCGTGGCGTAATCGTTGAGTTCCTGCAGCCTGTCCGTGTCCATGCCCCGACCGTAACCCTGATACGCAATGGTGGAGTCGGCGTAGCGGTCGCAAAGAACCCAGTCTCCCCGCACAAGCGCGGGGCGTATGGTCTCGGCCACGTGCTGCGCACGGTCGGCCAGAAAAAGAAAAAGCTCCGCTCGGGAGTCGAGCTCGCTCGACACGTCGAGCAGAAGAGGCCGAAGACTTGCGCCGAGGCCGCAGCCGCCGGGTTCCCTCGTGCGCAGAAAGGCAATGCCCCGCGTCTCGAGAGCGTGCGCAAGCATATTCATGAGCGTGCTCTTGCCTGCGCCCTCCACGCCTTCTACAGTAACGAACACTGCCTCTCCTCCTGCCGGGATTCCTTCTTTTCATGCTTTGCGACTCGAGCCTCTTCCCTCGCTTCCGGCGTGCGGACGGGACGGCAGACGCTGCGCCCGAGAAGCGTCTGATACGGGCTCCAGACCATGCCTTCCTCCCCGTCGGCGGGCGGGGGCAGCACACCCCGGCACTGAGCCAGCTTGGCGTCGATGTTGTCGGCATAATGCAGAACGAAGGCCTCCGGCGTGACGGGCTCCCTCGCCGCACCGAATTCCATCTCGCCGTGATGGCTGGCTATGAGGTGCTTGAAATGCATGACGAGTTCCGGAGCAAGTCCCGCCTTGCGAAGATACGGCTCAAGCATGATCAGTCCCTGAACGATATGACCGAGAAGGCGTCCTTCATCGGTATATTCCGTCACGAGCAGTCCTTCCATTTCGTCTATCTTGCCTATGTCGTGCAGAAGAGCCGCGGCCAGCAGCGTCTGACGGTCGAGGTCAGGATAATGGTCGGCCATGAGCATGCACAGTTCCGCCACGGAAAGCATGTGCTCAAGCAGCCCTCCCGCATAGGCGTGATGCACGGACTTGGCGGCCGGAGCCCGGAGCAGCAGCGGCCGTATGCGCTTGTCGGAAAGCACGGAGCGCATGAACTTCTTCCACTGCTTGTGCACGAGCACGGCGTCGCACAGCCTTTCGATGTCCGCCATCATGTCGGCTGCCGGACGCGGACTGGAGGGAACATAGTCCTCCATGGGCAGAGCGGACGCCTCGTCCTCATCGAGAACGCTCAGCGCCTCCACCGTGAGCTGAAGCTGATCACGATACAAGGAAACGTGCCCTTCCACCTGCACCATCTGCCCCGCGGCAAGAGACGGTATGGAAAGGCTGAGCGGACTCCATATCTTGGCTTCCAGCGAGCCGCTCGCATCCCTCAGCTCCAGCCTCCAGTACGGACCGTTGCGGGACTGCTGCAGAGATGCCAGCGAAACGACATAAACGGAAGACAGCTCGTCGCCGGCCGTCACGGCGCTTATCTTCTGATGTTCGGTCATGGGTACCTCGGAAAAATTTGACTTTTGATTTTGCATTAAAAATATAAAATTAAATCAATATATTATAAAAAACACCGCACATTTCAGGCATCATGGAGAGCACACCTCGGGCGCTGTGTTCTCCCATCAGGACATCCATGGAAAACGACCTGTTCACTACAATAACATATTGATTCTCCATACCTGTTTCTCTGAAAACTTGCAAGCCAACCCGACATCGCACATAACGGTCATGACATCTTTCAACATCATCTTCCATTATCTCATTATTAAATTTAAAAATAAAAATATAGTCCATAAAAACTAAAAGCCG
>JAXUUT010000131.1:0-12422 GCA_037230945.1 bacterium
TGCGGCAGCGGCTGATGGCCGTGGAGGAAACGAGATTCACGTCACTGTTCACGAGCGAGAAGAAGTTGAAGGTGGCCTTGCCGGGAGCGATGTTCAGGTAATCGGCGTAGTTGCCGAAGAAGTGAATGACGTTGTTCTGATCGTCGATGACCACGGAGGCGGGCAGGAACTTCTCGAGGAAGCGGCTGTAGACGCCTTCCATGGTGAAGGAGCTGTCCTGCTGCGGCGAGAGGCCCTGAACGCTGCGGCTTGCGGTGTGGATTCTCGGGATGTTGAAGGCGGGGGGCATGAAGTCTTCCATCTTCCCCTCGCTTCTGTGCACGTATATTTTCTCTGCGGCGGAAAGGGGCGTGAACACCTTGCTGTACTCGCTGGCGGTTTCGCTTCTGCCGAGGAAGAGGAAGCCGCCGTTTTTGAGCGCGGTGTGGAAAATGGCGAAGAGCCCCTTCTGAAGGACGGGCTGAAAATAGATGAGCACGTTGCGGCAGCTTATGAGCGAGAGCCTGCCGAAGGGGGGATCGGAAAGCATGTTGTGCGGCGCAAAGATGAGCATTTTCCGGATGTCCTTGTTCACCTGATACTGATCATTGTGCCGGACGAAGAAACGGGCGAGCCGTTCGGGGGACACGTCTTCGGCGATGCTTTCGGGGAACACGCCCTTTCCGGCCTGCTCTATGGCCCGGGTGTCGACGTCGGTGGCGAAGATCTTGACGTCCCGGCGCAGATGCCTTTCCTCGAGCACCTCGCGGAAGAGCATGGCCAGGGAATAGGCCTCCTCGCCGGTGGAACATCCGGCGCTCCACACGCGCACGGGGGTATTTTCGTCGCTCTGCTCGACAATGGCGGCAACGGCGGTTGCCTTGAGCTTTTCAAAGAACTCCGCGTCGCGGAAAAAGCGCGTGACGCCTATGAGTATGTCCTTGACGAGCTGAGAGGCCTCTGCGGAGTTTTCCTCGATGAGCCTTGCGAAGTCGGCGGGGGTGGCGCTGTGGGTGACCACCATGCGCCGCTCGATGCGGCGCAGCACGGTGTTTCTCTTGTAGTGGGTGAAGTCTATGCCGCTCACGCGCTTGAGAATCATGTAGATGCGCGCAAGGATGTCCTCGTCCTCGGAAAGGAAGGGTTCCGAGGCTTCGGCCATGACGGGATAGTGCGAAAAGTTGAGCAGTTCCGCGGCGATTTCGGAAGGAGGCAGGACGAAGTCGGCAAGGCCGGTGCCGATGGCGCTTTTGGGCATGCCGTCGAAGCGGGCGCTTCCGGGGTCCTGCACGAAGACGAGGCCGCCGTGCTCCTTGATGGCCTTGACGCCGCCCGTGCCGTCGGAACCCGTGCCGGAAAACACCACGGCAAGCGCCAGTTCCCGCTTTTCCGCGGCGAGGGAGGAAAAGAAGACGTCTATGGGATGATTGACCGCGCCGTGCACCTGTTCCGCGAGCAGGAGCCTGCCGTTCTTCACGGTCATGTTCTTTCCCGGGGGGGATGAGAAAGACGACGTTGGGCTGCACGGGCATGTCGTTTTCGGCCTGCACGACCTTCATGCCGGTGTGCTTGCCGAGTATTTCGGCCATGAGGCTTTTGTAGTCCGGCGAAAGATGCTGAATGACGACAAAGGCAAGATTGCTGTTGTCGGGCATTCTGGCAAAGAACTGCTGGAGCGCCTCAAGTCCCCCGGCGGAAGCCCCCATGCCCACGATGAGCAGGGGGGCGTCGTTGTCCTTCACGGTTACGATCGTTTTGTCTTCAGTCATGAAGCCTCTCCTTGCCGCTGTCCGGCAGAGGTCAGAAAGCGTCGTTCAAATTCCTCCGCGGCCATGGGGCGTCCGTAATGGAAGCCCTGTCCGAGCACGCAGCCTTCCTTGAGCAGCGCGTCCGTCTGTGTCTGATTTTCCACGCCTTCGGCCACGCAGGCCATGTTTCTGGCCCGGCACAGGCGCACGATGTCGCCCACGAGCGCGCGCCCCACGCTGTTGTGGGCAAGATCGCGAATGAGGCTTCTGTCGAGCTTCACGGTGTCGAAGGGCACGCTCGTGAACAGCGACAGGTTGGCGTATCGCGTGCCGAAGTCGTCAAGTCCGAAGCGCACGCCGAAAGGACGGAAGCCTGCCATGGCTCTTTCGAGGGTGCGGCTTTCGACGTCGCCCGCGTTTTCGGAAACCTCGATTTCCAGCAGCGAGGGGGCAAGCATGGGATAGCGGCTGAACAGGGCCAGCACCGAGCCGGGCGCCGAAGGACTGAACAGCGTGGCGCGCGAGAAGTTCACGGAAACGGGAATGCTGCGGAGCCCCCTGCGACGCCAGCCCTCCATGAGGGCGAGGGTCATGCCGAGCACGTGCAGATCAAGCTCGCGGATGGCGCCGGTACGCTCCATGGCCTCGATGAAGCGCGCGGGCATGACGACGCGCCCCGAGCCGTCGAGACCGCGCACCAGGGCTTCGGCGCCGATGACGACGCCTGAACGCATGTCGACCTTGGGCTGCAGGTAAATGGTAAAGCTCTCAAGTCCGCCCGTGCCCGCCATGCCCGGGCCGCGCACGCCGAGCTCGGGCTGAGCCGTGCCGCCTGCCGACGTTTCAAGCTGCCCGCAGAGCATGATGGTGCGGGCCTCCTTGACCAGCTTGTCGCCGGAAAAAAGCCCTTCGGACCAGGTGTAGCCGAAGCGGAGCTGACCGGGATAGCGGCGCTGCAGCATGGACTGAGCGCGGAGCACGCGGGCCAGAAAGACGTTCTGCGTGCAGTTGGCGCAAAGGGCCACGAACTCGTCGCTGCGCGTGCGGAACAGCAGATCGCGCCCGAACACCGCGCCCAGGGTTTCGGCAAGATAGAGCACGAGGCGCGAACTCTGACCACGCCCCTGCGCACCGTTGAGGGGGGCAAGATGCGGCACGTCAAGGGTGAAGGCGCCCAGGGAGGTGCAGGTGTCGGAGGTGAGCTGACACACTCTGTCCATGTAGGCGCGCAGATTCTGCAGGCCGGTGAGCGAATCCCGAAGAGCGGCCATGCCGCGTCCGGAGCCCGCCGCGCCGGAAAAGCGGAGCACGCGTTCCATGTGGGGCAGCAGCACGGCGGAAAGGGCGTCGACGCGGATGGGCCGACGCGGATTTTCCACGCACAGCACGCCGTCGGGCCCGCCGTCCGCGGGGGCGAGGGGAAGGGCCATGAAGCGCCAGTCCTCGCTTCTTCTGCCCGGCTCCGCCCTGCGTTCAAGAAAGACCGGACGATTCTCCCGCAGACAGCGCCACAAAAGAGGAAGCCTGTCCAGCGCCATGCCCGAAACCCGTCTTTTCAGACTGCAGCGGCCCTCGGTCACCCACTCGTGGGAAGCGCGCACGGTGCGGCCGTCTTCGGCAAGGGAAAGCGTATAGGCCCGGTCGGCCCCATAATAGGTTCCCAGGTGGCGGAGCACCTCGCTCATGGCCACGTCGGAAGAATCCTCCCGGAGCAGCGCGTCGAGGCAGGCAATGGCCACGTCCTTTTCCTCATCGGTGAGGGACGAAACCGTTGTCGGCACGGCAGTTTTCGCAGCGGAGGCCTGTGCGGCGTCGTCCGTCCGGCTTCGGATTTCCGCGCCGGAATCTTCGCCGTTCTCAAGGCATTCCAGACCGGTTTCCGGCTCTCCGGCCTGACGGGGCAGCAGCGGCGCAAGGTCGTCCATGAAGACCACGGCATCGGCAGGAGCGTTTTTCCACCGCTCACAGCAGCGTTCGGCCTGCCGGAGCATGCCGTCGTAGTCCATGCCGCCGAGATCGGCGCAGGCCACGGCCGCCACGAAGCGCGGTCCCGACGCGAGACCGTCGGAGGAAAGGGCCTGCCGCACGAAGGCGAAGGCGTCGTCAATGCGCTGTCTCGTCACGGCGCGGGAGGCCGCGTCGGGCCGGAACACGGTGAAGGAAGTCTCGTCGTACTCGCCCATGACGCAGTCGGCCCCGAGCAGCAGGGAAAGCGCCATGATGATGAAGTTGCGCCTGCCGGCATCCCCGGGACCGGACACGCCGAACATCTGCACGAGCGCCAGCAGATGCCGCGGGGAGGAGCCGCTTTCAAGGGCCTTTTCGGCAAGCTTTCTGGCCATGTCCCGGCTGTAGATGCCGTGCACGGGCAGATCGCCGGAACTTCCGGCGAGGGCGGCTTCCCTCTCGTGCCTGCGCCCGGTGTCCTGCAGGAAGCCGAAGACCTGCACGTTGCCGGTGAGCGGATGCCGCGCCAGATGCGCCACATAGGAGAGCCAGCGCACGGTTCCGCCGAAGTCGACGCAGCGAAACTCTCTGGCAATCCATTCCCGGCCCTGCGGCTGAACACGGCAAAGAACTCCTCGCCGTCCTCCCTGCGGAAAAGACGCTTCTGCTCCCAGAGCACGAGACTCTGAAAGGAGGCGCCGCGCAACTGCCGGGTGAGGGTTCTGCCCTCTATCCAGAGTTCCTCCATGCGGTCTTCCGTAAGGTCGCCGCGCACGTAGCAGAAAAGATTGGGACGCAGATGTTCCCAGAGCCTCTCCTTGCCGGAAAGGCTCCAGGCAATGCCCACGGTGATGGGCTCGGCAATGCCCACGATTTTGAGAGGAGCGCGGTCCATGTCGGGCAGGATGCGGTACTGCACGGAAAACCAGTCGAAGCGGCGGCTCATGGTGTGACGCAGCACGAAGGTTCCGCCGCCGGCGGGCCGTCCGCTCAGCATGGCGCGGGCAAAGGCGCGGAACCTGTCCACGGAATCGGGATGCACCCAGCCCTTGCGGATGAGCCCTTCAGGAAAGTCATCCATCATGGCGCCGGAGGAACGCAGCCGCCTGCCGTTGAAGAGACGGAACCTGCGGGAAGCCACGTCCACTTCCCAGAGCAGGCACGCGCCCCGGTCGAGGGCCAGCTTCAAATACTCCCCTTCCATCAGAATGTCGCCCTGACTCCTGCGCGCGCCGGAAATGTCCCGCACGAGCACCATCATCACGTTGTCGCTGCACGGCATGGGGGAACGCACGGCTCTTGCGCGGCACCAGCGCCAGCCGCAGCCCCAGGCGAAACGATGCTCATA
Source organism: bacterium (assembly GCA_037230945.1). Lineage (GTDB taxonomy): Bacteria > Desulfobacterota > Desulfovibrionia > Desulfovibrionales > Desulfovibrionaceae > Mailhella. The sequence goes on from JAXUUT010000131.1 coordinate 5,023, forward strand.
CTCCACGGCCTTGCCGGTGGCAAGACCGTCGCGCAGACGACGTTCAAATTCCCCGAGATCCTCGGGATGCACGCCCCCGAACACCGAAAGCTCGCAGGGCACAGGGAAAGGGCCGAGCTGTCCGTGCCCAGCATGCGGAACACGGCGGGAGAGGCGTAAAGCACGTTGACGGCGTCCTTTCCCACTTCCAGGAGCGCCACGCCCTCTTCCATGTTCTCGAGAAGCAGGGGCATCTGCACGGGCACGTGGGGCATGAGGGCAAGCGTGCTCTTGTGCGGCATCTCGCCTTCGCCGGTGCTGATGTGATACCGGTTGCGGCCCTCGGCCTTGGCTTCGTAAAGGGCGGCGTCGGCGCGTTCGTAGAGCTTTTCAAAGGCTCTCGTCTCGCCGTTGGCAATGTAGACGCCCACGCTGGAGCTCACGTGCAGCGAGGGATTCACGCCGATGGAAAACTGCAGCGCCTCGCAGATGCTGCGGGCCTTGTCTCTGGCCGCGTCCTCGGTGATGTTGCCGGAAAGCAGGGCGAAGAACTCGTCGCCGCCGAGACGCCCCACGATGTCGGTGGCGCGAAAGCAGCCCGCAAGCGCCTTGGCCGCAAGACGTATGACCTCGTCGCCGGCCTGATGGCCGAGGGTGTCGTTGACCTGCTTGAAGTTGTCAAGATCAATGATGAACAGCGCGCAGGAGTCGCCCGGATGCATGTGCTTGAGACACTGCTCTATGTAATCCGTGGCCGTTCCCCTGTTGAGCAGTCCGGAAAGCACGTCCCTCGATGCCCGCTCCGCCAGAATCTTCAGTTCCCGCCAGTACTGAAGATCCGACAGATGAAAACCGTTGCTGCCTGTCATGAATCCGACTCTTTGCCAAAAAGGACCTGTACCCTCACGCGCAAGCTCTCCGGTCGTCCAGATTAACCGGAGAGGACGAATGTCGTCCACGACGACACTCCGCAGGCTATCTCTACTTTGTATACCTGCCTAATATCATGTCAAGATTGACGTTGTCGGATTTTACCTCCCGTCTCGACGCCCGAGTAATAACGCAAGCGCCCGTCTCGCCGCCCGAGCACCACCACCGCCCGTCAGCGCTGGACACGCTGTACGGGCACAGAGCTTGCACGACGCCCGCGGCGTTTAACGCCGCGAGTGAATCGCGGCTACTTGCGGCCGTCGGCCGGGCTCCTGACGTCGCCCGGGGCCCCAGAGCGCTGAGAGAAATTTATTTCGCTGCAAACAGAAGCTTCCCCGAGCTTCGGGAGACGACTGCCCGTTGCCAACGAAGGCTTTCCAGAGCGCTGAACCAACGCCCGGCGTAAGTCTTCCCGTCCCCTTTGTCCTGCCGAACCGGCGAAGCCGGGAGGCAGAAACAAGGGGGCGCGGGGGGAATTATTCCCCCCGCACTGTCTTTCCTGCCTTTAAAATGCCGAGAGGGCGTAGAGGAAGAGGTCCATGACGGAGGAATAGCGGGTGAAGTCTTCGGGGATGTTGAACATGGACTGGGAGGCCTGTTCGGCGACGATGTTGGTGAGCCAGGCGCTGCCGCCGTGGGTAGCGGAGGTTTCGTCGGCCATGGCGTGCATGGGGAAGGGGGAGAAGGCCTCGTTTTCCCACACTTCGAGGGAGAATCGGCGGACGGAGCCCATGAATCCGGCCTCGTAGACGTTGCGGGTCTTATGGACGGGGTAGCCCTGCCAGTTGTCCTTACCGAGGGAGGTGCACTCCTTTTCCTGGAGGCTGATCATGCCCATGCTCTGGGGCATGACGGCGGCGGCTGCGCTTTTGACGAGGCTGCGCCAGTCTCTGGGATCGCCGGAAACGGGGATTTCCACGTAGGCTCTGAGGCGCTGGGAGAGCACGCGGAGCATATGTTCTCTGGAGTCGACGAGGAGCGTGAAGACGCCCGCGCTGCCGAGGTCGAGATCCATGCGGGCGCAGGGGCCGGACGAGATGGCCGTGCCGCAGTTCTTCACGGTTTTTCCGTCGATGCGGTACTGAATGTCGGCGCGGAAGTCCGCGTAGGCGGCCGCCTGGGCAAGGGAGGCGAAAAGGCACATCACAAGACCGAGACACAGGGCGCAGAGGATGCGCGCCGAACGTTGAAGAACAACCATGGTCACTCTCCGTTTTCCGGCATGGACACGGCTTCGTAGGGGGAGCCCGGCATGAAGACGGTCTGCATGGGGCTCACCACCGGGGGAAGTCCCGAGTAAAGGTTGTGGCCGGTCAGACGCCAGCGGTAGGCGCTGCCGGGAAAGACGGGACGGTACACGAAGCTGAAGGACGAGCCGCTTTCGCTCTCCCATGCGTCGCGGGCGTCCACGCGGTGCACGTCCTGCGCGAGGAAGGGGCAGCCTTCGCACAGCTCGCCGTCCACGGCCTGCATTTCGAGCACCATGTATTCCATGTTCTGCGTTGCGCCGGACAGGGTGCCCTGAAAGGTGATGGTGCCGTCGGCTGCGGCTTCCGAGCCGAGCGAGGCAAAGGCAAATTCGTCACGGGAGAAGTCCGGCACGGGATCGCCCTTGCGGCCGCATCCGGCGACGGCAAGCGCCGCGCACAGCACAAGAAGCGCAAGGCACGCGCTCCAGCAGGCTGAACTACGTTTCATACCATTCCTTAAGGCATGCGCGCGGCATGCCGGTCTGCCGCGCCGTCGGGTTCGGCGCGGTCGTTTTCTGGCTACGAGGCGGCGTCGGGGGCCTTTTTCCGTCCCCTTCCCGCGGCCTTTCTTTCGGGCGCGGGCGCGTCCGAAGCGGCCTTCAAGGCATCACTCTGCCCTTCCGACGGCACACTGTCCGCGCCGGGCGCGGGCTCTTCCTTCCTTTCGGGCATGCCCCAGAGCATTTTCCAGTCGGAAAGCAGGCGCAGGGCCTCCATGGGGGTCATGGCGTCGGGATTGACGCGGCGCAGGGCCTCCAGCACGGGGGGGTCGGGCTGCGGGGCGGGCTCGGGCTGCGGAGCGGAGACAGCGTCGGCAGAAGCCGCCTTCACGGTTTTAGCCTTTGCGGGAACAATGTCCAGTCCCGGCAGAACGGCGGCTTCCAGCTTTGCCACGCGGGCCTTGCCGCGCGCGGCCTCAAGCTGGGCGAGAATGTCGCTGGCCCGCTGCACCACGGGCGCGGGCACGCCGGCAAGACGCGCCACCTCAATGCCGTAGCTGCGGTCGGCCGGGCCGGGAATGAGCCTGCGCAGAAACACGATGTCGCCGTTCCATTCCTTGACGGCAATGTTCATGTTGCACACGCCGGGGAGCGATCCGGCAAGAGAGGTCAGTTCGTGATAATGCGTGGCAAAAAGCGTGCGGATGGTTCCTGCGGCGCGGCGCGCGAGCTCCTCCACCACGGCCCAGGCCAGGGCCAGCCCGTCGAAGGTGCTGGTGCCGCGGCCTATTTCATCGAGAATGACGAGGCTCCGGCTGTCGGCCTGCCGCAGAATGCGGGCGGTCTCCATCATTTCCACCATGAAGGTGCTCTGCCCCTGCGCGAGGTTGTCCGACGCGCCCACGCGCGAGAACACGCGGTCGACCAGTCCGAGACTCGCCTCGGAAGCGGGCACGAACGAGCCCATCTGCGCCATGATGACGATGATGGCCGTCTGCCGGAGCACGGTGGACTTGCCCGCCATGTTCGGCCCGGTGATGAGCACAAGATGCCTCTTCTCGTCCATGACGAGATCGTTGGGAATGAAGGCGGCGCGCCCGGTGACGGCCTCCACCACGGGATGCCGCCCCTGCATGATGCGTATGCCGCGGCCCTCGTTCAGCTCGGGGCGCGTCCAGTGATTGCACTCCGCGCCCTCGGCGAGCGACTGCCAGTAGTCGAGCCAGGCAAGACGCGCGGCCATGGTCACGAGACGGGGCCTTGCGTCGGCCACCTTTTCGCGCAGCTTCTGATAAAGGGCGTATTCCAGGCTCTTGCGCTTTTCCGCGGCGGAAAGCATTCTGTCCTCAAGCTCGCGGAGCTGCGGCGTGGTGAAGCGCTCGCTGTTGGCCAGACTCTGACGGCGCTGGAAATAGTCGGGAATGACGGCCTGCTGCGCGCGGGAAAGCTCGAAGTAGTAGCCGAACACATGATTGTAGCCCAGCTTGAGCTTGGGCATGCCGTTCTTTTCCTGCTCCTCGCGCAGAAGCTCCTGCAGCTTCGCCTCGCCGTGATCCACCAGATCGAGCAGCTCGTCGAGCTCCTTGTCGTAGCCCTGCCGGAAAAGGCCGCCTTCGGTGATCTGCGGGGGCAGATCGTCGCGCAGGGCCCGGGAAAGCAGATCGGCCAGATCCTCCAGCATGTCCCATTTCTTCAGGAGGCGCTGAAGCGCCGCGGGCAGACGACGCCCCCTGCGCTCGTCGTCGGTGGACAGGGCCCCGCCTTCGGACACGGCAAGGGCTGCGCGCACCGCGGGCACGGCAAGAAGGCTCTCCTTGAGCGCGGCAAGATCCCTCGGCTGACAGCGGTTGAGCGAGATGCGCGTGGAAAGGCGTTCCATGTCGTACACGCCGTCGAGCGCCTTTCGCAGGCACTTCCGCACGTCGCCGCGGCGAAAGAAGAACTCCACCACGTCCTGCGTTTCCACAATGGGCTCAAGCCTGCGCCACGGACAGCGCATTCTCTCTTCAAGAAGCCTGCCGCCCATGGGCGTGCGCGTATTGTCCATGACAGCCCAGAGCGTGCCTGTGCCGCGCTTGCCGTCCATGCGGCAGAAAAGTTCAAGATTCCGCTCAGTTATTTCATCAAGGATAAGGTAGCGGCCCTTGTCCAGCGGCCGGAACGGGCAAAGCTGCGCGGGGTCGCGCTTCTGCATCTGCTCAAGGTAGGCCACAAGCGCGCCGCAGGCCTGCATGAGTTCGGGGCTCTTTTCCAGTCCGAGCGCCGCGTCGTCCTGCACGCTCTGGGCCGCGCGCACCCGCTCCCTTGCGCCCTCAAGCTCGAAATGACTGCGCACGGGCACGCGCACCACCTGCATCCCGGGCAGGGAGGAAAGCGACACGGGCACGTCGCCCTTGTCGGGCACGAGCAGCTCGCTCGGGGCCATCTTGAGCACCCATTCCTTGAGCTCCTCTTCCTTTGAGGACTGGAGCCCCGTCCATGAGCCGGTGGACACGTCGAGCCAGGCAAAGCCGCCCGCCCCGCGCGCGCCGTTCCAGAACAGCGCGCCGAGATAGGTGTGGGCCTTGGCCTCCAGATTGGCGTCCTCGAGCGCGGTGCCGCTCGTCATCACGCGGGTGACCTCGCGCTTCACCAGACCGCGGGCCTGCTTCGGGTCTTCCATCTGATCGCAGAGCGCGATCTTGTACCCCTTCTTCACCAGCACGCTTATGTAATTTTCCGCCGCGTGCCACGGCACGCCGCACATGGGCACGCCGCCCTCGTCGCGGCTGCGGCTCGTGAGCGCAAGCTGAAGCTCGCGCGAGGCTATTTCGGCATCCTCAAAGAAAAGCTCATAAAAATCGCCCATGCGGTAAAAAAGCAGCGTGTCGGGATACCCTTTCTTGATATCCAGATACTGCCGATACATGGGCGTCAGTTTGGGTTCGTTGTCGCTCATACCGTCTCGACGAAACTATGGTTCCTTCATGCGCCGGGCCTGCGGCAAGGCACGCCCGATTCAAAAAACAAGGTCTGCGCGCCGCGCGGGAAGGCGGCCTTTTCCGGCTCCTTCAAGGTTGCCGTTTCCGTACCCCTCACGGCTGCCGTTTCCGAATCCTTCGCGGCTGCCGTTTCCGGATCCTTCGCGGCTGCCGTTTCCGGATCCTTCGCGGAAGCGTTGCGAAGAAGCCGCGGGCGCACGGCGAAATTCCGTTCCGCAGCACGGCGGGAACCTGCGGACGACGGGGCCCCGCAGCACGCTGCGGCTCTGTCCGCGCACTTCGGCAAACGCCTGCAAAATCGCGCCTGCCGCCGCAGGGGGCGGGGTTCGGAGCCTTTCGGAGCCGTCCGGAACCTTTCGGAGTCTTTCGGAGCCCTCCGCCCTCTCAGGAAGGAGGGACGGCAGCGCGCCGTGCCGGGGCCCGAGGCTGCGGAAAGAATGCCCGGGCGCGGAGAAAAAAGGCGGCGTTCGGAAGGAACGCCGCAGGAAAAAGAAGGCGCACGGAACGGGCATATTCCGTGCGCTTGAGCCCTTGGGCAAATTATTCCGCGGCGGTCTGGGCGGCGGCGAGGGCGGCTTCGGCGTCCTTGGCGCGGGCCTCGGCGTCTTTGGCGCGGGCTTCGGATTCCTTGAGCTTTTCCTCGAATTCCTTGACGGAGGCTTCGAGCTTCTGCTTTTCAGCGGTCATCTTGTCGAGGCGCTTCTGCAGGGAGGAGGCACGACGACGGGCCGCAGAAGCGCGGCCGGAAAGGGCGATGCGGTCCCAGATGAGCATGAGCAGCACCACGGCGGCGCCGAGGGCGAAGCTGATGAGCAGCAGCGCATAGCGCGGAACGGGCGCGGTGGTGATCGCGGGAGCGAACATGGGATCGACCTTCAGCGAAACCGCGTCGGAGAACAACGGCTGGTTCTGCACGAAGAGCATCATGACCACGAAGAAGAGCAAAACCAGCAGGAAAACTTTGATATAGCGCATGACGTCTCCTTATTGCAGCAGCATACGCGAAAAAGGGTTCAGGCGGAACGGCCCGCCAGTCTGGCGAACACAGGCGCCATACGGCGACGGGTCTCCACAAGAGCTTCGGGTATGACCCGCACATCGTCAAGCACCGCCATGAAGTTGGAATCACCGCTCCAGCGGGGCACGACGTGCATGTGCATGTGCATGCCTATGCCCGCGCCCGCGGCCTCGCCGAGATTGAGTCCCACATTGATGCCCTGCGGGTGGCTCAGCTCGCGCAGCACACGGCAGGAAAGCTGCGTCATGGCCATGAGGTCGGCGGCTTCTTCCGCGTCGAGGTCGGTGATGTCGCTGACATGACGGTACGGAATCACCATGAGATGGCCCGAGGCGTACGGATAGCGGTTAAGCATGACGAACACCCGCCTGCTGCGATGCACGATAAGACGCTCCTCGTCGAGCGCCGGATCTTCCGGCGCACAGAGCACGCATCCGTCGTGGCACTTCGGCCCGAGAATATACTGCATTCTCCATGGAGCCCACAGATTTTTCATAGAGGTCATCTCCTTTTGACACACTAGCACAGCCCTACGGCCCGGGCAAGAGTCCTGACGCAACTCAGGCCGCCGGACGGGCAAAAAAGACACGTTACGCCCTTTTTCTTATGACACAAGGCGGCATTACGCAAGAACGAGCCGGGAACGACGTCTGCCCTGACCAGCCTTTTACCTTTACCTTGACCTTTACTTGCCTTCTCCCGAGTGACGCCACTTCCCGTCTGCTCCGGACACGCTGTACGGGCACAGGGCTTGCACGACGCCCGCCGCGATTAACGCCGCGAGTGAATCGCGGCTGCTTGC
>JAXUUT010000146.1:0-12143 GCA_037230945.1 bacterium
GGAAAGGTTGTCGGCATTGATTTCCCGCGTCTGCACTTCCCATTCTTCAAGCTGCGCATCGCCTTCGGCGAACTCCCGCATGTATCCTCGAATGGTCTCTGCATTGAACCCGGGAAATCGGGCCAGTTCCCGCAAGTCCTTGTCCGTCATGAGATGAATCTGCCACACGAACCGCAGTTCCCCGGGAAGTCGCGCCCCCGGGTCAGGAAAGACGTCCCACACGCTCACGGCTTCGTGATAGGGCCTGAGCGAACTTGCCACCACTTCTTCCTGCCAGCTCACGTTTCCGTACATGTCCCGCACGGGGCGATAGCGTCTCGTGTCCACCTTTTCGATGAGCGGACCTTTCAGTACGCCCATGCCGTACAGACAGGCGTCCTTGACCACGGAACGGCAGTTCTGCTGCCATGAAGGCCTGCGCTGCCCGTTGGCGTTGCACTCCTTGAGCTGATCGTCGATGACCTGCTCCATGGCGGAAGCCCTCTCCCTGGCAATGCGCACGCGCGCAGAACGCGTGTCGAGACGGGCATAGACTTCCTGCAACGACTGCGCCTGCAGATTCTGCACCGCCCATGCGTCTGGCATGATGTTCTGCGCCTGCAAGTCCGCCAGCTTTCGGCCCATGACTTCACGAACACCGGCCTCAATTTCTCCCTGCATTTCCTGCATGATCACGTCATCCGGAATTTCCGGGTCGGGAGTCGGCTCAATGCCCCAGTTCTTGCTTTTCTGGGGAAACAGCAGGTCCATGAGTCTGGCGGTCAGCGTGTTCACCTTCTGCGTCGTGAGCCGGTAATACACCTGCGACCGCTTGTATTTCTTCAGGCGGTCCAGAACATCGGCACTGTACTGTCCGCGGTACTGACTCAGGTCTTCCAGCCAGCGCTCTTCCACCATCTTTCTGGACTTCATGGCTTCGGACAGCTCATCATGAAGCCGGGCGGCAAGCGAGCCCGTATCAACAAGCGGCCGGCGCTCCTCTTCTGCGGGAGACGACTGATACAGAGCAGGAACCTGACTCATGCCGTCTCGCCTCCGGTAGTCCTGCACTCATCTCCACGGAAAGGGCACTGAGCGGCATGCTTCCTTCGCGTCTCCGGGTCCATGGTCTTGCGGATGTCGTTGATATCGTCGGGATTCATGAGGTCAACAACGGAAAGACGCAGTCTGGCAAAAAGCCACTGCTTCACCGTTTCTCCACCCAGTCCGCCGAGCAGGAACACCACGCCCATCTGGGTCTGGGCCGTGGCCTCCGGCATGAAGAGGGGCAGAAGGAAAGCCCCGCCCATGGCAAGCGAAGCCGTCAGCACGGTATTGAGGAACACCGTGGCGCACTTCTGGGCCGCCGTACGCTGTTTGTATCCCCGCTTGAGCTGGTACACCGCAGAAGCAAAGGCAATGCCTCCGGCCAGAAGCAGCAGCGGCCAGGTGCCCTTGATGGCTCCCAGATATTCCGCGGCATGGTCCGCGCCTTCTCTGCCGATGTCGTTCATTGCCCGCTCTCCCCGCTCATGTCGAAAATCCACTGTGCCAGTGCCGCCGCATCCCTCTCGTCGATCCACCAGCCGCGCACACCGTCAAGAATCACGATTTTCTGACTCTTCAGTACGGGCACGGACGGTCTCAAGTTCGGGCTTTCCTGTCTGAGCGCCGAGCACCCCGACAGGGTCGCCGTCAGAAAGAGAACGGCGAAAATCGTCGTAAGCCGACCGGTCAAGCCGCTCCAAGAGCTTTGCTCCGAGCTGCATGGCTGCAAGCAGAACCGCCGCCCACGACTGCACATCTACTTCCCGGCCTTTGCCGCGCTGGCCGCAGCGTCGTCGGCATTGGTGGCCTTGCCCTTGTTGAAGCCCACGGCATTGACCACGGCGTACAGCACGCGAATCACGATATTGGCGTCGTCGGCCGGACGACTCCAGAACGCGGCCACAGCCGCGCAGATGCTCACGACAAGCGTTACAGCTCCGCCGAAGGAATCAGGCAGAAGCTCCATGAGATACCCGGCAAGATCCGCGCCCACGGGCGCTTCTTCCGCCGCAAAGGCGACTGCCGGTACAAGTCCGAAACAAAGCAAAAACCACGCCGCACATTTCATGCCTCTACCCCTCCTGCCACTCTCCGCTCGACATCTGACGGGCAAGTTCGGTCGCCCGCCTTTTGACCTGCTTCTTCCAGGTCGAATCCAGCATTTCCTGAGCGGCGCGTTCATAGTCGCCGTCGTCCACGGCCTTCAGCATCTGCTCGAATCCCTTTACTCCGGCCACGCCCATATTGAAGGCCATGTTCATGATGACGGCCTGCCTGGGTTCATCGAGCCTGCGCCACGACGGAAGAGCCTTGTCGAGTCTGTCCGCCAGCTTGCGGCAGTCTTCGACAAGTATCCTGCGGGCGCGCTCCTTCGTGATTCTGGTTCCGGCGTGGATGTCGGGAATGGGATTGGCGTCGAGATTATGCCCGTAGCCGATGGTCAGCGCCCCTCCGGTACAACGGTAGGGCGTCAGCTCAAGCCCCTCATGACGGGCCAGCTGAGAAAGAAATTTCGGCTGCTGTTCAATGCGCATACGCTCTCCCTTTTTGGACGGAAGCGTAGCACGGCAAATTCAGGCGGAAAGGCTGGGGATAAGCTGGGAAAGGCTGAGGAGGGGCTGGGGAGGGGTTGACACCTTTTTCCGCCTCTGTCGAAACAGCCCGGAAAAGACAATGCCGGGACACAAAAAAGCCCGTTCCGCAATCTGCAGAAACGGGCTCTCATTCCTGAACGTCACTCAGGTTCCGGCACTCTCCGAAACGGATTGAACTCGCCGCAGTCTCCACGCCTGCAATGTGGCCGCCTCGGCACTGTATCTTGTCTTGCTGCCCTCTCCTTCCACGGCAACAGGCGCGCCGAGCGCCACCCATTTTCTCACCGTCTTCGCTCCCACGCCCATTTCTTCGCAGATTTCTCTCATGGACCGGAGTATCTTGGGATAGGTGAACGACGCGTCCATCAGTATCCCCCGAGAAGGTCGGCCGGGCCGCCCTCAAAAGTCGGCCTTTCTCCCCACTCCGGCATGGGAGCAGCGTCGATCTCCGCCAGCGCAAACATGACGGCCGCAGCGCCCGGAAAGTCCGTAGGCTTCCGGGAGGCGTCTTCCGGCCTGAGCTTTCCTATTTCCGCAGCTCCCGAGCTTTCCTTGCCCAGAAACAGGGTCTTTTCTCCCATGGTACGGCGCTGCACCAGCGCGTGATAGTACGGCAGAAGTCCCTCTCCCTTTCCGGCCCAGCCCAACGGATCACCGAAACGTATCTGACGCCTGTTCATGGACCGAAGCTCATCGTTGTAATCATCCAACAGGCAGACTCTGGAATCGGAAAGAGGCGTAGCCCACCGGCGCACCTGCCAGTCATCCTGCGCCCGGGCCAGCATGTCCACCAGCCTGTTGACGTCCGATGCTCTGGCCTCTTCCAGAAGAAACACAATATGCCTCCCTCCCAGCACATTTTCTCTGGCTCTCGTCTCTCCGAGAACCACAAGCGCTCCCGGTGCCAGATTGTCCCTGCAGAACTCCGGCCACACCAGAGCCCCGGTCATGCGCCGGAACTGTCGGCCCGTCGCAACTTCCTTCCAGTATTCTTCACCGGAAATCAGATCCCGCAATACCTTTACCTTCGCCACGCCTGTACCTCGCTATGATAAATCCATCCCCTGCGACATGCCGCCGCCGGACTGCAGAAGTTCGTTGAGGGCGTCCACCGTCACGTCCACCTGGTCGTCATGGGAATGCGTCATGGCCGGGCTGAAGGCTTCGAGCTCTCCCATGTATGCCGCCAGCCACGGCGCGGAAGCAGGCACGCAAAGCTGTCCGGCCCGGATAAAGGGCAAAACGTCGTTGACCCGGCTCACCTTGTCCCTGCTTCGCTGCATCGCAATAATGGGCATGTCGCACAGCGCCCCGATGCGTCGAAGACTCTGAATCAGCCCCGTACCGCTGGACTTGTCTTCAATGAACACGCCGCGCACCCGCGCCGTAAAAGGGCGCCGGGGTCTGTGACGGCTCAGAAATTCTCTGGTGACGTCCAAAAGGTCGGGAGCCTCCCACTTGCCGCGAAGCATATCCAGAAGGTACACGCAGCGACCGGCCAGCCCCCACTTGGAAATCACGGAAAAGTCATTCTGCTCGCCTTCCTTCTGCGCAGTATCGAGCACGAAAATGATGGTGTGCAGGTCTTCCGGCGGCATATCGTAGCTTTGAATCCACTCGGTCCTTATCATGGCGCCGCCCGGAGGCGTCGGCCGCTGCTGCACCTGCGCCGAAAAGGTGTAGGGATCACGTTCCCGGAGCTCCAGCATGGACGCCAGACTTTCCTTTTCCTCCCAGTAGCTGCATTCGTCAGGGGTTCCCTCGTTCTGCACTCCCTGAATTTCAAGGTGGGTGAACGAGGCCGCAAAATCCCCGTTCAGGGCATGGCCTGCCGGGTCATCCTCATGCAGGCGCTGCATGATGAGAATGATGGGCGTATGCTCGGAACTGGCACGGCGGCTTCGTATGGTGCCCGTAAGCTTGCGGTTGGCCGCTTCTCTCTTGGCCCGACTCCATACGTCGTCCGCCTTGAGCGGGTCGTCGATGATAATGGCGCCGGTAAATCCCGGCCTGATGTATCCGGCTCGAAAACCGGTCACCTGCCCTCCCGTGGACGTGGCGTACACGCCCCCGGCAGTTTTGCCGTCCACCTCGATGTTCCAGCGCTTCTTGGCGCGGGAATCGCTTCTGAGCGTCGTCGGCCAGAGTGTCTGAAACTCCTCAAGCTCTATGATTTCCTTCACCGTGGAGCTGTTCAGGGAGGCAAGCTCATCCGAGCCTGAGAGATGCAGGAAACGGCAGTACGGGCTTCTGGCAAAGCACCATGCCATGAAATGAATGACCGCCAGCTCCGTTTTGGTGCCGCCCGGCGGCATGTTGATGCACAGATTCGAAATCTCGCCCCGGTACACGGCCATGAGGGCGTCCGCAATGCGCTCGTGATGCCAGTTGAGCAGAAAAGGCATATTCATGCGGGCACGAAAAAAGAGCGCCGTGAAGGCAAGAAGATCCTTCTCGCACGACGCCTTGATGTCCGCCAGTTCCTGAGGCGTGCAGCCGGAAAGAAGCATGGCCTTACTCGTCCCTCTCAAAATCGCCGCGTAGCGCACGGCGCAGAGCCGTCTGCGGTTCGGGGCTCGCAGGCGGCAGCAGATGAACGGGAGTCTGGGCCTGCTGCTGATTGACGTTCACCGTGGTTCCCCTGTCGGAAGCGGTCTGCGGAGCAAGATTTCTGCGCGCCCGGGAAAGCGTCTCTATCTCACCGGCGCTCGTCGCCTTCTGGGCCAGAGCAATGGCTTTTCCGGCCAGCGCCACATCAAGGGAAGCCAGCATGCCCTCGGCCTGAAGACGCTCCCGCACCACGCTTTCCATCGTGTACTGAAAACGCAACGGCAGCTCTTGCGTTTGCGTTTCCACTTCCGAAAGTTCCTTGATGGCCGCCACCTTCCGCCCCACAAGGCCTTGCATTCGCCCTTGCGTCCAGCCTTCCGCCTTTGCCCTGCGCGATACGCTGGAAGTGGCGACCTTGAGGCTTCGCGCAATGTCTCCCAGGCTCACGCCGCGCACTTCATATTCGGCTCTGGCCTGTTCCCACTGTTCAGCCTTCAGTCTTGCCATGCTCTTTCCTCGTTTCCACGTCGTATGCGCCGAACAGCAAAAGCACTATTCCCGCAAAAATGAGCCATCCGCCGCCCTCGGTTCCCGATCTTGAAAACAGATAGGCCACATGAAAGCAGCCCACGGCCGCCGCATACCTGGCAATGTTTACGCATGCCCATGCCGTCCACGCGTTCATAGCGCCATCTCCGGCACCTGCTGAACACAGATCTCCCATCGGGGGGCGTCTCCGTAGCGCTTCCGGCAGGTGAGCTCAACAATCTGCCTGTCGTCGTCCCAGAAGCGAAGTCTGGTCATGGCGTCCAGAAGCTGCTTGGCCAGATTATCTACGTCAGGCTTGACGGTGTGCCCGATTTTCCCTGCCTGCATGTCCGCTCTGCGCTTTTTGGAGGTCGATGCAGGTATCGGCATGTACGCCGTAAACGCGAGTTTCACAGGACCGCACAGAGGCTTTTCCGGTTTATGGCACAGAAGCAGGGCTTCCAACGTGCGTTCGTTGGCCTCCTGCTCCCGGCTCTTGTAGGCCGTTCCCGAACGCGTATGACGTGCTCGCTGCTGCGCCGTGGGGATAATGGAAAGTTCAAACATCATGGCGTTACCTTCTGTCGTTCCGCGGTTCTTTTCCGGGCCTCATAGCGTCTCTGGGCCTCTCTGTGCTCCGGGCAGCAGAACCGCTCACGTGCATGCCTCTGCTGAAAGTACCGGCGGCAGTATACATACCGGCACTGAACGCGCCCGGGCGTCAAAGTTCTCATGGCCGCTTCGCCTCCCTCAGACTGCCTCGGCAGGTCGACAGCTCAGTCTGGCCAGAATGGCCGTGCAATGTCTCTTCCCCCGCTCCAGGTTCGCCGCTTCGGTCATGTCCGGGGCGGGAAGCGCCATGCGCTGCTGATACCTGTCGAGCTCCCCTCTGGCTCTGGCGCAGTAGTCCAGCATCTGATGCGTCGTCGGAAAAAAGTCCTGGCTTCTCCGGCAGGCCTTTACCGCCTGTTCCATTACCGGCATGGGAAAAGCCGCAAAGTCCTCAGCCCAGTCCTCCGCCAGCGAAAGCATCTCTTCCGGCGACCTACCAGCCTGGGGGAAGTGCAAGTTTAGAGCCGTCAGGATTCGTAACATATCGCTGACCTTGTGCATTTTTCTCCTCCGCATGTCTTCTCTGCTCTCTGTCCGCGAGGAGCATCCTCGCCTGAATCTGTCTCTCCTGCTGCCGCTGCTGGGCCACGGTGGAGGCACGGGGAACGTGCTGGGCCTGAACTTGTCGCTCCTTCTCCCGGCTCTCCCAGGTACGCACGGCGGCTTTCCAGTCCCGCAAGGGCTGCCCGTTGGAAAGCTTCCAGCCCTGAGCCGCGTAGTAGTCGCAGAAGCGTTCGGCGTTCAAACCGTTGCCCCGTTCATCGCAGTAGGCCTGCACCTCCTCCGGAGTCGGAGGCTTCCGGGAAACAGAAGCGGACTTTCGCTTGTCCCGAACGGGGGCGGGAGTCCCCCCTTGGGGGGTACTCTCTCGTAAGAGAGAGTGGGGGGTATTAATTAATTCTCTTTCTATTTCGTTTCGTATGGGTTTTTGGGTTTTTTCCGAAAAACCCATCGGTTTTTGGGTTTCCGACGAAAAAGCCGTGGGTTTCTGGGTTTCCTGTTCGGTTTCTTCGGTTTCGTCCTGGGTTTCCCGGTTATCATCCTTTTTTCTGGGGCGTCCGCCCTTACGGGCATTTTCTGCATTGGTCTCGCACCTGGTGGCATAGGCGTCGTTGGCCCGACGCACCGAAGGCGCAACAAGCTCGAACACCACGCGCGTCATATCGTCGAGTTCCGGCATGTTGCCTTCCCCGGCGTCGGCAAACAGGGCAAACACCAGCTCTCCCACCTGCCGGGGATCCAGCAGCTGAAGTCCTCGCAGATGCTCCGTCCTCAGCAATATTCCCTTGACTGATTCCGCCATCCCGGTATCCTTTCTCTTACAGATGTTTCGAGGCAATCGCCTCGTAAAAGCTCCGTAGTCTCCGCTCACGGGGCTTTTTCTTTCCCCTTATGCCTTCAGCTTATGCTGCTGCAGTTGCCATTGCCTGTGCCTGAGGAGTAACGTCCACACGAGAGCCGTCACGAAAAGATGTTTGTCCTCTGCCTCCTCATAACGACGCATGATGGTCGGCAAAGGATCGGAGCTTGACGCAAGGCAGGCCAGTATTTCATTGGACGCTTCTGCTGTCTTGCAATTCAGTTCAAAGGAGTCTTCCATGGCAGGCATAACCGTGTTCCCCGTTTGTCCACATTGCGGAGCAAAAAGAATGACGTTTCATTATGTTGGAAAACATGGATTCACGACGTTCTGGTACTGTGCAGGATGCGGCGGCGGAGTCTGTGCTGAAACGACAGAACCCATTCCTGAGAATCACGCCTTTCCTTCCCATCACTTTCTCAAGTGGTACCCAGAACCAAGAAACCCCCGTGTTCCCTTGCACACTCCTGAAAACGTCGCCAAATATTTCGAAGAGGCGATCATCGGTATAAAGTTTGGCAGTTACATGTCCGCGGCCATCATGGCGAGAAAAACCGTGGAAGCCGCCATAAACTCCATGACCGAAAAAAAACTTTCTCTTTTTGAATCCATCAAGCAGCTTGGAACGCAGGGAATCCTTACTCCGGCCCTTGTGGAATGGGCGCACGAAATCCGAATCATCGGCAATGAAGCCGCTCACGGTGATGATGCCACACGGTCTGACGCAACTCAGGCCGTCTATTTTGCCGAAATGCTCCTCACCTATCTCTACACTATTCCGGGTATGATCGCTGAGCGGAGGAACCATGCGAAGAAGTAGCATCTCCAGATAAACTATCCTGTCCGCCATCCCTATTTCCCCCACATTCTCAGGCCCGTTTCCCACTGTTCATAGGGAAAAAGGTCATCCAGCTTCTTCCGCACGGCCTGCGGCGCATACGCGGCCAGCACATACTGCTCCTGAAAAATCCTGTCCGGGATCATTCGACTCGTGCCCGTGTCGTAATCCCGGACTTCCCAGTTCTTCCTGTCCGCCTGCCTGCACCAGACCACTTTTCTGGAATCCGTCAGCAGTGCGGCACGGGTCCATACACCTCGGCTCATGCTTTCTCCTCCCAGAACCGCCACCACGGGCGGCGAGGCTTCTGTTTCAGGCTGTACAGCGGGGCCATGTCCCGCACGTCGCGGGCGGCGGCCAGACCACGCAGCCTGCTCTGCGCCACACGGCACTCGGCAATCACTTCGGAAAGCAGACTCCGCACCTCTCTGGCGCAGGCCGGATCAATGCCCCTGCCTTCGCTGTCTGCCAGGCAGCGCTGCACATCGCCGAGGCTCGCCGTAACGCGTGCCACCGAAGTCAGCACGTCCGCCCGGCTGGACGCCGCAGAAACTTCAAGTTCTTCTTCAAGGTTTGCCGCTATCCAGTCCAGCAGCACACGGTTGCCCATGGCCCTGCAAAGACCGGGAATTTTACCGAGCCCCGGCTCGTAGTCCGCCCCGCGGTCGAGGTAGGAACGGACGATTCTCGGAGTCACGCCCATGCGGGACGCAATCTCCTCCGCTGTCAGCCCGGAAACTTCCTTGGCGTGACGCAGGGCCTCAACGGCCGTCATGTTTTTGTAGTCCGGCATCACTTCTTCCTTCTGAACCGCCGGGGCGTTGTCCCCGGCGGCGTTCCTCCGTAGAATGTGCTTCACCACAAAACTTCCATTCCAAGGAGGAAATGTCTTATGAACGAAACCGTTACTCGTCAGGAGTTTGAAGAGCTGAAGGCGGCGTTTGAAAAACTGCGGAAGGATTTTCTTGCCGTAAAGCAACACCTTCAGAAAGAACGCCTTCTTCCTTCTGAGCATGGCTCTGCCTATTATCAGCATCTGGGACGGCGCAATCTAAAATAGGATGAAGTCCGCGGAAACTTAGCCCCGACACTCCGACCCTCTGAAAAATATCGAACAGCTTCATCTCAGTGACTTCCTGAAGACGGATAAGCTCCTCGTGGGTGGTGTACTGAAAAACACCGCTCACGAGGAAATCCACTTCACACTCAAACTGCATGTTTTTCTCCTTCTGAACCGCCGGGGACTTCTGCCCCGGCGGCGGCCCTCCCCTATGCTGGAGTCACCAGAACCACTCAACTCAGAGGAGGAAATAGTATGGACACAGCTCTCATCACGGCATTGTCCGGCCTGGCCGGAGAGCTCGTCGGGGCCTGTGCAACATCGCTGAACACATGGATTTCCCAAAGAGCGGAAACCAGGCGTACACGCATCACGCAGGAAGAAGAATCCCGACGACATCTGCGGGCTGCACTTTTGCGGGCGGCCGAAATCACAAAACACGACATCGACCAGCAAATCATTCGAACGAACCAGCAACTCCAGACAGAAAATCAGTTCGTCAACCTTCCTCTCACGGACTACTTCATCGTAGCCCTCAAGTTTGAGAAGGAATTCCACCGCCTCGAAACGCTGGATGACAAGAGTCTGCAACGCCTCGCAGATACTATCGATGGAACGTTTACCGAGCTGCTCATACACAGAGCGAAAAGGCATGAGGAAAACAGGCGTTTTCGGGAGGCATGGGAGAAGAGCTTGTCTCAAGACCCCAAGAGACCTCATCAATGATGCGCGTTGTTGTTCAGTCATGTTCCTTTTCCTCCCCTACCCTGTTCCGAAGCAATTTTTTTCCGGGATGACCAGGGTGGATGACCGGGGGTATGATTTCTATCAGAGTTTCACAGCCGCATCCGTCACGGAATGAAGGCCAGCCTTTTTCTGAGCGACCTCAGCCTGAAGCAAAATGTAGGTCACAGTCTGGGAAGAAATATGCTCCGCACTGTTACGCAAGTACCTGTAGTGCTGAGGAGATATCTTGAGATGCTTGGCAACAGCGACGTGAGATCCATAAGTCTCACGCAAAATCTTGAACGCTTGGGCAAGATCAGTCATTGTGTACTCCTTTCTTAAAAAATCTAGCAGTATTTCTGCTATTAGTAAAGAAAGGAAATATGCCAGTGAAAAAAAAGAAGACCTAGGGCATTGTCATTAACCATGAACGCCTATGAATTTGAACGAACTTTCGTCAAAGTCGTCGCTGAGCTTGCAGCCAGAAAAGGGTTAAACGATGCCCAATTAGCGCGAAGGGCGTGGCCCCATCAAAAAAATGCTGCCACGTCTTGGCGAAAAATGAGAAATGACGAAGAAAAGCCCAAACGCCTCAACCTCGAAGAGGCGTGTCTTCTCGTTCAAGCTTTAGACTTCTCAATGTCTGATATTTGCGGCATGGTGCAAGGCAGGATGCTGGAACAGGAATCCATACCACATCCAGTAAAAAAGGAAGACTCATCACAAGAACCTCAGAAAAACGACCGTGGTGCTGCCTAACGGATGCAAAGTGCACGACTTCAATGTTTATCTGAAAAAATCAAAGAAGGGATAAATGAACAGTAAAATTATTCTATTTTCTATTTTTGCATTATGCCTATCAGGATGTGGATCGTGGGGAAGAACTTATTACGGCAATTATACTCATCCAGAAAGGAACTTCCAACAAGATCAAAGAATATGTCAAGGTTACGCCGCCCAAGCGGCACCTGTGCAACGACTTCCACTGCAAGCTGGAGCATCAAGTAATACTGTTGGGAACTTTTCTGTAATTGATCCATATGGTCAAGTTTATCAAGGAAATTATAATCAATATACTTATCAAAATAGAGATTCAGTAGCCTATAATAATTTGTTTACATCTATGAATAATTTCAGCGGCCAAATCAATCAGAGCAATGTTTATCGCGGATGTATGGCACAACTTGGATGGGTAGAAATATCCGAAGAGGAATATCTCCGTATTCGTCAACAGAATCAACGCAAGTAACTGCCACTACCATGTCTTCTGGAAATCAGGTGGAGATGGATTGCCAATGTAAATAAGTATTAGCATTGTTATATTCTGTCTAGAATTCTTAGATAAAGGAGCAGATTCCCTATCTTTTCCTTTCTTTCCCAAAAAAATTAAAGACCTTTTCACATATCTCAAACCATCACGGTGAAAACTTCAGCAAACCATTCTTTCTATGGTGTAACACTCCGTTAGTTTGATGGTGAAAAATATGCCTAAAAACTTCATAATCTCCCGCTTGGAAGTCAGGCGCCGCTTGTACGAAAAGCACCTGGAATACAGCATCATCCTCGTTAGAGACGCCATACGCGGCGCATTTCTGCTGAACGGTGCAGCGGTAACTGCCATTCTCTCATCACAGGATATCAAAAGCTTCAAATGGGCTATCAGTTGTTTTGCCCTTGGCTCTCTTTTTGCTGTTATCACATCCTGTATTGCATATATATATCAACGTCTTGTTGCAGACTCTTGGGAATTCAGCGTGCAAGGAAAGCCAAAGATTTTCACACATGAAACAAAATATTTTATCTTTGGATCAGCTTGTTTTATGCTTTCACTTATTTTATGCATTGCTG
>JAXUUT010000139.1:0-11676 GCA_037230945.1 bacterium
TTCCGCCGTTAAATGAAATGACCACCGTACAAGTCCTGCGACCGTACAGTGTGTCTGGGGCTGACGGGCTCTCGCGTCACTCGGGAGAAGGAAAATGTCGTTCATGAATAGGCGGAATTCACTTCCGCCGTTAAATGAAATGACCACCGTACAAGTCCTGCGACCGTACAGTGTGTCCGGGGCTGACGGGCGGTAGGGCTATACGGCGTCGCGAAAATGTCGCCCCGGGCGACGTCAGGAGTCCGCGCCGACGGCCGCAAGTAGCCGCGATTCACTCGCGGCGTTAAACGCGGCGGGCGTCGTACAAGTCCTGCGTCCGTACAGTGTGTCCGGGGCTGACGGGCTCTCGCGTCACTCGGGCGGCGGCAGAAAAAAAATGCGCAACCGGGGCGGCCGGGACGTCCATGGGGGGGAATTTGACGTCGTGCGCGCGTGGTTCGGGTGCGCGCCCGGCCGCCTGCCGTTTGCGTATGGAGGAGGAATATGGAAATTCGTTGAATTTATTTGATATCTGTCGCTTCTTGCTGTCAATGCCGCCGGGGAGGCACAACACTTCCTGCAAGGCCGGTTTCCAGTGCTTCCGGGAAAAATACGGAAATTTTCCGGCAGTTTTCTCCGCCGGCAGACACGCTCGGCCTGAGGAGCCGACGTCCACGGCCTCGAATGGCCGCCGCGGCACAGGCCCGAACCGTTGCCCGGAAAGACGGGCCGCCGGCATGACCGGGCGTTTGGCTGCGTTCTCTCACGAAAATTTCGCGGCCCCGTGTTGAGATTCCCCGTCTCTCGACGGGGCCGCGCTCTTTCTGCCGACGGCTCCTGCATCCTGCGGTTCAGGGATGCGTTGCAGCGTCCGTGCGGCTTGTTCTCGTGACCCCCCGGTTCGTTCCGGGGGAGGCGTCCGTCCGGGATGCGGCTCCCGGCGGGCGTCACGTGAGCTTGTCTGCCCGCGGGCGGCCGTTGCCGTGCGGCCCGCAGGCGTGAAATGGGTTACTTGAGAAACATGGCCAGAACGGGAATGATGAGCAGCGAAATGAGCGTGGTCATGATGACCGCCGCCGAGGCGTCGTCTTCCGCGACCTTATAGGAATCGCTCATGGCATAGGCCAGCGTGCCCACGGGCATGGCAGCAAGCAGCGTGCCCATGGAACGCCACATGGGTTCCGTGTGAAATGCCGTGAGCGCAATGAACGCAATGACGGGCTGCACGACCTGCTTGGCCACAAGAATGACCATCTGCCTGCCGGGATGAAACGCGGATGAGCCGGTATGGTTGCGCAGCCTTGCGCTGATCACGATGCCGAGCGACACGAGCGCGCAGGGCATGACCGAGTTGCCGAGCGCCCGGCACGGCGACTCGATGACCGCAGGCACGGCCGTGCCCGTGGCATAGAACGCCGATCCGGCGACCGTGGCCAGCACGACGGGATTGGTGACGAGCGCAAGGGCAATGGTGCGTATGGGATGACGTCCCTTGGCGCCGCTGTTCACGAGAATGAAAAGCGTGATGAGCACCATGGGGATTTCAAGGATGTTGGTCAGCGTGCTGGCCAGCACCACCACAGGGCTGCCGGGATAAAGCGCCATGAGCACGGGCAGTCCCACCAGCACCACGTTGGGAAAGCTCGCCAGCATTGACAGCATGACTTCCTCTTTGTAGCCTGTCTCGAGCCGCAGGTGATGAAAGACCGGAATGAGCAGCCCGAACGTCACGAACAGACTCACGGCAAAGCCGGCAAGAAACGCCTCATGATCGAGGTCTTCGGGCCTGCATTCCGCAATCGACAGAAATATCAGGGCAGGCAGCCCGAGATTCACAAGAAACTGGTTGAGCGTGGTCGAGCCGAACGGGGGCACAAGCTGAAAGCGCTCTGCAAGCATCCCCAGAAAGATCAGCACGAACACGGGAAGCAGCAATAAAAAAACATCCCACATGAGTAGGTCTCCAGGCGTCTCACGCCCTGCGCGGACGCCGTTGCATTCTTTTTTCGGTATTTCGCCTTCCGGCCGGACAGGCGCGAGTTCGCAGAATGCAGCAATCGGGCGCTCCCTGCAAACGAGATTTCCTGTGGGTCGGGATAAGTTTTTCTTATGACGGAAAATCCACCGCTGAACGCGCTGGCGGCCTTTGAGGCGGCGGCGAGACTCGGCAGCTTCACCCGTGCGGGCGAGGAGCTGTGCGTCACGCAGGCTGCCGTAAGCCAGCACATACGGCATCTTGAGGATTACCTCGGCGTGCCGCTTTTCATACGACGTTCGCCGGGCGTGTGCCTCACGCCGGACGGCGAGCGCTACTATCTTGCCGTTGCGGGCGCGCTGGACACCCTGCGCAGGGAAACCGCCCGCATCAGGCGCGGGGTGGGGCCGCTTTCCGTGGTGGCGGAAGCGAGCTTCGCCAATCGCTGGCTGGCCCCGCGGGTGAGCCGCTTCTGTGAGCGCTTTCCGGACATGGATGTCCGCATTGCGCCGCATCCCGATTTCCCCGAGCTGGGGCCGGACGTGGACATCATCGTTCGCCGCGACATGAAGCCCTCGCCCGGACTCTGCCTGCTCCCGCTCCCTGAAGAGCGTCTTTTCCCGGTGTTCAGCCCCGATTACCTGCGCGAACACGCCGACGACTGGCAGAACGACAGACTCCTGCGTTCCCCCCAGAGCCGCAGAGAAGCGTGGACGGCATGGTTTCAGGCCGCCGGAATGCGTCCGGCACTGCGCTTCGGCCCCATCTACCAGTTCACCTACATGGCCCTCGCCGCTGCCGCAGAGGGAAGAGGCGCCGCCCTCGCAAGCTCCCTTCTCGTTGTCGAAGACCTGCGCGCCGGACGCCTCGTCGCCCTCCGTTCCCCCTCCATCGCCGTAAGCCGCCGCTATACCGCCGCGTGCCTCGATTCCGCCGCCCGCTCCCCACGCGTCAGCGCCTTCTTCGCCTGGATGCAGGACGAGCTCGACCGCGACAGGGCCGAGTTCCCCGACTGCTTCTTCGATGAGCCGAAAATGTGAAAGGCAGAAAAGGCAGAAAAGGGGCGCTGCCCCTGGCCCCGCCGGGGGAGATAATCTCCCCCGTACCCCCTTGGTTCTTTCAGCTTTTTGACAGCGCTCTGGGGAACGCGGGCAAAGAGCGCTGAACGGGAAGGGCAGGGGAGAGCGCTGGGTCAGCGCACTGGAAAGCCTTTGTTTGCAGCGGAATAACCGTCTCTCGAAGCTTGGGGAAACCTTCGTTTTTTCCCTTTCAGCTTTTTCTCAGCACTCCGGCGGGTCCCCATGGCTCTTTCAGCTTTTTGTCAACGCCCTGGGAAACCTTCGTTTGCAACGAAACAAATCTCTCTCAACGCTCTGGGGCCCCGGGCCGCTTTCGAGCGGCCCGGTCGACGGTCATAAGTAGCCGGAATTCACTTCCGGCGTTAAACGCAATGACCGTCGTACAAGTCCCGCGTCCGTACAGCGTGTCCCGAGCAGACGGGCGCTTGTGGTACTCGGGCGTCGGAAAATGTCGCCCCGGGCATTGCGTGACCGTCGGGTGCCGGGGCAAAGGCATGGTGCCTCGGCTTGACGAGTCAGACAAAGGACTCTATAAAAATGGCTTTGGCGCGTTTTCAGAAGGGCCGGAAGGCCTTACTATTTCCAAGGTGCGTCCTAAGGAGAAATATATGTCGAACATGACTATCGTTGGTGCGCAGTGGGGCGACGAAGGCAAGGGCAAGATCGTCGATCTGCTCACTTCCGAAGTGGATATGGTGGTCCGTTTTCAGGGCGGCAACAACGCCGGACATACGGTCATTGTGGATGGCCAGAAGTACGTCCTGCATGTTGTGCCTTCGGGCATCCTTCACCCCGGGAAGATGTGCATCATCGGCAACGGCGTCGTGCTTGATCCCGAGAGCTTTCTTGAGGAGATCGACGCCCTTCAGAGTCTCGGACTCGACGTCAGCCCCGAAAGGCTGAAGATTAGCTACAAGACGCATCTCATCATGCCCTATCACCGCATCATCGACGGCGCGCGCGAAGGACACGCCAAGTCCAAGATAGGCACCACCGGCCGCGGCATCGGTCCCTGCTACGAGGACAAGAAGGCCCGCGTGGGCGTCCGTGCCGGTGATCTCACCGATCCCGAAGTGCTCCGTGCCAAGATTGAGCACGCCCTTCAGGAAAAGAACGTGCTCTTCACCCAGCTCTACGGCCTGCCCGCGCTGGATCCCGAAACCGTGTTCAACGACCTCATGGCCATCGCGCCCCGTCTCGTGCCCTATCTCGCCGACGTGTCCACGCTCATCATGGACGCCGACGCCGCGGGCAAGAACATCATGTTTGAAGGCGCGCAGGGCGTCATGCTCGACATCGACCACGGCACCTACCCCTTTGTGACCTCCTCCAACGTGGTGTGCGACAACGCCTCCATCGGTTCCGGCGTGCATGCCGGCATGATCGATCAGCGCATCGCCATCGTGAAGGCCTACACCACCCGCGTGGGCTCCGGCCCCTTCCCCACGGAACAGCTCGACGACATGGGCGAGTTCCTGCGCCGTCAGGGCGGCGAATACGGCGCCACCACCGGCAGACCCCGCCGCTGCGGCTGGCTCGACCTTGTGGTGCTGCGCGAAATGGCCCGTCTGTGCGATCCCACTTCCATCGCGCTCACCAAGGTGGACGTGCTTTCCGGCCTCAAGGAAGTCAAGTTCTGCGTGGCCTACGAGTATGAAGGCAAGGTCATGCAGTATCCGCCGCAGACCCCGCGCGGCCTCGACAACGTGAAGCCCGTGTACGAAGTGCTGCCCGGCTGGGACGAGGATCTTTCCACCTGCACCACGTGGGAATCCCTGCCCGGAAACTGCCGTCGCTACATCGAGCGCATAGAGACCATACTCGGCGTGAAGATCGGCTTCGTTTCCGTGGGCCCCGACAGAAATCAGACCTTCCGGCGCTAGCATGGCTGCGGCCAGAAAGGAAGGCGGCAAGGCGAGCGCGCGCAAATCTGCGCCCGAGGACAGACTTCCCGGCGTGGACGAGGCGCGCGCCGCGTTTTCCGCAGCTCTCGGCCCGGAACTGGAGAGACCGCGTGCCTTTCTGCGTGCCATGCGCCGCGAGCCGCCTCAGCTTCTGCACTTGGAAGGCGCAGACGCCTCTTCCCGCGTGGCCCTCGCTCTGTGGTGGGCCGCGCTGCTCAACTGCGAGGAGCAGGGGGACGAGCCGTGTCTGGCCTGTCATTCCTGCCTGCGGATCGGGGCGAACATGCATCCCGATCTCTTCCTGCTCGACGGTCGCGCCGCGTCCATAAAGATAGACGAGGTGCGTGCGCTGCGTCCCGTGCTGGGCGAAAAGCCCCATTTCGGACGCCGTCGCGTCATCGTGCTGGCGGAGGCGCAGTCGCTCGGCGTGGAGGCCGCCAATTCCCTGCTCAAGGTGCTGGAAGACCCGTCGCCCGATACCTGCTTCGTGTTCACCGCGCCCCAGCGCGAACGGCTTCTGCCCACGCTGGTTTCCCGCGGATGGGTCATTACGCTCCCCTGGCCCGAAACCGGACGAGCCCTGCCTGCCGAGCTTCAGGTGTGGGAAAACGCCCTTGCGCGCTTCGCCTCCGAAGGCCGGGGCTGGTTCGACATGACTCAGGCGAGAAACGGCCTCGACGCCGCGTCCGCGCAGAACGTGGTGCTCGTGGGCCAGAAAGCCCTTGCCGACTGTCTTGCTTCCCGCCGTTCCGGCCCTCTTGCCGAGATTTTGCGGCCCCTGCCCGAAGAGATGCTTCTTGAGATTTCCGAGCTCTTCGTGAAGTGTCAGGACGCGCTCATCGCGCAGGTGAACCCGCTGCTCGCCCTCGACGCCATGGCCACGGGACTCTGGCGCGCCGTGCGCGAGGGCAGACGCGGCAAAGTGCCCGGAACTCCTTGACAGAGGGACTCTTCGTTCCTACCTTTCGTGTACCACTATTGGAGGTCTTTTCATGAGTCAGGAATTTGAAAACAAGGATGCCGTGAACGAAGAGGCGGAACTCGAGGCCCCGGAACAGGCCGCCGAAGAGAACGCTCCCGTTCAGGAAAAGACGGAAGAAGAGCAGCTCGAGGAGTGCCGCGCCAGACTCTGCGCGGCCTGCAATGTGGCCGCCGAGGCCAATGCCGTCAAGCTGCGCGCGCTGGCCGAGATGGACAACTTCAAAAAGCGCGTTCAGCGCGAAAAGGAAGAGCAGGCCCGCTACGCTGCCGAAAAGGTGCTCGCCGATCTTCTTCCCACGCTGGACAATCTCGACCTCGCCCTCCAGTACGGCGGTCAGTCGGAAGAGAGCCGCAACATGATGGTCGGCGTGGAAATGACCCGCACCATGCTGCTCGACGCGCTCAAGAAGCACGGCCTCGTGCCCGTGGGTGAACCAGGTCAGGTCTTCGATCCCAACGACCACGAAGCCGTGGGACAGGAGGCGGCCGAAGGCGTGGACTCCGGCTGCATCGTCCGCGTCATGCAGAAGGGCTACAGGCTCAACGATCATCTGCTGCGCCCCGCCCGCGTCATCGTCGCTCTGTAGGGGCGTCCTTTGCCCATTCGTATCTGAAGCGGAGTCGCCTGCGGGCGGCTCCGTTTTACGTTTTTCCCGAAACCCCGGACACGTTCAGAACAGAAAGGCGTTTTGCCGTGCTTTCCTGTTGCCTGAGCCTTTGGACGGAAGAGAGCCGCAGCCTCGCCCCGTCCATATGATGTTGCCGGGCGGCTCATCCGCGGCCCGCGTCGTTTTGTGACTCGGGGCATGGACGGCATGACGGCCCGGGATGATAAGAAACTTGAATTTATGACACAGGAGTAATGTTATGCAGGTTCTTCTTGTAAACGGCAGCCCCCACGCCAAGGGCTGCACCTGGACGGCCCTTTCCGAAGTGGCCGCAGAACTGGAAAAGCAGGGCATAGGCACGCAGATCTTTCAGCTCGGCACCCAGCCCGTTGCGGGCTGCATCGCCTGCGGCTCCTGCCGCAAGACGGGCCGCTGCTTCCGCGACGACAAGGTGAACGAGGCCCTCGCCCTCGTGCCCGAGTTCGACGGCTTCGTGTTCGGCTCCCCCGTGTACTACGCTTCCGCATCCGGCCAGCTTGAAAGCTTCCTCGACAGACTGTTCTTTGCCGGTTCCGCCCTCTTTGCCAACAAGCCCGGCGCGGCCGTGGTGAGCTGCCGCAGAGGCGGCGCTTCCGCAGCCTTTGAGCAGATCAACAAGTACTTCGGCATGAACAACATGCCCGTGGTCACCTCCAGCTACTGGAACCAGGTGCACGGCAATACCCCCGACGAAGTGCGCCAGGACGCCGAAGGCCTCCAGACCATGCGCCAGCTCGCCCGCAACATGGCATGGATGCTCCGCTGCTTCGAGGCCGGAAAGGCCGCAGGCATCCCCCTGCCGGAAAAGGAACCCGCCATCAAGACCAACTTCATCAGATAAGCGCTTCCCGCGCTTGCCGTAAAAGGACGGAGCCCGAACAGGGCCCCGCCCTTTTTTAATGCAGGGCGCCGGAGAGAAAGGGGCGCCGGAGAGAAAGAACAGGGGCGCTGCCCCTGGCCCCGCCGGGGGAGCCCCCCGGGCCCCCGGAAAGGCAGGAAAGGCAATGCGGGGGAAATAATTTCCCCCGCGCCCCCCTGATTCTTTCAGCTTTTTATCAGCGCTCGGGGGAACGCGGGCGAGGTGAGGAGCCCGCGTCGACGTCCGCAAGTAGCCGGAATTCACTTCCGGCGTAAAACGCAGCGGGCGTCGTGCAAGCATCGCGCTCGTACAGTGTGTCCAGAACAGACGGGCGGTTGTGGTACTCGGGGCAGGGGAAAATAATTTCCCCCGCGCCCCCTTGTTTCGCCTTGCGGCTGCGCCGCGCGGCGGGAACGTGTGGAAGCCGGACGCCGAGCTTTGAAACAGCGACAGGGCAGGGGAGACCATGGGTTTTGAAGCCCGGGGGAACCTTCGTTGGCAACGAAACAAATCTCTCTCAACGCTCTGGGGCCCGCGACCTGCCTTCAGGCGGTCGCGCCGACGGTCATAAGTAGGCGGGATTCATTCCCGCCGTTAAACGCAATGGCCGTCGTGCAAGCCCCGCGTCCGTACAGCGTGTCTGGAGCAGACGGGCGCCTGCGGTACTCGGGCGGCGGGATGTAAGCACACGCCTGCCGTGGCTGACCGATGTTCCCGCGTTGCGGTCACATCGGTATGCTTTGAAGGGATTTCCAGATGGTTACGGGAGAGTGGAGGCTCGAAGCTCTGGGAAACCGTCGGTGATAAAAACGGTCGTGTTTCAACGCTCTGCCTCGCCTTCAAGTTTTCCTTTCAGCCCTTTCTCAGCGCCCGGGGCGGCCTTTGTTTGCAGCGATTTGCCCTTTCTCAACGCTCTGGGGCCCGCGACCTGCCTTCAGGCGGTCGCGCCGACGGTCATAAGTAGGCGGGATTCACTCCCGCCGTTAAACGCAATGACCGTCGTGCAAGCCCTGCGTCCGTACAGCGTGTCCGGAGCAGACGGGCGCCTGCGGTACTCGGGAGAAATGAGAGAACAGACGGGCGCCTGCGGTACTCGGGCGTCTTTTTAAAGGTAAGGGCCCGGGCATCTTGAACTGTCGGCCTGTTGTGCTACGTTGGCGTCGGTCGCCCGTTTCGGGCTTTTGTGTCGTTCCGTCTGCCGCCAGTGAGCCTTTCATGAATGTGTCTTCTCCTGCCGTCGGCCATGCCGTGGCTCTTTTCACCATTGTCGTCTGGGGCGTTACCTTCGTGTGCACCAAGGTGCTGCTTCGGGATTTTCAGGCCGTGGAAATCCTGTTTCTGCGCTTTGTCATGGCGTTCTTCGCCCTGTATCTCGCCGCGCCCGGACGCCTGCCCGGCATGACGGCAAAAAGGCACGCCGTGGTGGCCGCCGCGGGACTGTGCGGCATCTGCCTGTATTATCTTTTGGAAAACATCGCCCTCGGTCACACCATGGCGTCCAACGTGGCCGTCATTCTTACGGCAACTCCGCTCTTTACCGCCCTCGTCGGGCGCTTCGTCTTCCACAGCGGCGAAAGATTCGGCGCAAGCTTCTGTCTCGGCTTCGTGGTGGCCATGACCGGCATCTGCCTCATCAGCTTCAACGGCGCTCAGCTTTCCCTGAATCCCGTGGGCGACCTGCTCGCCGTCACCGCCGGACTCGTCTGGGCCTTCTACGCCTGCCTCACCAGCATCATGGGAACCTGGGGCATATCCTCCCTGCAGATCACCCGCGCCACCTTCGGATGGGGAATTCTGTTCATGATTCCTTTTCTGGCCTTCTTCGGCTTCAACTGGGACATGACCAGACTCCTGCGCCCCGTCAACCTCGTCAATATGCTCTTCCTCGGACTCGTGGCCTCCGCCCTGTGCTTCACCACCTGGAACATGGCCGTCCGCTCCCTCGGCACCGTGCGCGCCAGCCTCTACATCTACCTCGTGCCCGTTATCACCGTCGCCGTCTCCGTCGTCGTCCTCGACGAACCGTTGACCTGGCTCTCCGCCCTCGGCACCGTCCTTACCCTCGCAGGCCTCTTCATCTCCCAGATGGGAAGACGATGAAGAAAAAAGCAGGAAAGGAAAGGCAGAAAAGGCATGCGGGGCGCCGCCCCGCACCCCGGCGGGGGGAATAATTCCCCCCGTACCCCCTTGGTTCTTTCAGCTTTTTGACAGAGCGCTGGAAAGCCTTCGTTTGCAACGAAACAAATCTCTCTCAACGCTCTGGGGCCCGCGACCTGCCTTCAGGCGGTCGCGCCGACGGCCGCAAGTAGCCGGAATTCACTTCCGGCGTTAAACGCGGCGGGCGTCGTGCAAGTCCCGCGTCCGTACAGCGTGTCTGGAGCAGACGGGCGTTCGTGGCACTCGGGCGGGGAAAAATGTCATAATTCCCCCCGCGCCCCCCTGTTTCTTTCAGCTTCTTGTCAACTGTGAGCTGTCGCGCAAGTTGAGAATTTCCGTCACGATAGTTGAGAACGGGCCGATGCCAATTTTTCTATTTGGCATGTTTTTTGCTTTAAGAATTTCTCCCCCGGAACAGGGGAGCGCAAAAAGGCGCGGTGCGTGTCAAAGCAGACACAACCCGCGCCTTTTTTTTCGCTATTTTTCAGCCTCAAGCAGAGCAGTCAATCGGTTACGGCTGATGTCGTAATATTCCTGCGACAACTCCATCCCCACATACTTCCGGCCCGTCCTGATGCACGCCTCGCCCACGCTGCCGCCTCCCATAAAGGGATCAAGCACACTGGCCTGCGGGGCCGTTATGGCCAGCAGGTCCTCGATGAGTGCCACGGGTTTGCTAGTCAGGTGCACCTTGTGGACGGCGATCACCGGGTAAGAATACAGGCCCGGCAGACAGGTGCGGGTACGAGCGACAAAACGCCCCTTGGTGGCGAACAGCACATACTCGCATTGCTGGCGGAATTTGCCAATTTGCGGGCGGGAACTCCGCTTGTCCCAGGCGATGATACCGCGCCAGCTCCAGCCCGCAGCCTGTACGGCATCGCTCAGGGCCGGAAGCTGTCGCCAGTCCGTAAAGACCATGAGCGGCGCGCCGTCACGGGCTACACGCCAACATTCGCCAAGCCACAGCGTGCACCACATGGTCCAGCTTCGCTGATCTTTGGCATCTCCCAGCATGGGCGGATATTGGCGTTTGGTGCCGCTCTGCTGGTACTTTTGCGCCGGGTCCGTCTGCCGTGCGCCCATCGTAACGCCGCCGCTGGAATACGGCGGATCGGTCAATACCGCGTCCATGACGGCATCCGGCAGCGTGGCCAGGATGTTCAGCGCATCTCCCTGGTACAACGTGACGCTGTCACTCAGACAATCCTTTATCAAAACTGGCTCCGTTCTGGCCGTCGGACGGCTCGGAGCAGGGGCGCATGGCCCGCAGGATGGTGAACGCCCCGCATCTGGGGCATTTGAACTCCATGACACTGGCCTGACCTCTGGCCAGAAGTTTGCCGCAATGGCAGCACCTGATTTCTTCGAGAGCTTCCTTTTGCATAACGGTTAAAAGCGTTGCGCCCCTAAGAAAATCCGCTTATGGTGCCTTTTGTCTCGCCAGAGACTACCGACAGGCGGATACTCTGCGGATAGATCTTGCGGTTTTCTATCCGTGGGGCCGTGGTGCGACGTTTGCCCGTCGCGCCGGTGGGGGCGCTACCACGCCCCCGCCTCTGTCAGCCCCCACTATGCCGGAAAAGTCCGCGTTCTGCCCGGAAACAGCGCGCTCCATGCGAGGAATTTTGACTGGTTATTCCTTGTCTTTTCCGCTGTTTTTTTACTAAAATCAGACTGTTCAAGGTGCTTTCCGCACTCTTCCATCCCTTGCAATGCCGCATGTATCCCGTAAAGGACGCGACGCAGCAACGCACGGTGTCTATATCTACGCGCCCATCCGCGTAGCATCTTGATAAGCCTGCAAATCTCTTTCTTGCCCGGCGCACGTTTCGCTTGCGCGGCAGCTTGTAGCCTGAAAAGTGCCGGTATCCGGCAAAATCCACGCCGTGGGAGGCCGGGAAGACCCGTGTCTTGTTGTTCAGGGTCAAATGCAGCTCGCAGGCCAGGAAGTCCCGGATTTCCGCCAACAGCCGCCACAGCTCCGTTTTGTCTCCGTGCAGCAGAATGAAGTCATCCATATACCGCACATAATAGCGCACTCCCAGCGTATCCTTGATGAAATGGTCGAGTTGATCCAGGTACACGTTGGCAA
>JAXUUT010000050.1:0-11667 GCA_037230945.1 bacterium
GCGACGTCAGGAGCCCGGCCGACGTCCGCAAGCAGGCGGAATTCACTTCCGCCGTTAAGCGCAGCGGACGTCGTGCAAGTTCCGCGTCCGTACAGAGTGTCCCGGGCTGACGGGCAACGAGTAATCATTAAAAGTTTTAGGTAGAGAAAGGGGGGTGCGGGGGGAAGGAGACCACCTTTTTCAAAAGGGGGTCTCCTTCCCCCCGCAAACACCTTTCCTCTTATCCTTTCCGATTGCTTGACAGAATAAGCGCGGGGCGTACATGATGGGCGGAATGCCAAGGAGGCGTGCGATGACCACGGTACTGTACCAGAAGGGCGATCTGGAGTTCTGCTTCAGCGACAGGTTTGAGGGCAAGTTTCTCGTGTCGCTGCTGGAGAACATGAAGGAAAAGCTTTTGAACGAAGAGTGGGACGACTACGACGAGTTTCATCACTGCTGCAAGATCATTCATGATTTCAGTCAGAATCCCCGTCTGGTCATGGACTTTCACACGCTGCGGCGCGGCGACGAGCAGCTCGGCATGGTGCTCATGACGCACGGAGCCATTGATCGGGACATCTATGCGTGTTCCGGGCTGTCCATTTCCGATCCTCCGGATCAGGTGGCGCTGCTCAGCTACTTTCACATCGTGCCTTCGGGACGCGGCAACGGCAC
This sequence comes from bacterium, assembly GCA_037230945.1. Lineage (GTDB taxonomy): Bacteria > Desulfobacterota > Desulfovibrionia > Desulfovibrionales > Desulfovibrionaceae > Mailhella. The sequence continues at coordinate 658 of JAXUUT010000050.1, forward strand.
CTTCTGGCTGCGCGATCTCATCATGCCCTTCTATGCCGATCAGGGATACACGGCCGTGTATCTCAAGACCAGCCATCCCCGGGCGTTTCCTCTGTACGACAGGCTCGGCGCGGTGATCGGCAACTACACCTTCCCCAGCGACAACGGCGAACACATGCGCGTGGGGCGCATCTACCGGCTTCCGCTTGTGGAAAAGCCTCTTCCCGAGGCCTGATCATGCCCGTCATAGTCTTCGACATGGACGGAGTTCTCGTGGACTCCGAACGTCTTGTTCTGCGCTCCTGGGAATGTGTGGGGCGCGATCTCGGTCTGCGCGGTCTGCACGAGCTTTTTTTCCGCTGCATAGGCACCACGCACGCGAGCACCCGCAAAGTCTTTGCCGAAGCCTACGGCGAATCGTTCGACTATGAGGCCTTCCGCGACCGCACGCGCGTGTACTACATGCAGTTCACGAAGGAAGGCGTGCCGCTCAAGCCCGGAGTGATGGAGCTTCTCGGCTGGCTGAAGGAGCACGGCTGGCGCACCGGCCTTGCCAGCTCCTCGCGCGAAGTCAACGTACGGCGCAACATGGACGTCACGGGCATGGGCCCCTACTTCGACACGCTGGTATGCGGCGACATGCTCACGGCAAGCAAGCCCGCGCCGGACATCTATCTGCGCGCCTGCGCCGAGCTCAACGCGGAACCTGCAGCCGCCTACGCCGTGGAAGACTCGCGCAACGGCATTCTCTCCGCCAGCGCGGCGGGCATGAAGGCCCTGCTCGTGCCCGACATGGTGGAACCCGACGAAGTCATGAAAAGCCGCGCCGCGGCCGTGCTGCCCGATCTTCTCGCCGTAAGGGACTATCTCGAGCGGCAGGAGAACGCATGATTCAGGACATCGCCCCCCTGCGCCTTTGCAACGAATTTCAAAATGTCCGCCCTGCCGACGACGACCTCGTGTTCGACATCGACAAAGGCGGCCTGCTGCTCGCGTCCGACGCGCTGCGCCCGCCATCCGTGCGGGAATGGCGCAAGGCCGGAGAAACGGCAGCGCTCGTCTACGCCTTCCGTCTCGCCGGCGACGCCGGACTCCCCGGCGAAAGCCCCGTTCCCTGTGACGGGCTTTCCCCCGCCCGGGACATCCGCTGCTTTCTGGCCCTGCGCGAAGTCCAGGAGCCTGCCCGCACTCCCGAAGGCTGGCAGAGAATTGCGCCCTCTGCCCTGCGCGGAGCGTCCGGTTCCCTTCCCTTCGCCTCCGCCACGGCGCTGCATCTTGCCCGCTGGTACGACGAACACCGCTTCTGCGGCCGCTGCGGCTCCGCCCTGCGCCGCTCCGACAAGGAACGCTCCCTCCTCTGCCCCGACTGCGGCCTTGTGTGCTGGCCCGTCATTGCGCCCTGCGTCATTGTGGCCGTCACGCACGGCGAACGCATTCTTCTTGCCCGCTACGCGCGGCCCGGAGCCTCGCGCCTCGTGCTCGTGGCCGGATTCGTGGAAATCGGAGAAACCTCGGAACAGGCCGCCGCACGCGAAGTCATGGAAGAAACGGGACTGCGCATAAAAAATCTGCGCTACGTCGGCTCCCAGCCGTGGGGCTTTTCCGGCTCTCTCGTCGCAGGCTTCGTTGCGGAGCTCGACGGGCCGGAAGACATCCGGCTCGACACGTCGGAACTTGCCGAGGCCGCATGGGTGAACCGCGCCGACATTCCGCCCTGCCCGGACGACTCCTCCCTCACCATGTCCATGATCACCCGCTTTGCCCGCAACGAACTGTAGAACAAGGCTTTCCCTTCGCCGGGTCTCTTTCTGCACGACCGGCACGGCGCCCCTTTCGCGCTCCTCCGGCGGCCGGACGACGCTCCGCTGCCCAGGCTCCGCCTCCGGCAGCAAGGCCCGCCCTCCGGCTGTGCCGCAAACCGCTTCGGCAGCACTGAAGCCTGCCGCGCCCATTCCTCCTCAGCCCGTCCGCGACTCCGGCCGCAAAAGATTCCCGCCTCGCCCGGGCCGCCCTTCTCCCGCAGCGCGGCGTCCGTCCCCGTCTTTTTCCTCCGTCTCCGCCCTCTCCGCGCCCATGCCCCCGTGCTCTTCTGTGCTTCAAAAGCCGGGCGAAGGCGACAACGTTTTCACGTTTCTCCTCATTTTTTCACGAAAAATGAAAAAAATCGAAAAAACGCCCCCTTTTCCTCTTGCCAAACCCGGCGGCTTCCTATACAAAGTCTTTCGTCGCGCCGAGGTAGCTCAGTTGGTAGAGCAGGGGACTGAAAATCCCCGTGTGGGCAGTTCGATTCTGTCCCTCGGCACCATGAATCAGAAAAAAGGGTTATAGCTGACTGGCTATGACCCTTATTTTTTGCCTGAAAAACGCCTGGTGGAAATTGCTGTGATTCCCGCCGGATCACCCTTTGCTCTTTCAGGGGATAAACGGGCTTACCATGCAAAAAAGCCACAGCAAAGAATTCTAGCATCCCGTTCTTCCGGAAGCGAAAGAACGGGATGCTTCATTATTGCCTTCGCCATGCTTCTCTTCCGGATCATCCCCGGAAAAAGAACAGGAACATCAAATATGCACGGTCGGAGATTCAGGCAAAGACACCTTTACCATCGATGCCATAAATAACATATTCTTGCATGGCATCATGCCGACGCTCTCTAAAAATCAGGCTGCGAGTCAATCGGCATGGGGAAGACCGTCAACCGGTGGAGGCGCCGACCTGAGGGCTCGGGCGTGTGCCTTCAGGCGCGCACAGAAGACAGTGACTTGCAGAACGGACAGCCCGCCGTCATGGTTCCGGCTTATCCTGCGTTCCTTGAAAGGGAGATCTGGCTTTCAGAAATACAGCGGTTCTCCCCTGTGATTCCGGCATGAAGAACTGCGTTTATCCGGGAAGATCCGCAGGGTTGCCCGCACTGTCCGGCCCGCAGCTTTGCCTAAGGCTCTCTATGAGAGCAGCAGCCTGGGGGGTAAGATGCTTATGTCTGCGTATCAGAAGACCGTAATGGACCACAGGCAGAAAATCCTCCAGAGAATAAAGTTTGAAGGGGCTCGGCTTGATGTTGAATGAGCTGGAAGTGATGCTCATTTCATCCATGATGGCAACGCCGACGCCGCGAAGCACGTATTGAAGCATGAGAAAATTGCTGTTGACGCAAATGGCGTTGTTCTTGATGTACGGCCCGGTGACGGCATTGGATCCGAAATAGGGATCTCCCTTGTCATCCATCTGTTCAGAGAGAAACGACACGAACGGCAGGCGTTCCAGATCCTTCAGGGCCGGTCTTTCAGGCAGGTCGTACTTGTTGTCCTTGTGGGTGACAAGAAGAGGCCGTGAAATAAAAAGTTCTTCAAATTCACAATGTTCCGACAACGCCGTAAGCCCCGTGAAGCCGAAGTCCACCCGCGAGGACTCCACGTCGTTGACCACTTCGTACGGCATGGCGCGACGTATGAGAATATGCACTTCGGGATGCGCCGTGCGGAAGGCGGCCACGCAGTCCACGATTTTGCGGGCAATCGGAAGATTGCAGGCGATGGTGATCTTTCCCTTCAGCTGCCCCTGCAGATTGCCGACTTCCGACCGGAGACACTTGAGAGTCTCAAACGTGGATATTGTCCAGTCCAGAAGCTTCTTGCCTTCCGGCGTAAGAATCATGCCTTTCTTGTAACGGTCAAACAGCACGGTGTTCAAATCGCTCTCCAGTGACTTGAGCTGGTAACTCAGTGTAGAGGCGCTGCGGTTCATGAGCGTCGACGCTCTGTGTATGCTGCCGGTCTTTGCTATGTAATAGAATCCTCGAAGCCACTGGATAAAATCACCGTTCAGTTCCTCAATCATGGACATGCTCCGCTCTGAACCGAGTGTTCTATTTTTTCGAATGATAATTGTTTTTTTTCGATTTTACAAGATAACAAGACTGTGCTTTTCTTCACGTTAAGGAGGAGCAAGTCATGGCAAAAGAAAACGTCAATTCTGCTGGGACTCGGAAAAAATACTCCGCAGCCATTCCCTGGAGCGAACGCAATCTTCGCTTCAAGCTTGCAGGGGTCATAGGCATGGTATGGACGCTCTATATCATCCTTTCTCTGTTCAACGTGTTCTTTTATCTAGGAATCGTCATCTTTCCCATCACGCACAGGGCCATCTGCTCCGGCGCCATAACCTGCTTGGCTCTGCTCATTACGCCGTGGAAGAAAGGCAAGGAGCTGGGAAAGCTTTCCATCATCGACATTCTTCTGGTGCTGATGACGGCCATAGGCGCCGGCTACATTGCTGTCAACGCGTCCACGCTGATCTATGAATGGAAGGACGCCACCATGACGCAGATGTGCCTCGGCTTTGCCTTCGGTATTGCCATACTCGAAACCGCGCGTCGTGTGGCGGGCTGGATTCCTGTAGGACTCATCGTCGCATCCTTCTTCTACTTCGTCTACAGTGACTACTTCCCCGGATTCATGATGAGTTCCGGCTACAGCTACCCCCGTGCCGTGGCATGGATGTACCTGAGCGGCGAAGGCATGTGGGGAAGCATTCTCGGCACGGTAACCAGCGTTGTGCCCGGCTTCATCCTGTTCGGCTCCGTGCTCCGCATCTGCGGCGCCGATGACTTCTTCGGCGATCTCGCGCTTGCCTGCATGGGCAAGTACCGCGGCGGCCCCGCCAAGACGGCCGTGTTTTCTTCCATGCTGTTCGGTTCTCTTTCCGGTTCTCCTGCGGCCAACGTGGCCACGACCGGTCAGATCACCATTCCCATGATGAAGCAGAACGGCTTCAAGCCGGAACTTGCGGGCGCGGTGGAAGCCGTCGCCAGTACGGGCGGCCCCTTCACTCCCCCCATCATGGGTTCGGTGTCCTTTCTTATTGCCGATGCTCTCGGCGTGAACTACTGGACGGTATGCGCCTCGGCCTTCCTGCCCGTTGTGGTCTATTACGGCATTCTTCTTTTCCAGATCGACTCCGAAGCCATCCGCAACGGCTTCCACGGACTTCCTCAGGATAAGCTTCCGCAGGTACGGAACGTACTGAAGCGCGGCTGGTACTATCTCGTGCCTCTGGGCGTACTGATCTTCACTCTGGGCGTTCTCAAGTATTCCGCACAGACCAGCATTCTCTACACCATCATAGCGCTTGTCGCATGCAGCTTCTTTTCCAAGCGTACCCGTCTTACCCCGAGCCGCATCCGGGAAATTCTGGACGACACCGCTGCCGGCATGATCATGGTCATTCCCCTGTGCACCGGCATAGGCATACTGGTCGGCGCCCTGAACATTTCCGGTCTGGGCAACGGTCTGGCCGGTGAACTCGCCGACATCGCGGGCAACAGCCGTTTCCTGCTGCTTGCCATGACGGCCATTGCCATTTTCATCATGGGCATGGGCATGACGGCTCTGGCCTGCTATCTGCTTGCCGTGGCACTGCTGGTTCCCGCCCTCATATCCGCAGGCGTGCTGCCCATCGCCGCCCATATGTTCCTGTTCTACTACGGAACGCTTTCCTTCATCACCCCGCCCGTGGCCATCGCAGCCTTCGTGGCCGCAGCCATAGCCGACGCCGATGCCACGCGCACGGGCCTTCTGGCCACGCGTCTGGGCATTTCCGCCTTCTTCCTGCCCTGGTTCTTCGTGACCAACCCCGGCATTCTCTGGGTGGGAAGCGCCTTCAACATCGCTTTTGACTTCGTGGGCATCTTCGTCAGCCTCATGCTGCTTTCCAGTGCCTTTACCGGCATCATGTTCGCCCCGGTAAACAAGTTCATCCGCGTGATCTTCGCCATACTCGGCGGCCTGTTCGTCATACCTCTGCCGACGCAGTTCAACTACGTGCTGGTGCCCGTATCCATCTGCGTGGTCGTCATATTCTACCTGCGGGGCAGAAAGCATCCGTCTTCCGAACACAAGGAAAAATCAGCTCCCGCTGCATGATAACCCCTGCTCTATCTGAAAAAAGGAGGAGACTATGCTGTTGTCGAAGATTTCAGGAAAGAGTTTTGTTGCAGCCATGCTGGCCGTCTGCATGACCGGCAGCTTCGCCTGTGCCGCCGATCAGGAAATCGTATGGCCCAGAAAGCTGGTGGTATCCATGGCCACCTCCGGCGGTCCTGCCAATATGATCATGGCAGCCATCGCCCGTGTCATTGAAAAGAACACGCCCATCCAGAGAGTCATCGTGCAGCCCATAGGCGGCATCAACAACTTTGCTCCCATGATGGAAAAGGGCGAAGTGGACATGGCCATTCACAGCGGCGCCGATGTCATGAGCCACATGGCCGGACTGGAAGAAGGCCGCATGGAATTCATGCGCACCCTGCTTCCTGCAAGCACGCAGGCCTTCGTGTGCCTGACCACGCCGGACAAGGACATCAAAAACCTGGCCGACCTCAAGGGCAAGGTGGTGTACTCGCGCAACCCCGGCAACACCATGTTCGACCCCGTCGTGCGCGCCCTGCTCGCCGGAGCGGGTCTCAAGGAATCCGACCTCAAGGCCAATCTGACCAAGGCCAACAACACCGTGGCCGTGGCCGACGTGGTGGAAAACCGTGCGGATGCCCTCATCATGCCTGCCATGACCAACGTGGTCATGGAACTTCGCCAGGCCAAGGACGAATGTCTGTTCATCACTCCCACCGACGAACAGCTGCCTGCCGTGAAGTCCGCCATGCCTCCGGGATACTACTTCGACACTCTGCCCGCAGGTTCCCGCAACTACGGCAACACCGATGAAGTGAAGAACGCCCCCATCTACCGTTCCGTTCTGCTCGTGAACAAGAAAATGTCCAAGGCCATGGCCGCCGAGCTGGTCAAGGTGATCATGGAACATCGCGACGAATGGGTCAACGTGCACGGACAGGCGGCCGACTGGGGCGTCATGTCTCTCGGTCTGCCCCCCATGCATGAGGGTGCCAGGGAATATTTTGAAAGCAAGGGTCTGATCACCGACGAGCAGAAGGCGGAACAGGACAAGTTCCTGTCCATTCTTTCCGCCCAGGAGTAACGAGCATGGAAGAGAAAAAATTCACCGTGGAATGGCATGACACCGACTTTCTCTGCGTGGGCGGAGGAATCGCCGGACTCATGGCCGCCATCAACGCAGGCGCCCAGGGCATGGACTGCGTGGTGCTGGACAAGGCCGACACCCGTCGCAGCGGCAGCGGCGGTCTGGGAAACGATCACTTCATCTGCTACATCCCGGAAATTCACGGGGACTACGCCACCTTCATCAGCGACATTCTGAAGCTCCAGAACGGCGACAGACTGCGCCAGATGGGACCGGAATGGGCCAAGGCCTTCTTCATGAAGACCGGCGACATCGTCCGGATGTGGGATGAATGGGGCATCTCGATGAAGCACAACGGCGAATACTATTTCGCCGGACACGCCGTACCGGGCCGCACCCGCGCCTTTTTGAAGTACAACGGCATTGATCAGAAGGTCATACTCACGAAGCAGGCAAAAAAGAACGGCGTGAAAATCCACAATCGCGCCATGGGCTACGAAGTTCTGCTCGACGAGCAGGGCCGCGCCGCGGGCGTGTTCGCCGTGGATACCCGCGAGTACAAGGCCTATGTCTACCGGGCCAAGGCCATATGCCTCGGCACCGGCGCGCCCAACGGCGTCTTCCCCAATGCCAACCGCGGCGCGTGGGCCATGCGCACCAATCCCCTCAATCTGACCGGCGACGGCAGAGCCATGGCCTACAGGGCCGGAGCCGAACTGTGCAACATGGAAATGCCCGGCCTGCACACCGGCGTGAAATACTTCTGCCGCAACGGTCAGGCCACGTGGGAAGGCGTGCTCCGCGACTGCCACGGAGACCCCATAGGCCCCTTCCTCACCAAACCCAATCCCCTTTACGGCGACATCACCATGGAGGTGAACAAGCGCCACATTGAAAGCTACACCAGAACCGCACGCTCCCCAGTATACATGGACATGACGGGCCTCACCCGCGAGCAGCTCAACCTCATGGAGCACTGGCTGCGTCAGGAAGGCAACTCCACCCTGCTGCGTCATTTCAAGCAGGAAGGCATCGACATGATCGACACCGCCGTGGAGTTTTCCACCTACGTGCTGAAGCTTCCCATATCGAGCGGCATAGCCTTCAACGGCAAATCGGAAACCTGCGTGCCCGGTCTTTACGCTGCAGGCGATGAAGGCTACGGCGGCATTTCCGGCGCGGCCGTGACCGGCTGGTGGGCGGCCGACTCCGCCAGAGAATACGTGGCAGACAAAGAATTCGCCGATTCCTCGCTCCTGCAGCCCAAGGTGGATGAATGTCTGAAGCTTGTGGAAGAACTGTGCGCCCGTGAAGACGGCGCGCACTGGCTGGAAGCCAAAATGGCCATGGAGAACATTGCCTGGGATTACTGCGGCGAACTGAGGTCTCACCCCATGCTGGAGGCCGGTCTTGCCCATCTGCGCCGCGTTCACGACCGTGCCAGAAAAACGCTGCGCGCGGAAAATCCGCACGAACTGACGTACTGCCTCGGAATGCTCAATCTCTTCGAACTGGCCGAAGTCATGTTCCTCATGGCGGACGAGCGCAAGGAAAGCCGCGGTCAGCACCGCCGCGTCGATTATCCTCTGCAGAACCTCATGCTCGACGGCAAGCGTCACTTCATTCGTAAAAACGGCGATGAAGCCGTCATGTCCTGGAGATAAGATATGCCTCCCGTAATCAACAAAGACAAATGTATCCGTTGCGGACAGTGCGTGGAAGTCTGCCCCATGGATGTTTTCTACGGCTCGAAGAAAGGGGAATTTCCGGTTGTCCGGTATCCCGACGAATGCTGGCACGCGGAGGCCTGCGCACTCCAGTGCCCCATGGATGCCATTGATTTCCGCATTCCGCTTTCCATCATGGTTCCGTTCCGCAAACTGCCGCATCATGAAGAAGCATAGGCTGCACCAGGGAGCTCTTCCATGAAAGCAGTCATCACCGTCGCTCCGGCCGCCGGAACGTTTCCTGCCAGCGCTGCTCCCTTCTGCCCGGTCGATGGGAAGGCGGTCGGGGAAAATACGGGGATGCGGACGAATGGAGAGACTCCCTGCTGCTCCGCCATGCATTCTCATGCACAGCAGGGCTGATCCGCAGCCAGTTTCCCTGCTGGGACGGGAGAGGTCTTCCTCTCCCGTTTTCTGGTTAACGCCCATGCACAGGTAAAATGTCACAGGTTCACGCCGACCATTCCTTTCAACCGGCTGAAAACAAAAGTCCGACGCAAAACGCCCCGGCAGCCCTGAGCACGGACGGTTGAGACAAAAACATCATGCGCTCCCGAAACCATGATTCCCCGACTCTTCTCCTCCTCCCCCCTCCGAGCCGCCTTCTCCTGCCGTTCCGTCCGCCTTCACGTCGCCCCTCCCCCATTTCGCCTCACGTCTTCCACCGGCCCTTTTTCCTCAGTTTGCTCTTGACACCCTTCAAGCTTTGTTGAAATATCACTCCCATGGAAAGCAAAAAAGCCAGCAGCATCTTTGAAGCCCTCTCGTCCGACGTGCGTCTCGACGTGTTCCGGCTTCTTGTGAAGAACGCGCCCGACGGTCTCGTGGCCGGCGACATCGCGCGGCTTCTGGACATTCCCGCCACCAACCTGTCCTTCCATCTGAAGGCGCTGGTGCAGAGCGGGCTCGTCACCGTGGTGCGCGAGGGGCGGTACATGCGCTACAAGGCCTCCATACCCCTCATGCTGGACGTCATTGCCTACCTCACCTCGGAATGCTGTTCCGCCAATCCAGAGTGCTGCCGCTCCTTCCGCAAAGAAAGCGGCATCGACCCCGTTTTTCTGCCCGAACGCTGACGGTGCGTTCTTTTTTCGCGCCGTATATTTCAATAGTTCAACAAATATCATTTTAAAGGAGTTCTTCCCATGAGCATGACCGACAGCCGCGCCTCTGTGCGCGGAACGGACGACGAACACAGGGAACGTCTCTGGCTCATGCGCTACGGCGCGACGCTTGCCGTGCTGGCAGCGCTGTGGTGGATGGCCTATTCCTTCATTCAGAGCGCGGCGGCGTGGGTGGTGTACGACCTTATCGGTCTCGACCGCGCCTCGCACATGGGCGCTGCGCTGGAGTTCTTCATTTACGACACGGTGAAGATTCTGCTTCTGCTCGTCGCGCTCATCTATGTGATTTCCTGGCTGCGCGCCGCCCTCAACGCCGAGCGCGTGCGCGACTTTCTGGCGGGAAAGAAGCGCGGAATAGGCTATGCGCTCGGCGCCATGTTCGGCGCCATCACGCCCTTCTGCTCCTGCTCCAGCGTGCCGCTGTTTCTCGGGTTCACCACGGCGGGCATTCCCATAGGCATCACCATGTCGTTTCTCATCACCTCGCCCATCATCAACGAGATCGCCGTGGTGCTGCTCTGGGGCCTGCTCGGCTGGAAATTCACCGTGGTGTACGTGGCCGCAGGACTTGCCGCAGGCATGATCGGCGGGCTCTTCATGGATTCCATACGGGCCGGACGCTGGCTTCAGCCCTTTGTTCTTGAAGCCATGAAAACGCCCGTCATTCCCCTTTCGGGCGGAAGAAGAAGGCTGACCGTGCACGCGCGGCACACCTTCGCCCTCGGAGAAATGACCACCATATTCCGCCGCGTATGGAAATGGGTCATCGTGGGCGTGGCCCTCGGCGCGGCCCTGCACGGCCTCGTGCCCGCCAACTGGTTTGCCGAAAACCTCGGCGCGGGCGAATGGTGGACCGTGCCCGCCGCCGTCATCGTGGGCATTCCCCTCTACTCCAACGTCACCGGCATCGTGCCAGTCATGGAAGGCCTGCTCACCAAGGGCATGCCCATAGGCACCACCATGGCCTTCTGCATGTCCGCCGTGGCCGCCAGCATCCCCGAAGTCGTCATGCTCCGGCAGATCATGACCGCAAAGCTCCAGGCCGCCTTCATCGGCTACCTGTGGGTGGTCTTCACCCTCACCGGCTGGCTTCTCAACGCGCTGTTCTAAGAAAGAGTTTGCGGGGGGAAGGGAGGGAAACTTTTGGGCAGATTGTCAAATGAATTGCAACAGAAAGAGATTCCCGTCT
>JAXUUT010000085.1:0-11512 GCA_037230945.1 bacterium
AGACCCTTATAGGGTCAAATCAAACCGCCCCTTGAAGGGGCGGTCCTGACTTGTATGGCATTTCCGGGCCGGAAACTACGGACGGGTTCTTTTCCTTTCCGGCAGGGCTGCTACGACGACGCCCGCGATGGTGACGACGATGAACAGGTTCTGCAGGGAAGAAAGCCTTTCGCCCAGGAGAATGAAGGCAAAGAAGCAGGTGGAGATGGGCACCAGACTCGAGAACAGTCCCACTTCTCCGGCCGTGAGCTGCTGCAGGGAGTAGTTGAAGCCGCAGTAGGCCACGAGACCGACCATGATGCTGAGGTACAGCACGCTGACAATGGAGGAGGCGTGCACGGTTTCGGGAAGCGGGAAGAAGGCGTTGAGGGGAAGAAAGAACAGCGCGCCGCCTATGGACTGAATGGCCGCGATGGCAAGCACGGGATAGCGCTGCGTCATCCGTCTGGTAAGGACGGCATAGAGACTGCTGGCAAGAATGGAGCAGAACATGAAGAGGTTGCCGAGCAGCGGGTTGGGAGCGGCGCTGCTGGCGCTGCCGAACCAGGAGGCTCCAGCGACTCCGATGACGGCGAGCAGTATGCCGAGCATGAGCTGAACGCGGGGCTTTTCCTTGAGAAAGATCCAGCCGGCCAGTCCCATCAGAATGGGGAGGCAGGCGGCGATGACGCCGCCCTGAGAGGCGGAAGTATACATCATGCCCAGCGTTTCGCAGATGAAGAAGAGACAGGGCTCGCACAGCACGATGAGAACGAGGAACTTCCAGTCTCCCTTGCGGTAGGGCAGCGGGAGCCAGCGTTTGTGAAGGGCCGCGTAGACGCAGGCGGGAATGAGCAGCCGCATGAAGACTATCTGAACGGGCGAGAAGGAGAGAAGAGCGTACTTGGTTGCCACCATTCCTCCGCCTATGATGGAGAATATCAGGCAGAGGAAGGCATAGAGACGGCTTTTGGACATGATGAACCTTTGTGGCTGAAGCTTTCGAGCGTTTTTCCGCGGAAGCGGTTGCAGCGGCGGACGGAGAGAAGGGACCTTCGATGATGCCGCGCCCTCCGCAGGCGTCCGATGATGCGCGGAGGTTTGCGCCGGGGGACCGGAAGGACCGCCCGGCTGTGGAGGGGAGTGGACTATATGCCGAGCGCCGGCCAGATGAAGGTGGCGACGATGACGACCGCGACGCTGGTGCCGAGCATGCGCAGGGGCATGACCACGAGCAGATCCTTGATGCGGACATAGCCCGTGGCAAACATGAGAAGCGCAGGCGTGAGCTCGTAGGGAAGGATGAACTGGTCGAGGCCATAGAGAAAGCTGTAGAGCACAGGCTTGATGGTAAGATCGAGGGCCTCGGCTATTTCGCCCATGGGCACGCTCAGGGAAGTGGCGGCCGCTATGGGCGTAAGCACCATGTTGGCAAGAATGCCGGTCCAGTAGGCGAAGAGCGAAACGAGCGGGCCGGACTTGAACTGTTCGAGCATCGGCTGGAGGTTCTGGGCCAGCAGCGCGGGCAGGCCGAGCTCTCCGGCAACCGTGCCGATGGCCATGCAGCCGACGATGAAGAAAAGAATGGGGAACTGGACTTCCTTCAGATCGTCCGTGGAGAGGAGGTTGAAAAGAGGGGTGAAGCCGAGCAGAACGACGGCGCAGAAGGCGTAGTAGCCGGGCAGGGAGTGCAGGCTTTCCGTGGTGAAGGCGAGCAGAGCCAGAAGGGCGAACAGAAGGGTTTTCTTTTCGCCGCCCTTCATTTTGCCGAGCGACTCGAGTTCCCGGGCGGCACTGTTTCTGAACTCGGCAATGTACCGGCCCAGTTCCCTGCTTCCGAAGAAATGAAGGATGGTGAATGATACCAGAGCATTAAGCAGCTCATACGGGAGATTTTCCCCAAGGAATCCCAGCCAGCTGAACGTTACGCCCATGTCCTTGACCATGATGAGCCCGGGCAGGCCTATGTTGTTGGGCAGGAAGGATGCACTGGAAATGTTGGAGCCGAAGAAGGCTGCCAGTATGAGGGTGGATGCGGCGCGGGAATGCTGGGGAAGATTGAGACTGTGGCACATGCCCGAGGCGATGGCCATGAAGACGATGGTGACGGTTATCGTGTCGGGGATGATGGCGCTGACAAGATAGCCGGCCGAGAGAAAGGCCAGGTAAAGGCGGATGGGCGTCGTGCCTATTTTGCTGACGATGAAAAGTGCGATGCGCGAGGCGAGGCCGTTTTTTTCCATGACTACGCCGATGAGCATGCCGCTCAGACACATCCAAGGAATGGGAGAGAGAAAGCCCGAGAAAACGGTGTCAGGCGTTGAGACTCCCGTGAGGATGTAGAAGATCAGCAGGAGAAAGGCCGTGACGAATGTCGGCAGAAGGTCGAAGGCGAAGATGCCGATGGCGAAAATGGTTCCGAACCAGTAAAGAGTGATGCCGGACGATGATTCGGATTGCAGCAGAAACGTTGCAATGATGGCGCAAAGCAGGCTGACCGACCATTTCATTCCCTTGCTTTTGAGCAGTTCCATGGACTCCCCCTGAAGATTGCCGGTACAGATTCGGGGAAAGACGGTTTCGTTCGCATGAGCACTTGTGCACGGAACCGTCTTTCCCTTTTTTTGTTACCGAGTTGTACGCATTGTTACTATATTCCCATGAGCGGCCACACGAAGGTGGCCATGATGCCGATGACTATCGTGATGAAGACGGTTCTGAGTCCCATGACGATGACGATGTGCTTGATGTGCACGTAGCCGGTGGCGAACATGACGAGTGCCTGACCGAGCTCATAGGGAAGAACGAACTGGTTGAGGCCGTAGAGGAAGCTGTAGAGCACCGGCTTGACGGGTTCGCCGAGGTTCGTGGCGATTTCGGCGATGGGAATGCTGAGCGTGGTGGCTGCGGCAACGGGAGTGAGCAGCATATTGACCACGAAGCCGAACCAGTAGCTGGCCATGGCGATGATGGAGGAGTTTTCCACGGCCTGCATGATGGGCATGATGCCGGCGACGACCTTCTTGGGAATGTCGAGTTCCATGCCGATGATGCCTATGGCCATGCACGCGGAAATGAAGAACAGGATGGGGAAGTCGATCTTTTTCAGGTCGCTCTTGTCCAGCAGGCCGACGCAGGGCATGAAGCCGAGCAGCACGACGGTGCAGAAGGCGTAGTAGCCGGGAATGCCGTGGAAGGGTTCGGTCATGAAGGCGATGAGGGCCATGACGGCGAGCCCGAGCGTTCTGTACTCCGCGCTGCTGACGGGTCCGAGGGCCCGAAGCTCTTCTTGCGCGTATCCCCGCGCCTTGTTGATGTGTTCAGCAAGCTGCTTGCTGCCGAAGAAGTGGAGGATGGTGAAGGCTACAAGGGCGTGCAGGACGGAGAAGGGGAGGTTTTCCCAGAAGTACTGGAGCCAGGAGGAGGTGATGCCGACTTCCTTCACCATTTCCATGGCGATGATGCCCACGTTGTCGGGCAGATAGGTGGCGCAGGCGACCTGAGCGCCGATGAACGCGCCGAGAATGATGGTGCTTGAGGCTCTTGAGACGGGCGGCAGGTCGAGCTTCTTGCATATGGTCGAGGCTATGGCCATGAAGATGATGATGACGGTCAGCGTGTCGGGAATGATGGCGCCGAGAATCATGCCCGAAATGTAGAAGGCTATGTAGAGACGTATGGGGGTTCTGCCGATCTTCGATATGGTCAGCAGGGCGATTCTGCTTGAAATGTTGCACTTGTCCATGAGGATGCCGATGAGCATGCCGCACATGCACATCCACGGGATGGGCTTGGTCCAGCCGACGAAGGCCATGCCCGGACGGGCTGTTCCCGTGATGATGTAGAACATGAGCAGCAGAATGGCGGTCGCAAACGTGGGGAGGACGTCGAATGCGAACATGCAGATGCCCATGACGGTGCCGAACCAGTAAATATTTGCCTTGGGCTCGGCGGGATCATAGAAGCAGAACGTGACGGCGAGTGCGATGACGAGACTGGCGACCCAGCCGAACAGATTGGACTTTTTGATATCCTGTATTGAGGCGAACATGGTGTCCTCCGGAAGGGGGCGTTTTTTGACAAGTCGGTAAAGGATCAGAAGACGCGGCAGCGTTCGGAAGTCGGAATCATGCTGACGAGCCGTGTTCCGACCGATGAGCTGCCTGGGAAGAAGACAGCCGCGCTCCGGGGCGTGACCGTCTTCTCCCGGACTCATGACCAGTTGAACTGATCCATGTAGAATCTGACGGGCTTGATGGGATATTCATCCATGGGCAGATATTCCCTGTGCGTCTTCATCTTTCCGTCTTCCATGCTGAGCACTACCCAGTAGGGAGGAGTGCTTTCATCTCTGTGGGGGAAGTCCTCGCGGAAATGACCGGCCCGGCTTTCCGTTCTTGCCAGAGAGGAGCGGATGTAGGCTTCGGTAAGCGTGGCCATGCCGCGGGATTCGATCATCTTTCCGAGATAATGGGAGTCGGGAGCGGCCATGGAGGGGATGAGTTCGGATCTGATTTCCGTGATGCGGTCCAGGGCTCTGTTCAGCGCGCCCGCCGACTTGAGAATGCTGACGTCCGAGGCCGTGACGACCTCGAGCACCGTGACGTCCATGTCCTTGGGCATGATGCCCGGTCTGCCGAGATGGGCGAGTTCGTCGTCGAGGCACTTTTCGGCAAAGCCGAAGTCGAAGGCGGGCATCTCCCTTGACGAGGCGTACGCACCGGCGGCAAGGCCGGTGTCGTGGCCGCTCGTGGCCGCCTGGCACAGGCTGAATCCGCCGAAGTACACGCCCACGAGGTGGCTTTGCGCAGTGCCCACCGCGTAGAGGCCGGGAACGCAGGTGGCGCCTTCGCTGTCGGTCTGCACGCCGCCCTGACTGGTCTGGATCTGCGGTATCCATACCTGCGTGTCCGTGAAGAAGTCGACTCCCTTGGCCTTGAGCTTGGCGTCGTTGAGCTTCATCCATCCGGCTTCGGGACGGCGGCTGGCAATGCCTTCAGGCGGAATGCGGCTGACGTCGAAGGTGATGGGGCCCCGGCCGGCTCTCGTTTCCAGCACCATGGCGCGCACGTTGTAGAGCGTGTCGGTTTTTGAGCCGATGATCGGGGAGTAGTGGTTCAGCATGAAGTCTTCGCCTTTGGAGTTCAGAAAACGGGCTCCGAGAGGAAGAAGCACGCTCTGTCCCGTCCAGGCAAAGCGTTCCGGGGTGTTCCATATGCCGGCAAATTCCATGGAGCGGAGCCTGGCTCCGGCAGTGAGGGCAAGTTCCACGCAGCCGCTGGAAATGGAATTCTGGTGATACGACGTCTTCCATCCGCCTATGCCCGTGGCCAGAACCACGGCCCGGGCACGGATGACGAGGGGCAGGCCGCTTCTGGTGAAGAAGCCGACGGCTCCGGAAACGGCGTCGCCGTCCTTGATGAGTCTTGTGATCATCACGTTGCCCATGCGCCGGACGTTCAGCGCCTTGAGCGCGGTGAGAAGCTCCCTGCGCATGTTCTGACCGCCCTTGCCGAGGGGAGCGAACGTGGTCGCCTTGATATGAGGCAGGCCGCGCTGAGGAGCCGTATGATAGCTGCCGTCGGGATTGCGTGCGAAGGTATGGCCCATGGCCTCATAGTCGCGGAAGCGCTCGCGCGACTTGGCGAGCGTGGCGAGGGTTTCCTTCTGATCGCACAGGCCGTCGTAGTAGTAGACGATGTCGTCCAGCCAGTCCATCAGGTTTTCCCCTTCATGGGGAACGATGAAGTTGCCGTCGCTCATGCTGCAGAGTCCTCCCCAGTCGAGAGGCCCCTTGTCCACGATGAGCACGTCCTCAACATGCCGGCGGGCCATTTTGGCGGTCCACATACCGGCGGATCCTCCGCCGATGATCAGAACGTCCGTAGAAAGAACCGTGATGTTGGCGTTCATTTTCTTCCTCCGATGAAACGTCTGTCCAGATGGCGGGGATGGAATTCCTTGAAGGGGTCCACATCTATGGCACCTGCGGGGCAGTGAGTCTCGCAGGCAAAGCAGGTCATGCAGTCGTCGGGATAGGCAATGTATGCCCGGCTGCCGCAGGTCAGGCAGCGCAGAGATTCTTCAAGAGCCCCTTCCAGCGACAGGCTTCCGTCGCTTCCGGCAGGATGGCGGGAGCGCTGTTCCATGCCGGAGACGTCGCGGGAGGCGACGGTGTGCAGGCGCACATGCATGCCCATGTCGGCGTTGGCGCCCTGGAGAATGTTCCCGACGGCCTGCGCGGCACGGCGTCCGGAGACCATGGAAAGCACGTCGGAAGCATTGTCGAGGGCGGCGTCGCCTACCGCGAACACCGTGCGGACGGAACTCTGGAAGGTGTGGGGATCAACCTTGATTCTGCCGGAGTCGGAAAGCTCGAGTCCGCAGGGCGTCTCGCTGTTCAGCTCTCTTCCCGCGGCAATGACGATGGCGCGAAAATCGAGATCCTCAAGGTCTTCCCTCCATGACGGGCCGGTCAGGGGAAAACGGCATTCAAGGCGCAGATCTGCGCCCATGGCCTGAAGCTGGGCGGCATAGACGTCGATGATGGAGGCGCAGCCCGCCTCGCTTCTTACATGTCCGCCGGCCTTTTCTCCGGCTTCAAAGACCGTGACGGGAAATCCGGCCTTCGTGAGATACCAGGCGGCCGACAGTCCCGCTATTCCCGCGCCTATGACGGCCACCTTGAAGACGTGCCTGCGGGGCTCGGGGGAGACGGAACGCGCAAGATCCCTCTCGCCGAGGAAGGTCTCGATGCCGCCTATGTTGACGGCTTCGTCGAGAGCATGACGGGAGCAGGGTCGTTCGCAGGGCCGCCCGCAGAGCCTGCCCGCCAGGGCGGGGAAAGGCATGGTGAGCTTCAGACAGTCGAGCGCCTCGTCCAGTCTGCTCTGCTGGAGAAGATAGTGGATTTCCCTCAGATCGTTTCTGGCCGGACAGGCGGCCATGCAGGGAGCGACCTTCTCGCTCCGGGTGTCCAGCCGGAACACGTCAAGCGCGCAGGTTTTGACGCATGAGCCGCAGCCGGTGCATTTTTCTTCATCAATGCTTGAAATCATGTTTTTTTCCTTGCAGTGAGCCGGCTTTTCCCGGATCGGATGTTCAGGGGAGAGTGAATCCGGGAAAAGCCGTTGTGGGGAGCGCTTTGTCAGCGAAGGAAAGACTCTATTTCATCGAGGGGGAAGGTGAACTGATCCATGTAGTACCGGTAGGGCTTGACCGGATATTCGTTCATGGGCAGTTCCTTGCGTTCGATGGCCATGTCCTGTCCGTTCTGGAGTATCTCCACCCAGTACAGCGGCGTGGCATCGTCACGGCAGGGATGGTCGGCGCGGAAGTGTCCCGCGCGAGATTCCGTGCGTTCGAGGGAGGAGCGCAGATAGGCTTCCGTGAGCTTGAGCATTCCGCGGGCTTCCACCATCTTGCACAGATAGTGCGGGTCTTCGGCTCCCATGGCGGGCAGGAAGTCATGCTTGACTTCCTCCAGACAGGCAAGGGAGCGTCTGAGACCGCGATCCGTCTTCAGAACGCAGACGTCCACGGGGGCCATGAGCTCCTGCGTGACACGCACGATGTCCTTCGGCGCGATGCCTGCGCGGCCCAGATGGGAAAGTTCTCTGTTCAGAAGAGCTTCGGCCTGATCCTTATCGAAGGCGGGAGCGTCGCAGCCTGCGGCATAGCGGCCTATGGCCTCGCCGGTCTTATGGCCGGAAGTCGCGCAGTGGCAGATGCTCAGGCCGCCGAAGTACACGCCCGTGGGCAGGCTCTGCGCCGTTCCTGCAGCGAAGAGACCTTCCACGCCCGTGGCGCCGTCCAGATCGGTGGCGATGCCGCCTTCGGAGGCGATGGGCTGGGGCATCCATTCTATCTTGTCCTTAAAGAAGTCGACGCCGAGCTTTTTGAGCTTGTCGTTGTTCAGCTTCATCCAGCCAGCCGCAGGCGTGACCTCCTTCATGCATTCTTCGGGAATACGGCTGGTGTCGAAGACGATGGGGCCTCTCCCGGCCCTGACTTCCAGCACCATGCCGCGGATGTTGTACTGCGTGTCCGTCTTGGAACCGAGCACGGGGGAATATCTTTTGGCCATGAATTCTTCGTTCTGGTTGTTGATGAACCGTCCGCCGAGAGGCAGAAGAACGGTCTGGCCTTCCCATGCGAAGAGCTTGGGCACGTTCCAGTTGTCGATGAATTCAAAGTTGCGCAGTCTGGCACCGGCATCGAGGGCGAGTTCCACGCAGCCGCTAGCCATGGAGTTCTGCAGATAGGAGGCCTTCCATCCGCCGGTGCCCGCGGTGATGAGCACGGCCTTCGCCTCGATGAACACGGGTTCGCCGCTGCGGTTGAAAAAGCCCACGGCGCCGGAAACCCGGTTGCCGTCCTTCGTGATGGCGGTGATCATGATGTTGCCCATGCGCCTGACGGAGCAGCCTTCCATGGAGCGGAGCAGAGCAGCGCGCATGTTGATGCCGCCCTTGCCCGTGGGCGCGGAGGTCGTGAGGCTCACGTGGGTGAGGCCGCGCTGCGGAATGCGCACGTAGTCGCCCTTTTCGTCGCGGGTGAAGGTGTGCCCCATGGCTTCATAGTCGTGGAAGCGGGGCAGCGAGTCGCGCAGGGTATCCAGCATCATGAGCTGATCGCACAGACCGTCGTTGAAAAAGACGATTTCATCTATCCATTCGTTGATGTCCTGGTCTGCGTGCAGCGTGATCATGTCGCCGCCGCTCATGCCGCCGAGTCCGCCCCAGTCTCTGGGGCCCTTGTCGACGATGAGCACGTCCTTCACGTGCTGAGCAGCCTGCCTGGCCGCCCAGAGCCCCGCGAATCCGCCGCCGATGATCAGTACGTCTGTCTTGAGTTGCGTGGCATGCATCAGTCGGAACCTCCCATCATTTCCAGCGTGCGAGGAAGCACTTCCTTGTAAGGGTGAACGTCAATGGCTCCAGCGGGGCAGCGAAGTTCGCAGAAGAAGCAGGTCATGCACTCGTCGCCGTAGGCAATGCGGGCCCGGCTTCCGCAGGTAAGGCAGCGCTGCACTTCGGTCATGGCCTGTTCCATGTCGAGTCCTTCCCGCATGATCGGTGCATCCGCGGGCAGCTCCTTCCGGTTCACGCGGCGCTGATGCTCAAGCCCTTCCAAAGGCATGGGCGCAACCACTTCCCGGTGCTCTTCCCTGTTCAGATTGAGGTGCATGCCGATGATGTCATGATGGACGGAAACGGCGGCTTCCCGGCCGGCGCGTATGGCCCGTACCACCGTCGCGGGACCGGTGACGGCGTCGCCCGCGGCAAAGACGTGTTCCATGGACGTGGCAAAGGTGTGCTCGTCCGCCATGATGCAGCCTTTCGGGCTCAGGGCAAGCTCACCGGAAAAGTCGTCGGCATCCACGGCCTGGCCTATGGCCGCAACGACGATGTCGGCCTCAAGCTCAAGCGTCCTTTCTTCGTCGAATTTCGGCTGAAAGCGACCGTCGTCGTCGAACACGCTCGTGCAGGCCTTGAAGCGCAGCTCCTTGCCCGTCTTTTTTTCTTCCAGCGCGTCCAGGCCCCATCCGGCGTGGATGGCGATGCCGTACTTTTCGGCGTCGCGGATGTCTTCGGGCAGGGCAGGCATGGCTTCGCGCTGCTCAAGGCAGACAAGATGCACCTTTTCCGCACCGCTGCGCGCGGCCGTGATGGCGGCGTCCGCCGCCACGCTGCCGCCGCCGATGACGAGCACGGTTTTGCCGTCGACCGGCACGGGCTGTTCGCTTCTGGCCGCAGCAAGGAAGGAAAGCGCACTGAACACGCCGGGCATGGTTCCGGCCTTTCCGGGAAGGGTGCGGCCGCGGCTGGCGCCGGGAGCGAGAATGACGGCATGGAAACCTTTGTGCTTCAGCTCGTGCAGGCTGACGGAGGCGTGTTCGCCGACGGTGACGCCGCACGTGAAGGTCACGCCCATGGCCTTCATGCGTTCGATATAGGCGTCAAGCACGGAGGAGGGCAGGCGATACGCGGGAATGCCGTAGCGCAGCATGCCGCCCGGTTCCTTGCGGGCCTCGAACACCGTTACGGGGTAGCCTGCAACGGCAAGATACCAGGCCGCGGACAGGCCGGCAGGTCCGGAACCTACCACGGCCACGGGAAAGATGTGCCTGCGGACCGGGACGCGCGCGGGCGTGTCGAGGTCGAGATCGCCGAGGAACTGTTCAACGGCGTTGATGTTGACGGACTCGTCGAGCCGGTGTCTGGTGCATTCCTTTTCGCAGGGATGGGGACAGACGCGTCCGGTGACGGCGGGGAAGGGCATGGTCTCATGCAGGCATTCGAGCGCTTCCTCGAACCTGGCCTGCTGCAGCAGGTAATTGACCTTGCGTATGTCGGTTCCTGCCGGGCAGGCATCCATGCATGGAGAAAGTTCGGGCTGATCCGTGTCCAGCCGATAGACGTCCAGCGGACAGGTCTTGAAGCAGGTCCCGCAGCCGCTGCATTTGGTTTGATCCAGATGTGAGATCATAGATACTCCTTGATGAAAAGGCGCATATAGCAAACATGATGCGAAGTTTATTGCAAGGTCCGTGCCATAAATGATTTATTCTTTGAATTCGGTATAATACATGGTTAAACCAGAGAATTTGACTTGCTTTGTGCCGAGATGGGCATGAAAAATGATGTTTATTTGATGATTTTTTGTTGATAAAAGCATCAGTAACGAGGGGGAGCACGAACATGACCCGATTTTCCCATCTTTACGATGCGTCCTGGCTTTTGAAGTCCTGCCGTCCCGGAGAGAGCGTGAAGGAGCGCCTTGTTCTGTTGTGCGGCGTTTCCGAGGAACGCGTGATCAGTACGTTTGGGCTGCTCGAGCCCGTGGACGACGGACGAAGCGGGCGGCCTGTTCTTTCCGCCATGGCCGACAAGGACGGAAGCGCTGCGGGACGGCGCTCGGAAACGCCCTTCTGGGCGGCCGTGAAAAGTTCGCTTGCCGGACGGTACATGGAAGCGGCGGAAACGTTGCTGGACTGGATGGCAGCGCTCAACGACGACGGCCGGGCCTGGATGGCCGAAGCCTCGCTGCGCTTCACGCTCGGCTGTCTGGCCAGCGTGTCGCTGGAGCATGCGGATTCGCGGCAGCTCAGCGGCTACATAGCGCTCTGCATACAGGTCCAGCCACTCTCCGTGCTCTATGCCGTGGAGCCGAGACTGATGCGCTTTGCGCTTCTGAAGGGGCGCAAGGCGGCCCGATGGCTCATGGACAGTCACAGCATCGGTCTCATGAACATTCTGGCGGACTTTCAGTCCATACGCTTTCCGCGGCAGTGCCGGTACGGAAGCCTGTTCGGGACGTCGGAGCAGGGAACGGGCTTTGTCGGTCTTTCCGGGGAATATCGGTCGGAGAACGGGCTGTTCTTCGGCGCGTATCACATGGCCATAGGTCATCCCCGACTGGCGCTGGATCATTTTCTGCTGCTTTCCCGCGAGAAGACCGGGGCTGAGACTTTTGCCTGAAGATTGTAAATTAAAACGCAACAGGGAGGTTGCCTGAAACGAAGAGACCC
>JAXUUT010000141.1:0-11430 GCA_037230945.1 bacterium
CGGAAATACGCATCGAGTACATCCCCGACGTGAAGATGGTGGAGAGCAAGAGCCTCAAGCTCTATCTGTTCAGCTTCCGCAACCACGGGGACTTTCATGAGGACTGCGTGAACGTCATCATGAAGGATCTCATTGCGCTCATGGATCCCCGCTACATCGAAGTGACGGGCATCTTCACCCCGCGCGGCGGCATTTCCATCTATCCGTACTGCAACTACGGCCGTCCGGGCACGAAATACGAAAAGATGGCCGAGTTCCGCATGCTGCATCACGACCTGTAGAATTTATCTGCCGGGCGACTCCGCATGAGGCGTCTTGCCGGCGCTGACTGCGGCGGAGAATGCGTGCCTCTGCTGGAACGGCGTGCCTTGGATACGGCAAAGAAAGCTCGGCACACGCGCCGGAAAAAGGGCCTTCGGGCCCTTTTTTCGTGAGACCGGCGGTTTGACAAACGTTTTCGTGGCCGGAATAGTGAACCTGTTTTCATGAACGGCGTCAGAGCAAAGGAGGCTTCATGCCGGACGATACGTTTTCCCTGAAACGTCTTGCAGCCGAAGACGCGCGCGCAGCGCTTGCCGTGGCGCGCTTTGTCCGGGACGAGCTCGGGGTGGAGCTTCGGGGTGCCAGGCTCGTTGCTGCGCTCTCCGGCGGAGCCGATTCCACGGCTCTCCTCGTCTTTTTCTGCGCACTGCGCGAGCATCTTGATCTCACGCTTTTCGCCGCGCATCTCGACCATGGCCTGCGGCCCGAGAGCGCGGCCGAGGCAAAGGCAGCGGAAGAGCTCTGCCGCCGTCTTTGCGTGCCGTTCTTCGTGAAACGCGAAAACGTGGGAGAGATGGCGAAGCGGTGGCATTGCGGCGTGGAAGAGGCGGGACGGCGCGTGCGTTACGATTTTTTGGAGGATTGCCGGGAGAGGGCGGGGGCACGATGGGTGCTCACGGCGCATCACGTGGGAGACTTGGCGGAAGATATGCTCATGCGTCTTTCCCGCGGGGCGTCCTGGCCGGGACTCGGCGGCATGAGGGGCGTGGTGGACGAACCGGGCCGCCATGTGCTGCGTCCTCTGCTCATGCTGGAAAAAAAGGACTGCACGGCCCTGCTTCAACGCCTCGGCATCGAGTGGCAGGAGGACGCTTCCAACAAAAGCCGGGCCTGGAAGAGAAACCGCGTCCGCCTCGACGTCATGCCCCTGTTTCTGGAGGAAAATCCCTCGTTTTTTGACTGTGTGCGCCGTCTGTGGCGCGCAGCCCGCAGGGATGAGCGCTACTGGGACAAGAGGGTGAGGGCGGCCCTGAAAAAAACGGAAGACGGCCTTTTCATTGACGACGCGACGCTTCGCGGGCTCGGCGAGGCGGGCAGACTGCGCGCCATGGCGCAGGCGCTGCACAACCTTCGGGGACAGGCCCGTGCGGATGTGCTGGAAGACATGGAGAAAGCCTGGCGCCGACGTCTCTTTCCCCGACGTTTTTCCTTCGGCGGCGGCGTCAAGGCCGAGCTTTCCGGCCGGGGCGTGCTGTTTCATGCTGTGCCCGGGCGATAGCTCCTGTACGGCGTTTCGTTTTCCTTCTCTCCTGCGGATGACCGGATGATGACGGCGGCGTTCCCGCGTGTGCACGGACTGCCGGAAAACGGCCCTGGGAAAGGATGCGGACAGACATGAGATCCCGAAGCTCTGTAACACTATGCAAGAATTGACCGAAACAGCGCCCAGGACGGTGAAAATTTGACAAGAAAATATATAATAACTTGTTTTTATTTATAAAAAATCATTACCGAATATTGCCGGAGCGCTTGAAAACCGCTTTTTGACCTTTTGCCTTACCCTTGCCAGCTGGTGTAGGGTGCTTATCTAGCAGCAGAGAGAAGGCGGGAGAGTACTGCCGCCTTCCATTTTTCTCGCGAGGAGTTTTACCATGCCGCTGTATGATTTTGAATGCAGAGATTGCCGGCACACCTTTGAAGAGCTGGCCTTTGATGACGACGACGTCATAACCTGTCCCAAGTGCGGGTCGCAGAATACGGCCCGGCTGGTTTCCGCACCCAGTCCGCTCAAGACCGGCGCGTTTCCTTTCAAGATAGGACCACGTCCGGCCTGGATGAACGACAAGAGGCTCAACCGGAACGCCCCCTGTCACGGCAACTGCTCTTCCTGCGGCGGGAGCACTGCCGGAAACGGCGGAGCGGCACAGCAATAAGCCTTTTTTCGGAATTACAATGGCATGAAAGGCTCCTGCGCAGTACAACGAATCAAGGAGCCTTATCTCCCCTGAAATACGAATGCACAAGGAGTTCTCTTATGAACGGCATCCTTAAAAAGACGGCGCTGGCCGTCACTGGATTCATGTTCCTGGCCTCGTCGGCCGCGGCCGCTCCCATGCTGCCGAATTTTGTTCCGCTGGCCAAGAATGCCGGTCCTGCGGTGGTGAACATCAGCACCGAACGCGAAGTGGAAAGCCCCGTGATGGGCATGTTCAGCTTCCCCGGCATGGATCAGTTCTTTGAGCAGTTCGGCGGCCCCTTCGGCATGCGCCCCGGTCAGCCCGCGCCCAAGCAGAAGAGCAGCGCGCTCGGTTCCGGCTTCATCATTTCCTCGGACGGCTACATCGTCACCAACAACCATGTGGTGGAAGGCGCCGACAAGATTACCGTGAAGCTCAACGGCGACAAGTCCGCCGGTCTCGCCGCCAAGGTGGTGGGCACCGATGCGGAAACCGACCTTGCGCTGCTCAAGGTTGAAAGCAAGACCGCGCTTCCCGTGCTCAAGTTCGGCGATTCCGACGCCATGGAAGTGGGCGACTGGGTGGTGGCCATCGGCAACCCCTTCGGGCTGAGCAACACCGTGACCGCCGGCATCCTGAGCGCCAAGGGCCGCGACATTCACGCCGGCCCCTTTGACAACTTCCTGCAGACCGACGCCTCCATCAACCCCGGCAACAGCGGCGGTCCGCTCATCAACATGGAAGGCGAGGTGATAGGCATCAACACCGCCATTTCCGCCAACGGTCAGGGTATAGGCTTCGCCATCCCGAGCAGCCTTGCGTCCAAGGTCATCAACGATCTGCGCGAAGGCAAGAAGGTCAGCCGCGGCTGGCTCGGCGTGACCATTCAGGACGTGGACGAGAACACGGCCAAGGCCCTGGGTCTCAAGAACGCCAAGGGTGCGCTCATCGGTTCCGTGCTTGACGGCGAACCTGCCGACAAGGCCGGTCTGCGTGCGGGCGACGTGATTGTCCGCGTAGGCGGCACCGACATCGACAGTGCCTCCGCCGTCACGAGAAGCGTGGCTTCCCTCAAGCCCGACACCAAGGTGGACGTCGTGGTGCTGCGCAACGGCAAGGAAGTGAAGACCACCGTCACGCTCGGCGAACGTTCCTCCCACAGCACCACCGCGCAGAATCCCGGTCAGCAGAGTGAAGGCGGCGATCTCGGCGTGAGCATCAAGCCTCTTACTCCCGACGATGCCCGTGCGCTTCAGCTTTCCGCCGATGTGAAGGGCCTGCTTGTCGTGAGCGTGAAGGGCGACGGTCCTGCGGCTGAAGCCGGCATCCGTACCGGCGACGTGATCCTGTCGGCCAACCTCAAGCCCGTGACCAGCGCCGACGAGCTCGTTTCCATCGTCCGCAAGGAAGGAAAGGAACGCGGAGCCGTCATGCTGCAGGTCAACCGCCGCGGCGAAACCTTCTTCATCACCGTGACGCTGGACAACAAGTAACGCGGCGTGCCCTCGGGGCATGACCATGCAGGCGGCGGGCAAATGCCCGCCGCTTCGCGTTTAATCGCCTTTCAGAATGTTCCTGTCATGCAGCGGCTGGTCTGTCGAACATCTTTTCCGTCTTGCCGACGTCGACGAATCGCCGGGAAGAACGGGAGCGACTTCCGGGCACTGGACGAATCATCGATTCCCCTCTATGTTGCTGGGGTCCGCGTCTTGGAGGGCGCGGGAGAGCTGTGCCGAGCCATAATCGGTTCCTTCGACCCCTGGAGTTTTCATGTCTGTTTCACCTTTTAGAAGCACCGGCGCCCGTCTTTTCATGGCATCCATCCTCGGCTTTCTTGCCGCCATGGGCCCGCTCTGCACGGATTTTTATCTTCCCGCTCTGCCTGACATGGCGGCGGAACTCGGCAGCGCGCCCTCGCAGATGCAGCTCAGCATCACGGCCTGTCTGCTGGGCCTTTCTCTCGGGCAGATAGTGCTCGGTCCTCTCAGCGACGCAAGAGGACGCAAGCTGCCGCTGCTTGTTTCCCTTGCGGTGTTCATTGTCGCGTCGTTTCTGTGTTCTCGCGCGTCAAGCGTGGGTGAGCTCATCGCTCTGCGCTTCATTCAGGGGCTTGCGGGCAGCGGCGGCGTGGTGCTTTCCCGCGCCATAGCCTGTGATCTGTTTCGGGGAACGGAGCTCACGAAGTTCTTTTCCCTGCTCATGCTCATCAACGGCGTTGCCCCCATTTTCGGCCCGGTCATCGGCGGGCAGATACTGCGTTTTTCCAGCTGGGGCGGCATATTCGTCTTTCTCGCGGCCTGCGGCGCAGCACAGTTTTTTCTGGTGTTTTTCGGATGTCCGGAAACGCTGCCTGCCGAAAGGCGCATTCAGGGCGGCATGGGGCAGTCCGTACGGGCCATGCTGCGCCTGTTCGAGAATCGCACGTTTCTCTGCTACATGCTTATTCAGGGCTTCGTGATGGCGGGCTTTTTCGGCTACATTTCCGCCTCTCCCTTCGTTCTGCAGAACCTTTACGGACTTTCGGCCCAGCAGTATGCGCTGTGCTTCGGCCTGAACGGTCTCGGCATCATGCTCTTTGCCCAGATAACGGGCAGAGTCTGCATGGCCTACGGCGACAGGGCCGTGCTCGGCGCGGGCGTCGCCCTTTCCCTCATCGCTTCACTGTGCATCGTTGCGGTAAGCGTGCTTCATCTGCCCGTGCCCTTCATGATAGGCGCGCTTTTTCTCTTCGTGTCGTGCATAGGCATCACCACGACCACCAGCTTTTCGCTGGCCATTGCCGCCCAGACCGAGGGCGCGGGCAGCGCCTCCGGCCTGCTCGGCGTGACCTCCTTCGTGTTCGGCGCGGCGGCTTCGCCTCTTGTGGGACTTGGCGGCGACGCGACCTCGCTGCCCATGGCCGCAGTGGCCGTGATTTCCGGACTGCTCGTGCTTCTGTTCTTCCGCATGGCCGCAAAGACGAGGAGCACGGTGAAGCGTTCCGTGTGATGCGGAGGCCTTCCCCGGACAACGAGGGGAAAAGCTGCCCGATGCCTGTGTGAATCTTGCAAAAAAAGGCGGTCCGTGACGGACCGCCTTTTTGCGTCGAGGTCTTGCTCTGAACACGGGCCGGGAAGAAACGGCAGGTTCCGGCCTTTCCGAGAGCCCGTTTTTACGTGCTCAGAGGCTTTTTTCAGCCTAAGGGCGCACGGCAGGCACTTCGGCGCCGACCGTCATTCTCCTTGCGTGCATGACATGCACGGCGCATCCCAGTCACGGGTCGAAGGCCCGCACCAGACGTCCGGCGTTGACCGGACTGTCTTCTTCCGGCACGGGCAGTCCCACGAGAGCTTCTTCCATGGGGCCGCGCAGGCCCGCATCATCGCGGGGGGAGGCGTTCCACAAGGTGGCGGGGAGCACCTGATAAAAGCTCAGACGACCGTTTTCCACGCGCAGGCAGTGCATGAGGGAGCCGCGCGGGGCTTCCGTGAGACTGAAGCCCTCGCCGTTCCAGATCTTCGGCATGGGCAGGAGCGGATCCGCCCCGGGCACAAGATCGTCGAGCCAGCCTTCCATGGCCTTTGCCACAAGCCAGGTTTCTTCGGCCCGGGCCAGATGCCGGCCCATGATGGAGAAGACGAAATCCTCTCCGAGTTCCCGGAACGTGCGCGCCTTCATGCCGAGATGCTTCGGGGCAAGTTCCCGCCCCATGGGCGAAAGTTCCATGTCGCCTATCCACATTCTGGCGTGCGGCCCCACCTCCATGGGCATGCCGTTGTAGCGCGCAGCCTTGGAAAAGCTGTACGCTCCCGCCTTGTCGAGATCCACGGCCAGCGTCGGCGCGCTGAAGGGACTGCCGCCCGAAGCCTCCGTGAACCAGGAGTAGCGCACGTTTTCCATGACCTTGCGCGCATCGAAGGGCATTTCCTTTCCTCCTGCCCACACGCCTGCCCGCATGGTAAATTCGCCCGTGTCGGGATGAGGAAACACGCCCATGCACATGGCCGTGGCCCAGCCCCTTCCCATGCGGGCAAGGTCGGCATAGCGTTCGGAAAGCAGGTACAGAAGCGGCACGTAGCGCTTTTCCACGAATTCCCGCACGGTCTTGAGACGGGAGCGGAATTCCTGTATCTGGCCGGACGATGCCGGGGCGGACGTGCCCCCGGGAACGATGCCGTGCACATGCGGCATGCGTCCGCCGAAGATGGCCGCCATTTCATGGCAAAGGGCGCGGATGTCCAGAGATTCCAGATACTGGTCGAGCATCATGCGCGTGGCGGCTTCGCCGAGGCGAAGGTCGGGATGCTTCTGCCGCGGCGAGAACGGCGGCATGACCGGTCCCTGAAAGAAGTCCTGACTGGAAAGCTGATAGAAGCTCAGCAAATGGGACTGCAAAAAGTTTGCGCCCTGCATGAGATTCCTGAGCAGTCTGCCCTCGCGCGGCGGTACGAGCTTTGCCGCATCTTCCAGCGCCATGCACGAGGCAAGGGCATGGGATACGGGACACACGCCGCAGATGCGCTGCACGATCTGCGGGGCGTCCATGGGATCGCGGTCGAGCAGTATGGTTTCAAAGCCCCGGAACATGCCGCCGGTGAGCCAGGCATCCTGAACGACGCCGTCCGAAACTTCGAGTCTGGCCTTGAGATGGCCTTCAATGCGGGTGATGGGGTCGATGGCTAGGGAAACGGCCATGGTTGCTTCCTTGCAGCTTGTCCTGTCCGACGGCACAGGGCGGTTGAACGTGGGCTACCAGAGATTTTTCTGATAGAAGGGGGACTGACCGTCGGGGAAGTCCGGTTGCACGCATCCTATGCACAGGGCGTTTTCCACGCACCAGTTCACGCGGCCGTTCCAGCGCCACAGCGGGGAATCGCACCAGGCTCCGGGGCCCTTGCAGCCTATGCCGTAGCGGCATCCGGCCTTGTCCGTGAGGCTCTTTGCCATGGTGCCTTCGTCGAAAAGATAGAGGTACGGACAGTTCTCATGCGTGGTACTGCCGTAGAAGACGCGCGGACGACCCCATTCGTCGAGTCCTGCGGCCACTTCCTTCACGCCGCCTTCAAGACCGAGTCTTTCCACGGCGTCGAGCAGCAGGAGGATGGTGCCCACCATCCAGTCGGGATGGGGAGGGCAGCCGGGCACGTTGACCACGGGCGTCGTGATGTTCTTTCTGCGGAAGAATTCCTGCACTCCCATGGCCCCCGTCACCGCTCCGCGGGCTGCGCTCACGCCTCCGTAGGCTGCACAGCTTCCCACGGCGAGGACCAGGGCCGCATGGGGGGCGATCCGCTCCAGCGTGGAGGAAAGGGCAAATTCCTCGTGTCCGGCTTCGCCTATGACGCAGAAGCGCCCGTCCGCATCCTCCGACACCGCCCCTTCCTGAACGAGCACGAAGCCTCCGTCGTTTTCCCTGGCCGAGCGGAGCATGAATTCCATGGCGCCTTCGCCTTCGTCGGCCATGAGCGTGGGATGAAAGTCCATGCGGATGACGTGAAGCAGCACCTCGGCGATGCGCGGATGCAGACTGTTGAGGATGGAGACGGAACAGCCCGTGCAGCCCATGCCCTGAAGCCAGAACACCGGCGGCCGCACGGCCGTGAGCGTTTCGGCAAGAGCCTTTGCCGCGCACGGAGAAAAGGCGCCGGAAACGCCGCCGAGGGCCGCGGCCATGAGGGCGGACTGAAGAAACGTGCGCCTGGAAACAGGTGCTCTGGAGTTTGTCCTGTTGTTGTTCATGAAAATTCCTCCCGCAGAAATTCCGGCCTTCGTCATGGAAAAAGCCTGACGCACTCGTCGTGATACGGCCATGATTTTCCCGAAGAAGGAAGCGCACGCCGTTCAGACATCGCCGTTGCGGGAATGATGGAAGGGACGGACGTCTCAGGCTGCGGGGAAGAAGGCATTTTGGGGAAGGAGGGAGGAGGAGTGCCGGGGCTCCGGCTTTAGACGGAAGGTTTTGCTCCGAGAGATGCCGCTATTCGGCAGAAAAGACAGAGCGACAGGACTTCCATGTCGCAGGTTTTTGAAATTATGACTCTTTTATCTTATTGACAATCGTTCTTATTATTGTTATTCAAAAATAACCAGTGATTTTGAGGAGCAAACATGTCCAAGACAAGGATGACGAACCAGCGTCGAATCATTCTTGAGGAACTGCGCAAGGTGGACACTCATCCCACGGTTGATGAGCTGTATACCCTGGTCAAGGCCCGCATGCCGCATATCAGCTTGGGAACGGTATATCGTAATCTCGATCTTCTGGCTGAGATGGGCGAAGTGCTGAAAATAGACTCCGCCGGCAATATGCGTCGCTTTGACGGACGAGTGGAGCCTCATCGCCATGTGCGCTGCCATGTGTGCGGACGCGTGGCCGACGTGTTCACGGACGGGAAGGACGAGCCGGGCATTGGTTCCCTTCGCGTTCCCGGTTTCAAGATAACCACCGTGAGGGTGGAATACGACGGTATTTGTGAAGAATGCGAGCGAAAGTCTGCCGCTGCGGCGGACGCCATGCAGGAAGCGAACCAGAGGCGCGCCTGCTGACAAGACCCCTCTGCCCACATCAGGAGAATATCTCATGAAATCTTTGAAGGGTACCCAGACCGAGAAGAACATTCTTACCGCCTTTGCCGGCGAGTCTCAGGCCCGCAACCGCTACACCTACTTTGCCTCTCAGGCCAAGAAGGACGGCTATGTGGAAATGCAGAAGGCCTTTGAAGAGATTGCCAATCAGGAAAAGGAACATGCCAAGCGTCTGTTCAAATTCCTTGAAGGCGGCAGCGTGGAAATCACGGCCAGCTATCCCGCCGGTGTGATCGGCAGCACTCTCGACAACCTGAAGGCCGCGGCCGCCGGTGAAAACGAAGAATATTCCGACATGTATCCTTCCTTTGCCGATGTTGCCGACGCCGAGGGCTTCCCCGCCATTGCCGCCGTCATGCGCAACATTGCCGTGGCGGAAAAGCATCATGAAGCTCGTTTCCTCGCCTTTGCCGCCGCCATCGAGGCGGGAACCGTGTTCAAGTCCGACAAGCCCCGCGTGTGGCGCTGCCAGAACTGCGGCTATGTGCATGAAGGCCTTGAGGCTCCTGAATCCTGCCCGGCCTGCGCGCATCCCCGCGAATACTTCCAGGCTCTGTAACGGCTCCTGACGCGGGGCGCGTGCCGGGCGTCGGGAAAAGAGCATGTTTCCTCTCCGCCTTTCGGATGTCCTCCCATCCATGAGCCGCACTTCCGCGTCGTTCTGACGGTCGAAGCGTCTCTCTCTTCGGTCCGTGTTTCCTCGGCTGTCTCCCCGTCCGCCTTTTGAACGGAAGCGGAATGCCGTTCAGTCAGGCCTGCGGGAGACCAACCCCCTGCTTCTTCGGAGGCGGGGGGCTTTTTTCGTGCCTTCCCGCACGGTTCAGGAATGTCGCAAACGCATGAGAAGATCCGGGACGGTGCAGGCCTCCGGCCTTTTTCCGCGTTCGGGGAGCGGAAGCCGGCAGGAAGGTGCGTTTTGTTGCAGTGCGGCGGGGCCAGCCTTCGTGGAGAAGTCACAGAACATTTTTCCGCGGAATATGCCGTTTTTTCTCTTGCCAAACGGGGCGAATGGGGGCATATTTTCCGCTGCTGGACCCGTAGCTCAGTTGGTAGAGCCCCCGGCTCATAACCGGATTGTCGTAGGTTCGAGGCCTGCCGGGTCCACCATATATCGTTGAAAAGAAGCGGACAGAACATTCAGTTCTGTCCGCTTCTTTTGTGTTGCGCCGGATAAGCGGAGCGCAAAAAGCAAGGAAGCGTGATGCGTTTTCTGAGCGGGAGATGCGTACTAGGGGGGATTGTCCCTCAGAAAGAGCATGCCGTTCGGAAGATGACGGCATGCCATGTTCTGTTTCCACGCAGGATGGACGAGGTTTCGGCAAATGGGCGGGCTGTCTTTTCTGGAATGGAGAAAAAAGGACGGACTGCGCGGTGTCGCCTCGACACTTTCTTCTGCCATTGACGAGCATATTGCGGGAAACGCGGCAGCGAAGCTGATGACGTTCCGGGCAGAGGGGCGGCATGCAGCAGAGCGGTGGGGAAAAATCAGTCGGAGCTTTCCAGAAGTGAAACCAGCTCGACCAGTGTCACGTCCAGTCCGTTGGCCAGTTTTTCCATGGTGGCAAGCGTGGGTGAGGACGGATTGCGTCCTTCCAGTTTTTGGAGATACTTATAGTCCACGCCGGCTCTCTGAGCCAGAGCTTCTTGAGTGAGTCCTTTCGACTTTCTCAGTTTTTTCAAAGCGTTGGCAAAACGAAGGTCAACGATGTCCATTGACGTAGCATAGATAGTAGTCTATAAAGTAAACACCGTATATATGCGGTTAATCATGGACGGAAAAACACTGCTTGGAAAAATAATTATCTGTTTTTATTATTTTTCATGCTTTTTGTCGTCCGTCAGTTCGCTGTCTGGAGTGGAGTTGGAGGAAAAGGGAATGCTGTCGAATGCCTTGCCGGGACAGATGACTGAGTCGGCATCGCAAAGATTTCTTCCGATCTGTCTGAAATCAGAGTCTACGAAAGCGGTCATGAGACATATATGATATACTTTGTATTTTCATGCATCGTATGCATCATGTTATATGTGGTGTACCATTTTATATTAAAAAGATACAAGTATACCAAGGCCATACATATGGTCATGGATAATTTTGACTATTTTTTGACTTCAATTTGCATAGAGCAGACAAGCAACAAGTATTTTATATTATGCAGCAAATGGGAAGATAATAATATAATGCAGAATGAATTTTCAGAAATTTCAGCATTGTCATATATAGAATGCGTGTGTATATCCATATGTATGCTTGTCTCAAATAACAATTATGCGTCTAAGAATAAAGTGTATATTCTTAAAATTATAAAAAGTAATTACAGTATAATGAAGAAAATGTATGATAATTATATAATAACTATTAAGTATCCGAAAAGAAGAAAATTTTTTATTTATAATGAAATTGAAATGACGCAATGCATTTCATTTGAAAGATTTTTCAGGGTTGTTGACGAACTGACGTCATAAATGCTTTTGCAAGGTCTGTGGTCCTGCTTTGCTGGCGAATGAAAACCTGCGGGTTCTTCTTCTGCGGGGCGGGAATGCTTTCCGGTGGATTTCGGAGCGAGAATAAGAACGGCGTTTTTCCCTTAAGGCAAAATGGGGCCCCACCGGCATAGCCGGTGGTTCCTCTTGTGCGCCTGTAAGGCTT
>JAXUUT010000096.1:0-11389 GCA_037230945.1 bacterium
GGTCTCTTCGTTTCAGGCAACCTCCCTGTTGCGTTTTAATTTACAATCTTCAGGAGAAACGGCGGGACGCGCCAAGGCAGGCGTGGAAAACGCCATAAGCGACACGAAGTCCGGCTATCACAGGGGCTACGCCGAAGGCAAAAGCTGAACGGGCGGAGCTGCGTGAAGGAGCGCGGTTTTCAGGCGCGCCCGGGAAGGGATTTCAGGGCGGCGAGGGCTACCCGCGTCCCGTGATGTGGGGGAGGCTGGTTCTGCCCGTCCAGAGCGGGAGAAAGTTGAAGAGCAGCCAGCGCGTTTCCTTGTAGGTGCGCGTTCTGGTGAGCAGGGGCAGGCCGAGCAGGCGATAGCGGCGAATTTCCATGAGATTCGCGCGGGCCATGGCCCACAGTTCCGGGTTGTCCCTGCGGGCGAAGCACAGCACGCCCTGCTTGGCGGCTTCCATGCTGCGGGCCATCGTGTGCGAGGTGTTGCCGCTCCAGGAGCGGTAGACGAAAAGTCTGTCGGGCAGCGCGGCGAAGACCGTGTACGGAATGAGACGGCAGAACAGAGCGTGATCCTCGGCGGGGCTGAACATTTCCTCGTAGCGGATGCCGTGCCCGACAAGCACGGAGCGGCGCAGCATGGTGGCGGGATGACACATGTCCCCGCAGTGCACCAGCAGCGCTTCCTTGATGCTCACGTCGTCGAGCGGCAGACGGGAAACGCCGGGCCGGTCCATGGTGGAAAACTGACAGCCGAGCACGCCGACTTCGGGATGGGCGTCGAGAAAGGCGGTCTGTTTTTCGAGGCGCTCGGGCAGAGACACGTCGTCGTGATCCATGACGGCGAGGTATTCGCCCTTCGCCATGTCCATGAGCCTGTTGCGCGTCCGGGAAATGCCGAGATTGCGTTCGTTTTCGGCGTAGACGATGCGCGGATCCTGAAACGAGCGAATCACCTCTTCCAGCCCCGGCACGGTGGAGCCGTCGTTGAGAATGAGGAGCTCGAAGTCCGCGAAGGTCTGCGAAAGCACGCTCTGCACGGCCTCGCGCAGATGCTCGGGACGGGTGTTGTATATGGGCATGAGGACGGAAACTTTCGGCATGCTCAACCTCTTGATGACAAGACATTTCAGGATCATTCACACAGTGCCGCGCCGCTCGGCGCGCAGCCCCGGAAGCCCGCGGAACAGAACGGAACGCGCGACCCGACACGCTCCGATGCCGCCGGTTTTCCCGGGAACGAACGGAAAAGGCGCGCCGCCGACATTTCCGCCCTTCTATCACGGCCGCGCAAAGCCCGTCAACCATGCTTACGCTCTTTTGCCGGAGGCTGTCCAGAGAGAGACGTGAGAATTCCGGGCAGTTTTTTCCGCGGCCTGCACTTTTCCGCATCCGGCCGGGGCTCTCCGAAGCGCAAGCGCCGCGCAAGGCGTGCATTCCGCGGCCATTTTTCAAATATTCCGCAGGCCAGAACGCCGAGGGAACGCGCCTTTTTCTGCGTTCTCTCTTTCAACTGACAGCATCCCGCGCCCCTTGCGCGGCCCTGCCCGGAGTGACGAGCACGGCCTTCACGCCGCAGCGCTCTGCGGCTTCCATGTCGCTTTGACTGTCGCCGAAGAGGAGGCAGTCGGAAGGGGCGACCTCGAAGTCGGCAAGGGCCTTCTGCAGCATGCCGGGTTCGGGCTTGCGGCAGCGGCAAGGCCCGGTGAAGTCGGGATGATGGGGGCAGAAGTAGAAGGCGTCCACGTGCGCGCCCTTCTCCTTCAGCCGTTCGTTCATGACGCGATGCAGGGCGCGCACGGCGTTTTCGTCGTAAAGGCCGCGGGCAATGCCCGACTGATTGGTCACCACCACGACCCGCCAGCCCCAGTCGTTCCAGCGGGCGATGAATTCCGGCATGCCTTCGACGAAGCGCAGCTCCTCCGGCCTGTGCAGATGCCCCACATCCTCGTTGATGGTGCCGTCCCTGTCGAAGAACACGACGGGGCGCTTCTTCACAAGGCCGGGCAGCTCGCGGCAGGCTCGACGGTAGTCCTCGGGAACGCCCATGTCCACAAAGAAGCCCCGGGACTCAAAGGCGAACACGTCGCCTCT
Source organism: bacterium (assembly GCA_037230945.1). Taxonomy (GTDB): domain Bacteria; phylum Desulfobacterota; class Desulfovibrionia; order Desulfovibrionales; family Desulfovibrionaceae; genus Mailhella. The sequence goes on from JAXUUT010000096.1 coordinate 2,076, forward strand.
CCGCACGCAGGGCTCAAAAACGTCCTTTTCCAGGGAAAAGACCCGCTCCGGCACGGCGTCAAGAAAGTCCCTGTCCATGAGACAGCAGCCGCCGTTGACGAGCCCTGCCGTGCCGGGCCTCTTTTCCATGAACGCCTCGATGCGGTCGCCCTCCCCCGTTCTGATGAGCCCGTAGCGGCCCGCGTCCAGCATGGGACGCACCGCCATGACAAGGCGCGCCCCCTTTTTCTTTTTAAAATCCGCCATGGCCGCAAGGTCCACGTCGAAAAGCGTGTCGCCGTTCACTACGAACACGGCGTCGTCGCGGCACAGGGCAAGGGCCTTCTTCACCGCGCCGCCGGTAAGAAGAGGCTCGTCCTCCACGGAACAGACCAGCCGCGCGCCGCGGTAGAAGTCTCCGAAGCCCTCCATGATCTTCTCTTTCATGTAGCCCACGGCAAGCACCACGCGGTCGACGCCGCGATCCGTGAGGCAGTCCAGAACATAGCGCAAAAACGGCCTTCCGCCCACGGGAGCCATGGGCTTGGGCACGTCGGACACCACGCTTTTCAGCCTGGTGCCGAAGCCTCCGGCAAGAACGACGGCCTCCATCAGCGCTCCCCTCCGAAAAATTCCTCTTCCAGCGCCAGACAGAGCGCATGATACACGGGAAGATGCCGCTCCTGAATCTCCCAGGTGCTCGCGCCGGGAACCACCACGGAAACGTCGGCCACGCGGGAGAGCTCGCCGCCGCCCTTTCCGGCAAGGGCAATCACGGCCAGATCCGCGGCGCGGGCCACCCGGGCGGCCTGCACCACGTTCTTCGAGTTGCCCGAGGTGGACACGGCAAGCAGCGCGTCGCCGGGGCGGCCCAGTCCGAGAATCTGCTGAGCAAACACGAGCTCGGCCGCCTCATCGTTGGCGTAGGCGGAAATGAGCGCCGCTTCGCCGCAGAGCGACTGCACGGGCAGCGCCGCCTGAAGATGCCGCAGCATACCTTCCGCCTCCTGCGGCCAGAGGGCGGCCAGACGCTCCCGAAACGTCCGGGGCAGAGGCCGGGGCAGAACAAAGCTCTTCATGAGCTCGCCCGTCACGTGAAAGGCGTCGGCACAGCTTCCGCCGTTGCCGCAGACAAAAAGCCTGCCCCCGTGACGGAACACGCCAGTCAGACATTCCAGCGCCTTCACCATGTCGCCGCGGCATTCCTCAAGCTCGGGATGCCTTTCCACAAGCTCATTCACGCGCCAAAGCGCCTTTGCTTTCATACCACAGATACCTGCCTTTTTTTTACCTTATTTTAGCCCGAGTGACACCGCCGCCCGAGTACCCCCACCGCCCGTCAGCTCCGGACACGCTGTACGGACTGCGGGGCTTGCACGGTGGTCATTTCATTTAACGGCGGAAGTGAATTCCGCCTATTCATGACCACCGGCGCGGACTCCTGACGTCGCCCGCGTTCCCCCGAGCGTTGAGAGACGGTTGTTCTTCGCAAACAAATGCCCGCCAGAGCTTTGAAACACGACTGTTCTTTACCAACGAAGGCTTTCCAGAGCTTTGAACCAACGCACTGCCCTCCCCTTCTGGAAATCCCTGCAAACCACACCGATGTAACCGCGAAGCGGGAACATCGGTCGGCCAGCCGCAGGCGGGTGCGGCAGCACACGCCTGCACTGAGGTTGCAGCCCGAAGCGCGCCTTGCCGAGGCTTCCGGCCTTTTCGTCACTCCCCTGCCCGTTCAGGGCTCCGCGCCCCGCGTTACATTTGCCTTCTCCCGAGTGCCGCCGCCGCCCGAGTGACACCGACGCCCGAGTGCCGCCACCGCCCGTCAGCTCCGGACACACTGTACGGACGCGGGACTTGCACGACGGCGGCGGCGCTTAACGCCGCGAGTGAATCGCGGCTACTTGCGGCCGTCGGCGCGGACTCCTGATGTCGTCCGCGGGCCCCCGAGCGTTGTCAAAAAGCTGAAAGGAATGAGGGGGCCCGGGGGAAATCATTTCCCCCGGCGGGGTCCGGGGCAGCGCCCCGTCTGCTCCGGCCTGTCCCCTTCCTCTTTCCTGCCTTTCCTGTCTTCAATGGTACAGGGTCCAGGCCTGGGCGCCTTTTTCGGTGAAGCTGGTGAGCATGACGGAGCCGCCGGTCGTTCTGAGGCAGTCGACGAGTTCGCAGCGCTGTTCGGGGTCGCAGAGGAGCATCATGAAGCCACCGCCGCCGGCGCCGCTTATTTTGGCGGCGCGGCCGCCGTGGGCCATGGCGAGGTTGTAGACGGCGTCGAGGGCGGGGTTGGAGACGACGGCGGAGGTTTTCTTTTTGGCCTCCCATCCGGCATTGAGGCAGTCGGTGACGCTCTTGAAGTCGCCCTGAAGGATGGCGCGCTTCATTTCTCTGGCGGAGCGTTTGAGTTCGTGCATGCCTTCGAGGGTACGGGGGTTGCCCTGCCGGGTATTTCTTATCTGTTCGTCGATGATGGCGGCGCTGTCGCGGGACGTGCCCGTATAGTAGAGCACGAGGCTGTTCTCGAGCTCGTTGCGGATCCACTTGCGCACGCGCAGGGGGTTGACCACGACTTTCGACGGGCCGCCGAACTCCATGAAGTTGAGACCTCCGAAGGTGGCGGCGTACTGATCCTGCATGCCGCCGGAGAGGTGCAGATCTCCGCGTTCCACGCGGCAGGCGAGGTCTGCCATGTCGTACTCGTCGAGGGGCAGGCGCAGCCATTCCACGTAGGCGCGGAGCATGGCCACCATCATGGTGGACGAGGAGCCGAGGCCGCTGCCTGCGGGGGCGTCGGAATAGGTGGTCATGCGGAAGGAAAGCGTGCGGCCCGGGCAGAAATCGCGCATGATGCGGCTGTAGAGGCCCCTGTGCAGGGGCAGGGGGCCGGAAAGGTCGGGCACGGGCCCGGCCGGGAAGGACACGCGCTCCTTTCTGTCCCGGGCCTCGAAGGTGACGAAGCCGTCGTCGGTGGGCTCAATGGTGCAGTAGGCGTAACGGTCTATGGTAACGTTGAGCACGCAGCCGCCGAACTCGTCGCAGTAGGGAGACACGTCGGTGCCGCCGCCCGCAAGTCCGAGCCTGAGCGGCGCTCTTGAACGAACGATCATGGTTTTCCGCCTTGATTCTGATGGTTTGCGCAGCGCTTTCAGGCCCGCCGCGCAGGGGCCTTTGCGCCCTGCGGCGCGAAACGCCGGGGCGCAGCCGAAACCGCGCCGTCAGTCCGCGTCCGGCACGGCCCCGTCGCGGGAAGGCACGGCGCCGAGAAAGTCGAAGTTGCGTGCGGCAAGCTCGCGCAGACGCTCGTTGCAGCGGCGCATCATGGGACGCGCGTCCGTGCGGAGCAGACGGTTCATGAGGCCCGCAAGGTTCTCCGCGCCGAAGTCCGCCGCGTTCAGGACAAGCGGCTCGTCGAACTCGAAGAAGCGGTACAGGCCCTCGAACTTGCCCTGATAGGCAAAGCTCACGGCCGGCACGTTGCGGCTCATGGCCGCAATGGCAAGGTGCATCCGCGAGGTGACGACGACATCGAGGGATGCGGCCACGCGCTTGACGGCGGCCTCGTCCGGGCAGGCGGCCACGGCGTTCACGAGGGGCAGGCCGCGGGAAGAGAAATACGCGGCCAGACGGCCCAGCAGTTCCGTGTCGGAATGCTTGTTCTCGAACACGCGACTGTCGTGGGGCAGGAGCACGGCCACCGCGCCGGGCACGTCGGCAAAGGCGCGCGCGAGGCGGTCGAAGAAGCCGAGATAGCCGTCCGCCTTCAGGGCGGCGGCGTGCAGGCCCACGGGATGCAGGCCCTGCGCCCGCAGACGACGCACCTCATCGAGCACGGCGGAAACCTGCGGCGAGGGGGGCACGGCGTTCTCGTCGAAAAGAAAGGCGAGGTCGGCCACCTGCACGAGACCGGAGCAGCCCGCGGCGGCAAGCCGTTCCAGACTCACGGCGTCGCGCACGTGCAGACGCGCGAAGGAGGAGACGGAACGCACGGCATCCAGAATGACGGGGTCATCCGTGCTGCGGAAGGAAAAGCCGAGCACGTTCACGGGCAGGGAAAGCGCGTGCGCCCTTTCCATCATGGCGAACTGCTGGAGCGAGCAGGCGTGCCCGTAGCCGCCGTCAAGAATGTCCGCCCCCATGAACACCACATGATCGAAGCCTGCCGCGGCCTCGGCAAAGCGCTCGAGCAGCGGACGTCCGTCCCGCGCGCCGATGTGACGCACGTTCAGGCCGCGGGCGGCAAGAAAGCCGTCCTCGCCGCGCCGCTCCCGGAGAAAGATGGCCGGAACCACGTCGGGACGGCGCTTCTTCATGCCGCAAAGCAGCGAAAGCAGCATGGCGTGATCGCCGAAGGAGCCGCAGCCGTCGTCCGGCGGCACGATGAGGCAGGAAGGCCCTTCGTCCGTCGCGCCCACGAGCCGGGGACGCAGCACGCCCTTCAGGGTCGAAACGTCCGTCACCTCGTCCACGCGCGCGTTCGCCTCGTCGTTCAGGTCGCGGCAGAAGGCGCGCGTTCCGCGCAAAGGCAGCGCATGGCGGCAGCCTTCGGCGCAGCGGCGGTTTTCCACCATCTCGGGCAGCGCCTCGTAAAGATCCGCCACGCTCAGGCTCCGCCGCTCCACATCGGGCAGCGATTCCAGAAGCGACAGTCCTTCCGCACTGCGCGCAACGACCACGTCTTCCGCGCAAGCGCCGCCGGAGGCGCGCACGTCTTCCGGCATGGCCCCGATCTGCACGTCGCCCTCGCCCGCCATGGCGCACAGACAGTCAATGCACGCGCCCTGCGTGAAAAGCCGCTCCCGCCCGGCCAGCGCAAAGAGTTCCGCGCCGGGGCCGGACGCGCCGGGCCGGAAGGGAGACTCCTCCCTGTGCTGCGCGTCGAGACAGCGGCGCAGAAACGGCAGGGAGCGCACCCCGTCGCAGAAGAGCTCCACGGCCGTGAACGTCCCTTTGAGGTACGGACGCGCCCGCCTGAGCGCGGCCACATGACAGGGCAGCCCCACCACAAGGTAGCGGCCCTCGCGATCCCTGAGAAAGGCCGCCGCCTCCGCATACGACACGGGCGCAGGCAGCGAAGCGGCCATGCCTTCCAGAATGTCGCGCTCGCGGGTGAAAAGCCGCAGATGCGGCACGGCATCTCCGGAACGCTCCAGCGCCAGCACGCCGTCAACGCGCGGCAGCGCATCCACAAGAAGGGCGCGCACGACGCCCGCCGAGGAGGATCGACGGCGCACCCTTTCGTCGGCAGAGCGGCAGGCAAACACCGCCGCCATGCGTCCGAACACCGCATCGGAAGCCGTGGAAGCGCCGTCCACGCACGACGCGGCGTCCTCTCCGGGCTCCGCGTTCCGCGCTTCGGCGCTCCCGTGCCCTGCCCGTCCGCAACGCGCTTCGGCGCTCCGTGCCGCGTCCCCGGCAGGAGCCGGGCCGCCCAGCGGACACACGAGCGCGCAGCGCCCGCAGTTCACGCAGGAGGCAAGACGCCGGGCACGGGCAAAGCCGCGCTCATCAGAAACGAGAACCAGCGCCGAGGAGGGACACAGAGGCACGCACACGCCGCAGCCGCAGCAGTCTTCCCGCGGAGGTTCGGGAAGACGCCTTCTGCCGAAACAGGCATCGAAGGCGCGCACGTTCCGTTCAAAAAATTCCTGATAGAGCCTGCGCGAAAGCCCGGCAAGAGAGGCAAGGGAGGCATCGTCGCCCCACAGCTTCCAGAATCGCTCCACCAGCTCGTCCATGGTTTCGGCCCCGTGCCAGAAGGAATCCGACGCCATGCCCTTGATGCCGCAGCGCGTGGACAGCACCGGAAGCCCGAAGGACATGGCTTCCACCATCTTCACGTTGACCCCGGTGCCGAAGGTCACGGGAACCACCACCAGATCGAGCGAACGGTAGAAGTCCTCCGTCTTCGGCACCGGCCCCGCGAGCTCCACGGGCACGCCCGGCGGAAGGGAAAGGCCGTCGCGCTCGAAAAGCGCGCGCACCCCGCCGCCTATGACGAAACGCACGGCAAGCGGCTCCTTTTCAAACTTCGCGGCAAAGGCCCGCACGAAGTCCTTCACCATGGCGTAGTTCACCTCGTTGTCGCTGGCGAGAAAGCCCGCGCGCATGGTGCGGGGACGCTCCTTCGGCAGATAGCGCGGCGCGTCGAAATGCGACACCGTGACGCACTTTTTCGAGTGCGTGATCTCGTTGAAAAAGCGCGTTTCCTCGTCGCGGCGCGCCCATATGACGTCGGCGCGGGAAAGATAGCGCGCCTCATCCTCCTTCGTGCAGGAAAAGAACTCGTCGCGGATGGCGTGGGATCGAAGAAACAGATGCCGGTCGGTCATGCGGTCGTGCGTGTCGATGATCCTGAGCACGCCGTCGGGCACGAATTCCAGAATCCGGGAATGAAAAATGTAGGTGCATATGACCGCCTGCACCCGGTAGCGAAGGCACAGCTCGCGCACCTTCTCCCCGAGCCCGTCGAAATAACGCGTGTCGAAGACGTAATAGCCCTTTTCGTCGCGCACGGGCCGCGCCTCGTCCTCAATGACGTCCAGCGTGTCCACGAGCGTCTGCGAAAGAAAAAGAATCTCGCCGCACTGACACGACTCGTTGAGCAGCACGTAATGCACGCGGTGGCCGAGCCTGCGCAGACGGGCGACGTACTCGCGTACGGTGGCAATGTTGCCGTGTCCCTCGGGCAGCAGGCGTATCTGAGAAAAATAGAGAATGTCCATGTCAAAACTCTCCGGGCAGCTCGTTGGGCACAGGCTGCGCGCTCATGAAGCGGGAAAATTCCTCTTCCGCCAGACGGCGGGAAAAGCGTTCGGCCACAAAGGGAACGCAGCAGGCACGGCGCGCGTTCCAGTCCGCCTCGTCGGTGCACAGCCGCGCCACGGCCTTCGCCATGGCAGAGGCGTCTTCCGCCACCAGCACGGCGGGCGTTTCGTCCAGCCCCTGCGCGCCCGTGGCGGTCGCCGCCACCGGCACGCCGTGCGCCAGCGCCTCCACCACCTTGCCCTTCACCCCCGCGCCGAAGCGAAGCGGCGCCACGGCCGCCTTCACGCGGGCATAGAGCGCGGCAAGACAGTCGTCGGAAAGCGCGCCTTCCCAGCGCACGTTCGCCGCGCCCGCATCCGCCTTCGCCGCCGAAAAGTCGCCGGAGCCCACCACGTGCAGCACCACTCCCGGCGCAAGACGCTCAAGACGCGGCATGACCTCGGAAAGAAACCAGCGCAGACCGTCGAGATTGGGCCCGTGGGAACTGCCCACGAACACGATTCCCGCGCTTTCGGCAAAGGGCCTGTGCTCCGGCACGTCGGCAGGATCGTACATGTAGGGCGCAATGGCGCGCACGTTCGAGCCGGGCGCAAGCGCGCGGAAATACGCGGCCTCCTCCTCCGAGGGATACCAGGCCGCCGTCACCGATGAGACCGCCGCCACTTCCCGTTCCTTCACGGCCAGAATCTCGGCCTCGTCCGGGCTGCCGGTGAGGCGACGTTCGCGCTCCATGCGCAGGTGATGCGCGTCGTGCCCGTAGTAGAACACGCCCACCCCGCGCGCCATGAGGGACTTCGTCAGAAACTGCGCAATGACGTTCGGCCGCGAAAAGAAGGCGTAGTTCAAAAACGGCCCGTGATCGACAAGCGCCCGGGCGTCGTCGCGGCAGAGCACTTCCACGCCCATGTCGCCAAGCAGGGAATGATACGGTTCCTGCCTCTCCGGGGCAAAGAGCGCGCAGAACTTGACGCACAGCCCCATGGCCAGAAAGGTCTTCATGAACTCGAACACGGTTCTGGCCCCGGCGTGCCGGTCGAACTCGGGATAGAAGTCGTCCACCACAAGGATGGTTCTCGGCCGCATTTTTCCGGAAAAGGGCATCTTTTCCGGGGCGTAGACGGTTCTTGAGGCAAAGAACGACGCCCATTTCTCCCGCAGCAGCCGGTTGTTGCGGTCCATGAGCACGCCGTTGCGCTTCTCGTAGGACAGGCTGCCGAAGTGCACGATGACCGAACGCGGCTGCACGTACACGCCGAAGCCGCGACGGGCGACCTCGAAGCAGTAGTCGGGATCGTCGCAGTAGGCCGGAGAAAAGCGTTCGTCAAAGCCGCCCGCCTCCCGGAAGAGATCCGCGCGCGTCATGAGCGAGCAGCCGGAAACGTAATCGGCCTTCTTGAACCAGGCATACATTCCGTGTTCGGGATCGGGCACGATCCAGGTCTTGAACTCGTCGGCAAAGGTGTAGGCGCCGCATTCCTGAAGCGTGCCGTCGGGATGCCGCTCAAACGCCTCCACAAGGGCGGAAAGCCAGCCTTCGCGCACCACCACGTCGTTGTTGAGGAAGTACAGATAGCGCCCCCGCGCCAGACGCGCCGCGTCGTTCACGTTGCGTATGTAGCCCCGGTTCACGGCGCTGCGCACGATGGTCACGTTGCGCGCGTATTCGGCCAGACGGCGCGTGTCATCGGTGGAGGCGTCGTCGGCCACGATCACCTCGCAGGGCACGTCGCCCATGTGCTCAAGCACGCTGGTCAGACACTTCTTCGTATACTCGACCTGATTGAACACGGGAATGATGATGGACACAAGCGGCCGTTCCGCCACGGGAAAGACCACGCCCTCCTCTCTGGCGGGCGCGGCGGCGAGCATTTCGGCGCAAAAGGGCGCGGGGCCGGTTCTGCGGCGCAGCAGACGCAGGCCGAAAACGTAATACGTCTTCTGATTGCCGCGACGCGTCCACATGAAGGCGTTCACGTCAAAGACGCGCACCTTGTATCTGTCCGGCGACTTCTCGCGGCGCACCACGGTGTGGCCGAAAAGCCGATACTTCTTCACCCGCACAAGACCTCTTTCAAAACGCTCCACGGAAAACGCCTTCTGCAGAAAAGGACAGCGGCGTCCGCCGTGCGCGCCTCCGGTACGCAGAAGACGAAGCCCGAAAAGGTAATACGTCCTTTCCGCGCCCCGCGTGGTGCGCATGAAGGTGTTCACGTCAAAGACGCGTACCTTGCATTTGTCCGGCGACTTTTCCCGGCGCACCACGGTGTGGCCGAACAAACGGCATTTCTTCACCTGCGTCGTGCCCGACATCGTTTTTTCTGTGGAAAACATCTTCATGAGACCGTGCCGCTCCCGCTTTTTCTGAAGTTGAGGGGTCTTGTCCGCGCACTTTTCGCCGCTTTTGCGCTCCGCGCGCCGCGCTGCCGGAAAAAAACGTTTCCGAAGCCGGAAAACGCGGCAAAACGCATCCGAAAACAGGGGCGAAAACGCTCCCGTCCCCTCAGATATAGAACACTCTGCATGATAATACAATGATAATCATGCCGGGGCGCATTTTTTCCGGGGGGATGGGG
>JAXUUT010000145.1:0-10943 GCA_037230945.1 bacterium
GAAAGTTGAATGGAAGAATCCGTGGACAAAGATTCATCGCACTCGATGGTTTGAGACGAAAGAGCAGGCCATGGCGTTTGAGGAGGCTCAGCAAGCCATCTACCAACGGGAAAAAGCTCTCATGGCACGAGCCAGAAAGCGGTCTAGGACCAATATTCCCACCATTATCATGGCGGAGCTCATAGATGCTTTTCAGGCACGTTCTGATATCCGAGAGACTACAAGAGCAGCCAATGCATACCATGTAAGGCCTCTGCTTGAACTTTTTCGGTACCCGAAAGGTGGCGAGTATCACTTTGGATGATGTACGCATCTTTTCCGAAATTCAGCGGGGGAGAAAGGTAAGTCAAAGCACTATCAACAGACGTCTCTCCATTCTTCGCGCCGCCTGCAACTGGGGCGTTTCCGAAGGGCTGCTGAAAGAATCTCCCATACGAGCCATGCGGCTACAGCATGCACCTTCTCGCCGCATAGACCCTCCGACTATACCGGAGATTGACCGTCTGCTGAAGTACGCGCCTGAACATATCCGACGAATCATCCTGTTAGGGCTGTACACAGGGGCACGTCCCGGACCATGTGAACTTTTTCGGCTTCGGTGGGATGACATTCTACTTGACGAAGGTGTCATCTATATGCCGTGCGCCTATAAATCAAAAACTCTATCCGCGCGCTATGTACCGATTCACGAGGCACTGTTGCCGAAAATTCGTGCATGGAAAAAACAGGACGGGAGCGATTGTCCGTGCGTTATACACTATCATGGCAAGCCCGTGAAGCGAGTTTCTGAGACATGGCGTAGAATATGTGAAAAGGCTGGAATTTCCCGTAGAATAAGACCGTATGACTTGAGACATGCTTTTGCTACAATAAGTATGGCAGAAAGCGGCGACATCAAAAGCATTGCGGAAATCATGGGACATAGCAATTACAACATGCTTTTGTCAGTTTATCAGCATGTCAGCAACAGCCTGAAGATAAAGGCCGTCAATTCTATTCCGGTATTGAAGAGCCTCAGAAAAAGCGCATAAAAAATCCTCGCATGGAACGCGTAGATTCCGAGCGAGGAAAAGACGTTTCGGGCATAGTAAACACCGGCAGAGGCGGGGGCGAAGACACGCCCCCACCGGCGGGCTTGGGAGAAGCCCACCACGGCCCCACGGATAGAAAACCGCAACCTCTATCCGCAGAGTTTCCGCCTATTGTGTCGTCTCTGGTAAGACAAAGGCACGATAAGCGTATTTTCTTAGGGGCGCAACGCTTTTATCACCATGAAAAAGAGAGAGTTGCCGGAAATCAGATGTCCGTACTGCAACAAACTCATTGCCAAGGGCGAAGTCTTGGAACTTGAGTTTCGCTGCGGACGATGCAAAAATTTTTTCATCCTGCGGGCCATGTGCCCCAACAGAGAACGTCCAGAGCGTCCACAGGAGCAGTGTCATGCTGAAAGTGGGCAGCCTGTTCAGCGGGGCCGGGTTATGTGATCTCGGCCTTCAATGGGCGGGCTTCAGACATCAATGGTTTTGTGAAATTGACCCGTTCTGCCGGGCGGTTCTCGCAAGACACTGGCCAGGCATCCCCATATATGAGGATGTCAAAAAACTGAAAGGCGATGCATTGCCGTCCGTGGACGTACTCTGCGGCGGTTTTCCGTGTCAGGATGTAAGCTCTGGAGGTCTCCGTGCTGGAATCAGAGAAGGTACGCGCAGCGGCCTGTGGCGCGAATACGCAAGGCTCATCGGCGAAATACACCCGAAATACGTCATCATCGAAAACGTCCGGGGGCTGCTTTCCCTGGGTATCGACCTCGTCCTCAACAACCTGGCCGCGATCGGGTATGATGCGGAATGGGAAATTTTACCCGCTGCTGCCCTTGGTGCCCCGCACCATCGGGAGCGGGTATTCATTGTTGCCTACCCCCACGGTCATGACATTCACGGCGAACGGTTACTTTCTCCGCTCCAGAGAATCGTGGGCGAGTTCCACCAATCTCATGATGTATCTGATTGGCTTGGCATACGATTTGAAAGAACGAGAAAGAATGCCGCGATACAGGCATACGGCAAGCCCGTCCTTTATCGAGTGGATGATGGGAGTGCCAGAGGGATGGACAATGCCGGACACATATTCCCTCATTCTGTAACCAGTGTCACCTCAGAAATAGTAAAAGTCTGGCATCCGCGCCTGAAGGCATTGGGAAATGCCATTACTCCCCAACAGGCCTATGCTGTTGGAGCTTGCATTATGGGAAATGAAGGAGTACACGTTTCTCCCATACCTGTTTGACTGAGGGCCTGAGAGTCCCAACAAGAGGGCCATGAGCCCCATTTTCGGGACATATATGGTTCCTCATTTTCAAGTTGGCGATATCAGACTCTACCATGGCGATGCTCTAGCGGTTCTTTCTACTCTGGAACGTAATTCCGTAGATGCAGTTCTTACGGACCCGCCTTACTCCAGCGGCGGAGTTACGCTGGGGACACGACAGGTTGATCCGGCTCATAAATATCAACAGAGTGGAACAAAGCGTTGTTATCCGCCCATGCTTGGCGATGCCAAGGACCAGCGAAGCTGGACCATGTGGTGTACTCTCTGGCTCGGAGAATGCTGGCGTGCCGCCCGCGACGGTGCGCCGCTCATGGTGTTTACAGACTGGAGGCAGCTTCCCGCCCTGAGTGATGCCGTACAGGCTGCGGGGTGGGCTTGGCGTGGTATCATCGCCTGGGATAAACGTAGTGCCAGGCCGCAAATCGGTAGATTCAGGCAACAGTGTGAGTATGTATTGTTTGCTACCAAAGGACGCTTTATCCCGCATACGCGGGCCTGTTTGCCAGGCGTTTATTCCTATCCGGTGATTTCCGCACAGAAACTCCATCTGACCAGTAAGCCGGTGGGATTGGTTGAAGACCTGCTGGCTGTGACGGCTCCACAGGCCAGCGTGCTTGACCCCTTTATGGGCGGCGGCAGTGTAGGCGAGGCATGCGTCAGAACAGGGCACGGTTATATCGGTATGGAGCTTTCATCTGAATATTTTGAGATTAGCTGTAACAGGTTGAAGGCTCTGCTCTCATAAAAATAGGCTCGAAAAATGTTTCAAATGGCATTTTTCGAGCCTTATATTTTTTCAAAGCTCCATGCAAAAAATGTGCCAAGTAAGAAAATATGCTCTTGTCTGTTCTCAAATAGTCTGACGAAAATTCTCAACTTGCGTGACAGCTCACATCTACCTTTTGTCGTCCGCCGCCGAGCGGGAGACCTTTTTTCCCGGGGCTTCCGCTCCCTCAAATCTCTGAGGCCCTTAAACGAAAATGCCCTCACGACATTCATCGTAAGGGCTTGATTTCTTTGGCTCCCCGAGACGGACTTGAACCGCCAACCTAGTGATTAACAGTCACCCGCTCTGCCTATTGAGCTATCGGGGAACGAAGCAGCATTTGCTGCGAGAAATTACTTAGCCGATTGAGCCTGCACCGTCAAGCGTTTTCTTAAGAATTCTGAAATTTTTTCTCAACCTGGGAAACGGTCATGCTGCAGGCAGACCGCTTCCGTATCGTCACACGCAAACGGGAACGCGTTCATGCTGAAACGTCATGGAGGAATGCCGTCATTCACACTCTGCTCCCCTCTTCGACTGAGGGATGCGCCTGAATGGCGCAGTCGAAAAAGGAAATCATGCTCCGTTGCATGATAATGCCGGACCATGAGGGAAGCGCACGGACCGCCCGCACGCAATGGCCGCACCAATCATGCTTCTTGCCGCCTGCTCCATGCCGTCTGAGGGATTTCTTCCGGACCGCCCGAAAGAAAAAACAGAATGAAGGCAACGGCAGCTTCTCTGACTGAGGGATCGTGCCGGACCGCCCGGAACGAAATCACAGAAGCTGAAAAGAGAGCTTTGGAGATGGAACCTGTCGGCATCCCTCCCGGAAAATCACTATTTCAGCACGGCGCCGGTATTGGCGCTGCTCACAAGACGCGCATAACGGCCGAGCCAGCCGGTCTTGATGTTGGGTTCACGGGGTACGAAGGCCGCCTTTCTGCGGGCGAGCTCTTCTTCGCTCACTTCCACGTTGATGCCGGCATTGGGGATGTCGATGGTGATGATGTCGCCTTCCTGAATAAGTCCGATGGGCCCGCCGTCGGCGGCTTCAGGAGAAACGTGTCCGATGGACGCGCCGCGGCTCGCACCGCTGAAACGGCCGTCGGTAATGAGGGCCACGGTGGTGTCCAGCTTCATGCCGGCAAGGGCACTGGTGGGATTGAGCATTTCGCGCATGCCGGGGCCGCCCTTGGGACCTTCGTAGCGGATGACGACCACGTCGCCTTCATGAATTCTGCCGTTGTAAATGGCGTCGATGGCTTCATCCTCGCTGTCGAACACGCGGGCGGGACCACTGTGCTTCAGCATTTCGGGAGCCACGGCGCTGCGCTTCACCACACAGCCGTCGGGAGCGATGTTGCCCCAGAGAATCTGAAGGCCGCCCGTGGGGCTGTAGGGGTTGGAAAGAGGACGAACCGCACCCGTGTCCTTGATGACCGCGCCCTTGATGTTCTCGGCCACGGACTTGCCCGTGGCGGTGATGAGGCTGGTGTCGATGAAGCCGCCCTTGGCAAGCTCGGCCTGCACGGCCGCAATGCCGCCCGCGGCATACAGATCCTGCATGTGGGTGGGCCCGGCGGGCGCAAGATGGCAGAGGTTCGGCACCTGAGCGCTCACTTCATTGAACAGCGCAAGGTTGAAGTCCACACCTGCCTCATGGGCGATGGCAAGCAGATGAAGCACGGTATTGGTGCTGCAGCCGAGCGCCATGTCGCAGGCAAGCGCGTTGCGGAGCGACTTTTCGTTGACGATGTCGCGGGGCTTGATGTCGCGCCTGAGAAGTTCCATCACGGCCATGCCGGAGTGCTTGGCAAGCTGCATTCTGCGGGCGTGCACGGCGGGAATGGTGCCGTTGCCGGGCAGCGCTATGCCCACGGCTTCGCACAGGCAGTTCATGGAGTTGGCGGTATACATGCCCGCGCAGCTTCCGCAGCCGGGGCAGACGCCGGTTTCGCACTCTTCAAGCTGAGCGTCGTCAATGAGCCCCACCTTGCGGGCGCCCACGGCTTCGAACATTTTGGAAAGGCTCACTTCCTCGCCGTTGTAGATGCCGGCCATCATGGGACCGCCGCTGCACACCACGGAAGGAATGTTCAGACGAAGCGCGCCCATGAGCATGCCGGGCACGATCTTGTCGCAGTTGGGCACGAGCACCAGCGCGTCGAGCTGATGAGCCATGGCCATGGTTTCCACGCTGTCGGCAATGAGCTCACGGCTTGCCAGCGAGTACTTCATGCCGATATGTCCCATGGCAATGCCGTCGCACACGCCGATGGCGGGAATGAGAATGGGAGTGCCGCCGGCCATGCGCACGCCGGCCTTGACGGCCTCGGCTATCTTGTCCAGATGGGCGTGTCCGGGAACGATTTCGCTGTAGGCGCTGATGACGCCGACGAGCGGACGATCCAATTCTTCCTTGGTATAGCCCATGGCATAGAAAAGACTGCGGTTGGGCGCGCGTTCCACGCCCTGCGTGACATTCGCACTGCGAAGCTTCATGAGGTATTCTCTCCTGTTCCCTTCCCGTAAAAGAGCAGTTTATGTTTCAGCGTTCCGCCGGCACCGGCAAAACGGGGCGAGCGCCCGACGACATGCCGGGCAGGGACGTACTGCAGACGGCATCCGCGGCACGCTTCCGGCCGAACGTCCGTAAAGACAGAAAACGCCGGACAGCAGAAGCCGCCCGGCGATTTCTTCAAACCGATGTTACTTCTTGAGCCAGCTCATCATCTGACGAAGTTCGGCGCCGACCTTTTCGAGCTGATGCTCGGCTTCCAGACGACGGGTGGCAAGGAACTTGCCCTTGCGACCGGCGGAGAATTCCTGCATGAACTCGGAAGCGAAGGTGCCGTCCTGGATTTCTCTCAGAACCTTCTTCATTTCCTTGCGGGTCTCTTCGGTGATGAGACGCTTGCCGGTACGGTAGTCGCCGTATTCGGCGGTGTTGGAGATGGAGTAGCGCATGAAGCCGAAGCCGCCGTTGTTGATGAGGTCGACGATGAGCTTCATTTCGTGGATGGTTTCAAAGTAAGCCATTTCAGGCGCATAACCGGCTTCCACGAGGGTCTCGAAACCGGCCTTCATGAGTTCGGTCACGCCGCCGCAGAGAACGGCCTGTTCGCCGAAGAGGTCGGTTTCGGTTTCTTCACGGTAGGTGGTTTCCAGAATACCGGCGCGACCGGCGCCGATGCCGGAAGCATAGGCCAGAGCATAGTCCTTGGCGCGACCGCTGTAGTCCTGGGCGATGGCGATGAGGCTGGGCACGCCCTTGCCTTCCAGGTACTGGCTGCGCACGGTGTGGCCGGGGCCCTTGGGGGCGATCATGATCACGTCGATGTTGGAAGCGGGCTTCACGAAACCGAAGTGAATGTTGAAGCCGTGGGCGAAGCAAAGCACGTTGCCTTCCTTCATGTGAGGAGCAACCTGCTTGTTGTAGATGTCGGCGGCAACTTCGTCGGGCACCAGCATCATGACGATGTCACCGGCTTCGGCGGCGGGTTCCACTTCCATGACCTTCAGACCGGCGGCCTCAGCCTTGGCCCAGCTGGAGCTGCCCTTGCGCAGGCCGACGACAACGTTCACGCCGCTTTCATGCAGGTTCTGGGCATGGGCATGGCCCTGGCTGCCGTAACCGATGATGGCGACCGTCTTGCCGTCGAGCACACCAAGATTGCAGTCTGCGTCATAGTACTTCTTGATCATGATAATTTCTCCATTTCAATGACTATAATTCATTCCCGCAGCAGAGGTTAGTTCTTGCTGCTTTTCCACCAATCACTCTGCGATCCTCTGGGCATGCCGATGATGCCGGAACGGCACATCTCAAGGATCTGATAGGGCGACATGACCTCCAGAAAGCCTTCAATCTTGGAAGGCTTGCCGGTGAGTTGTATTACCATGCTACTAGAGGTAAGGTCAATAATTCGTGCCCGGTAAACCTCAACGATATCTTTAATGGGAGAAATCGTCGCCGGATCAAAGGCCATACGCAGCATGATGGTCTCGCTGAGCAGGCTTTCGTTCGGGGGAAGAAGCGTAATGGACTTCACCTCTTCCATCTTGAGCGTCTGCTTCACGATCTGATCGAGCACATGAGAATCACCTTCCGTCACGATGGTGATGATGGACACGGTGGGATCGCTGGTCTGGGCGGCCGTGACGCTGGTCATGTTGAAGCGACGGCGGGCAAAGAGGGAGGACACGCGGGCCATGACGTTGGCGTTGTTATCCACCACGATGGAAATCACATGTTTCGTCATATTGTCCCCCTTCTCTATTCCATGATGATGGAGTCGCAGGTGCAGCCGCCGGGAATCATGGGAAGCACCTTTTCATCCTTGTCGATGCAGCAGTGAATCCACACGGGCACGTCGCTCTGAAGAGCCTCCGCCATGGCCTTTTCCAGATCGGCCAGAGTGTCGCAGTGGAAGCCCTTGCCGCCGAAGCCTTCGATGACCTTCACATAATCGGTGCGGCGATTGAGGTCGGTGCAGGAATAGCGCTTGCCGTAGAAGCTCGTCTGCCACTGGCGCACCATGCCGAGAACATGGTTGTCCAGAATGACGGTGATGACGGGCACTCCGAAGCTCACCGCCGTGCAGGCCTCGTTCATGTTCATGTGGAAGGAGCCGTCGCCGGTGAAGAGCACGACTCTCTTTTCGGGCCTCGCAATCTTGGCGCCGATGGCCGCGCCGTAGCCGAAGCCCATGGTGCCGAGACCGCCGCTCGTGAGGAAGTGACGGGGCTTGACATGATGCAGATACTGAGCGGCCCACATCTGATGCTGGCCCACGTCGGTCACGTAGATGGCGTCGGTACCGGCCATTTCATTGACCTTGCGGATGACCTGATGGGGCTTGAGCGTGGTGTCGCTGTCTTCGGGATGATAGTCTTCCTGCTTCCACTCGGCGATCTGGGCAAGCCATTCGTCGCGGCAGGTCTGATGCAGCTTGGGCAGAAGCGCGCAGATGACGTCCTTCACGTCGCCCATGAGACTCACGTCCACGCCGACGTTCTTGTTCACTTCGCTCGGATCGATGTCGATCTGAATGAGCTTGGCGCGGCGTCCGAAGGCGTCGGGAGCGAGGGCCACGCGGTCGCTGAAGCGGGTGCCCACGGCCACCATGACGTCGGCATAGTCGAGGGCGAAGTTGCTCGTGCGGCAGCCGTGCATGCCCACCATGCCGAGGTTGAGCGGATCGTCGCTGTCGATGACGCCCGCGGCCATGAGGGTATAGGCGCCGGGCATGCAGGTCTTCTTCATGAGCGCGGCAAGTTCGGCGCTCGCGCCGGAGGAAATGACGCCGCCGCCGTAGTAAATGGCCGGACGCTGGGCATTGTTGATGATGTCCGCGGCCTTGTCGATGGCGTCCATGTCGATGGTGGAGGTGTAGGAGTCACGCACGGGGGCGGCAGGCACGAAATCGGCCACGGCCGACGTCATGTCCTTGGGAATGTCCACCAGCACCGGACCCTTGCGGCCGGTCTGGGCAATGCGGAACGCCTCGCGCAGGATGTCGGCGAGATCTTCCACTCTGTCCACCACGAAATTGTGCTTGGTGATGGGCATGGTGATGCCCGCAATATACACTTCCTGGAAGCTGTCCTGCCCGATGAGAGGCGTGGGCACGTTGCCGGTAATGGCCACCATGGGCACGCTGTCCATGTAGGCCGTGGCAATGCCGGTAACAAGGTTGGTCGCTCCGGGGCCGCTGGTTACCAGAACAACGCCGGTGCGGCCGGTAGCACGGGCGTAGCCATCGGCCGCATGAGCGGCGCCCTGTTCGTGGGCGGTAATGATATGACGGATACGATCCTGGTATTTATACAGTGCGTCGTACAGATTCAACACAGCGCCGCCGGGGTAGCCGAACAGCGTATCAACGCCCTGCTCCACCAGCACTTCACAAAAAATTTCCGAACCGGTCAGTTTCATATTCTTCATCCTTATGGGCTGAAACCATGCTGATCCGCACGAAGCGGACCTCCCCCAGTCTCACGATCCGCCATCCTGCGGCAATCTTTCAGGCCGCCTCCCACGGGCTGCGCTTTCCGGCCCCTTTCGCGGGTACAGGCGTTAATCGTAGAATAATACTGGACTGCTTCTTCTTGTCTTGTCAAGTAAGGAAAGGCAAAATAACCAGTCGAAAAAGCAAACTATTTTTTTCACATTTTCGAAAACCGTCCGTAACCACAGAGAAAGCCGGGCAAGATGAAGAAAGAAACTTTCCCCGCGCCTCCGCCGCGACATGGACCGCAACATAAAAATGTTCCGCAGACGTGCAGCGCATCAACGTTTGAAACATATTTGTTTCCCCATCATTTCCATTCCTCATGCACGACATGACGGGCGTGTCCTTTTCCATGGCGTTCCGTCGTCCGACGTCGCTCACGCAATGCGCCATCTCGTGCCTCTCCGCATTGCCCGCACCCGGCGCCACCTCTCCCCGCCCAGAAAAATCCGTCGGCAAGTTCGCTCTTTTCCCTCGTTTCTTTTAAGGATACCATACCGCGCAGGAGAGCGTCCCCCCCCGGACAGGACGAACCTTCACGTCTCTCGTCCCCGTTCTGCATCTTTTCCGCCGCGATTCAGCAGGAAAACCGCACCCGCTCGCCCGCTGGCGGCGTTCCGTCTTCCACGAAGGAGCCGGACGCGGCAGACGCCCTGCATTTACCAAGGAGGGCCTTCATGACTCACAAGACATATTCCGGCTTCGACAGGCTGCCGCGCGGCCTCGCTTCCGACGTCGTCACGCCGGGCTGCCTCGTTCTGGAAGGCGGCGCGCTGCGCGGCACCTACAGCGTAGGGGTCATGGACGCCATGATGGAAGCCGACCTCAATCTCGCCTGCACCATCGGCGTGTCCGCCGGAGCCCTGAACGGCATAAGCTACGTTTCAGGGCAGATAGGCCGCTCGGCACGCAGCCCTCTGCGCTTCCGGCACGACCCGAGGTACTTCGGACTCGGAGCCTTTCTGCGCAACCGCAGTCCCTTCGGTTTCGACTTCATGTTCGGAGAGCTCTCGAAAACGCTCGATCCTCTGGACATGAAGCGCTTTCTCCGGCCGGAACGCCGCTTTGTGGCCGTGGCCACGAACTGCCTTACCGGCAGGCCGGAATACTTTGAAAAAGGACGCTGCTCCGACATCATGCTGGCCACGCGGGCATCCTCCACCATGCCCTACATTTCGCAGATGGTGCGCATGGACGGCGCGCCCTACCTCGACGGCGGCTGTTCGTGCAAAATTCCTCTGGCATGGGCTCTGGAAAACAGATTTCCGGCCATCGTGGTCATCAAGACGCGCCCCGATGCCTACCGCCGCAATCCCGAAGCAGGAAAAACTCTCGCTCGGCTCTTTTACGGCAGAAAATGGCCGGCCCTTGCGCAGTCGCTGGCACGAAGCAACGCCGACTACAACCGGCTCTGCGATGAAACGGACAGTCTCAGGCGACAGGGGCGCATCTTCGTCATCAGTCCTTCCCGGTTCATGAACATAGGCCGCATGGAAAAGGATCTGGAAAAGCTCGGCGAATGGTACTGGCTCGGCTACCGCGACGCACAGAACGTTCTGCCGGAGCTCAAGGCGTACCTGGAGGAGAAAAACACCGCCGTCGGCCATGAAGCGACGCCGAACGCCTGACAAGGGAACACGACCGCGTTTTCCTCTCGTTCCGCAACCTTGCCGTCCCCGCCCAAGGCTCCCGCAATCTTTTGACGGCGCTCTTTCCCGCAAAGGACGCACGGACCTGACTCCGGACGCGACGCACGGATTCCAATTTTTCCCCCAAAACGGCAGGCACAGACCATATGTTCCGCACTCCATACCGCGGAGCCTTAAATCCTT
>JAXUUT010000080.1:0-52475 GCA_037230945.1 bacterium
CGGATATTGGGGCCGGAGGGGGCCCCTTGCGTGCTTCTAGCCCATGACGGGATAGTTCTCGAATACCCAGAAGTCGTGGGCGGGAAGGATGACGGCGCCTTCCTTTTCCAGTTTGTCCAGGCGGGCGAAGGATTCAAAGTAGGCCTTGATGTCGTTGTAGATGCCGCCGGGCGTGCGCTTCTCCCAGTTCTGCCGGATGTTGATGAGGTCGCCGGCGATGACGAAGCGTCCGTCCCTGGTGTCCACAACTACGCCCTGGGAGCCGCAGGAGTGGCCGGGCAGCGGAACCACGCTGAGCCCGGGCTCGATGACTTCCTCGCCCTCCACGAGTTCGTACTGATGATAGAACTGAAGGAAGTAGGGCACCTGATCCTTCACGGCCGTTTCGTAGTGCTTGGCGTCGGTGGGGTAGGGAGCCACGGCGAACAGCAGTTCCGACTTCTGGCAGATGACCGGCAGGGTCGAGGGCAGATCGAGCACAGCCTGCGCGTGATCCCAGTGCAGGTGGGTGACGATGATGGCGTCGATGTCGCCGGGCTGGAGACCTTTGTCCTCAAGAGCCTTGACGATGTGCTTGCCCTTGGAGCGGTCCACGGGGTTGTGGAGTCTCGAATTGCGTTCGTTGTTGTTGTCGGAGCCGGTGTCGACCAGAATTCTGCGGTTGCGGGAGGCGTCTTCCAGAAGCCAGGCGATGTGGGGCACCTGCACCAGTTCCCCGGGATTGGACTTGGCGCCGTGTTTCATGATGAGTCCGCCGGCGATGGTGGTTACCGATCCGACGTGAATGGGGGTGATTTTCCACATGGAGAAGCTCCTTTTAGAGAAAGTTGAGAACGCTGCCGACCGTGAACATCGAGGCCAGAATGAGGGCTATTTCCGCAATGGCGATGAAGAAGCCGGTTTTCCAGGCGCTGGTGATGCTCAGCAGACCGGTGGAGTTGATGATGGGGTAGAAGCACACGGCCGGCGACAGAATGGGCGCGGCCTGGGAGAGAGCCACCACCATGATGACGCCTGCTGGATTGAAGTTGCCCATTTCGGCCACGGCGAGGAAGGCGGGGGCCAGGGTGGCCACGGCACCGGCGCCGGCGGGAATGGGGAACTGGGAAATGATCATGACTACGCAGATGCAGAGGAAGAGCATGGCGAGGGGCAGGGAGGAGAAGGACATGAGGTATTCGTGGGCGAACCAGGTGATGACGCCGGTCTTGGTGAGCATGGCGCCGAAGGAGGTTGCGCCGCCCACGAGCATGATGGCGTCCCAGTTCACGTCGTCGCCGTCGCGTCTCCAGTTGAACACTTCGATGCCGGGCAGAGAGAGCACGGCCACGCTTATCATGGAGATCACCTGCGTGGAGACTCCGTGGATGCGGTCGGTGAACCAAAGAATGAGGGTGAGTCCGAAAACGATGAGGAAGAGTTTTTCCTTGCGGGAGATGCTGCCGAGCTGCTTCATGTCGTCTTCAAAGTGATCCATGCCCTTGAGCTGCTTGATTTCGCTGGGCATGAGAATGACGAAGCTCAGCCAGATGCAGGGAATGAGCAGGATGAGCACGGGCATGCCGATGGCGGCCCATTCCATGAAGCTGATGTGGAGACCGGTGGCCTGTTCCAGAATCTGGATGGAAGTGGGATTGGCGGCGCTGCCGGCGGGGGTGGCCATGCCGCCGAGGAAGCAGCCGCTGCCTATGCCGAGCAGCAGAGACTGGGCAAAATTGCTTCCGCGCACGTTGCATTCGTTTTTCTTGATGATTTCCAGGCAGATGGGAAAGAGCATGACGAGCACGGGAATGTCGGCGAGCACGGAGGAGCAGAGCGCTGCCGTGGCGATGAACAGGAAGAGCAGACGTTTCGGGCTGCCGCCGGATTTGGAAACGATGAAGAGGGCGATGCGTCTGGTCAGACCGGATTTTTCAAACGCTATGGCGAGACAGACCATGGCGAACACGAAGATGAACGCCGGTCCCATGAAACTGCTCATGGCTTCGCCCATGGAGAAGATGCCCGCCGGAACGGCCAGAAGAACAAAGAGAGGCACGGAGATGGCGATGTCGATGGGCTGCATGCTGAAGGTCAGAATGCCTGCGACAACGAGCGCAAAGGCCCGCTGACCCACGGGTGTGAGGCCTTCGGGCGTGGGGAGCAGCGTGAGAACCAGATAGACGACGAGGGGCAGGGCGGTTCTGGTGATCTTGGGGTTGCGGAGCATGCTGCTTATCGATGTCATGGCGGACTCCTTGGATTCTTTTGAAATATTCCGGGGGCTCTTGCAATCGGTCTGGGGGAGGAACAAATGGTTTCCGGCGCTATCGGACGAGGCGCTTTTTCAGCAGCTCTTCCGTGAAGTAGGTCATGATGATCTTGGCGCCGGCGCGGCGTATGCCGAGAAGAGATTCCAGAATGACGGCTTCTTCGTCAATCCAGCCGTTCTGGGCGGCGGCGCGGATCATGGCGTATTCGCCGCTGACCTGATAGGCTGCCACGGGCACGTCGAAGCGTTCGGAAACTCTGGTTATCATGTCCAGATAGGGGCCGGCGGGCTTGACCATGATGATGTCCGCGCCTTCTCTGATGTCGGCGGCGGCTTCGCGCAGGCCGTCGGTGACGAGGGCGGGATCCATCTGATAGGAGCGGCGGTCGCCGAAGTGCGGGGAGGATTCGGCGGCGTCGCGGAAGGGGCCGTAGTAGGCGGAGGCGTACTTGACCGCGTAGGACATGATGGGAAGATCGACGTAGCCTGCGGCGTCCAGAGTCTCGCGGATGGCGAGAATGCGTCCGTCCATCATGTCGGAGGGGGCAATCATGTCCGAGCCTGCCTGCGCGTGGCTCAGGGCCGTGCGGGCGATGAGCTCGCGCGTGGGATCGTTGAGCACGTGGCCGGAGCGGTCGCCTTCGGCCAGAAGGCCGCAGTGGCCGTGCGAGGTGTATTCGCAGAGGCACACGTCGGTGACGACCTGAAGGTCGGGCCAGTTCTTTTTCAGGCGGCGCACGGCGCGCTGAATGATGCCGTTTTCCGCATAGGCTTCGCTGCCCTTTTCGTCCTTTGCGGCCGGAATGCCGAAGAGCATGAGCGATCTGAGACCGGCGTCTACGGCTTCTCCCACCTGCCGTTCCAGCTGATCTATCGACATCTGATACATGCCGGGCAGGGAGGCGATGGGCTTGCGGAAGTTTTTGTCGTCGGTGTCCACCACGATGTAGCCCATCATGAGGTCCGCCGCGCGGAGGGAGACTTCTTCCATCATTTCACGAATGACGGCATTGCGGCGCAGACGGCGTCCCCGGAAAAAGTTTTGCATGCGATTCTCCGTTGCAGTTACGCCGTCGCAAGTCCGATGCGGCGACGCAGTTCATTGTTCAGCAGGGCGATTTCTTCCTTGTCCTGACTTTTCAAATCCTTGACGGCATAGTCCATGCCCAGCTGCTCGTATTTCGGCGCGCCGAAGGAGTGGAAGGGCAAAAGTTCGTAATCGTTCAGTCCGGGAACCTGCTTCAGAAAGTCGGCGATGTTGTTCAGCTCTTCGTGGTCGTCGTTGATGCCGGGAATGACCGGCGTGCGGACGATGAGTTCCACGGAAGGAAATTCGGTTTTCAGCCGGAGCAGGTTTTCCTTGATGATCGTGTTCTCTACTCCGGTGTACTGTTTGTGCTTTTCGGAAGAGAAGAACTTCATGTCGGCATAGATGAGGCTGCACTGCGCGGCCACGAGGGCCACCTTTTCCCAGAAGGCGAACAGCGTGGTTTCGATGGCGGTGTGAATGGCGTACCGGCGGAATTTGGCCAGCAGGGCGGCCACGAATTCGGCCTGCATGAGCGGTTCTCCGCCGCTGACGGTCACGCCGCCGTCGCTTCTCCAGGCGAGCGGCTGATTGCGGACGCGGGAGTAGAGTTCATCGACGGTGAGGGCTTCGCCGTACACGTGCATGGCCTTGGCGTAGCAGTGTTTGACGCAGCTCATGCAGAGGGTGCATTTGCTGTTGTCGCGTTCGATGCGGCCGTCCTTCGCGCGGGAGAGCGCACCGCTGGGGCACACTTTCAGGCAGACACCGCAGCCGATGCATTTTTTTTCGCGCCAGCCGATCTGAGGCTGGGGGCTTTGCGACTCGGGGTTGGAACACCACAGGCAGCGGAGCGGGCAGCCTTTCATGAAAACGGTGTCCCGCACGCCGGGGCCGTCGTGAACGGAAAATTTCTGGATGTTGAAGATGCGTCCTTTCAGGGACTCCATGATCGTCTCCTCTTTGTCGGCCTCGGGTGCGGAGCCGATGGCAGGTGTGCTCGGGCGTATCGGCTCCAGATCGGAGCCCAAAGCCTCCGCCGCCAGCATGGCGGCGGAGGGAAGCGGATAGGCTAGACCATTTCGTGTTCCGTGCGGGCGATGATTTCACCCTGCATGCTGGGGCTCAGTTCCACAAAGTAGGCGCTGTAGCCGGCCACGCGGACGATGAGGTTCTTGTAGTCTTCGGGATGTTCCCTGGCCTTGAGCAGCACTTCCTTGTTGTAGATGCCGATCTGCACGTGCCAGAGCTTGAGGTCCACGAAGTTGCGGATGAGGTTCATGAGGTCGGTGGTGCCCTTTTCGCCGCTGACCACCTGCGGATTGAGCTTGAGGTTGAGCAGGCGGGCGCAGCTGTTGGGGTACACGCGGCTGGTGCTGTTGGCGATGGACATCATGGTGCACAGCGGGCCGTTGATGTCGGCGCCCTGCGTGGGCGAAATGCCTTCGGAAAGGAAGGTGTGCGCGTGACGACCGTTCGGGGTGGCCCAGGTCTTGTTGCCGAGGCCGACGTGGGAGGTGACGGGCACGTATTTGACGTACTTTTCGCCGAACACGGATTCGTAACCGTGGACGATGGTCATGATCATGGCGTCGAGGTTGCGGGCGATGTTGTCGGCATAGGGATCGTTGTTGCCGTACTTGGGCGCGTTGAGCACCAGCTGACGGAGCGGTTCCTGTCCTTCAAAGTCGTTGTTCACGGCGTTGAGCAGTTCGTCGAGGGAAAGCACCTTGTCGTCGTACACGAGCTTCTTGATGGCGCAGAGCGATTCCGAGCAGGTGCCGAAGCCGTTGAAGTTGACGTTGCCGGTGTCGTGATGGTTGCCGCCGGGGATGAGGCACTGATGGATGTCCATCAGGTTCTTCATGCATATGTCGCTCTGGGAGGACATGAAGGGCGCGGCGAGGCACTGCTTGTTGGTCAGTTCCAGCGCGGACATGCGCTTCATGAAGTGGCGCACGTAGAAGTCGATGCATTCCCGCAGGTTGGAAACGATGTCCTCATAGCTCTTGATGTCCTTTCTGGCGACGGAGGGCGTCATGAGCTTTTCGTACTTGGGGCCGAAGTGGGCCTTGCCGTCGTTGAGGGCCATTTCCAGCGCGGCCGCGAGGTTGATGTTGCCGCCCAGGGGCAGGTAGGTGTCGATGTTGGGCATGCGGATTTCGGTGCAGCCGGCGGCGGAGTAGTCGCGGGCCTGATCGATGCTTGCGCCGTTCACGAGAAGCTGGGTGATGATGGCTTCGTCGTTGAAGAACTTGGGGAAGCCGCAGCCTTCCTTGACGAGCTCGGCGGCGGCGTGCAGCAGTTCGTGCGGCGTGCCGGAGTGAACGCGCAGGGAGACTTCCGGATAGTGGAGGGGAAATTCCTTCTTGGAACGGATGATGAGATAGGTCATCTCATTGGTGGCGTCTCTGCCGTATTTGTCCACGCCGCCGATGGTGCAGTTTTCAAAGTGGGCGTAGCCTTCCCAATAGTTGCCGGCGTTTGTGGCGCTGAAGGGAACCACCTGGGCTATCTTCAGCCACATGGCTTCCAGCAGTTCGAGGGCGAAGTCTTCGGTGAGGGTGCCTTCCTTGAGGTCCTTCACGTAGATGGGGTTCATGTACTGATCGAAGCGGTGCAGGGCCACACCGCCGCTGATCTGCTGTTCCACGCGGTAGGCCACCTGAGCGAACCAGTGGGCCTGCATGGCTTCCCAGAAATTGCGGGCGGGGTAGGCGGGCACGTGTTCGCAGTTGGAGGCAATGGTTTCCAGTTCCTTTTTGCGCACGGGATCCTTTTCTTCGGCGGCCAGTTCGCGCGCCTTTTCGGCGTAGCGGCGGGCGTAGATGAGCATGCCCTCGTAGCATTCGATCACGGCCTGGAGGAAGGGAATCTTGTCGTAGTGGTTGTGGACGAGATCGTTCTGCAGTTCGGCGAGACGCTGTTCGGCTTCGGCCTTGAGCGCCAGCACGCCTTTGTAGATGATCTTGTCGAACACGCCGCTCCAGTTCAGGGTGGAGTTGATGTTCGAGTTGTCCTGCATGAGGCCGGTGGCGCCGTAGTCGTCGTCGCCGTAAATGATGTCGCGGGTTTCCTTGGGCAACAGGGTCAGGTAGTGTTCATGGGCGGTTTTGCCCTTCCAGTAGGGAACCACCTTTTCCATGAACACTTCCATGTCTTCGGTGCGCACGGCGTAGGCGTCCTTCTTCTGGGTGGCGGGCATGCCCTTGGGGAACCAGCCGCAGCGAAGTTCGGGATACAGAGGGGAAATTCTGCCGGGGCCGCCGACCGTGCCGACCAGAAGCTCGCCTTCCTGAATGACGACGCCGATATGCTCCATAACATAGCGGATGGCCTTGCCCCAGCGCAGAACCAGCGGATACTGTTCGGTCTGCTTCATGGATTCCGTGAACAGCACGGCGCGTTCGATATCCAGCTTGGGACGTCCGCTTCTGATGATTTCCAGGGCCTTGTTCGTGCGGGCCCGGGGGCTGGACTGACCTCTGCCGTCGGCGAGTCGCTGTTCCTGGCCGGTCATGCAACAAGTGGTGTCACAAATACTCATGGCAATCTCCTTTAAAAACAAAAAGCCCGGACGCACATATCTGACATATGTGTTCCAGGCTGCTTTGTTTTGCCTTGCGGAGTCTTTTTGGTGAAAGTCCGAGCAAAACACCCAGTGAATTGTTGCCGTCATCGACTGTCGATCAGGAGGCGGCAAGAACGTTGTCTGAACGACGGCGCTGCAAGCAGGACTGCCGCCTTCAAGACAAAAAAAGCCAGCACACCACATTCTTCATGTGATGAACCGGCAATGTCGGCCCCAGACCGGTACACTCTATGAGGAGTGTCCACTGAAAGGCCACCAACTTCTGGAAGACACTCTAGCTGTTTTCAGTATGCTTGTCAACATTTTCCCAAAAATCAACGATGTTTTTTAGAGGAGAATATGCCTTTCATGGCGAGAGGGAGCGAAAATAGTGTCAGATTATGACTGGTGATAGAATAAATATAAAAAAATACAGTATGATATGGATAAAGTTCATATTGTGATTTTAGGCGTTAAATGCCGGTGAGCGTCTTTCGCCATGTCGGGGACATCGTCATGCGCGGTTAAAAGCTAATTAATCCGTTACTTCATGTTCCTAAGAAAGAACCGTCCGTGAGTCGGGCGGTTCTTTCTTAGGAAAAGGCACAAATCAGGCAAGGTTGATATTCAGGAGCTTTTCGGCGTTTTTGTAGAAGAACTTTTCCCTATGTTCCTGAGAGAGATGGAATCGTTCGATATCGTGTACAGCCTGCTTCAGATTGTAGCAGGGCCAGGCGGAACCGTAGAGAATGCGTTCGCCGTCGAGCCACTGCATGGCCTCGCCGAACATTTGATTTCCGGGAGCCGTGGGGTTCAGCATGTAGATGTCGGGCAGCAGCCACACGTTCTTGTTGGTGATGGCTACCTGAAAGATCATGGGAATCCACGGATAGCAGCCGTGGGCGACGACGATTTGAAGATGAGGAAAGTCGTTGGCCACGTGCTGTACGGTGCAGGGATCGGAATATTCCAGCGTGCCCTGGAAGAAGCTCAGGGTCAGCACCATGGGAATGCCTGCCTTTTCGCAGCGGGCGTACAGGGGATAGAGAACGTTGGCGTCGGCCTTTCTGGGCGGCATGGCGTAGGCTGGTTCCATGGCAATGCCCTTGATGCCTCCTTCTATGCACCGTTCCAATTCATCGAGCGTAGCAGATACTCCACGAGTAATGTCCAGACTGCCGAAGGGAATGACTTTGTCGGGAAATTCGCGCGCCATGTCGAGAACGTCGTCATTGGGAACGGAGGCGGCGTCGTTGGGCACCTGCCGACCTATGACGACACCACTGGATATGCCGGCGTCTTCCATTTCCTTCCAGAACAGATCGAGATCTTTGGTCCGAGCAGCCTCACTCGGCATTCCGTGATGCTTCTGAGGAAGTTTTTCATTGCAGGGAGCGGGATTGAATATGCCGAGATTTTTGAATCCCTTGTACGGCGGACGAAGACGGAAATCGAAAATCATGGTGATTCCTCCATAGAGTAAGCAAAGGTTAAAGAACCATTGGTACTTAAGGAATCCCATATTGAAGAAACCGTTTGAATTTCAGCCGATGGGAATTCAGTCCTGGAGTAGTAGGAAAAGACCTGCCCCAGGGGACAAAAGTCCAGATATGAAACGAATTCAAAATATAGGTTAATTTTTTTTTGTCAACAGATGCATATTTTTAAATGATACTATTGAAAAATATCCAATGCCTATAATTTGGACGCCGGCAATTATGCTTTTTCGAGACAGTGTGGCAGCTGCAATGCACAACTGCCGTCCTGCCAGAAGGATGAAGTCCTCTGGATTCCCGGAACGCTCGGCGTTTCGCGTTGCGTATTCCAAAGGACCAGAGACATGAGGGCAAAAATAATGAAAGATGAAGGCACGTATGTCGGCAATCTGTTGCTCACCTTTCAAGTGACGGCAGAGAAAAAGCTCTTCTTGAGCAGCAGGCTGCGAGCCAAAGCCCATGGGGATTGATCTGTTGAAAAAGACAGGGCGCCGACTGAGACGTTCAAGCGGCGTCTTTAAGGGGCGAGCAGGCAACAGGCCCTTGCAGGGCGGGACAAGGCACCGGTTTTGCGGGGGCTGAGTTAAAACAGACGGGAGAGGATCTTCATCCTCTCCCGCTGGCATTATCCATTCATGCGAGCGAACTGGGCCCGCGTTGAATTAGAACTTGTACTGGAAGGTAAGAGCGGTGCTCCAGGAATCCTTGTCGGTTTCGTTCTTGTCAGCCCAGGCGCGATGGTCGCCCTTGTCGTAGTCGGTGATGATGTAGGCAAGTTCGAGGCAGGCGCTCAGGTTCTTGTAGATCTGATAGGTGCTGGCCAAGTTGAATTCCACCGCGTTGTCGTTGGTGGTCATGTACTTGACGGGGTTGATGCTGGCGTCGCTCTTGAGAACGTTGCCGGAGTCGTTGGTACCCTGGAACCAGGTGACGGTGAACTTGTGGGTCAGATCCTGCAGGAAGCTGACGTCTTCGATACCGGCCTGGAGGCCCCAGGTGCCGGCGATGGCATGACGGCCGTTGTTGCTGTACATGCCGAATTCACCGTCGGCATAGGCGAAGGTGGGATGGAAGCGGCCGGCCCAGCCGGGGATCCAGTTCTGGCCGAGGTACTGCACGTCATCATCGTCGCCCGAGCCGTACCAGGCGCCCAGGATGGGAGTACCGTAGGCGGTCTTGTAGGAAGCCTTGGCCTGCACATACCAGCCGTTGCGGTCATTCCAGTTTTCGCTGTCCTTGTCGTAGGTGATCATGCCGTAGGCGCCGGAGATCTTCAGCACGAAGGGATCAAAGTAGCTCAGCACGAAGTTGGTGCCGGCCCAGAAGGCGTTGCCGTCGGCCTTGACGGCGTCGATGCCGAAGCCGTCGGTGGAGCTGTCAAAGACGTTCGTGGTGCCCTTGTCCAGAGAAGCATACATGACATAGGGCGAGAAGGAGAAGCCGTCGAACTTGAAGTTGGTGACGGCGCCGAAGAAGTCGGACTTCTTGGACTGGTCGGTATCGTTGTTGTTCACGTTGTCATACGCGCCGCGCAGCCAGAAGGCGGACACGTCGAGCCAGTCGGTCACGGGCGAGGCGACGGAAATGCCGTCGCGGCCGTTCCAGCCGGGATGCATGACGGCGTTCTTGCCGAAGGCGTCTTCAGGCAGACCGATGAGCTGACGGCCCATGCGGACCTTGACGGTGGTCTGAGGAATCAGCCAGTCGACGTACATCTGACGCATGCCGACGCGGGCATTGTTGCCGGCGACGTCGGAACCCCAGTCGTAGTTGGTGCTCTTGTCGGTGCCGGAGCCGATCTGCAGCTGCAGGTAGCCGGAGAGGTTTTCATTGGCGGTGAAGGTCATGCCGAGACGCAGACGCTGGCCGGCTCTGTCGAAGTTCTGGCCCGTACCCGCGTATTCGCCGGTGATGAAGTTGAACAGGTACTGTCCGTCCATCTTCACGTCAACGGCGGAAGCAGGGGCAGACGCGGCAAAGATCATGCCGGCAGCCAGAAGAAGCGTAGTAAGCTTTTTCATTGCAATCATTCCTTTGAAAAAAAGTGGTTGGTAACACCGATATGGAAAATCCCTCTTTTTCCATGAGCGGAGCTTAGAATTAACTTGTTATTTAATCAATAAAAAAATGTTAACAAAATGATAATTTTTTAAATAACAGATAATGAAATTTGAGCTATTTATATGTTATTTCAATGAGTTGTATGAAAAATCGTATGAGTCGGCCCCAAAGGGCACCATGACGCAAAAGGTTTGTAAAAAGTATGATAATATATTGAAATAAATTGCTATAATGCCTTTGCTCGGGAATGGTCGGCTCCGGTATGTGGAGAGGTTTTTGAGGGGCTTTCTGAGGGCTCAAAAGCTTCCCGAGGGAGGAAAAAAGCCCCGTAACCCGCTGTTTCAGGGGGAATTGTTGAAAATTTTGCATCAGGGAGAAGGGCGTCGGCGTACGATCCGCAAAGAGAGATAAGAGGAGGACTGGGCATTCGGCGTGCCGATCGTTCGCGTTTTTTATGCCTGTCCGCTTATTCCTATTTAAGGAAAGATTCGTCAGTCTGCTTCGAAAAACGCGGGGCCTTGAAAAGGGAATGCGGGAATTCGGCGAGGCCGGTGCGGCTTTTCCTTCCTCCGGTTTTGCGGTAGCACAGGCAAAAACGATGTGAGGTTTTCCCATGAGCAAAGAATATGATCCGCGGATGCATACGGCAGAGCACACCCTGAGCGGGGTTCTCATTCGTCGTTACGGCTGCCCCCGCTGCTTTTCCACCCATATCAATGCCAACAAGTCCAAGGTGGACTTCCATTTTCCCCATGATCTTTCTCCGGAAGAGGTGAAGAGCATCACCGAGGAGGTGAACGCCGTTCTTGCCCGTG
Organism: bacterium; assembly: GCA_037230945.1. GTDB lineage: Bacteria > Desulfobacterota > Desulfovibrionia > Desulfovibrionales > Desulfovibrionaceae > Mailhella. The sequence goes on from JAXUUT010000080.1 coordinate 11,222, forward strand.
ATCTTCCTGTCGTTGCCCGTGACATGGACAGAAACGAGGCGGCAAAGAAGTTCAACCTTTCACGCCTGCCGGAGAGCGCCGGAGATACTCTGCGCATTGTGTACGTGGGAGATCCCGATTCTCCCGAAGGTGCGCTGGATGCCTGTCCGTGCATCGGAGAGCACGTTGCCCATACGGCGGAATGCGGTACCTTCATATGGGTTTCGCATGAATGGAAGAGCGATGACGGGGGAGTGCTGCGCATTCGCTTCAAGCTGGACCGCTAGCATGGAGCTCCGCAGACAGAGGAGAAGGCAGGTCTTGAATCTGTTCCGTTTTTCGGTCTGGACGGGCATGGCTTGCGCAACGGTTGTCCGTGTTGACGAAACGGGTGCGGACAACCGGCAAGGCGGTTGATGTCTTCACCGCTGCGCGGCGGCACGGCACGGAGAAATGATGCTCCTTCAAGGTTCCGGCAGATGTTTGGACGTCTGTCGGAGCTTTTTTATATTGAAGGATATGAATGAAGCAGCGGCCTGTCATGGCCCGGTGAAGATGTTCCGGTTTCCGATGGATGATGGACAGGGCGTAGTTTCCGAAAAGATGTCGTTCTGAGCGGCTTCATAATTGGCCTGGATAATATTTATAATAAAATCAATTAATTAAATATATAATGAAAATATTTTTCAAAGATATTCATGAAAAAGACAAAAAAATAATTGACATTGAAATTCATTTTCATTATTTCTGATTTCAACGAAGGACAAGAACGGAAGAAGCCGTCGGATGTCCTTTGGAGCCTTTGAATTCAGAGCGGACTGTTGAGCCATGACGACAGGCACTCTGGCTGGCACGGTTCTTTGAAAACAGCACAGAGTTCGCAACGACCGATAACGGACAAGACTTTGACCTCCCCCCCCGGCCGTCTGACGATGGCTTGACCCGGCGAATGCCGGAGGCGTCAGACGGCAAAATTTCTGCAGAACATCCGTTCTGCGGCATGTTGGAACGTGACCGGGTCGCGTTCCGTGCTGAGGCCTGGACCTCAGTCTCCTGGTGCGGCGAGGGCCGTTCCCCACGGTGGGGGACGGCCCGAGGAAGCGCCGAAGCGTATTGCCATAACAGCGTGAAGAAGCTCCGGCTTTTTTGCGTCTCCATACGAGCGTCGCAGACTCCGAGGCGACGTTTCCGCCGGAGCACGTGTCTGGGTGTTCCGGCAAAATTTCTCTGCCATGCGGCAGGAGCATGGGTCGAAGACCCATCCGCATATTCGCCATACTTTCCGGAAAAGACAGGTGATTCCGGAAAGTTCTCCTCCGCATTGCCGGTATGCACGCCATGGCCTGCCGGCAAAATTTGCTCTGGGGTCGAAAGACTCCAGTCTCCTCCCCCCCCCTTAGCCGGGCTTCTGACTCACAGCAGAGTCCGGCCGGATTTTTTTGTCCTGCAGTCATCCCGTATTCGGGCGGGATGAGTACTCCTGGTCGTGCACGGCGGAGAAAGACGGCAAGTCTCCGCCGTGCAAAAACGGACTCGCATCTCCTTCGGAAGCGGAGGCCGTCCGCCGTCGGCACGGGGCCGGAGACGGGCAGCTGCCCTGAGTCTTCGCTCCCGAAGGACTTTACTGGAGAAGAAACATGAAGGTTCTCATTGTTTATGGCTCGACGACAGGCAATACCGCGGGCATTGCGGAAGCGCTCGGTGAAAGGATGGGCAACGCGGGGCTTGACGTGACGGTGCTGAACGCCGCCGACGCCACGGCCGAAGGATTGTGCAACGGCTATGACGCCGCACTGTTCGGATGCTCGGCCTGGGGCACCGACGAGGTGGAAATGCAGGATGACTTCAATGCGCTTTTTGAACATTTTGACGCCATCGGCGTGAACGGAAAAAAAGCGGCCTGCTTTGCCAGCGGTGACAGCAATTTTGAGCACTTCTGCGGAGCCGTGGACGTGATTGAAAACAGGCTTTCCGGTCTGGGTGCCGTCATTATGGAAGAAGGCCTCAAAGTGGAAGGGGACTATGACGGCAGCCGGGATGACGTGGACGGCTGGTGCGACCGCATCATTGCGGATGTGCAGGCGTAACCAGGACTGCGCTGCTCTTGCCGCTTCGGAATCTGCGCGGGGGATTCTTGCGGGATTGCCGGGGAAAGTGGACCCGAGGTTCACAGAACGCAAAAGCATCTCAATATGGAAATGATGAAAAAGGGAACCGCCCGATGGGGAGCGGTTCCCTTTTTTGTGTACCTGGGGCCTCGTGGGAAAATTTTTCGGTCTGTGCGCAGAGTGAACTGCCCGTCATCGCTGCCGATACCCGTCGGAGGCGCAAAAAAAAAGACGGAATCTTCGAGATTCCGTCTTTTCAGACTGTGTTTCTACAGAACGTCGAGCAGCATCTTTGTGGCGACGATGTAGAGGAAGAAGGCAAAGAATTTTTTGAGCTTCGGCACCGGGAGCTTGTGCGCAATGCTTGCGCCCATGGGCGCCGTGAGCATGCTGACGGCCACGATGCCCACCAGTGCGGGAAGATAGAGATAGCCGAACGCATAGGCCGGAAGTTCGGGATTGTTCCATCCGTTGGTTATGAAGCCTATACATCCGGCAAAGGCGATGGGAAAGCCCATGGCTGCGGAGGTGCCCACGGCGCGGCGCATGTCCATGTTGTGCCAGACGAGGAAGGGCACGGAAAGCGTGCCGCCGCCGATGCCCACGAGGCTGGACACGGCTCCGATGACCACGCCTGCGCCCGTCATGCCGGCAAAGCCGGGCAGCGTGCGGCTGGCACTGGGCTTTTTGTTCAAAAGCATGTTGGTGGCCACATAGTAGAGGAACACCACAAAGAACATCTGGAGATAGCGTGCGGGAATGCGGGCCGCGATGAAGGAGCCGCCGTAGGTGCCCACCAGAATGCCGAGGGCGATGCAGCGGAAGACGTGCCAGTCTACGCCGCCGTGCCGGTGATGGGCCATGGCGCTGGAAATGGACGTGAACATGATGCTGCCGAAGGACGTGCCTATGGCCATGTGCATGGCCACTTCCGGCGAAATGTTCAGCCACTGGAAGGAAAAGACGAGCATGGGCACGACTACGGCTCCGCCGCCTATGCCGAGAAGACCGGCAAGAAGGCCGGCTACGGCGCCGAGTACGCAGTAAAGAAGTATTGCGGTTATCATATCCTCTCTCTCCTTGGGATGTTGCGGTGTCATCATAACGGCTGGAGGGAACGCGTCAATGCCGCCTGTTCCTCCATGTGACGGTCGTGACGAGCAGAAAAGCGGAGACGGTTCAGGATTCAAGAATCTTCCGCAGAATGCCGAGCGCCCGGGCCAGTTCTTCACGGCTGGAAACGCCGCCGAGCGCGAGACGTACGCCGTGTTCTCCGGTGCTGTGCCCCATGTGGAAATGTTCGCCTTCGGCCACGATCACGCCCCGCCTTCGCGCTTCTGCCGCAAACTTTTGTCCTGTCCATGCCTCGGGAAGGTGGAGCCAGCAGAAAAATCCGCTGTTGCGGGACATGAGGGGAAAGCCGTCCAGGATGTTGCGGGCCAGGGCATTGCGGGCCGCGGCCTCCTCTCTTTTGGCCATCAGGGTTCTTTCGGCCGTGCCGTCGGTTATCCACTGGGCGGCGAGTTCCGCCATGAGCGGCGGCACCATGGAAATGGTGTAGGAGATGGTGCGTTCAAGTTCTTCAAGCGTGTGCTGGGGAGGGCACAGGTAGGCCACGCGCAGGCCGCCGCCGAGTATTTCGCTGGTGGCGGCGACAAAGCAAGTTCTTTCGGGCGCAAGCTCGGCAAAGGGCGGCGCGGGCTGTGCGTTTATGGCAAGGGCGTAGACGTCGTCCTCAATGATGAGCACGTCGTGCCTGCGGCAGACTTCCACCAGCTCCTTCCTGCGGGACTCCGGTATGCGCGTGAGCGTGGGATTGCGGCAGGAAGGCATGAGGTAGACGGCCTTCACGCCGCCGTTCCGGCAGGCGTTTTCCAGAGCGTCCGGCAGCATTCCGCAGGCGTCGGTGCGGACGGGAACCAGCGGCAGACGGAGACGCCAGGAGAGCTGACGAAGCAGCGGATAGCTCAGCGTTTCCACGGCAAGCCGGTCTCCGGGCGTGCAGAGCGTGGTGAGCAGCGTCATGAGCGCGTGCTGAGAGCCTGCGCACACGAGAAGGTCCCGGCCGGACACGGGCACGCCGTAGCGCCTGGCCCAGAGGGCCCCGGCCTCGCGGTGTCTCTCCATGCCTGCCGGACGATGATAGCTTTGCAGTTCCGCCATGGCCCGGGCGTCCATTCGCATTATCATCCGGTGCAGGGCGTCATGCAGAGACGGATTGAGATTTTCAAAAGGCGCGATGAAGCCGAGATTCCGGCAATGCCCGCCGTCGCTCTCTTCATCGAAGGACACGGGAGTCTCGTCACGGCCGTCCGGCCAGACCGTGGCCGGCGGCAGCGGGGCGGGGGGAGGCATGACGTCCACGTCCGAGCCTGCGGCGGAAACAAAGCTTCCGCGACCCGTCACGCCGGTGACGAGTCCCCGTTTTGCGGCTTCGGCATAGCCGTGCGTGGCCGTGCCTGTGGTGACGTTGAGCCTTGCGGCAAGAGCTCGCTGCGTGGGAAGCGCGTCACCGGGGCGGAACACTCCCTGCCGTATGCTCTCCTCGAGAGCTTCCGCCACGCGCTGGTATCGGCAGGACGCGCCGGACTCCTCATAAAGTTCGCGCAGTCTGCGCAGTCTCTCATCGTTTGCTTTCATCAGAAACTTCGGATGCCTGTTGTCGTGTCGTGAGACAAAATTTCATGAAGACAGGCAATGTCTTATTGTGTGCATGACAATATTAATTGTCTCCATATTGCTCTGTTTTCTGGAAAAAGGCAAGAATTCGACGTAGTTCCGAAATGTGTTCCGGCCTGCTTGCGGTGTGTTCGCCTCTTTTCGGAAAAGGGCCGGCAAAAGGAGTTCATCATGGAAAAAGGAACGATTCGACTGAAGACGGGACTTGCGGAAATGTTGAAGGGCGGTGTCATCATGGACGTGACCACGCCTGAGCAGGCCGTCATTGCCGAGCGGGCCGGGGCCTGTGCCGTCATGGCGCTGGAGCGCGTTCCCGCGGACATACGCAAGGCCGGAGGCGTGGCGCGCATGGCAGACCCCGCCGTGATCAAGAGCATCATGAAGGCGGTGAGCATACCGGTCATGGCCAAGGTGCGCATAGGCCACATGGCCGAAGCAAGGATTCTGGAGGCTCTCGGCGTGGACTACATCGACGAGAGCGAAGTGCTCACGCCCGCGGACGACCGCCATCATTTGAACAAGCATGATTTCACCATTCCCTTTGTCTGCGGCGCGCGCAACCTCGGCGAGGCCTTGCGGCGCATTGCCGAAGGCGCGGCCATGATACGCACCAAGGGCGAGCCCGGCACGGGCAACGTCATAGAGGCCGTGAGACACATCCGTGTGGTCATGGGAGAGATGCGTCATCTGCTTTCCCTCCCGGAAGAGGAAGTGCCGGGCTATGCCAGGGAGCTGGGCGCGCCTCTTGAGCTTCTGCTCTTGGTGCGGGAGAAGGGCGGCCTGCCCGTGGTGAACTTTGCGGCGGGCGGCATTTCCACGCCCGCCGACGCAGCGCTCATGATGCAGCTCGGCTGCGACGGTATTTTCGTGGGCTCGGGCATTTTCAAGTCGTCCGACCCGGAGCGCTTTGCCAGGGCCATTGTGAAGGCCACTACCTGCTACAACGATGCAGCCGTGCTGGCGGAAGTGTCGGAAGGGCTCGGCGAAGCCATGCCCGGCCTTGAGATTTCCGCCATAGCCCCGGAACAGAGAATGCAGGAGCGGGGATGGTAGGGCCTCTTCACATAGGCGTGCTCGCGCTTCAGGGGGCGTTTCGGGAACACCGAATCATGCTGGAAAAATGCGGCGCGAAGGTTACGGAAATACGCCGTCTGCCTGGGGGGTCTCCGTGGGGCGGACTGGATATGTTCGACGGCATTGTGCTGCCGGGAGGGGAGAGCACGACCATGGGCAGGCTGCTGGTGGACGAAGGGCTCCTTGAGCCTCTGCGTGCCTGCGGGCAAGCGGGCATGCCCATGTATGGGAGCTGCGCCGGGCTCATACTGCTCTGCCGCGAGGTGGAAGGGCCGGACGGCGCGCTTGTCGAGCAGCCGAGGCTCGGCCTGCTCGACGCCCGCGTTCGACGCAATGCCTTCGGCAGGCAGGCGGACAGCTTTGAAACGCGGCTGGACGTGGAGGGCGTGGCCTGCGACTTGGAGGCCGTGTTCATACGTGCGCCCGTCATCGTGTCGTGCGGGCCTGCCGTGGAGGTGCTCTGCCGAGTGGAAGGTCCTCTCGGCCCGAGCCCGGTGGCCGTGCGGCAGGGCCGCGTGCTTGCCACGTCGTTTCACCCTGAGCTCACCTCCGACAGTCGTTTTCATGCGTGCTTTCTGAACAGTTGCCTGGCGTGGCGCTTTGCCGGAGGTTTCCTTTCCTGACAGGCGGTCTGTCTTTCCCGGCCCCGGAAAACCGGGGCCTTTTCATTGCGAAAGCCGGGCAAACAGGATAAGGCAGGAGAGTCCGCAGGCTGACGCTGCGCGGCCGGAACGCCGTATTTTCGTGCGGGCGGCGCAGGCGGCACGCAGGCAGGACTTTTTCGTGCGTTTTTTGCCGGATCCGGTGAAAACACGCACGTCACGACAAAAGACGCCAAGGAGACGCCATGCCCGTCATCACCCTTCCTTTCGGTCCGCTGGAAGCGAACTGCCACATCGTGCACAACGGCCGGGACGCCGTGGTGTTCGACCCTTCCGACGAAACGGATCTCGTGCTGAAGAAAATTGCCGAAAACCATCTCACGCTGCGCGCCGTGGCGCTTACGCATCTGCATTGCGACCACTGCATAGGCTGCGCCGACATGACGCGTGCCACGGGACTTCTGCCGCTGGTGGGGGCTGAGGACTGGGCGGAACGCGGTCTCCTGCTGTGCCGCGGCATGTGCTTCGGCATGAACCTGAAGCCCTTTGAGGCGGAGGTTCTTGCTCCGGGCGAGGTCACCTGGGGCAGTCTTTCCTGCCGCGTCATCCACGCGCCGGGCCATTCGGAAGGCAGTCTCTGCTACTATTTTGCCGATCTCGGTCTTGTGGTCACGGGCGACGTGCTCTTCTTCCGCTCCGTGGGACGAAGCGACCTGCCCGGCGGCGACGGCGAAAAGCTCATGAAGACGATCAGGGAAAGCCTGTATGCGCTGCCCGACAACGTGGTGGTGTATCCCGGGCACGGTCAGGAGACGAGCATAGGCTACGAGAAGGCATACAACTGCTGCTGCCGAGCCTAGATCCGGCATTTTTCATGCGCGCGGCAGAAACGCAGAAGAGTGTCTGCCGCAGACCATGGCTTGAAAGGCCGATGTCCGGGTGTTCCCTTTTTCGGCAGGAGAACGCAGGGGCGGCGGCGCAGGGAGGGAGAGCGTGACGGCACCTGTCTTTCTTGTCTCGTGCAGTCCAAGGCGCGGCGGCAACAGCGATTTTGCCGTGTCGCTCATGCAGCGGAGCATGAAGGTTCCGTGCATGACGCGGCGCATTGCGGATGAAGGCGTCCGGCCCTGCGTTTCCTGCGGGCAGTGTCTTGCCAGACCGGGAACGTGTTCCCTTGATGCGCCGGGAGACGGGGCGAAGGCGCTTTTTGACGGAATGTGCGCCGTACCCGTGAGCGTGCTTGTGTGCCCCGTGTATTTTTATCATGTTCCCGCTCAGGCCAAGGCCTGGATAGACCGTGCTCAGCGATTCTGGGCCTGCGGGGACAAGCCGGGACAGGGCAGGGTCGTGACGGCCCTTCTTTTCGGCGCGCGCCTTCGCGGCGAAAAGCTTTTTGAAGGCGCGGAACGAACATTCCGCTACATGGCCCTTGCGCTCGGTATGACATGGACGGAGCCGCTTCGTCTTTACGGACTGGACGGTCCCCGCGACCTTGAGAACAGCGCGGAGGCCTGTGCACGCATTGCTTCATTTGCCGAAACTCTGGCAGAAAGGGCAGTGTCGTGAGAGTGTGGGAGGGCCCGGCCGCAGCTGTCGGCCGCGCTGCTTTCAGGGTCGCCCGTCTGCTCGGCCTCAGGGAACGGCGCTGCGTGTCCTGCCGCGAGCCTTTTGAGCCGGAAGACGGCGCCGCTCGTGCCGAGTCGTCCGTGGACGACGTTCTGCATCGTTTTTTCTGCCCTGCCTGCCGGGCGAAGATGAAGCGCCGCATGACGGGATTCTGTCCGTACTGCGGCGAGCCTTCGCTTCTGGAAGATGCTCCCTGCATGCCCTGCGAGCGGTGTCTCGTCCGCACGCCGCCGTGGAACGATGTCATATTCTTCGGCGTGTACGGAGGACTCTTGCGGGAACTTCTTCTGCGCATGAAGTTCGGCGGTTCTCTGGCCTGCGCGGACGTTCTCGGAAGATTGCTGGCGGCGCTTTGCATGGAGCATTACGAAGTGACGGTAAAGCCCGACGTCATCGTGCCCATGCCTCTGGATGCGGGAAGGTTGCGCGAGCGCGGCTTCAACCAGTGCCGGGAGATCGTGCGGCACGTGTCGAAGGGCATGGGGGTGCCGGTGCAATCCGACCTTCTTGTCAAGGTTCGGCAGGTGACTCCGCAGGAACTTTTGAACAGAGAGCAGAGGCAGAATCTGAAGCAGCCTTTTCACTCGACGGGCGCCGACGGACTTTTCGTGCTTCTGGTCGACGACGTGTGCACCACGGGCGCGACGCTTGAGCGGGCGACCGAGAGTCTGCTGTCGGCGGGCGCGTCCCGCGTGGACGTCGCCGTTCTGGCCCGTTCGTCGCGGTTTGAGAAGGTCGGAGCCGGGGGCAGCTCCTTGCCATGAGGCGGCTTCGCCTGCTATGCATAACGCCGGAAAAGCCCGGCGTGCGGAAAATATGCCGTATAGACGGACGCTTTCCCGCAGTCTCTGCGTTGCAGGCATGATGAAGGGCCGGACGTTTCCGTTCTGCCTTGCCGGGTTCTCTTCCGTAATCCTTCATGCCGGACGCCTCCAGGTTTTCCCGTACGGTGCGGCTGTTCCGAAGTTCCGGCTTCGGCGCCTGACGCTTTTCATGTTTTTCAAGGATGGCTCATGTCAGAACTTCCCATTCGTCCCGATGCTCCGTGGCTGGCTCCTCTTGCCGGCTGGTCCGATCTGCCCTTTCGTCTTCTCTGCCGTGAGATGGGGGCCGCCGTCTGCTGCACGGAAATGGTGAGCGCCAAGGGGCTGGTTTACGGCGGGCGCAACACCGAGGACCTGCTTGCCACCACAAGCGTGGAAGGGGAAAGGATGGAGGACGGAAGCGAGGTCTGCGATCACCCGCTGGTGGTGCAGATTTTCGGCGCGGAGGTCGAGTTCATGGAAAAGGCCGTGCAGATGCTGCGCTGCCGCGGATTTTCGTGGTTCGACGTGAACATGGGCTGCTCCGTGCCCAAGGTGACCAGGACCGGCGCGGGCGCGGCCATGCTGCGCGACGTGCCGAACGCGCTGCGCGTGGCCGAAGCCGTCATTCGTGCGGCCGGACCGGGAAGGGTCGGTTTCAAGATCCGCCTCGGCTGGGACGCGGAGCATGAAGTCTATCTCGACCTTGCCCGCCGTCTGGCGGAGAGCGGAGCAGGGTGGATCACCCTGCATCCCCGTCACGCGGTGCAGGGCTTTTCCGGCACGCCCAGGCATTCGGCCGTGGCGGAGCTTGCCCGTGAGCTTTCCGTGCCCGTGATCGCAAGCGGCGACCTTTTCACCGCGGCCGACGGCGTGAGGGTGCTTAGAGAAACTGGGGCTGCCTGCGTCATGTATGCGCGCGGAGCGCTCAAGAATCCGGCCATATTTGCCGAGCACGCCAGACTGATTGCGGGAGGTGCGCTGGAAGGGGAGCTTCCGCAGGGCTCGGGCATCGCCTGCGAGGAAGGTCGAAAGCTCGACGCGCAGCACGCCTGCGACGTGCTGGATTCCCTTCCCGCCGATCGGGCGGCCCTTGCCTTCATCATACGCCGTCACGCCGCGCTGGCCCGCCGCTACGCGCCGGAGCACGCCATTTTGAAAATGCGCACCTTTGTGCCGCGCTACGTCAAGAATCTGGACGGCGCGCGGGCGCTGCGGCAGGAAATCGTGGCCTGCCGGGACTGGGATGCGCTCGATGAGGTTCTGAAGCGTCATCTGGGTGACATCGGCCTTCGTTAGCGGTAGGCTCCGGGAACAGACCGGATTTTTCGCGCCTCTCTTTCGTGAATGCCGTTTTCGTGCGGCACCGTACAAGATAAAGAAACTGACCGCGCTGCGGCCGAGGATTGTTCATGACTCCTTCAAGCAAAGTGAATCTCTGCGATCTGCCCTATCCCGCCCTTGAGCGCTTCGTCATGGAGGAGCTGGGCTTCAAGAAGTTCCGCGCCGTGCAGATATGGCAGTGGATATGGGTAAAGAACGTGGCCGGTTTTGAGGCCATGACCGACATCTCCCAGAACGACAGGGCGAAGCTTGCCGAGAGTGCCGAGATACGCTGGCCTTCCATTGCCGACGTGCGCGTAAGCTCCGACGGCACCACCAAGTTTCTTCTCGAGCTTGCCGACGGTGAACTGGTGGAAACGGTGCTCATTCCGAGCGACGCTCCCAAGAGACCCAACGACCTTTCCGTGCGCATGACGCAGTGCGTGTCCACGCAGGTGGGCTGCGCCATGGCCTGTTCCTTCTGCAGCACGGGAAAGCTGGGCTTTCGGCGCAACATGACCATGGGCGAGATTCTGGGGCAGGTGCAGGTGGCGCGCGCCTATGTGCACGACACGCAGCCCGAGCGCCCCATCATCCGCAATCTCGTCTACATGGGCATGGGAGAGCCCCTGCTCAATCTCGACACGGTCATGGATTCCCTGCGCACGCTGGAGCATCCGAAGGGGCTGGCCTTTTCGCCGCGCCGCATCACGGTGTCCACCTGCGGCATCAGGTCCGGCATGAGGGAATTCGGCGACAGCGGACTGGCCTTTCTTGCCGTGTCGCTGCACGCGCCCAATCAGGAGCTGCGCGAAAAGCTCATGCCGCGCGCGGCCCGCTGGCCGCTTGAGGAGCTCATAAGCGCCCTGGAAGAGTACCCGCTCAAGACGAGGGAGCGCATCACGCTTGAATATCTCGTCATTGCCGGCGTGAACGATCAGCCTGAGCACGTGAAGCAGCTTGCCCGCATATGCGCGCGCCTCAAGGCCAAGCTGAACCTCATTCCCTACAATCCCACGCCGGGCACTCCGTACCGCGCGCCTTCGCCCGAGGAGCTGCTTCGTTTTGAAAAGGCGCTGTGGGCCAAGGACATTACCGCCATCGTGCGCAAGAGCAAGGGGCAGGACATTGAGGCGGCCTGCGGCCAGCTTCGCGCCGCCCATGACGCGGCCGCCTGCGGCAACTGATCTTTTTGCGATTCGCACGGGATTTCGCACGGCAAAAAAGGGACTCTGGAAATTTCGGAGTCCCTTTTTTGCCGTCGTCCTTGAAGAAGACTGCGCGCTACTTGTGCATGACCGTGGAACTCCAGCACAAAAGCGAGCCCAGCACGATGACGGCCACGCCCTGCCAGAACGCGCCGTCGAGAGTTGCGCCTATCCATACCGTGGCGAACAGGCAGGAGAGCACCGGCGTGAAATAGGAGGCGATGGCGAGAATGGTGATGTTTCCTTTGGTGACGCCGTAGCTCCATGCGGCGTAGGATCCGCCCATGGCCACGGCCCCGATGACCACGCTTATCCAGCCCGTGAGCGAGGCGTGGGAAATGTCGCCGTAGCCCGCAAGCCACAGACAGGAGAACATGACGCTGTCGATGGCGAACACGATGAGCGTGGGATTCTGCCCGTTGGACCAGGCCCGCGTGAAGTTGGAGTAGGCGGCCCAGGCCACCGCGCCGAAAAAGGCCAGCACGTAGCTCCACGGATTGTTCTGCACGTGCATCCATATTTCCGCGGGCTGCACGCCCTTTTCTCCGCCGAGCACCATCATGACGCCGAGAAAGCTGATGACCACGCCGGGAGCTATCCACCACCTGGCCTTCTGCCCGTTGAAAAGCACGGCGAAGAGCACCACGAGACAGGGCCAGAGATAGTTGACCATGCCCACTTCCACGGTCTGCTGCCCGCCGTCGGAGAGATACAGCGACAGGCAGAAGCAGACGGAACACACATTGGCCAGCGGAATGCCCAGAAAAAGATATTTTCTGGGATAGGCGCTCAGTTTCGGAAGACCGAGAAAGAAGACGAGAAAAAGGCAGGTGGAGACGTAGAGCATGGACAGTCCCGCAGCAAGGCCGAACTGTTCCGTGATGCTGCGCACCAGCCCGACGGACATTCCCCAGCACACGGGAGCGGTAAGGCCCAGAAGCGTGGCCTTGCCGCTTGCAGAAGGAAGATAGGACATGGCGTTTCCTTATGGATGAAAGAGAAGGGATGAATCTGCCCTTCCGACAGTTTTCCCGTTTTGTCAACAGAAGTTCACAGCGCGGAATTCATGGATTTTTATGCTCCTCAGAACGGCGCGTCGGAGCACGGGCGATTCTGCCGCGGGGAAGCGCAGTTGCGATGATTTTTGACTTGACAGAACGGAAGGAGTAGTTCAAATTCAAATTTAGATTTGAGATGCTGGAAACAGCGCATTCCCGTTTTGACGGGACGAATTTCGCTCGTGGTGCGCGCAGGAATACAACCTCTCCATTCCTTTGTCGCGCGGGCCGCTTTCTGGGGAAGGACGGCGAGACGTCGTGAAAGAGATACGCATGATGTCTGCCACCCCTCGGCGGCCATGAAGGTTCTGGGGCATGGCCGTCCACGATGCCCCAGCCTTTTTTTTGCCCTTTTTTCATCGCGGCGTTTCGGGAAAGCCGTTGCGGCCCGTCCCTTCCTGGCATATGCTTGACGCAGCGTTCCCTGACGAGAGGTTTCCCCCGTATGCTGTTTTTTTCCCGCAAGAAGCACTCGCGCGAGGACGGTGAGGCCACGCGCCGTCAGATTCTCGGTACCGCCGTTCGTCTGTTTGCCGAGCACGGCTATGCCGATACGACGAGCAAGATGATCTGTCGTGAGGCGGGCGTGAACATTGCCGCCGTCAACTACTATTTCGGCAGTCGGGACGACTTGTACCGTGCCGTTCTCGACGACGTGCACGAGCATATCGTGAACGAAAGGCAGATGGAACTCATCACCTCCGCGGAGCTTCCCGTGGAGGAAAAGCTGGAAAGAGTGCTTGACGCCTACATCGCCGCGGCCTACGACGGACAGAGCTGGTATGCAAGGATATGGGCGCATGAGCTTATCGCCCCCTCGCCCATTGGCGGAGTGGACTTTCTCAAAAGCACCCTGTCCAAGGAAAGAAGCATAGGCTCGCTTCTTTCGGAATTGACGGGCATTCCCCGTGAAGACCCGGCGCTTCAGTGCTGCATCATCACGGTCATGGCCCCGTATCTTCTCATGCTCTGCGTGCAGCGCGACATGGCCCGTTCCCTGACCACGGTGTTCGGATACCGCAAGGAAGACGTGAACCGTCATTTCAAGCTGTTGCTTTTTGAAGCCCTCCGCGCCTTTTCCGAACGCTACGCGAAGGGAGAACTTCCTTCCGTGTCTCCTCGGGAGGAAGGGGAGGAATAGTTTTTTCGTGCGACTGATTCTGACTGTCGTTCTGGCGCTGGCGTGTCTTTTTCCGGGGCCGGGCTTTGCCGCGTCTTCCCGCGGACCTTCCGTGGAGGAAATGGCCGGTGCCATGATCATGGTGGGCTTTCACGGGACCAGGGCTCCCGAGTCCGTATTGAAGGCCGTTTCCGAAGGGCGTCTCGGCGGCGTCATTCTGTTCGACAAGGGGCGGAAAAAGGGCGATTTCTACAATGTCGAGTCGCCCGCCCAGCTCAGGAGACTGATTGTTTCCCTGCAGTCCGCGTCACCCCGCACGCTGCTTGTGGCCGTGGATCAGGAGGGCGGCAAGGTATGCCGCCTCAAGCCTGAGCGCGGCTTTTTTGCGCTTCCTTCCGCCGATCTCATGGGCCGCATGAGCGAGGAGGAAGTGCGGGTGCTCGGCTTCAAGGCCGGAACGGAAATGGCAGAGCTCGGCATCAACGTGGATCTTGCGCCTGTGGTGGATCTCCGGCGTTCCCGGCAGAGTCCCGGCCTCGGCAATGCCGGACGTCTTTTCGGCTCGGGAAGCGATCAGGTGACAAGGCAGGCCCTGGCCTTTGCCGACGGGCTTCGCGAGGCGGGCGTGCTGCCCGCGCTCAAGCATTTTCCCGGTCTCGGCAGCGCCAGCAAGGATTCACATCTGGACCTGCCGGACGTGACGAAGACCTGGACCGAAGAGGAGCTTCTGCCCTATGTGGAGGCCTTTCAGCGGGACTGGCCCGGCATGGTGCTCGTGGCGCACGTGTATCACCGGGGCCTCGACGCTCACCTGCCTTCTTCTCTGTCTCCCGAGGTGGTGAACGGCCTGCTGCGCCGAAGGCTCGGCTGGAACGGCGTGGTCGTGAGCGACGATCTTCAGATGGGCGCCGTGGCCAAGGGGCGTTCCCTGGAAGAGAGGGTTCGCCTTGCCGTACGTGCGGGCAACGACATACTGCTTTTCGGCAACAATCTTTCCTATGACCCCGATCTGCACGACAAGGTGTTTCAGGCGCTCATGCATCTGGTGAACACGGGCGTCGTGAGCCGGGAGAGACTGGAGGAATCCTGGCGGCGCATAGAAGCCATGAAGCGGAATCTTGAGCCGGAAAACGCCCGTTAGGCATCCGTTCCAAGGTTCATGAGCGGCTTTTCCCTTCTGCCAGCGGCGGAATCGGAAAGGCCGTTCCTTACGAGGCGCTGAATAAGCCCGGAAAGCTTTCCCGGGAGCTCATGCGCGCCTACTTCCAGAAGCTCATGACCGGCTGAGCCGCCGAAAGTTCCTTCAAGGACAGCGTCACGGCAATCACGCCCGCAGCCCACGGTCCCACCTGATACGGGTTGAAGTACACGGTAAGACCGTCTTCTTCCAGCAGGAAGGTGCTGAAGTTGTCTTCTTCGGGCGAGGTTCCCTCTTCCACCATGTCCCGGGGAAGTTCCTGTGCCAGGAGCTTTTTTCTCGCAAGTCCGCTCATGAGCGCAAGCGCCTTGTCGGGCTTCCTGAAAAGGTCGCGCAGGCCGACGGGCCTTCCGTCCGAAGAGACGTAGTTTCTGGAAAGGACGAGCAGATTCCCGTGGGCGCCGCCGGCATACTGATAGACCTTCCACAGCATGCCTGTCACCTTGCCGTTGCCGTGAATGCTGCCTTCGAGAGTCATTTCAGGCACGTACTCGGGCATGTCCGGCGACTGCTCCCTCATGGACATGAGCTCCTTCCGGTCCTGCTCTGCCTCGTCCCTGAAATCGTTCACGAATCGCCTGACGAGGTCGTCCGATTCCCTGTCCGGCAGGGCAAGGCCGAAGCGCGGCCAGGACGCCTTGATGCTGAGGTCGGAGGATTGTTCCGTGTAGGTGGACAGGGCGGGTTCCCCGGCAGAGGCGGCGTGCGCGGCAAGGGAAAGGAAAAGGGAAAGCGCGAGGGGGATGAGCTTGTTCATGGCAGCCTCGGAAAGAAGGGTTCAGTCTTTGACGAGCCTTACGTCTGCTTTCGGCATGACGGCGCGAAAGCGCGGGCAGTCCCGTTCGTGATCGTTGATGACGCCGCAGGCCTGAAGCAGGGAATAGACGGTGATGCTGCCGACGTATCGGAAGCCCCGGGCTCTGAGGGCGGCGCTCATGCGGTCGGAAAGCTCGTTTTTGGCGGGCACGGCACGGTCGTGACTTTCATAGACCAGCATGTGGCCGTCGGTAAAGCTCCACAGCCATGAATGAAAGGAACCGAATTCCTCCTGCATGGCAAGAAAGGCGCGCGCATTGCCCACGAGCGCTTCCACCTTGCGACGGGAATGTATCATGCCGGGAACGGCGAGGGCGGCCTCCACGTCGCTTTCCGAAAAGGCGGCGAGACGCTTCGGGTCGAATCCGGCAAGCGCCCGGCGGAAGGCGTCCCGCTTTTTCAGCATGAGCAGCCAGTTCAGTCCGCACTGCATGACTTCCAGAGCAAGGTGTTCAAAAAGCACGCGGTCGTCGTGCACGGGCACGGCCCATTCCGTGTCGTGATAGAGGCGCAGAAGGTCGTTGCTCCTGCTCCATGCGCAGCCGGTATGTTCCATGGCACATCCTCCACGATCATAGTGCCCTGTTTCGGCGACGAAGTACAGAGACGCGCTTGACAGCGTGAAGGGGGCTGCCTAAACAGAAGAAATTCTTCGGCCGGAAGGGAGTTCTTCCGGCCTTGTCCTTTTTGAAGGGCATGAAACGTCATGAAAGTCCGCCGGATAACGGCGGCGGGGTGAATCGTGAACTCTCCGGTCATAAGCCCTCGCTGGGCCTGTTCGTTTTTCTTTGCCGTCACGGGCATTGCCTACGGCAGCGTGATGTCCCGCATGCCTGCCCTCAAGGCGCAGGCTGCCTTGAGCGACGCCGACGTGGGCGTCATGCTGCTGTGCATGGGCGTGGGCGGACTTTTTTCCTTCCCTCTCGCGGGCTGGGCCATTTCCCGCACGAGCTGCCGCACCGTGCTTTCTCTGGCAAGCTGCGGGCTCATACTGCTTTTCCCCTGCATGGGACTGGCTTCGGGATTTGTTTCGGCGTGTCTGCTCTTTGCCCTTCTGGGCTTTGCCATAGGCATGAACGACGTGGGCATCAACGCGGGCTCCATTCTGGTGGAATCGTCCATGCACAGGCCCGTCATTTCGTCCATGCACGCGCTCTACAGCACGGGCGGCCTTCTGGGAGCGCTTGCCGGCTCGTGCATGGCGGCTCTTGCGGTTCCTCCGCTGGGGCATTTTGCCGGAGTCGCCCTGATTCTTCTGGTGCTTCTTCCTCTTTTTGCACGGAATCTTCTGCACGACGTGCCGCGCCGCAGGGAGAAGAAGGGAAAATTTGCGCTGCCTCCCCTCTGGGTGCTGGTGTTCGGCATTCTCATGCTCTGTTCCTATTCTTCGGAAGGCTCGGTGGGCGAGTGGGGCGTGCTGCTTCTGCATGAGGTGAAGGGCGCTTCGGAACACACGGCCGCTCTGGCCTACGCCTCGTTTTCCGTGGCCATGGTGGTCATGCGCTTCTTCGGCGACCGGCTGCGCGAACATTTCGGGGACGCCCGTCTCATGCGCGTGTGCTGCGGCTGTGCGCTGTGCGGCATACTGGTGGCTCTTCTCTCCCCGTGGCCTCTCGTCTGTCTTCTGGGCTACGCCCTCATGGGATTCGGTCTTTCGGTCAGCGTGCCCATCATCTTCAGTGCTGCGGGCCGCAGGCACGACATGCCCGCCGGAACGGTGACGGCCTTTCTTTCCATGCTTGCCGCAAGCGGTCAGCTCTTCATTCCTCCGCTCATCGGCATGCTGGGCTCTCTTGTCGGGCTTCAGGCGGCCATGGGCGTGGTGGTCGTGCTGTGCGCCGTCATGTTTTTCGGTTCCGGCGCGGTAAGGGACAGAAAGTCCTGAGCAAAGAAAAGGCGCTTTTGCGCCGGAACTCTGTCGTGACGAAAAAGGCCGGCTCCGCAGGGAGCCGGCCTTGTCGTATCCTGCCGTCAGAGGGGTCCGGCCTTCACCCGGAATGACAGAGGCGAAGGGCGGTGGCGACGGGATGAAAAGATGTCTAGAACTTGTAGCGGAAGTTCAGCGCGGCGCGCCAGGCGTTGGAGAAGTCGCTGTTTTCGCCCGCGGCGTTCTTCCACACT
Organism: bacterium; assembly: GCA_037230945.1. GTDB lineage: Bacteria > Desulfobacterota > Desulfovibrionia > Desulfovibrionales > Desulfovibrionaceae > Mailhella. Next base: position 28,937 of record JAXUUT010000080.1, read on the forward strand.
CCGCCGTCGAAGTCCTGGAAGGCATAGCTGAGTTCCAGAACGGTGACGAAGTTCTTGTAGATCTGATAGGAGGTGTCGAAGTCCACTTCCACCACGTGGTCCTTCGTGGTGAGATAGTTGGCCGGAGACACGGAGCCGCCGTAGATGTTGTTGATGATGTTCGGCATGTTGCTGCTGTTGGTGCCGCGGAAGTAGCTCACGCGCAGGTCATGCGAGAGATTGTCGATGAAGCTCATTCTGTTGAGCTGGGCGCTTATGCCCCAGGTGCCGCCGGCGCTGCCGTTGTCTATGGTGTTGGCGATGTTGAAGCGGCCCTTGAAGTAGGAGCTCGCGCCGGGCTTGAAGCCGCCGGAGAGGTACAGAGGCTGCTCGGAACCGTTGGTCACCTTGCTGTCGTCGCCGGACGCGTACCAGGCTTTCAGGGTGGGCACGAACCAGGGCAGACGGTATTCGGCAAGAGCGGCCAGGTACCAGCCTTCGCGTTCCGTGGAGGCGTTGCCGTTGTGCGTGCCGCTGTAATAGAAGTCCATGGCGAGACGCAGCGGGTCAAACAGCGTGAAGTCGCCGCCGAAGCCCGCAAACCATACGGTGGAACCGGTGCCGTCGGGCGTGGCCACGAGCGTGCCGTTGTTCCAGGAGAGGCGGTTCATGCCGTTGAAGGGCAGCAGGCCGGACGCGGTGGGACCGGCGTTGGACACGCGGTCGAAGTCATTGCCGCCGTGACCTACCATGGCCCAGGGCGTGAAGCGGAAATAGTCGTACTTGAGGTCGCCGATGAGACCGAACAGATCCACGTCGGCGTCGTCATAGCGGTATTCACCGTAGGCGTTCTTCAGAGGATCGGACACGGCGCGCATCCAGAAGGCGTTGGCGCTGAATGTGTCGGTCACGGGAGCGGAGAGGAACACGCCGGTGGCGGGATCGTCCAGCACGGGGCTGCCGGCCACGTAGTTGGGCAGAAGCACTTCCTGCTGACCCATGCGCACATGCACGTTCGTCTGCGGGATCATCCAGTCGAGGTAGGCCTGACGGGTGGTGATGTTGGTGGAGCGGGTTCCCAGCGCGCCGCCGTCGTTCTCCATCTTGCCGGCGCCCTTGTAGGGACCGCCCCAGTTGAAGATGCCGATCTGCGCCTGATAGAACGCCGAGAGCTGTTCGCTCATGACGAAGTCCATGCCGAGACGCATGCGCTGATACACGTCGAAGTGATGCTGATTCAGGTCGCGGCCGGTGTTGTGGCGATAGTCCGAAGCGTCCATGAAGGAGTTGTCGCCGTTGAGATTGCTGGAGCCGCTGAACGAGAAGTCGTAGGTTCCGCTGATCTTGACGTCGACGGCGGACGCGCCGCTTGTCGCGGCCAGCGTCATGCCTGCCGCCAGCATGAGGGTGAGAATCTTTTTCATGTCATACCTTCCCACAGTTTGCCTGATTCTTCCGGCATGGATGACATTCCATGCATCACACAGAAGAAAGAATGCAGGATTTTGGCCTTTATGAAAGGCATGGAAAAGGTATAGTTTCTTTTTTATGACAAAAACAATATGAGATTGATTAGAATGTTCAGTTTTTTACACGTTATTATACGCTTGAGTATGATATGACTGTTATTTTATAATATGTCAGTGTCGTTATGATTATAGAGCTGTTATAGTTTTATTATGGTGTATTATAATGATGATATTCCATGTGTCGGAACTGATGCATGGATTGCAGAGGCGCGGTTGTAAGAAAAGACTGTGACGACGTCGGGAGAGCGGCCCGCGCGGCCCGCCTTTTGCGGCAAAACGAGGGAGCTGAGAGGCACGGGCCGTCTTCATGACCGGGAAAACCGGAAAAGGGCAGACCATGCGGGAAACGAACCCGGGACGCACGCCGGCAAGGCGCAGTGCCGTGCCGGAAGAAGCAGGACGGGCGTTTTTGCAGGAAAGGCGCTACATGGGCCTGACGCTGTCTGCAAGATCCTTGAACAGCGCCTCGATGCAGGCCGCGCTCTGGGGCGGCAGGTGTCTGCGCCTTCTGGTGATGAGTGAATACTGGCGCAGCACGTTTTCTCCGGGCAGAGGGTAGATGTCGAGCTCATCCTGACAGTGCCGCACGGTGAAGTCTTCGAGAATGGTCACGCCCATGCCTGCCCGCACGTAGGAGAGAATGACCGCCGAGTTGTTGGCCGTGGCGGCCACGGCCGGAGAGGCTCCGCATTCCAGAAGCTCGTCCGTGACCACATGGCTCAGCGTGCTGGCTGAGGAAAAGGCAACGAAGGGGACGCCGTCAAGTTCGTTCGGATCTTTGAGAAAGCCCTGTTCGTCCCGGGTGAAGGTCGTGTCGCGACGACTGACGAGCACCAGCCGGGAAAGAAAGAGCGGACGCGCCTCGATGGTGGAGGGGAACTCCTTTCCGGCCAGAATGCCGAAGTCTATGGCGGAGCTGTTGACGAGGTCCAGCGTGAAGCTCGATTCGCCGCCGGACTGCAGAATGAAGCTCGTGAGCGGGTACTTCTGATGGAAACGCGCGAGCGGAGCGGCGATGATGTTCGCCGAAACGCTGTGCGTCGTGGAAAGCGAGACTTCCCCCTTGAACTCCTCTCTGCCGCCGCTGCCCACCTCGCAGCGGATTTCCTTGACGAGGTCGAACATGGTGATGGCCTTTTCCTTCAGAAGGCGGCCTTCCGCCGTGAGCTCCAGAGTCTTGTTGCGCCGGTGGAAGAGCTGCACGCCGAGTTCCGTTTCCAGACACTGCACCAGATAGCTGACGGCAGGCTGCCTGAGTCCGAGACTTTCCGCCGCCTGCGACATGTTGCCGTATTCCGCCACGGCGTAGAAGCCGCGGAGCCACTGCAGGAAGTTTCCGCTGAAAGGTTCTATCATGGCATTCCCCGAAAAGACGACGTTCCGACGGATTGTCGGCAAAAATGAAGGATATGGCCGCAGTGCATGCGGTATTGAAGCTGTCTATATATCAATCGATAAATTTTATCAATAATTGTTTTGACAAAAAATTTTTTAGAATGATAGAAGAGGCTCGACTGCTCCGAAAAAGGGCGGTCACGCTTCCGATGCGACGGCGCACGGCAGAACCTTTAATCCCGAGGGGCCCATGACCACGCTCATCGCCTGTTCCAGACTGTATAACGCCACGGCCCGTCATGCGGAGGCCTGGCGGAAGCTTTTCGAGGAAGTCGGCCGTCTTGCCGGCGTGCGGCTTGTCGTGCTGGACTGGGCGGCGCCGGCGTCTCTCGGCGAGCTGTGGAAAAGGCCGGACATGGGGCTGGTGTTCATGTGCGGGCGGCCGTATGTGCAGGCCGGGGCCCGTCACCGCATCATGGGCGCGCCTCTCGGGCCCGAGTCCGGGGAAAAGGCTGCGTACCGGACGCTTCTTCTGGCCCGCGCATCCAGCGGATGGACCGGCGTGGAGGAGAGCTTCGGCAGCAGGCTCGGCCGCATGCCCGCCCATTCCCAGTCGGGGTACAACGCCCTGCGCTTTCTGCTTGCGCCGTATGCGGCGGGCCGGAAGCTCTATTCGCAGGTCGTGGAGCTTGAGACCCCGGCCGACTGTCTGAAGGCGCTGCGCGAGCATCGCGCGGATGTCGTTCCCCTGGACAGCTATTTTTACAGCCTGCTTGTTTCCGCTCAACGGGAATGGCAGGAGGAGCTTTGCATCATAGGCCGTTCTCCCCTGACGGCCATGCCCTTTCTCGCGTCTTCCCCCGAGGCGGACGAGAGTGCCGTTTCTGCGCTTCGTGCGGCGCTTGCGGAGTGGAGCCGTGCCTCCTGCGGCGAAGAGCTCCGCCGGGAACTGTGCATGCGGGGCTTCTGCCTGCCTTCCCCTTCCGACTATGCGGTCCTTGCGGAGCAGGAAGCCGGGGCGCTGCGCCTCGGCTACCCCTGTCCCGTCTGATTTCACCTGAAACTTCTGGAGTCCACACCATGCAGGAAAGCTATCTTACCTATCTCAACGGGCCCGACGTCGACGCTCTGAACATGACCGATGCCGAAATTCTTGCGGCCGTGGAGGAGAGCCTCCGCGCCCAGGGACTCGGTCAGACCCGCATTGAGCCGCGGGTGCATCTTGTGCCCGAAGATTCCGCCAAGGGACACTTCAACGTTCTGCGCGGCTACATTCAGCCTCTGCACGTGGCGGGCGTGAAAATCGTGGGAGACTATGTGGACAACTACAAGCAGAATCTCCCGTCGGAAATGGCGATCATGAACCTGTTCGATCCCGAGACCGGCATGGTGAAGGCCGTGCTCGACGCCACGTCCATCACGGACATGCGCACCGGCGCCGTGACCGCCCTCGGCGCGAAGTACATGGCCAGAAAAAATTCCCGCGTGCTCGGCCACATAGGCTCCCGGGGAACGTCCTACTGGAACGTGCGGCTGCTCGATTCGCTGTTCGACTTTGAGGAGATACGCGTTCATTCCCGCCGTCCGGAAAGCCGCGAGGCCTTCGGCAGAAGACTTTCCGAAGATCTAGGCAAGCCCGTTCGCGTGGTGGACGACTGGCAGTCCTGCGTGGAGGGCGCGGACATCGTGGTGGAGGCGACAAGGCTGCCTGCCCCCTGTCCCATGCTGAAGACGGAATGGATAAAGAAGGGCGCCTTCGTGGTTCCCTACGGCACCATGAGCGCGGTGGAGCTTTCGCTTACCGACATCATGGACAAGATCGTGGTGGACGACTGGGGACAGTGCCGCAAGGGGCTTCCCTACGGCTCGCTGCGTCCCCATGTGGAGGCTGACAAGCTTACCGAGGAGAATCTGCATGCCGAGCTCGGGCAGATCGTGGCGGGCCTTCGTCCGGGTCGTGAAAGCGATGATGAGACCATACTTTTCTGGCATCGCGGCCTGAGCACCAACGACATCGCCCTCGGCTGGGCCATGCTGGAAAAGGCCGGCAGACTCGGCATCGGTCAGAAGCTGCGTTATCGCTGATGGCGGAGGCACGGAGGGCGTCTGCCTTCCGTGCCCGGAGTGATTCACCATAATTTACGGCGGTACGTTCATGCGCTCCCGTTCATTCTCCTATGCATGCCTGCTTTTCGCCGCGCTGTGCGGCGCGTACTTTCTCGTGTTCTTCCAGCGGCTCAGCCTCGGGGTCATCATGCCGGAGCTTTCGCAGGAGCTCGAGCTTGCTCCTTCCATGACGGGCTGGCTCGGGTCGGCCTTCCTGTACGCCTATGCGGCCACGCAGATTCCTGCGGGCCTCATGGTGGACGGCTGGGGGCCGAGAAGGGCCATGCTGCTGCTTTTCGGACTCGGCGGCGTGGGAGGCATTCTTTTCGCCTCCGCCTCCGGCCTCGGGCAGGCGCTTGCGGGCCGCGCCCTTGTGGGCGTGGGCATGGCCGTGGTGACCACGGCCTCCTTCAAGATCATGAGCCGCTGGTTTCCTGAAGGCGTGTATGCGAGACTCGTGTCCATATTCATGGCCGTTGGCGGCCTCGGCACGTTTTTTGCCGCGGCTCCGCTTTCTTCGCTCAGCGATGCCTTCGGATGGCGTCCGGTGTTCTGGGCCATCGCCATATTTTCCCTGCTCTGGGGCGCGGTGCTCTTTTTCCTGGTGAAGGACGCCCCGTCCGAAAGCCAGCGGCGGGAACTCGGTTTGCCTGACCTTGCTCTGCTCGGCAGGGAAACTGGCGCTCCGCAGAAGAAGCTGCGCGCCCGGGAAGCCTTCCGCGTGCTTTTTTCCTCGCGTCAGTACAGGCTCATCGTGCTGTGGTACCTGACGGGAGCCTCCCTGTTCTTTTCCTTTGCCGGACTGTGGGCCGGCGACTACTACCGCAGAGTGCATCATCTTTCTTCCGAGTCCGCGGGCGCGCTGCTTTCGCTCGGCGCGCTCAGCCTGGTGGTGGGAACGCCTGCGGGCGCATGGATTTCCGAAAGACTTCACTCCCGGAAGATCGTGCTCGTGGCCGGCTCCCTTGCCGCGCTCGCAAGTTCCGCCAGTCTCTGCTTCTGTACGGCGCCGCTGCCTCTCTGGGCGCTGTGGCTTCAGTTCGGCGGCATATGCCTTGCCGGCAACGCCACGGCCTCGGTGCTGTTCACCGCGGTGAGGGAAACCCTGCCGGGGGCGGTGCTCGGACTGTCCACGTCCATGCTCAGCTTTTCCATCTTTGCCTGCACGGCCTGTCTTCAGGCCGCCGTGGGCGCGGTGCTGGAACGTCTGCAGATGCTCGGCGTCGAGACCGCCTATTCCCGCGCCTTCCTCATCTACCTTGTCTTTTCCCTCATCAGCCTGGTCGCGGCGCTCATGCTGCGCGGGCGCAGCCGGGCCTGAGGCCCCCGGAGCGAACATGAAGTCAGTCATCATTCTGAACGGTTCTTCTCTGACGATCGAGCAGATCGTGCTTGTGGCGCGCGAGGGCGCATCCGTGGAGATTGCGCCGGAGGCTCAGGCGCGCATCCGCCGCACCCGCGACATGGTGCTTGCCATGGCGCAGGACAGGGCCATGCCGCGCATTTACGGCTTCAACACCGGCGTTGGCATGAACAAGGACTGGGACATCAGCCGGGAAGGCCTTGCCGCCTTCAACGCCATGCTCATTCGTTCGCACAGCGCCGCCGTGGGCCCGGAGCTCGACGAGGCGGAAGTGCGGGCGACGCTGCTTGTCCGGCTCAACTGCCTTCTTGCCGACGGCACGGGCGTTTCCTGGGAGCTGGTGGAACGCTACCGTGATTTTCTCAACCTGCACCTTCATCCCGTCATTCCCGGGCGCGGTTCCATAGGCGAGGCGGATCTTGTTTCCCTGGCGCACGTGGGGCTTGCCGTCATGGGCGAGGGCGACGTGACGCTGCGGGGAGAGCGCATGGAAGCCCGCCGGGCGCTCTCCGAGGTCGGCCTCGAGCCTCTGGTGCTCGGATGCAAGGAAGGTCTGGCCATAGTGAGCAGCAATGCCATGTCCGCGGGACTTGCCGCGCTTGTGTTCGACGAGTGCGAGCGTCTCATGGACGCCGCGGACCTTCTGTATGCCCTGGCCCTTGAAGGGTACGGCGGCAACGTGTCGCCCCTTGATGCGGCCTGCTTCAGCCGTCGCCCCGTGCCCGGCCCCACACAAACGGCCGCCCGCGTGCGTCGCTACCTGGAAGACAGCGTTCTCTGGAAGGGCGGCGTGGCCGCCACCATGCAGGATCCGCTCTGCTTCCGCTCCGCCTGCCATGTGCACGGCGCCGTGCGCGACGCGCTCTCGTATCTCAGGCCGCAGCTTCTTCTGCAGGTCAATTCCACGGACGACAACCCCTGCGTGCTCTCGGAGGAAGGTCGCTTCGCGCACAACTCCAACTTCGAGGTCACCTCCTGGGTGCTGGGCTTTGAAATGCTGGGGCTTGCCCTCAGCCATCTGGCGCGCAACATCTGCTATCAGGTGATAAAGCTCGATTCTCCCGCCTTCAGCCGCCTGCCCAGATTCCTCAGCCCAGACGGCACGAGCGTCATGGCCTACACCACCAATCAGAAGACTTTTTCTGCCCTGGAGGCGGAAATTCGGCACCTGTCCAATCCCGTCACCGCGGACTACATGGCGCTTTCCGGTGAGGTGGAGGATCACGCCTCCAATGCACCGCTCGTCGTGCGGAAGACCGCGAAAATCATCGACAACCTCCGGTATCTGCTGGGAATGGAGGCCTATCACGCGGCTCAGGCCGTGGATCTGCGCCATATCTCTCCCCTCGGCGCGGCCACGGCAAAGGCCTATGAAGCCGTCCGCACCGTCATTCCCTTCCTTGCTCAGGACCGCGTCATCAGCGCGGACATCAGAACCGGTTATGACCTGATGGCTTCGGGACGCCTCACGGACATTGCCCGTGCTCATGCCCCCGTCGTCTGAGAACATGAAATTTCAACACAGGAGAGAACGTTATGCAGGATGTAGTCGTTAACTGGACCGGTCTCGACTGGCTGGCCATATTCATGTACCTCGGAATCATGATTCTGGTGGGCTGGTACGTATCCCGAAAGGTGAGGAATTCCGAAGACTATCTCATGGCGGGCAGAGCTTTGTCCTATCCCATGGTGGTGGCCACGGTGGCCGCCACGTGGTACGGTTCCGGCGCAGTGTTCGGCACTGCGGAGCTGGCCTTCAACGCCGGCATAGCCGCCTTCGTGGTCTGGTGCGTGCCCGCGCATCTCGGCCGCATTCCTCTGGCTCTGTGGGTGGCTCCGCGCGTTCGCGGCGTGAAGGAAAACACCATTCCCTCGCTGCTCGGCAGACTGTACGCCCGGCCCGTGGCCATTCTCGGCGCCATTCTCATCGTGTGCTATTCCAGCCGTCTCATGGACATCGTGTCCGTGGGCATCATGGGCAACACCGTCACGGGCCTGCCCAACTGGGTCATAGGCGCGGTCATCGTGGGCGTGGTCATATGCTATTCCATGTTCGGCGGCCTGTGGTCCGTGGTCATGACGGACGTTCTGCAGTTCTTCCTCATGACCAGCCTCACGCTTCTTCTGCTGCCCGGCGTGTGGAGCAGCGTCGGCGGCTTTGAGGGACTGCGCGCCGCGCTTCCCGCAGGTCACTTCTCTCCCACGGGCGGACTGCCCGTCAGTCAGCTCATCGTCTTCTTCCTGCTGGGCTTCCAGGTCTACGCCGATCCCGCCGCCTACCAGCGCTTCGGGGCGTCCAACAGCGCGAAGACCGCCAAGCGCGCCTATCTGACCTGCCTGCTCATCTGGATGGCCTTCGACACCGTCATGACCATGCTCGGCCTCGGCGCAAGAGCCATGTATCCCGAGCTTCAGGGCAGCAAGGCCTTCCTTACCATGGCCATCAACGCCATGCCGCCGTTTTTGACGGGCCTTTGGATATGCTCCATTCTCGCGGTCATCATGTCCACCATGAGTTCCTTCTTCCTCGTGGGCGCCACCACGCTCACCTGCGACCTCATCAAGCCCATGTTCCGTCCCTGCATGACGGACAGGGAACAGATACGTCTCACGCGCATTTTCATGGTCTGCATAGGCCTGAGCGGCTGCCTTCTGGCCTTCCAGTTCTCTGCAGTGCTTGACGCCGTCATATTCCTCGGCGGTCTCTATCTGTCGTCGGCCTTCGTGCCGGTGCTCGGCGGACTGTTCTGGAGATGGCGCTTTACCGTGGCGGGCGGCTTCCTCAGCATGCTCGGCGGCATGGGCACCACCCTTGTCTGGCAGTCTCTGGGCAATCCCTTCGGACTCAAGCCCGTTCTCGTGGCCCTGCCGGTGTCCTTCCTGCTGTTCCTTCTTGGAAACATGATAGGCAGACCCATCGACCGCAATGCCGAACCCGTCAATGAATGCTGAAAAAGGAGTGTGTCATGGAACAGAGCACTGCTGTCGACATCAAGTTTGTTGTGGCCATCATTGTGGAAGCCGTGGTTCTCGTGTGGGGACTCGTGAGCGGCGTGAGCCTGCTCGGCTACATTCTGCCGGGGATCGTGGCCGTGGTCTGCCTGTCCATCACCGTGCTTGCCATTCGTGACTTTTTTCGCCAGCATGGCTGATGTCGTCTTCCGCCCGTCCCTTCGGACGGAGCGTTGCTGAGGAGCTTGCTATGGACATGATGGCTACCCCCGTCACCCTTGCCAGAGAGGAGGCGTTCCGCCGGGCCGCCGGAAAGGGCGGGCTTCTGGGCAGGATATTCGTCCGGAAACCGCTGACGGAACTTCGGCTCGAATATGTGCGCTTCTACATGGTTACGCTGCACTACGCCGTGGAGGCCCGGCGCTTTCCCTTCCGCAGGCATGAAACCGGCGGCGTCATGAACGTGGCGGTGAACGCGCTTTACGGCCGCTGCGCCATGAAGGACACGGAGCTCGCGCTTGCGCCCGTTCAGGGAGAGCACTTTCAGAACGGACGCTTTGAAATGGAGAGCGGCGAGGCGGGGGAAGCGGCCATGAATTTTGCCAGGCGCATCATCATGCGCATGTGCCGCAATCTGCCGACATTCGGCGAGATAGGCGTGGAGACGTTTTTCCGTCCGTACTGGATGGCCTATTACGGCAGCCCCGAAGGGAAGGAGGCGAGATACCTTCCCTTCGAGGCCGACGGTCTGACGTTCAAGCGCTGAAAAAAGGGGCCCCTTCCGTACTGGTCGCGGAAGGGGCCCCGTCTGTTTGAAGGGGGAGACCTTTACAGGCGGCTGCGGAAGTCCTCGTAGCCGAACGTGCGGGTGACGCGGCGCTGGTCGGTTTCCGAATCCCATATGGCGATGGAAGGCAAGCGCAGGCCGTTGAAGGTGGTGGTCTTCACCATGCTGTATATGGCCATGTCGAGGAAGACCAGCCTGTCGCCGCTCTTCAAGGGCTCGTCGAAGGAGTATTCGCCGATGACGTCGCCCGCAAGGCAGGACTTGCCCGCAAGGCGGCAGGTGAACTTCTTTTCTCCGGGCTCTCCTGCGCCGATGACGTTCGGGCGGTAGGGCATTTCCAGAACGTCGGGCATGTGGCAGGCGGCGGAGGTGTCCAGAATGGCGATGGGCATGTCGGCCTGAATGACGTCGAGCACCGTGGCGACGAGCACGCCGGCGTTGAGGGCCACGGCTTCTCCGGGTTCAAGGTAGACCTGCACGTGGTAGGCGTCGCGCACGTGCTCGATGCAGCGGCACAGAAGATCGATGTCGTAGTCGGCACGGGTGATGTGATGGCCGCCGCCGAAGTTGATCCACTTCATTTTTGAGAAGTATGCGCCGAAGTGCTTTTCCACGGCTTCCAGCGTACGGGCGAGGCTGTCGGCGTTCTGCTCGCAGAGCGTGTGGAAATGCAGGCCGCTTATGCCGTCGAGGGCATGGGGATCCTTTTCCAGCTCGGCATGGAAGGCGGCGGGCCGTATGCCCAGCCGGGAACCGGGAGAGCAGGGGTCGTAGATGGGCACCGCGCCTTCGGAGTGCTCGGGGTTGAGGCGAAGACCGCATTCTATGGAAATGCCGCGCTCCTTTTCGGCCTCCTGCACCAGAGGGCGGAACGTTTTCCACTGAGCAAAGGAGTTGAACACGATGTGGTCGGCGTAGCGCAGGGTTTCGGCAAGTTCCTCGCGGCTCCAGGCCGCGGCAAAGGCGTGCACTTCGCCGCAGAATTCCTCTTTGGCGAGCCTTGCCTCGTCGGGCGAGCTCGCGCAGCAGCCGTACAGCGGCCCGCGCATGGCGCGCGAGAGCACGGGAAAGGTCATCCACTGGGAAAAGCACTTGAGCGCGAGCATGATTTTCGCGCCCGTGCGCTTCTGCACGTCGTCGAGAACGGCGGCGTTCTTTTTCAGAAGGGCAAGGTCTGTGACAAAGCAGGGGGAAGGCCACGATTCGGGCCGGAGTCTGGCAAGATAGTCGTTCATGGCGCTCGGCGGGTTGAAGGGTGAGGTTGGGAGCCTGGGCAAACGTTCGTGCCTCGCGGCGGACCGTCCTTTCGGAAGCGGAAGGCGCGAGGCGCGGGCATGCCGCGTGTTCCTTGCAGGCGGTCACGGGCGCGTTTTTGCCGGCCTTGTGGCTGTGGGGCGGTCGCCTGTGCCAAAAGGCCGTTTCAGTAGCGCTCGGGCATGTAGTGGGGCGGCAGGGTGTTCACCGGGCCGTCCTGCGAGGCGTCGAGCAGCGTGGTTATGTTCTCTTCCATGTCGGCAAGACGCTTTTCCAGCGCGTCGAGCTGTTTTTGCTGGCCTATGAGCGCCTCGTTGAGCTGCGTGAGCAGCTTTTCCTGAAAGTAGGCCAGCTCTTCCAGTCTGGCTATTTGTTCTTCGGCCGTCATGTCGCCTCCGGAAGACAGGAAGAGCGGACGGGCTCATCCCGCCCGCTCTCCGGGATTCGGATATTCTTTTGCTGCGGAAAGGCGTTCCGCGTCTTTTTACAGGTCGGGCTCGGTGACCTTCCAGGGCAGGCCGTACTTGCCGAGCACCTCAAGGAAGGGATCGGGATCCATCTGCTCCATGTTCCACACGCCGGGCTTGTTCCACTTGCCGGTCACCATCATCATGGCGCCCACCATGGCGGGCACGCCGGTGGTGTAGGAAATGGCCTGCGAGCCGAGCTCGCGGTAGCATTCCTGATGGTCGCAGATGTTGTAGATGTAGGCGGTGCGATTCTTTCCGTCCTTCACGCCGTGCATCAGGCAGCCGATGCAGGTCTTGCCCACGGTGCGGGGACCGAGGGAGGCGGGGTCGGGCAGAAGCTTTGCCAGAAACTGCAGGGGCACGATGTCGTGACCCTGGAACTTCACGGGCTCGATGCCGATGAGTCCCACGTTCTTGAACACCTGAAGGTGGTTCAGGTAGGAGTCGCCGAAGGTCATCCAGAAGCGGGCGCGGCGTATGCCTTTGAGGTTCTGCACCAGCGATTCCAGCTCCTCATGGTACATGAGGTAGCAGTTGCGCCTGCCGATGCCTTCGGGGAAGTCGAAGTTCATCTTCCACGACAGAGGGTCGGTTTCCACCCATTCGCCGCGCTCCCAGTAGCGGCCCTTGGCCGACACTTCGCGCAGATTGATTTCGGGGTTGAAGTTGGTGGCAAAAGGCAGGCCGTGGTCGCCGGCGTTGGCGTCGATGATGTCGAGCACGTGGATCTCATCGAAGAGATGCTTCTGAGCATAGGCGCAGAACACGTTGGTCACGCCGGGGTCGAAGCCGGAACCGAGCAGGGCGCACAGGCCCGCGTCCTTGAACTTCTGCTGATAGGCCCACTGCCACTTGTATTCAAAATGGGCGTCGTTCGGCGGTTCGTAGTTGGCGGTGTCGAGATAGTTCACGCCGGCCTCGAGGCAGGCGTCCATGATGTGCAGGTCCTGATAGGGCAGGGCGATGTTCATGACGAGGTCAGGCTGCACGCGGCGGATGAGCGCCACAAGTTCGGGCACGTTGTCGGCGTCCACCTGGGCGGTTTCAATGTCGCGGCCGCAGCGTTCCTTCACGCTTGCGGCAATGGCGTCGCACTTGGATTTCGTGCGGCTGGCCAGCACGATGTCGGTAAAAACGTCAGCGGCCTGCGCGCACTTGTGCGTGGCGACGGAGCTTACGCCGCCTGCGCCGATGATAAGTACCTTTGCCATGTTCTTGCTCCTTGCAGATGAAGGGTTCGGAGGCGGAAGGAAACCGCGCTCTGAATGCCTTATGAATAAAGGGGAGAACGAGGTTCTCGGCCGGGGAAAAGGGATGCGGAGGGAAAAGGATTCCCTCCTTTTTTCCTATCGTTCGAAGTAGGTGTAGCCGCGCAGGCCGTCTTCAAAGGCCTGCATGAGCTGATAGCGCTGGGCGGGCGTGATGCGGTTTTCGCGCACGGCCCGTTCCGCGGACTTGCGTATGCCCACGAGCACGCGGTGCGGATCGTATTCCACGTAGGCGAGAATGTCGGACACGGAGTCGCCGTCGAGTTCGCGGACGAAGTCGTAGCTGCCGTCTTCCTGAATGCGCACGGACACCACGTTGGTGTCGCCGAGCAGGTTGTGCAGGTCGCCCAGCGTTTCCTGATAGGCGCCCACGAGGAAGGTGCCGAGATAGTATTCCTCGCCGTCCTTGAGCGGATGGAGTTCCAGCGTGGTCTTGAGGCCCTGCGGGTCGATGAAGTGAGAAATGCGGCCGTCGCTGTCGCAGGTGAGGTCGGAAAGTATGCCCTGCCGTTCGGGGAACTCATTGAGACGGTGTATGGGCATGACCGGGAAGAGCTGATCAATGGCCCAGCTGTCGGGCAGCGACTGGAACACGCTGAAGTTGCAGTAGTAGATGTCCGCCAGCATGGAGTCGATTTCGTTGAGCTCCTTGGGAATGTACTTCACGCGGTTCTTCTCTTCGGAGAGCACGCGCATGATGGCCCAGAAGAAGCGTTCGGCGAGCGTTCTCTGACGCAGGGTGACGCGGCCCGTGATGAAGAGCTGGCGCATTTCATCGTAGTAATAGATGGCGTCGTTGTAGGTCTCCTGCAGGTTGCGCGGATTGATGTTCTGCAGGGTTTCCTTCAGGTTGCGCACGGGCTCGGGAGCGTCTTCGGGCAGTTCTTCCGGCAGGCTGCCCACTTCGATGAGGCTCACGTCGAGCACGTTGAAGAGCAGAATGGAATAATAGGCCACCGTGGCGCGGCCGGATTCCGTGATGATGTGCGGATGCGCAATGCCCTGCTCGTCGAGAATGGTCATGACGGCTTCCACCACGTCGGTGCAGTATTCCATCATGGTGTAGTTGCGCGAGCTCACGTAGTTGGTGTGCGAACCGTCGTAGTCCACGGCGAGACCGCCGCCGAGGTCGAGGTAGCCCATGGCCGCGCCTTCCTGCACGAGGCTCGCGTAAATGCGCGTGGCTTCCATGACCGCGGCGCGGATGTCGCGGATGTTGGGCACCTGCGAGCCGAGGTGATAGTGCATGAGCTTGAAGGTGTCGAGCATGTCGTGTTCTTTAAGAATGTCCACGACGTCCACGATCTGCGCGGAGGTGAGGCCGAAGGCGGAACGTTCGCCGCCCGATTCCGACCAGTGACCGCTGGCCTTGGTGCTGAGCTTCACGCGCACGCCGATCTGCGGGCGGATGTTCAGACGTTTGGCCTCTTCGAGAATGACTTCGAGCTCGCCCGGCATTTCCAGTACGAAGATGACGTTGAAGCCCATGCTGAGCGCGTGCAGGCCGAGATCGATGAATTCCTCGTCCTTGTAGCCGTTGCAGATGAGGCAGGCCTCGCGGCTCTTGAGCTGGCTTATGGCTGCGATGAGCTCGGCCTTGGAACCCACTTCGAGGCCGTGATGGTAGGCCGCTCCGTACTGGGCGATCTTTTCCACGACCTGCTGCTGCTGGTTCACCTTGATGGGGAAAACGCCGCGGTATTCGCCCTTGTAGCCGAGTTCGCTGATGGCGGCGCGGAAGGTCTGATGCAGAAGGGATATCTGGGAATCCAGAATGTTCTCGATGCGGAGCAGCACGGGCAGATCGTAGCCGCGCGCCTTGAGTTCGCGGATGATTTCCAGAACGCTGACTTCCGGACCTCCGTCGCGACCGAAGGGACGAATGACCACCTCGCCGCTCGGAGAGATGTCAAAATATCCTGAACTCCAGTTGCGGATGCCGTACAGGTCCACGGAATCTTCCACAGTCCACTTCTGCATAGATTTCTTTCTGGCCAACGATCCTGACTCCTTATGGGGATGGAAAAAAGAAGGGCCGGGGAGGCCCGAGGTTGCCTTTTTTTTCGCTCAAGGGCATGATGAGGACGGGTACTTCTTCCTTAGAGAGACCCCCCCCCTTTGTCAAGGACAATCCTCGGAAAGGGGCCCTCTGTAACGAGATTTTCATATTCGGCGGCTTTTCGGGAGACAGAGCCTTGGGTTCATCGCTGCGCTGGATCATGCACATGGACATGGACGCCTTTTTTGCGTCCATAGAACAGCTCGACAATCCGTCGCTGCGCGGTCGTCCCGTGGTGGTGGGCGGGGAGCATCGCGGCGTGGTGAGCACCTGTTCCTACGAGGCGCGCTGCTTCGGCGTGCGTTCGGCCATGCCCATTGCCGAGGCGAGGCGCCGCTGCCCGCAGGCCGTGTACGTGCGGCCGAGAATGCGTCGCTATGTGGAAATGTCCGCGCTGGTGCGCGAGACCATTGCGGCCTTTTCGCCGAAGGTGGAAATGGCTTCCGTGGACGAGGCCTATCTCGACGCCACGGGGCTCGAGCGGCTGTTCGGGCCGGTGGATGCCATGGGACGCGCTCTCAAGGCCGCCGTACGGGAAGCCACGGGCGGACTGACCTGTTCCGTGGGCATAGCGCCGGTGAAGTTTCTGGCCAAGATAGCGTCGGAACAGCGCAAGCCCGACGGGCTTTTCATGCTTGCAAGGGAAAGTGTTCCGGCATTTCTGGCCACGCTTCCCGTGACCGCCGTGCCCGGCGTGGGAAGGCGCTTTTCCGAGGAGCTTGCGAGGATAGGCGTGAAGAGCTGCGGCGACGTGCTGCGTTACACGGAAGATTTCTGGCGTACGCGCTACGGCAAGGCGGGAGGCGTGCTCTGGGAAAGGGCGAGAGGCGAAGATCCGCGGGAGGTAGTGCCGTGGTCGCCGCCCAAGTCGGAAAGTGCGGAAGTGACGCTCGATGAGGACACCAGAGACAGGGAGTTTCTGAAAACCTGGATTCTGCGCCATGCCGAAAGGGTGGGGGCTTCCCTGCGCGGGCAGGGACTGGCCGGGCGCACGGTGACGCTCAAGATAAAGTACGCCGACTTTCATCAGATCACGCGCCAGGTCACGCTGGATCACAGAATATGCAGCACCGAGAGCATCTACGAGACGGCCTGCGCCGTTTTCGATGCTCTGGAACTTGCGGACCGGGTGCGCCTCATCGGCGTGGGGGTTTCCGGCTTTGAGGCGGGAGGCCCCGTGCAGCTTTCCCTGCTGCCTGAAAAAAAGCCGGACAGGGACGAGGGCAGACGCGACAGATTGAACAGGGCCGTGGATGCGCTTCGCTCGCGCTATGGAGGGAACGCCGTCATGCGCGGCCGTCTGTTCGAGCCGCGCGATGAGGCCGACCGGAAGAGCGCCGATGAGCAGGCCGAGCGCGCCGAGGCGCGCCGCATGCGCGACAGGCACTGAGCTTTGCCGGAGTCCGGCTTTTTTTGCCGAGATCCTTCCGCAGGAGCGAAGGCGGACAAAAAAGCGGTCCGTCATGGGAGGCCATGACGGACCGCAGGGCGGGACTTTCATGTTCTTTTGCAGCCGACGGCGATGGGCATGACCGTCTGAGCGTTTCGTGACGGAAGCGCCGGAGCAAAAAGAGCGCGGGCAATGGAGGCTTGTCCCGCCGTCAGGGGGAGTGCATGTCGGCTCAGGCTAAGGGCCTACTTGACGTCGGGATTTTCGCGGTAGGCGATGGGCTGCGGCCAGGGATTCTTCTTGGCGCGTTCGTAGCCGGACTTGAAGGGTTCCATTTCCCACAGGCGCACGATGGAAGGATCGATGGGCACGCCGTGCGAAAGATCCTTGCCCTGGAAGGCAGGATAATCCTTGGCGTAGCGGTACACGCGGTGAATCATGTTCTTCATGTGGCCTTCCTTGATGATGTGGGACGTGGTGCTGTAGAGCACGTCGGTGTCGTCAAGGTAGTTGACGGTGCGGCCGTCCTGCAGCCAGGGGCACACGAATTCCCACACCACGCGGGGCTGAGGTCCGGGCGTGACTTCAAAGATCTGACCGGAACCCGTGGAGCAGATGAGCGTATTGCCGTTGGGCAGACGCTGAACGGAGCTCTGATAGGGAGAAGTGAAGTTCTGCGGATTGTGGGACTCGTAGGACCACACGATGTTGCCGGTTTCAATGTCCACTTCCAGAGCGCGGGAACGGTTGCCCTTGGGGCGGAACCAGCCGTTGTCGTGAATGAGAATATGCTTGCCTTCGTTGATGAAGGTGCCGCAGTGCGGGCCGAAGAGCTGCTGATCGCCGTCGTCCAGCCAGCCGGGCTTGCGGCCGCGCAGATGGGTGGAGGGATTGCCCCAGCGGTAGATGAGCTTGCCGGTCTTGCGGTCCACGATGACGAACTCGCCGAAGTTGCGGCAGGTCATGCATACGCGGTCATGAATGGGGTCGTAGTCCACGGCGTTGAAGTGCACCCAGTCCACGGTGGAGAAGTAATGGGCCGCCGGAGGCAGAATGTAGTTCAGGTTGAACTCGTCGGGAGCGTCGCCCACATGATCCCACAGGTGCCATTCCCAGACCACGTTGTTGTCCTTGTCGATTTCCATCAGATAATCGAGGAACAGACCCTTGTGCTGCTTGCCTTCAAACCATTCGCCGTCTTCGGGGAGCGTGCCGGGAATGCGGCCGCGGGCGTAGGCTTCCTCATTGCTCTTCTTTTCCAGGCAGATGACGATGGTGTTGCCGTTGGGCATGGGGCAGAAGGCGTGCGAAAGCACCTGCTGGGTCTCGTGGTCGTTCTTGATGTAGCGCTGGAGCAGGTTGCCGTCCCAGTCGTACCGTTCAAAGCCGCCCGTGGTACCGGCAAAGAGCACGGCCTGATTGGGAACGCGGATGCCGCGGACGAGATCGCCGTTGGGCATGAGATGGGCGAACAGACCGGGGAAGTAGTCGGTCTTCCAGGTGTGGACTATTTCGCCTTCCATGTTGATGAGGTGGGTCTCGTTTCTGAAATAGGGGCTGAACAGATTGTAACCGTCGCAGCACAGTTCCTTGTCGTAACGATGAACGCCGGTGGGAATGCCGTGTATGGCCATGACTTGCTCCTTGAATGGTTGAGGATCTTACTCGGAAGATCCGGGCGTGCTATGCCAGACAATGAAGCAAAATGTGTGCCAAAAATGAAAATGTTATAAAAACAATAGATTATGCAATGAGTCCGGTTAAACGGAAAAATCGTTAATGGGTAAAATATGACAATAAATGGCATCTGATATACCATTTATTGTCATATTTTTTTATGCGACGCCTGTCTTGATAAAAATGGCATTTGATTTTTTCAGGCATGGATGTGCCTTTGTTGATGATGACAAAAAAAGGAGTGTATCATCTTTTTTTTATGAGCAAGCATACCAAAATATGGTATGAAGATATATGACGGATATTTAATAACTAACTGATATTTTAAAATTAATCAGAATGGCATGAAAAATGCTTATTTGCACATGTTGTTTCATGGTGAAGAAATATTTTGTTGGCATGGCCTTTGCAGAATATGCGGGCTGTGTGAAACGGCAAAGGAGATAAGGAATGAGAGAACAGGGATTGCAGGGAAAAAAGGCGCTCGTGACCGGAGCGGGCCGGGGACTGGGACGCGCCATAGCTCTTGCGCTCGCCTCGCGCGGCGCCGACGTCGCCTGCTGGGACGTCAATGAAGAAGGACTGAAGGAAACGGCGCGTCTCATCGGAGAGCTGGGAAGAAAGGCCGTGTGCCGTGTCATGGACATCACGCGGACGGCAGAGCTTCCGGCGGCCATGGATGAAGATGCCGCGGCGCTCGGCGGACTCGACATTCTGGTGAACAACGCGGGCGTCAATCGTCCCGTGCCGGCTCTTGAAGTGACGGAAGAGTGCTGGGACAGCATTCTCGCCGTCAACCTCAAGGCCCCGTTCTTCATCGCGCAGGCTGCCGTGAAACATATGACGGGCGGCGGACGCATCATCAACATCACTTCCAGCCTTTCCACCAACGTCCTGGACAAGCGCGTGCCCTATCAGACGAGCAAGGGCGGCATCAACGTGCTTACCCGGGCGCTGGCTCTGGAATGGGCGCCTCTCGGCATCACGGTCAACGCCGTGGGACCGGCCATCGTGGCCACGGAAATGACGAAGGCCATGGGATCCTCGTCTTCCGTGCATCCCAAGATGCTGCTCGGCCGTCTCGTGCAGCCCGAAGAGATAGGCTCGGCCGTGGCCTTTCTTGCCTCCGACGAGGCGGCCATGATCACGGGACAGGCCCTGTTTGTGGACGAGGGCTGGAGCATTCACTGATCCGGCGCGGCCTCTGCGCCGGAGGCAAGAAAGGCCTTTGAGACGCAGCGCTCACGCCATGATGCCTTCCCGCCCCGCGGGATGCTGACGAGAAATTTCCCATCGGAGAAAACTACATGTCTGAGAAAGCCGAAATCATCAACGCCATTCCCTTTTCCCCAAGGCGCGCCATAAAGCTTCTGGCCGCTGTGGCTGCCTATGTTGCCATAGCCTACGGATTCGGGCCCGTGGACGGACTTTCCCATCAGGGGCAGTGTTCCATCGCCCTCATGGTGGCGGCCGTCATCATATGGGTGACCGACGCCCTGCCTCTTGCCGTGGCCGCCATTCTCATGACCATGCTTCAGCCGCTCTCCGGCGCGGCCCCTTTCAACAAGGCTCTCGCCAACTTCGCCAACCCCATCGTCTTCTTCTGCTTCGGCATGTTCTGCGTCACCTTCGCCTTCACCCGTTCCGGATTCTCCGAACGCGTGGCGCTGTGGATTTCCCGTCTTGCGGGCGGAAGTCCGTCGCGGCTGCTTCTGTGCTTCATTGCGGGCGGCACCATTCTTTCCGCCTTCATGGCCGACGTGCCCGTGGTGGTCATGCTGGCGACCATCGCCCTCAAGGTCGTGGAGCAGAACAAGTGCCAGGCAAACGGCAGCAACTTTGCCCGCGCCATCATGATAGGTCTTCCCATAGGCGTGCTCATGGGCGGCATAGCCACCTCCACCGGTGCGTCCATGAACATCCTCACCATGCAGTTCCTGCGCGACATGGCGGGCGTGGACATGAGCTTCCTTGAGTGGGCCGCCATAGGCGTGCCGGTCGTCATCGTGCTCATTCCCGTGGTGTGGTTCGTGCTTCTCAAGATATTCCCTCTGGAACTCGACTATCTGGAAGGCACGGAATGCTTTGAGGACGCCTGGAAGGATCTCGGCCCCATGAGCCGGGACGAAAAGAAGTTCGTCATCTTCATGCTGGTGAACATAGTTCTGTGGTGCACCGACAGCATCCACCACATTCCCCTGCCCATTCTCGCCGTCATCGCCGGCGCGGTGCTGTTCGTGCCCGGCGTGGATCTCATCGACTGGAATTATGCCGGTCCCCGCATGGGATGGAGCATTCTCATGCTCATAGGCGGCGCCTGTTCGCTCAGCATGTCCCTGTGGGAAAGCGGCGCCGCCGCATGGATGGGCAACACGTTCCTCGGCGGTCTGCTTGATCTGCCCACCTGGCTCCTCATGCTCATCATCGGCTTCTTTGCCATGTGGATTCATCTGCTCGTCACCAACTCCACGGCCATCATTGCCGTGTTCATGCCCATGATCATCGCTCTTGCCCAGAGCAAGGGCCTCAATCCCGTGGTGCTCGCGCTGCCTCTGGGCTTCCTTGCCTCCGCCTCTCTGGTGCTGGTCATCGACGCCGTGCAGCTTGTCACCTATCAGTACGGCTATTACTCCATGAAGGACTGGCTCAAGGTCGGCGTGACCATCTCCTTCATATGGATACCTCTGTGCGTCGCCAGCGTGCTCTTCATCGGCGGCGGCGTGCTCGGTCTGTATTAGTCTGAATACGTCGGTCTGAAAGCCCGATACCATGAGGCCCGCGCTGTGAAGACAGCGCGGGCCTTGTGCGTTGAAGGAGAAGAGGCGCGGTTTGCGGACAAAGCCGCTCTGGAAGAAAGGCTCATGCCGGGCATTTCTGTCTCATGCCCGGAGGTGCAGCCTGCGCCCGTCGGTTTTGCGGGCGGCACCCGATGACCGGGGGCCTTTCGGCATGGTGGACAGAAGCGCGGGCACGGCGATGATGGAACCTTAGAGAATCTCCGGTTTGAGTCCGTGTGATTTGCCGTGGAATTATTTAAAAAAGGATGCCTTTTTCAGCAGATCGTATTTGAAGGCCTTGACCCTGTAGTGCTCCCGGGCCTTTTGTCCGAGGCAGCAGGACAGTATTCTGCATTTGTCGTGTCTGAGGCGGGAATAGGGGAATTCCCGTCCGAGATCATCGATGATGCAGCCTGTGGGGTAGTCCGTCGCATGGATGATGTGGTTGAGCACCGGGATGACCGCAGGGGAGTTGCCCAGAATGAGCTTGCGCTTGACGAGAGGGTTTCTGTCCTCGATGAGCTGAAGGTCCGCACAGAGGTTGAAGGCGTCTCCCTCCGGGGCAAGACGACAGTACTTGTCAAAGTCCATGTAGGTCGAGCCGATGAGGCCGCTGTTTTCCAGCCAGCCGGAGAATGCCGTTTCATGAAGGCCGACTTCCTCCCAGTAGCTTTCGGCGCATCGAAGTTCCTTCCACCAGCGTAGAAAAGCCTGAGAGCGCAGGGCCGTTTTTCTGAACACGTAAAAGTAGGACTGGATGTGCTCTCTGACGGGAAAGCGATGCTGCGCCGGGCCCAGAAACCTGCCGGGAAGCGCAGGCTGACGGTTGATTCCCCAGAAGTCGCAGGATCTGCGGCTCATGACGTCGAACATTTCCGAAAAAGGGTACACCGGGCCGTAGCAGGAGCAGTTGCACAGGACAAGCTCGTCGAGCGCCTGCACCTTGTCCCACCCCGTCCGTTCGAGCCCGGCCTTCCACGCGCCGAAGTCAAGGCCCCTGTTTTCACGCTGCATCCAGCGCACGCCCAGAGCCTCGAGCGCCTCTTTGCTCTCGTCGGCCAGCTCTCCGTTGGCAATGAGAAGAACGTCCGGGGCGATTTGAAGCAGTCCTTCAAGATAGTACCGGACGTATGGTCTCAGCATGCCGTGAGGCTCATAGAAAACGTACAGGGCAAGTCTGTTCATGCGTTTGCCGTCCGCTCCTACGCCTTCATGCGCCGGGGCGGCTTTTCTTTTCCATTTCGCGAAAGAGCTTGTATTTTTCCTTATAGTGTCTGCGTCTTTTGCCGAACGTTATCTTTGCGAGAATTTTGTACTTGTAATATTTGAACTTTTTTAATTTTATGGAGGCTCGTTTTTCTTTGATCGTTCTGTCGAGATCAAGGAGCATGTTGTTCCAGTTCTGGATGGAATATATTTTATAGAGTCTCTTGTTGTACTCCCGCATCATGTAGGAAAGATTGTTCATGTAAAGCGAGGCATAGGCGTCCGGGGAGCACCATGCCGTATAGTAGCCTTCGTCCTGAACGGCTATGGGATATATTCTTTCTATGCCGTGGGAAATCGTCGAGTCGAGGGGCAGAGGCTCGTCGGGAAAATCTTCATAGATCCAGTCGTGCCTGAACATGGCCGCAAGCGCCGAGCTTCTGGCCCAGAAATAGGCCCCGAAAGGAGCTACGGGCGTGTCGTCCATGGGGCATGAGAGGGAGAGCAGGTCGTAGGCCTCCTTCATGGATTCTTCATTGTTGTGGGATTCCGCTCCGAGCGTGTCGAAATCTCCATAGTATATGGTGGGAGGGACGAGCATTCCGCAGAACGGTTCCCTTTTAAATACGTCGATGATGTTTTTTACGTAGTTCTTGTTGTGAAGGCAGCACTCCATGCAGTGATAGCCGAAATCCTCGGCCATGATCTGATAGGAAAGCTGCTTGGACTTCTTGTCGTGTATGCAGCATACGAGTTCATGGTTCTGCAGAATGTCCCGGCCGGTGACGAGATAGGCGGAAACGTCGCGTCCGCGGTTGGGCTTGAGCCGGTATTCCACGTGCTTGAAGGGCAGGCTTTGCATGGCCTTGCGATACGAGTCCAGCGTGTCTTCGCGCGAGGAAATGATGCAGATATGGGAATGTTCCGGCATGGCCGCAATGTAGCGGCACATGGTGGAACACAAATCCGGATAGTAGGCGAAGCATAAAAGCGCCGTATCAGGTTCGGAGTTCTGCTCCTTCGCCATGAGCGACGGCAGTATGTAATTCAGGTGCAGGGCATCCTTGACGGAAGAAAATTTTTGCGTGGCAAGCAGATCCTGCCATATGAGACGCTCCGGGTACGGCGTGCTGTTTTTTATGAATTCAAGGACGTCTCTCGCAACGTGTCCCAGACAGCGTCTGTTCCACCAGTGATCGGAGTCGACGAATATTTTTCTTTTTACAAGCGGGATCCGGTCCTCTGCGAGCAGTCTGTCGGCATAGAGAAGCGTTGCGGTGTCGTTTGGAAGCAGGGCAAAATACTTGTCCGTGTTCATGAGGCACGACGACGTATACCCCGACGATTCAAGATACCGGGAAAATTTTGTTTCGTGATGTCCTATTTC
>JAXUUT010000147.1:0-10714 GCA_037230945.1 bacterium
TACGTCTGGAAGCTTCGCAAGGAACTCAGAGAGGCCCTCATGACGATGAACACGCAGCCTCGGCAGATCATGCAGGAAAATAATACCGACATAGCCCTGAACACCATACTGTACGGCCCTCCGGGAACGGGCAAGACCTACGCAACGGTTCTGTATGCCGTGGCCGCGCTGGAGCGGAAAAAGCTGGCAGAAGTGGAAAGCGAAGATCCCGCCGACGTGTTTCGTCGCTATGCCGGCTACCGGGATCAGGGACGCGTGGCCTTCACCACCTTCCATCAGTCCTATGGCTATGAGGAGTTCATTGAGGGCATCAAGCCCGTCCCCTTTTCCGACGACGATGACGAAGAAAGCGCCGACATCCGCTACAGCGTGGAGCCCGGCGTGTTCAAGCGTTTCTGCGAAAAGGCGGAACGCCCCAGAATTGCTTCCGACAACGGGCATTTCGGCATAGGAGACAGCCCTTCCATCTGGAAGGTGTCGCTGGAAGGCTCAGGAGACAACCCCACACGGACGGAATGCATGGAGCACGGGCACATCCGCATAGGATGGGACGATTACGGTCCGGAGATTACCGACGAAACGGACTTCTCCCCCATCGGCGGGAAAAAAAGCCTGAACGCCTTCATCAACCGCATGAACGTAGGCGACATCGTGCTCTCCTGCTACAGTGCCTCCACCATCGACGCCATAGGCGTGGTCACGGGGGATTACGAATGGCATGACGAATATCCCAAATACAAAAGACTGCGCAAGGTCGACTGGCTCGTCAGGGATCTGAACGAAAACATCGTGGCGCTCAACGGCGGCAAGCCTTTGGGCCCCACTTCCGTATATCGTCTGGGAAACATGGCGCTCTCGGACGTATACGCGCTCATCAACGCGCATCTTCCCGCGTCCCGCCGCACCGTCCGCGAGCCCCGGGAAAACCATGTCTTCATCATCGACGAAATCAACCGCGGCAACATTTCCAAAATATTCGGGGAACTCATCACGCTTCTGGAAGAAACCAAGCGCATGGGGGGACCGGAAGAAGCAAAAGTCACGCTCCCTTATTCCCAGAAGCCCTTCGGCGTTCCGGGCAACGTGTACGTCATTGGAACCATGAACACCGCCGACCGTTCCATCGCCCTCATGGACACGGCGCTGCGCCGCCGTTTCCGGTTCAGGGAGATGATGCCCCGCCCCGAACTTCTGGCAGACGTGACCGTGGAAGGCCTGTCCGTTTCCGCGATGCTGGAAACGATGAACCGGCGCATCCTCGTGCTTTATGACCGTGAACACACCATAGGTCACGCCTACTTCATGCCCCTCAGAAAAAGCCCGACTCTGACCACGCTTGCCGCCATTTTCAAAAACAGCATACTTCCGCTGCTTCAGGAATACTTCTACGAGGATTACGACAAAATCCGTCTGGTTCTCGGCGACAATCAGAAGCACGGCGAACCCATGTTCATTGAGAAAAGAAAAAACAGCGTGCAGGCTCTCTTCGGCGACAATGTCGACGACGAGCTGGAAGCCGGATGCGAATACTTCATCCATGACGATGCCTTCGGCAGCAGGGACGCCTATCGTTTCCTGCAGCAGCGCTGAATGCGGCCTGCTCTTGAAGGAAGCCCCTCACGGTCGCACCTGCGCCGCACCGTCGGCAGCGAACGCTGCCCTTTTCTCCCCATGTCGAGGAACTGCACGTCTCTTCCCGCCCCGCAGAAAAGATTATCCAGGCCCGTGTTGAATTTCCAGCACTCCAAAGCCATGACGCAACGCCCATGAAAGCCGTCTATCGCATCACGGAATATTCCTCCTTCGTTCCGGACAGACAGGTTCCGGGATGTGTCACGCTGCCCGGGCATACCTTTGCACAGCTCGAGAACTTTCTGCTGCTCCAGAAAAACGCCCATCCGGAGGGGCTGGACTTCTTCAGCCTTTCCGCGCGCAAGGGAACAGGAAAAATCATCACGGCCAGAAACTACGTGGGCGTCATTGCCATGAAGGATGGAACGTGTCTGGAGATTCTCCCCAAAATCCATGATGCCGGAAGCGATGAAGAACAGATGAAGCGGGCACGCTCTCTTCTGCTCGCCATGCTGAAAACTCTGCCCTCCCTACCCTTCAAATCCCTGCATGCCGCCAATCTTAAGGCTGAAAAACTCTCCATTTTTGAAGCGTTCATCGCCATGTTCGTGGAAGAGCTCTTTCTCATCGTCAAGCGAGGTCTGCGAAGCCACTATGAGACGGTGGAAGAAAATGCGGCCTTCTTTCGTGGACGAATGAACTTTTCCCGCCAGATAACGAGAAATCACATCCACAGGGAACGCTGCTTCATGGAGCATGATGAGTTTACTCCCAACCGCCCGGAAAACCGGCTCATCAAGGCGACGCTTCGGCATCTGCATTCCTGTTCCCATTCTTCAGCAAACAGGAACAACATAAAAATCCTGCTTTCCCATTTTGCCGATGTGGAAGCCTCCACGGATTTCGATGCCGACTTCGCCCGCGCTTCGTCCGGCCGCGACATGAAGGACTACGCCACGGTGCTTCCCTGGTGCCGCATCTTTCTTTCGGGCAGAAGCTTTACGCCCTTTGCCGGGCCGGACGTGGCGCTCGCGCTGCTTTTCCCCATGGACACCCTTTTTGAGCGCTATATGGCGGCCAGCCTGAAAGCCTTCCTGCGGAACAAGGCCTGCACGCTCTCTGTTCAGGACAAGACGTTCTGCCTGTTCGACGAGCCTCGAAAACTCTTTCCGCTCAGGCCGGACATGGTAGTCACCCGTCTTGCGGACAACGCCATCTTCGTGCTGGATACGAAATGGAAAAGGCTCGACGACGACAAGCCGCATTTCGGCATATCGCAAAGCGACATGTACCAGATGTTCGCCTATCAGAAAACGTACAAGGCTGAAAAAGTTCTTCTGCTCTATCCGGCAACGGAGCATACGCCGACAACGCCGATCCTGTTCACCTCTCATGACGACGTGGCCGTTCAGGTACTATGTCTGGATCTTTTACAGATGCCTCAATGTCTTGAGAGCATCAGACAGGCTCTCGGCCTCTGATGACTCCGCCGCTGCCGACCGTCTGCCCGGGTTTCTGCGCGTCGACCTTTCGGGGAAAGAATGCAGGCCGTGAGATGGAACCACTCATGCCTCGAGCCGGACACGGCACCATGCCTTCGGGCATGAAGACCTTTCACCGCCCTGCCGCATGTCGCAAGGCGCCGGGAGCAGGTCAGCGTTCCGATCACGGCGTGCGGCGTCTCTTCCCCTGCTCTTCTCCCCGCGCCTGTCCCACATTTGCCCGCTGCGGAACCGCCGGCCGCAGGCATGGGCCGATGTTCGCGCCCTGCCTCGTCTCCAGAAAACGACGCGCCGATTTTGCGGAATGAAAACCGTCCGTCGTGCTCCTGGCGTTCGGCAGGGGGAGCTGCCCTTTTCCGGCTGCCGGGACTGTCGGGCCGGTGCCGGGAAGAGCACCGGGCTCCCGCCGCGTCCGAGCTTTTCGTCGATGTCCTTCCGGCGCAGGCATGCGCGTGTCGATAAAAACGGGCAAAAAAAAAGCCCCGCTCGGGGCAGGGCGACGTTGCGGAAAAACTAGGCCAGCATGGCCGAACGTTCGATGAGGGAGACGGTGAAACGACGCGCCGATTTTGCGGAATGAAAGTTGTCCGTCGTGCTCCGGGCGTTCGGCAGAGGGAGCTGCCGTTTTCCGGCTGTCGGGATTGTCGGGCCGGTGCCGGGAAGAGCACCGGTCTCCCGCCGAGTCCGTGCTTTTCGTCGATGCCCTTCCGGCGCAGGCATGCGCCTGCCGCGTGTCGATAAAAAACGGGCAAAAAAAAAGCCCCGCTCGGGGCAGGGCGACGTTGCGGGAAGGCCAGGCCAGCATGGCCGAACGTTCGATGAGGGAGACGGTGAAACGACGCGCCGATTTTGCGGAATGAAAGTTGTCCGTCGTGCTCCGGGCGTTCGGCAGAGGGAGCTGCCGTTTTCCGGCTGTCGGGATTGTCGGGCCGGTGCCGGGAAGAGCACCGGTCTCCCGCCGAGTCCGTGCTTTTCGTCGATGCCCTTCCGGCGCAGGCATGCGCCTGCCGCGTGTCGATAAAAAACGGGCAAAAAAAAAGCCCCGCTCGGGGCAGGGCGACGTTGCGGGAAGGCTAGGCCAGCATGGCCGAACGTTCGATGAGGGAGACGGTGTGCTCGATCTGACCGCCGAGGGAAGAATGACGGCTCATTTCGCGCTCGACCGCGGTAATGCCCTTGATGACCGTGGAATGCTTGCGGTTGAAGCGTTCGCCGATCTGCTCGAGCGTGAGATCGGTATGCTTGCGCAGAAGGAAGAAGGCCGTGTTGCGGGCCAGCACGAGATTCTGACGACGGGACTTGGAGCAGAGCTGCGCGGGCGTAAGGTCGAAGCTGCGGCAGATGAGCTCCACGACGTCCTCAAGGCTGAGGCTGGGGCTGGTGCGCGCCACGTTGCGGATGACGTCCATGGCCATTTCTTCCGTGACCGTGTGCCCCGTGAACTGCGACTGCAGCATGAGGTTGTGGAGGCAGCTTTCCAGAAGACGGACGTCGCCGGTGATGCGGTCGGCCAGAAGATCGGCCACGCGGGAAGGCAGCACCATGCACTGACGGCGGGCCTTTTCCTGAAGAATGTGCAGACGGGTGTCGCGGTTCGGGCGCTCCATGCTGGCCACGAAGCCGGAACAGAAGCGGGACACGAGCTGCGAATCCACGCCCGCAAGATCGCGCGGGGCAAAGGAGCTCGTGAGCACCACGCGGCCGCCGTGATCCTGAAGATTCTTGATGGTGGAAAGCAGCTCTTCCTGCGTGCGGTCCTTGCCGCGCAGGAAATGCACGTCTTCAAGAAGCAGCATGTCCAGCTGACGGAAACGTTCCTTGAACTGGTCGATGGTCTTGTACTTCATGGCCTGCACGAACTGCGAGGTGAACTCCTCGGCCGTGAGGTACTCCATGCGCACCTGTCTCTTGTCCGCTTCAAGGCTGAGGGCGCGGCCCACGGCCTGCGTGAGATGCGTCTTGCCAAGCCCCGCGCCGGCGCACAGAAACACCATGTCCACGGGAGCGTTGGCCGCAAGAATGTTGCTCGCGGCGGCATAGGCAATCTGATTGCAGGGACCGACCACGAAATCCTCGAAGGAATGCTTCCATCCCTTCATCATGGCGGGATTGAAGGTGCGCACGCGGGGCAGCGGCATGGGCAGGTCGAGCTGCTTGTCGGACATGAGCACCGTGGGCGCCGTGGACGGGATGGAGGCGGCAAGCTGCTCAAGGCTCGCCGGACGGGGCAGTTCCGTCTTCTTGCGGGACGAGGAGGCCTTCACCGTCACCTTGACGCGGCTGCCGAGCAGGGAAGACGCCACTTCCGCTATGGCCTGGGAGAACTGGTCGCGCACCTGAGCCGCCATAAAGTCGTTCATGGCGGTCAGGCGAACTTCCCATTCGCAGACGCCGACCGGTTCAATAAGAAGCCCCTGGCCGCCGGAACGGTCAGCATGCGACAGTTTGACCACGTCTCCCTTGAGCGGTTCAAGAAAGACCTTGAACTTACCCTCGGGAAGTCTGCTGCGAAGTTCGTTGAGTATAGAAGACCAGATTTCTTTCATAACAGAACAGGTTTACAGAAGGGCAAAGGAAAATACCATCGGCACGAATCAAAAATCGGCACTACGCCGCAAGTGCCGCATCCACAACGTGTCGAATGAATAAATCCTTATCATGTTTGAAAAAATTTTCAACTGTCCCATTATTTCCCTTTTTTCATTAATATATTGATAACACTTGAAAATCCACGAAAAACAAAAATATTCAAATCATAAGATTTATTTTTCATCCACAATTGCTCCTTTGTTTTTCTCAAATTTTCTCAAATTTTCTTCATTTTTTGCTTTTTTCCCCATATTGCGCGGGGCGCATGAAATTTTCCTTCCTGCGCCTTTTCCCCTGCTCTCCTCTTCTCCGGGCCCATCCGTTTGCCCCGACTCCGTTTGCTTTGTCGGCGCGTTCTGCTCAACTGCCTTTTTTTGCTCATGTTTCCCGTCATCATCCGTTTTGTCGACATTTTCTTTCTGACTCGTCGCAATCTCATGCGGCAGCAACGCGTTTCGGAAGACTCCGAA
Organism: bacterium; assembly: GCA_037230945.1. GTDB lineage: Bacteria > Desulfobacterota > Desulfovibrionia > Desulfovibrionales > Desulfovibrionaceae > Mailhella. The sequence goes on from JAXUUT010000147.1 coordinate 6,134, forward strand.
ATCGCGTTTTCCGGCGCAGGGAAGCGGCAAAAAAATCCGGGATAATCCGGGTCAGGGCAAATCGGGAAAAGAACGATTTTGGGCCGCCGTCTGCCGCCTTTTTGTTTTTTGTCCCGCCTTGCCTGACATTTTCCTTCTCCCGAGTACCGCCACCGCCCGTCTGCCCCGGACACGCTGTACGGGCGCGGGACTTGCACGACGGTCATTGCGTTTAACGCCGCGAGTGAATTGCGGCTGCTTATGACCGTCGGCGCGGGCCGCCTGAAACCGGCCTGGGGCCCCGGAGCGTTGAGAGAAGGCTGTTCGTGGTACGCAAAGCCGCAGTCGAGCGTGGAGAAACGGCAGTCCACTGCCAGTAAAGGCCCAGACCTTGAGAAACGCTTTTTCGGGACAACCGGACGACCTGCCGGGCGTTGAGAGACTTGTCTTGTGCGGCACACAAAGGCCTGCACGGCGTTGAGAAAAAAATTCGTGTGACATGAATCCCGCATGAGCGTTGAAAGACGGTTTTCCGGCAAAGGTTCGTCTGAACGTGGGAAGAATGCCGCCCTCTGCCAACGAACGTTTTCCAGAGCTTCGAGCCTCCGCGCTCTCCCTCAAAAATCTGGAAATCCCTTCAAACCACACCGATGTTGCCGCGAAGCGGAACATCGGTCGGCCAGCCGCAGGCGGGCGCAGGGCGCACGCCTGCACTGAGTATGCAGCCAGAAGCGCGTCCGCCGGGCCTTCCGGCCTTTGAACCATCCCCCTCTGCCCTTTCCGTTCAGGGCCCGGCTCCCGCGTTCCCCGGAGCGTTGTCAAAAAGCTGAAATAAACAAGGGGGTCCGGGGGAGATTATGACATTTTCCGCCGTCCGAGTACCGCCACCGCCCGTCTGCCCCGGACACGCTGTACGGACGCGGGACTTGCACGACGGTCATTGCGCTTAACGCCGCGAATGAATCGCGGCTGCTTATGACCGCCGGCGCGGGCTCCTCACCTCGCCCGCGTTCCCCCGAGCGTTGTCAAAAAGCTGAAAGAAACAAGGGGGCGCGGGGGAGATTATCTCCCCCGGCGGGGCCAGGGGCAGCGCCCCTGCTCTCTTGTTCGGAGGGAGGAGTGAGTCGCGGCCCCGCATGCCTTTCCTGTCTTTCCTGCCTTTTCCGCCCTTTCTTTCTTTTCTGCTCTTGACTCGGGCGTTTTTTGAGTTATGCTCATTTGTGCAAAACATTTTTGCGTCACGCATTGAAGGAAGGAATCATGCCCCGTCCCAGACACTGTCGATATGTAAGCGCCGCGCCGTCGGTCACGTATTTCAAGCCGCGGGGGATACCGCTCCGCGAGCTTCAGGAAGCGTGTCTTTGCGTGGACGAGCTTGAAGCGCTGCGTCTGGCGGATGCGGAAGGGCTCACGGCGCAGGAAGCGGCGCGGCACATGCGGGTATCGCGGCACACGTTCGGGCGGACGCTGGCGTCGGCCCGGCGCACGGTGGCGCTTGCGCTCACGCAGGGCATGGCGCTTCGGATTGAAGGCGGGACGTATGCCGTGGTTGCCGAGGCACCACGGGAAAGAGAAGAAAACAAGGAGCACGACACCATGCAGAAGATAGCGATTTCGAGCGAAGGCCCCACTCTTGACGACATGGTCGATCCGCGTTTCGGGCGGGCCGGCGGATTCGTGGTGGTGACGCTTCCCGAAAAGAGCGTGGAATACATCGACAACGGCGCCTCGCAGACCATGAGCATGGGTGCGGGCATAGAAACGGCCGAGCGCATGGCGCGCGCGGGCGTGAACGTGGTGATAAGCGGCTACGTGGGTCCCAAGGCGTTTGAGGCTCTCAAGGCGGCGGGCATCAAGGTGTGTCAGGACGTGGAAGGCGTGAGCGTGCGCGAGGCGGCGGAACGCTTCGAGCGGGGCGAGCTGCCTTTTGCCGAAGCCTCCAACAAGTAGCGGAGGAGTCATGCGGGTAGTCATTGCCAGCGGCAAGGGCGGCGCGGGGAAGACCTGCGTGACGGCCTCGCTTGCCGCCGTATGGGACGCGCCGCTCGTTGCCGTGGACACGGACGCGGAGGCCCCCAATCTGCATCTGTTTCTTCCTCCGCATATCACGGAAACGAAGACCGCCATGCTGGACGTGCCGAACATGGATGCGGAAAAGTGCGTGCACTGCGAAAAATGCCGCAACATCTGCACGTACAAGGCCATAGCGTCGTTTGCGGGCAGGATAACGCTGTTTCCCGACATGTGCCACGGCTGCGGCGGCTGCTTTGCGGTGTGTCCGTCGGGCGCGCTCATCCATGCCGGGCGAAAGCTCGGGGAAATTTCGAGCGGCACGGCGCTGGACGGTTCGGTGCGCTTTCTCATGGGGCGCACGAGAATAGGCGAATCCATGACGCCGCCGCTGCTGCGTCAGGAGCTGCGCGCGCTTTCCGACATGCTGGACGACGTGCCCGGCGACGCGCTCATCGACTCCCCTCCCGGGGTGAGCTGTCCGGCGGTGACCGTGGCGCGCGAGGCGGACGTGATTCTGCTCGTCGCGGATCCCACGCCGTTCGGCTTCCATGACTTTCGTCTGGCGCATCAGGCGTTTTTGCCCATGAAACTCCCCGTGGCCGCGGTGATCAACCGGGCCGGGGCCGAGGGCAACGCCGAAGGCGACGAGGCGGTGCGCGTCTACTGCCGCGAACAGAACATTCCGCTGCTTGCCGAGCTGCCCTTCGAGCGCGAGGCCGCCGAGCAGTACGCTTCGGGACGCCTTCTTGCGGAACTCTCGCCTGCCTGGCGCAGGCGCTTTGAACACCTGCGGGACGCGCTTCGGGCCCTCGACGCCTCGCGCGGAGCAAAGGAGACGAGCCATGCGTGAAATCGTGGTCATCAGCGGCAAGGGCGGCACGGGCAAGACCACGGTGAGCGCAGCCTTCGCCCATCTTGCCGAAAACAAGGTCATATGCGACCTCGACGTGGACGCGCCCGACCTGCACATTCTGCTCGAACCGAAGGAGCGGGAAACGCACGCCTTCGTTTCCGGGCACAAGGCGAGCATACGGCACGACGCCTGCCTTTCCTGCGGCAAATGCGCCGCGCTGTGCGCCTTTGACGCCATAAGCCTGCAGGATGACGGCTATGCCGTCGATCCGCTGCGCTGCGAAGGCTGCGGCGTGTGCGCGCATCTGTGCCCGGCCAAGGCCATGGACTTCGAGGAGCAGCACTGCGGCGACTGGCACGTCAGCGACACGCGCTTCGGGCCCATGGTGCACGCGCTGCTCTTTCCGGGACAGGAGAATTCCGGCAAGCTCGTAAGCCTGCTCAAGTCCGAAGCCCGCAGCCTTGCCAAGGCGCAGGGCCTCGACACCGTGCTGTGCGACGGCTCGCCCGGCGTGGGCTGCCCGGTCATATCCTCGCTTTCCGGCGCAAGCCTGGCCGTGGGCGTGGTGGAACCCACCCCGTCGGGCAGACACGACTTTCAGCGGGTGGCGGATCTGTGCCGTCATTTCCGCGTGCCGCTCGCCGTCATCATCAACAAGGCGGACCTCAACGAAAAGGAGGCCGACGCCATGGCCGAAGAATGCGCGCAGCGTGGCGACACACTCCTCGGCCGCCTGCCTTTCGATCCGGTGGTCACCCGCGCCATGGTGGCGCGCAAGGCCCTCACCGAGTTCGACAACCCCGTGGGAAACAGACTGAAGGACATGTGGTCGGCCCTTCAGAAGCTGAACGTGCGCCGCTGAGTGGCGCCTCTACGACCGTTTTCAGGAGATTATCATGAGCACCATCATTGCCGTTCCTTCCGCCATGCCCGGCGGCCTCGACGCCCAGATGGGCATGCACTTCGGTCACTGCGACATCTACACCCTCGTGGAAGTCGAAGACAACGCCATCAAGAACGTCAGCACGCTGGAAAACGTGCCCCATCAGCAGGGCGGCTGCCTGGCCCCCGTGCAGCACCTCGCCTCCCACAACGTGAACGTGCTGCTCGCCGGCGGCATGGGCATGCGTCCGCTCATGGGCTTCCAGCAGGCGGGCGTGAAGGTCTACTTCGCCGGAAACCAGCTTACCGTGGGCAGCGCCGTCAACGCCTTCCTCGCCGGTCAGCTCCAGCCCTTCAGCATGGAGTTCACCTGCGGCGGCGGCCACGCTCATTGATAAGAGGCACTCATGAACATCCTCGTCGTTTCCGGCCGCGCCGAGCCCTGGCAGTCCCTGCGGCCGCAGTTTGAAAAGCGCGGCGCTTCCATGCTCGCCGCCCCCACGCTCGACGACGCCCTCGCCGCCATGCAGAAGGAGCACCCCGTCCTCGTGGTCCTCGACCTCGACATGAACAGAGACGAACTGCGCAGCGCCGTGTTCCGGATACTCTCCGTCAGCGCCATGATCCATACCGCCGCCGTCTCCTCCATGTCCCCCGAAGAGTTCCACGACGCCATGGAAGGCCTCGGCATGCTCACCAGCCTCCCCACAGACCCCGCACCCGCCGACATCGACGCCCTCATGGACGCCCTCGCCAAAGTGACGGGATAAGAGAGAGATTGTTTGCGGGGGGAGAGGGAAAACTTTTGGGCAGATTGTCAAATGAATTGCAACAGAAAGAGATTCCCGTCTTCC
>JAXUUT010000110.1:0-10611 GCA_037230945.1 bacterium
GGGCTGGAGCAGCCGGAAGGAAGTTTCCGATTCAGCGGCGACGCGCTGCTGCTGGCTGATTTTTCCGCAGGCATTGCTCTGCCTGAAAACGCCTTTTTTGCCGATCTCGGGACAGGATGCGGCGTGGTGGCGCTGGCCGCACTGCAGAAAAGGCCGCTGTGGCACGGGGTGGGACTGGAATTGCAGCCGAGTCTTGCCGGAGCGGCGGGGCGCAATGCCTCAAGGCTCGGTCTTGCGGAGCGCTTCCGCGTGCTGGAAGGGGACGTGTCTTCTTCCGAAAGCCTTCGTGCGGCAAGAAGGGCGCTGGCGCGTCAGAGCGGTGCGGTTGCCGGAAATCTCCCTCTTTTTGATGCGGTGTTCTGCAACCCTCCGTGGAGGCGTGAGGGCGAGGGGCGTCTTCCTCCCTCTCCTTTGCGCAGAACGGCGCTTTTCGGCACGGAACGTACCTTTTCCGTCTTTTTTTCGGCGGCCGACGCCCTGCTGAAAAGCGGAGGTTGTCTGACTGCGGTAAGCGGCGCGGAGCGCACGGCGGAACTTCTTGCCGCGCTGCCGTCCAGAATGCGCCCGGAGAGGCTGCGTTTCGTGTTTGCGAGGCCGGACGCTCCGGCCACGTTCGTGCTGCTCATGGCAAGAAAGAACGGCCGTTCCCGTCTTTGCGTGGACAGAACGGACGGCGTTGTCTGAACACACTCGTCCGGAACGACCGGGTCACGGCATTCGGCCCGGCCTTCTTCCTCTAGCGTTCCGACCAGATGAGGCGCTTGTTCTTGACGTTCAGCCTGCCGAGGGGAAGAGCGTTCCAGCGAAGAAGCGCGGTGCGCGCACCCGCGAGAACCGAGGATGGGGCGGGCATACTCTGACCCTGCAGAAGGCCCGATATGATGCGCAGTCCTTCCTGCCCCTCGAGGTCGACATGGGCTCCGGGGCCTTCGATGCGCACGCGCGGGGAGAGGCGCAGATCGCCGTTCTTGCCCGCCTTGCCCATGTAGAGCCCCTGCCAGTGCAGCTCTTCGGGCAGCATGGCAAGCGCGGATACGGGCAGAGCGTGCAGACTTGAGCCGAACATGCCGATTTCGGCATGCACGAGACGCGGGTCGAGTCCCTGTTCGCGAAGCTGGCGTTCGCTGACGACCTCGGCCTGCACAGGATGTTCCGTGTACGGCACGGGGCCTTCGCTGTGACCTGGCTTGCGCAGTCTTGCCACGAAGAAGCCCTGGGTGTCGCCCATTTTCGGCGAAAGGCACCACACGCCTTCGCAGCCCTGCGGGGGCTGAAGGTCGAAGCCCGGCACGTCGGCAAGAGGCTCGAGCTCGAGCCCGAGTTCCTCGCGGGCAAAGAGCACCTGCTTTTCGTTTTCTTCCACGTCCGTGGTACAGGTGGAGTACACCACCACGCCGCCGGGCCTGAGCAGCCTTGCCGCCTCGCGCAGAAGATCCTTCTGCAGCCGGATGAGCGGAGCCACCTTGTCATCCTTCCAGATGTCCATGACGCGGGGATTCTTTTCCACCGTGCCCCAGCCGGAGCAGGGCGGATCAAGCTGAATGTAGTCCCACGAGGCGTCGGGAAGAGGGAGCTTTTCTCCGCTCTGGCAGCAGGTCACGGTCTGCGTCAGACCCATGACGTGCAGGTTGCGGCGCAGGTTGGCAAGGCGCACGGGCGAAGGCTCGTTGCCGAGCACCATGCCGTGCGGCCCCACAAGCCAGGCAAGCTCGCTGGTCTTGCTGCCCGGGCTTGAGCACATGTCGAGCACGGACGCGCCCTTCGGGGGATCAAGCGCAATGGGCGGCAGCATGGAGGCCCTGTCCTGAATGTAGATGAGACCGAAGAACCCCGCGAGACTGTTGCCGAGCGGCCCCGGACCTTCCATGAGACGCCGGGCGGGTGAAAAGAAGGGGTCGGGTTCAAAGCGGAACCCCTGCAGACGGAGCATTTCCTCCGCAACGGGAAGTTCCTCGGGGGCACAGGCGAATCGGAAGGAACGGCGTGCTGTGGTCATGATCTCTGAAATGGGCTGATGATGGTGCGTTTGTTACAAAAAGGCCGGGGCCGCGCTGTTGCCGTTTGGGGCGAGAAAGTGTAGAGTCCCTTGCAAATCCTTCAAGGAGTATTGTATGTCCAGACGTTTTCTGCCCGCCATATGGGCATTTACCCTTCTGTTCCTGATGATGCAAGTGCCCGCCATGGCGGCCACCTATGTGGTGGCGCCATTCTCGGTGTCCGGCGCTCAGGGATATTCCTATCTCGGACAGGCCGTGCCGTCCATGCTGACGTCGCGTCTCTATCTTCAGGGCAAGTTTGAACCTGTTGGACGTCAGGACGCCGCACTGAAGGAAAAGGCTCCTGCCTCGAAGGATGCCGCTTCCTCCATGGCCCGCAAGTTCGGAGCCGACTATGTGGTGTGGGGCAGCGTCACCGTCATGGGCGATCAGGCCAGTCTCGACGTGAGCGCGCTTTCTCCCGACGGCAAGGTGTGGAAGGAAGCCGCCACGAGCCCTGTGAACGCCCTTATCGGCGGCGTGCAGAACGTGGCCGACAGCATCAACGTGGAAGTGTTCGGCCGCACCGACGTGACCCGTTCCTCCGCCGCGTCCTCCGGCGCGCCCAGCAGCGCCTTCGTCATGAACGAGACCTACGGCCGCGTGCAGAACGGCACCTATCTCAATCCCTCCCTGCGCTATCAGGGCACCGAGGACGAACGCTCCCAGATACGCAGCCAGATGCTCGGCTTTGAATGCCTCGGCATGGAAGTGGCGGACATCAACGGCGACGGCAAGAACGAGGTGCTGCTGCTCAACGACAACACGCTGAACGCCTACGTGTGGAGAGACGGCAACAGGCTCGTGGAGATAGGCTCCTACGATCTGCCCGCTTCCATGAAGCCCGTGCTCGCCCGTCATTTCAAGCAGGACGGCAAGAACTACGTCATACTCACCGGCTACAACAAGACCGATTCTTCCGCATACTCTCAGGTTCTGCAGTTCTCGCAGGGCAAGTTCAACGTGGTGGTGCGCAACGTGCGCCGCTACCTCAACGTGGCCAAGATTCCTCCGCTCTTTGCTCCTGCGCTCATCATGCAGGACAGCGACCGCAGCAAGGTCGTGAGCGGCTCCGTATATGAAGGCCGCATTCGCGGTGATGAAGTGGTGCGCGGCGGAAAGCTCTCCAACCTGCCCTCGCAGGCCACCGTGTTCAACTTCTCCTGGATTCCCGCGGACAAGGGCAAGAGAGGCGATCACCTGGCGCTCATCGCCGAAAACGAGACCCTGCTCACCTTCGACGATCGCGGTCATCGCCTTGCCGGCACCGAGGACACCTACAGCGGCAGCTCCGTCTACGTGGAAGGCGACCGCGGCATAGGCGCGCTTTCCGCCAGCCGCGAGAGTTCCGACATGGTGCTTTATTATGTGCCCATGCGCATGCCCGTCGTGGATCTCGACCGCGACGGCCGCTACGAGCTCATCGCCAACAAGCCTGTGACGGCTGCGGGTAAGCTGTTCTCGAACTACCGCACCTATCCGCAGGGCGAAATCCATGCCATGCTGTGGAACGGCATGGGCATGGAGCTTCTGTGGAAGACCCGCCGCATCAAGGGTACGGTGTGCGACGTGAGCGTTGCCGACGTGAACAACAACGGCAAGATTGATCTTGTGGTGAGCGTCAACTCCTATGCCGGCCTCGGCTCCGGCATCAAGACCCGCTGCGCCGTGTACCTGTATCCTCTGGACACGACCATGGTCAACGCAAAGCCCAATTATCAGGAATAACGATTCTCGCTCAGGTCATTCGGGGGTGTCATGTCAGACAAGAAGGATTCGGCCACGGTGCTGCCGGAAGTGACGTTTTCGACCTTTGTGCTTTCACTCGCCTCTTCGGCGCTGGTGCACCTCGGTGAGGTGCCCAACCCGGAAACCGGGTGCACGTCCTGCAACGAGGCACTTGCCCGCAATGCCATAGACGTGCTCACCATGCTTGACGACAAGACGCGCAACGGCCTCACGCCCGAGGAAAGCAAGCTCATGCGCGACGTTCTCTATGAGCTGCGCATGAAGTTCGTGGCGCGTTCCTGACGCACCTCTCACCATCAGCGGGCCGGATTTTCCGGCCCTTTTCTGGAGTTTTGCCATGCTTCGAGCCGGACTGGTCGGCGTAACGGGCTATACCGGGATGGAACTTTCCCGCATTCTGGCTTCCCATCCTTCCATCAGGCTGACCGCAGCCACCTCCCGGCAGGACGCCGGTCGGCGGCTGGATGCCGTGTATCCTTTCCTTCAGGGGCTTCCGGGTGCAGACGTCGTGCTCATGGAACCCGACGCGGAAGCTCTGGCCGGAATCTGCGACGTGGTCTTTCTGGCCGTGCCGCACGGCGTGGCCATGGAAATAGGCGCGGCGCTTTATGATGCCGGCGTGAAGGTCGTGGATCTTTCGGCGGACTTCCGCCTGCGCGACGCCGACGTGTACGAAGCCTGGTACAAGCCCCACACCCGCAGGGAATACCTTGCGCACGCCGTGTACGGCCTGCCCGAAATCTATGGTGAGCAGATTCGCGGGGCGCGGCTCGTGGCCAATCCCGGCTGCTATCCCACGGCTTCCATCCTCGGGCTGTACGCCGCGCTTCGCGGCGGCATAATCCGTACCGACGACATCGTCATCGACGCCAAGTCCGGCACCACCGGCGCGGGCCGCAAGGCCGTGGTGAGCTCCCTGTTCTGCGAGGTGGCCGATTCCTTCCGTCCCTACAACATCGGCGGCAGGCATCGGCACACGCCGGAAATCGAACAGGAGCTTTCCGTCGCCGCAGGAACGCCCGTCACGGTGTCGTTCAATCCGCATCTTCTGCCCATCAGCCGGGGCATTCTCGCCACCATCTATACGAAACTGACGAGCCAGCTTTCGCAGGCCGACGTGCAGGCCATGTATGAGGACTTCTGGAAGGACTGCCCCTGGGTGCGCGTGCTGCCCGCCGGAAGGCTGCCGGAGACCCGCAACGTGCGCGGAACCATGTTCTGCGACATCGCCGTCACCGTGGATGAACGCACGGGCCGGCTCATCATAACCTCGGCCATCGACAATTTGTGCCGCGGCGCTTCCGGGCAGGCCGTGGCCAATGCCAATCTTATGTTCGGTCTTCCTGTGGAAACGGGCCTCGGCTTCGCCCCTCTGGTTCCGTAGAGAAAACGACGATATGCAAACAAAAGAGGACGACAGCTTTTGCTGCCGTCCTTTTTTATGTTTTTCATGAGAAGCTGGCCCGGGAACTTATTTGACGTCGATGTCGGGCGGAGTGGCTTTGGGGCTGGCGGGAGGCAGGGTCTTTGAGAAGTTTTCCACCAGAAATTCCCAGAACAGACGCTCTGCCAGAGAGAGTTCCGGGGCGCGTATGGCCACGATGGGTGCGCTGTGATCGAGTTCTTCTATGGGAATGCTTTTTGCCACCATCATGCCTTTGCGTACGCGGTAATCGTGCTGAAACATGGTTCCGGCCTGAATGAAGACGGCCTCGTTGCGTATGACGAGATCGAGGATGTCGTTTCTGTTGGCCAGACGGTATTCTCCGCCGAAGTACGGGGCGTAGCGGGAGGAGACATGATCCGAGCTGTGGGAGTAGTAGGCGATGCGCAGCGTTTTCAGGTCTTCGGGCGTGAGCTTTTCCTTGTGTGCCAGCGGATGCCCCGAACCTATGAACATCTTGCGCTCGTCGGTGTAGAGCGGAACGATTTCACATCCCATGCCCCGCGCCTGTTCCCGGATTTTCAGCCCCATGCACACCAGCGTGACCGCAATGTTGGAACGCCCGCTCTTCAGGTCGGCGATGATGTCGACGTTGGGCACGTTGCGCACGAAGACGTTGATTTTCGGATGCAGCTTCTTGAAGGGAAGCACGATGCCGCTTGTCAGATGAAACGACAGCAGCGGCTGCGCGCATACGGCCAGCGATCCTCCCGCCTCCACGCTTTTTCCTCTCGCCTGTATGTTCTGAACGAGCTCCAGAATGGCGTGTGCATCTCGATAGGTGAGACGTCCGAGGGGCGTAAGGCTTACGCCGCTGTTGCCGCGTTTGAGCAGCGGACTGCCCAGTTCCTTTTCCAGACTTCGCACGGCCGCGGAAACGGCGGGCTGAGAGATTCCCAAGCGCTGCGCGGCGGCGCTGATGGCTCCGGCGTCGGCTGTGGCCACAAAATATTCCAGCTGCTCCAGACGCATCCTCTCTCCTTCCGTAACGTTTGAAAGCCGGCGTCGGACCGGACTTGTCGCAGACTGGTGCCGTATGGGGGGCTGCGATGTTTTCCAGACTAACCTGTGTGCTGCCGTTACGGCAAGATTGCGGCTTAATTTTTCGTCGGCTGTCCCGGTCAGGAGACACAGAGGTCCTCTTTTTGTTTGAGCTTTGTATAATATTCAATTATTACAATACTATTTTTTTATATTTAGAAGCTTGGGATTTTTCGAATAATGAAAATTCCATTTTCGAGATGACGCTTTCGGCGTCGTTGCCAAGGTTCTGTCCATTGACGCATGAGAGGGAGAGTGATTTTTTTCCCTAGTTAATTAATATTGAAATATCGTCAAAAGGAACATTCATGAAACAGGCAGATCCAGAAATTCGTGCTCTGGTGGTCAAGGCGTGTCTTGAAGGCAGGGCGACAAGACGTCAGCTTTCAGAAATTTTTGGATATCATGTAGACACCATGAGTCGCTGGGTAAGAAACTGCCGAAACGGACAGACGACCCCTTTGCCGAGAGGCCACAGAAAAAGTGTCTTCAGTGCGGAAGAGAAAAAGAAACTTGAATCTTATATCCAAGAAAATCCATATATTACTCTTAACAAAATACGGGAGGCCTTTGGCAAGGACTGTTCTTTGGTGACGGTGCACAATGTGGTGAAAAGTCTTGGCTATGTGAAGACAGGGAAGAAGAACGCCAGGTGGCTGAAGCGTCAGGAGCTGGCGTGAGGACAGGCCTTGAGACGTGATCTGTCGGCAGAAAGGGCGTTTGCGAGGTAACGAAAAAGAATGGGAAACAGGTTATTAATATACGGTATTTTAATCTTAAAATAAATGCCCCCATAAGTAATGGTTATATCTGGTCATTGAGAATTAATATTTTTTCTTTTTGCGAAAGTTGGGCATATTCTGAATAGAGAAAAAATTTCACAATCGGGCGGGCCCGCTGCGGTCGCCCTGAACGAGTCAAAAAGGAGTTCTCCATTTTTTAAGAAACATGGCCCGGCTAGAGTAACCCCTGCGACAGGTTTGGTAACCGTTCACCAAGGAGAATGTCATGAAACGTCTTTTGGGTAGTGTTTTTCTTTCTCTCGCGATGCTGTGTCCCGGTCTGGCCGGGGCTGCCGATTTCCCCACCCGTCCTATTACCATTGTGGCCGGATTCAACGCCGGCGGCACTTCCGACATGATTCTCCGCGCCATGGCGCCTGAACTGGAAAAGGAGCTCGGCCAGCCCGTTCTTATCGTGAACAAGGGCGGCAGCGGCGGCGCTCTGGCCATCGGCGACGTGCTGACGAAGAAGGCCGACGGATATACTTTGTGCTTGGTGAACAGTCCCGCCCTTACCTTCGATCTGCAGCTGCGCAAGGCCCGCTACAATATGAACGACTTTGTGTATCTCGGCTCTGCAGGCGGTGGTCAGGAAGGTTTCTACAGCCTGCCCGATCGGCCTTGGAAGGACTTCCAGTCCATGATTGAATACGCCAAGAAGGAAAACAAGGAGCTGACCTTCACGTCTCCTTCCGTATTCGATACCTATGTCATGAAGTCCATAGGCAAGAAGGAAGGCCTGAAGTTCCGCAAGGTGCCCGTGAAGAGCGGCGGCGAAGCGGCAACCAGCGTTCTCGGCGGCCATGTCGACTTTGCTCACGGCGGCGGCGTGCAGGGCACCTACGTTGATGCCGGCAAGATGATCCATCTGGCCACCACAAGTACCAAGCCCTTTGTGCTCTATCCTGATGTGAAGCCCCTCGTGTCTCTGGGCTATCCGCATACCGGTTTTGACAACCATTACATTATATTCGTGCTCAAGGATACTCCCAAGGAAGCCGTGGATATTCTTGCTGCGGCCATTGAGAAGGTAACTACTTCCAAGCGCATTCACGACGTTATTCTCAACAACGCCCACATGGATCCTACCATCCTGAAGCGTGATGAGATCCTGCCCAAGCTTCAGAGAGACTTTGCGGAAGCCAAGGCCCTTATCGAAGCTGCAAAGTAACTTCTTGTCCGGCGGGTCTTCTGCCCGCCGGACTCCTTATTTCCCGCATCTCAAGATCAGACAGCTTGTGCAGGCCAGACTCAGACGGCACACCCGAGCGGCGCTTGTTTCAGGCCTACGCCTTCCGGCACGGATTTTCTGTATGGGCCGTTGATCCTGCCGCAGAAGTTTTCCCAATTTTTCCTGATACTGAGGCTTCCCATGCGCAAACAAGAATTCATCATCAATTTTCTGCTCATTGCCTTCAGCCTGGGAATGATCTTCTACATCATTCCTGCATGGACGGCCGAACCGCAGGAATACGGCTTGTCCGGCGGTTCGCTTCCCACGCTGCTGTGTGTGGTCATTGCCACACTGGCCTCCATTCAGGTCGTTTCCGGTCTCATCAAGGGCATACGCTCCGACGACGGAAAGGGGCTTAACCGCGAGGTGGTGCTGCATGTGTTCAAGTATTTCGTACCCATGTTCTGCATCATCCCGCTGTGGAGATACTGCGGCTTCATGATAGGCAGCATCATAGTTCTGCTGGCGCTTCTGCTTATTGCCGGAAGACGGGACTACATACGCATTGGCCTCATTGCCGTGCTGCTGCCCGCCGGAGTCACCTTTTTGCTTCTCTACGGACTTCAGGTCCCCACGCCCTAGACTGCAGTTCTTTCAAGCTCCGTGCGGCGTTGCGAGCGTTCCCTTCCTGCCGCGTCGGAAAACGTTTCAGCCTGATGCGGAATATACCGTCAAAGATTAGGATACGGCCATGTTGGAAAATCTTTTGCTCGGCTTGGGAGATGTTTTCAACCTCACATCTCTGCTTTTCATGTTCCTGGGCGTTACCTGCGGCATCATCGTGGGCGCCATTCCGGGATTGAGCGGGCCCATCGCCATCGCCCTCTGTATTCCCCTTACTTATTACATGACGCCTGTGGCGGCCATCGGCTTTCTTGTCGGCATCAACAAGGGCGGCACCTTCGGCGGCAGCATCGCATCCATTCTGCTGAACACGCCCGGTGCGCCGGAGTCGGCGGCCACCTGTTACGACGGGTATCCGCTGGCCCTGCAGGGCAAGGGTGAAAAGGCTCTCAAGTGTTCGCTGTTCTCTTCTTTCTTCGGCGACACCATTTCCGCCTTCAGCCTCATCATCCTGTCCATTCCGCTGGCGGCCATAGCCCTGAAGCTTGCCCCGGCCGATCTTTGCGCCATCATGGTGTTCTCTCTGGTTCTGGTGTCAGGTCTCGACTCGGCGTCCATCGGCAAATCTCTTATCGCCGGCGCCGTGGGCATGCTGCTCTCCTGCGTGGGCATGGACTGCTTCGGCGACGACCGCCTGAACTTCGGCAATCTTACCCTGAGTGCGGGTATTCCGCTCATGAGCGTGGCCATTGGTACGCTGGCTTTGTCGGAAATCGTGTTTCAGATGCAGCCTCAGTTCCTCGGGCAGAAAAGCGGCGCCGAAGCCTCGTGCGGCGCGGACAAGGACGCCTGCCGTCTTACCCTTTCCGAAATGCGCAGCGTTATTCCCACGGCCATGCGCTCCTCGCTCATAGGTGTGGTCATCGGCGTGCTGCCCGGCCTCGGTTCTACCATGGCTGCCTTCATGGCCTACGGAACGGCCAAGAAGACCTCGAAGCATCCTGAAGAGTTCGGCAAGGGTGCCCTGGAAGGTATTTCCGCCCCCGAAGCCGCCAACAATGCCATCATCGGCGCCAACCTCGTGCCGCTTCTGACCCTCGGCATTCCCGGCAACGTGTCCGCCGCCATCATCATGGGTGCGCTCATTCTGCATGGCATCACCCCCGGTCCGCTGATGTTCGAAGAGAATCCGCGCATCATCTATGGCATCTACTGCGCCGTTCTCATGGCCGGTTTCATGAATTTCTTCTGCGGCTGGAGCGGTCTGCGTGCGTTTATTCGTGTGCTCGGATGTCCCCGTACGCTCCTGTATCCCGTGGTCATGTTCACCTGCATGGTGGGCGCCTACCTGGCCGACAACTCCGTATACTGCACGTTCGTCATGCTCATTCTGGCCGTGCTCGGTTTCTTCATGCGTAAGTTCGGCTACAGCTTCGTGACCTTCCTCATCGGTTTCGTGCTCGGTCCCGGCTTTGAAATGTCTCTGCAGCAGAGCCTCACCATCAGCGGCGACAGTTTGGAAGTGTTCTATACGCGTCCCATTCCCATCATTCTTTTCATCCTCTCGCTGTTCATGATCTACCGCATCTACAAGCAGTGGAAGCGCGATATGAGCAAGGCGCAGGAAGAAAAGGAAGAAACGCTCGATCTTTCCTGATCGACAGCCGCTAGTGAACGGCCCGTGATGAACTTTTCATGACGGGCCGTTTTTTGGTTAAAAGAAAACCCCCAGCTAGGCTGGGGGTTCCCGAAAACTTATAG
>JAXUUT010000042.1:0-10515 GCA_037230945.1 bacterium
TCTCAAAACCTATCTTCCCCAGCTTTTCCGTGTGCCGGAAGGCGGTATCGGCGCCATGTGGAGCGTGACGGGAGAGGCGGTGAACGATCTTGTCGTCACCGCCGCCGGGGCGTTCTGCGTCATTGCGGCTCTGGATTACCTGTACCAGCGGCACAAGTACAATCAGAACCACATGATGAGCAAGGACGAAGTGAAGCGGGAATACAAGGAGAGCGAGGGCGATCCGCACATCAAGAGCAAGCGCAAGCAGCTGCACAAGGAAATGATTGCTCAGAACTCCCTTGACAACGTAAGAAAGGCGAAGGTGCTCGTGACCAATCCTACACACTATGCCGTAGCCCTGGACTATGAAAAGGGCAGAACCCCTCTGCCGGTCATTCTTGCCAAGGGAGAGGGACTGCTTGCAAAACGCATGATGGACGTGGCAAAACAGGAGGGCATTCCCATCATGCGCAATGTTCCGCTGGCACGGGCGCTGTTCCGTGACGGGACGGAAAACGCCTATATTCCCAGGGATCTCATCGGTCCCGTGGCGGAAGTGCTGCGCTGGGTGCAGAGTCTGGAAAGAAAGTAAGGAGAGTGTGGCATGGAAAACAGGGAAACGGACAGTCTGCTGCCGCTCTTGACGGATCTTTGCGGCTCGCTGGCGCTGGGAAAGCATGCCGACACGGACAGGCTTTTTGACCTCACTCGTACGGGCGCAGCTCCGGACGAGCTGGTGCGTCTTGCCGAGGCCTTCGGCATGATGCTGGTAAGGGTGGAGGCCAGAGAGTTTCAGAACTCCCAGCTTATTCAGCAGCTCCGGGCAAAAAATGCCGAGCTTGAGGCGCTGCACAGGGTGCTCGTGCAGAAAAACGACGAGCTTCAGAAAAGCGTGGAGGCGCTGTACTCTCCGGGAAACGGCATCATCGGTCAGAGCGAACCCATGCGCCGGGTTTTCGATCTTGCTCGCTCCATTGCCAGACGGCCCATCAATACGCTCATTCTCGGACCGACGGGCACGGGCAAGGAGGTGCTGGCCCGCTTTCTTCATCATCAGTCTCCGCGCAGCCGCGGCCCCTTCATTGCCGTGAACTGCACGGCCATACCGGACACGCTTTTTGAAAGCGCCATGTTCGGCATAGAGAAGGGCGTGGCCACGGGTGTTTCTTCCCGGAAGGGCCTTGTGGAAGAGGCGAGCGGCGGCACGCTTTTTCTGGACGAGCTTGCCGAAATGAGCCTTGCCAATCAGGCCAAGCTTCTGCGCGTGCTGGAACAGCGTGAAGTGGTGCGCGTGGGAAGCGTTCATCCCGTGCCGGTGGACATCCTGCTGGTTTCCGCCACCAACGTCAATCTTGAGGAAGCCGTAAAGGAAGGACGTTTTCGCGAGGATCTTTTTTATCGCGTCAACGTTGTGGAACTCAGGCTTCCTCCCCTGTGCGAACGCGGGGATGACATCCTGCTGCTGGCGCAGTCGTTTCTTGAGCGGTTCTGTGCCGAAATGGGCCGTGAAAGGCTTTCGCTTTCCGAGGCCGTGCAGGGGCTTCTGCTGCGCTATGCATGGCCCGGCAACGTGCGTGAACTGAACAACGAAATGAAGAGAGCCGCCGCGCTGACTCCCGGCAACGTGGTGGAGCTCAGGAATCTTTCTTCCCGCATTCTGGAGTCGGAAGCCGGACGAGAATATCTGTGCCATCATGAGGAGACTGCGGAAAGCGATCTGGCCTCCATGCCGCTCAATCTCCAGAAGGCGGAGGCCATGCTCATTCGCCGCGCGCTGGAACAGGCCGGAGGACGCAAGGTGAAGGCTGCGGAACTTCTCGGCATCACGCGCGAGGGGCTGCGCAAGAAGCTTCAGCGCATGACGGAGGAGAACGAATGAACTTTTCCCTGCGGAGCAAGCTTTTTCTGCTTGTCGGCGCAGCCATCAGTCTGGCGGCTGTTCCCATCATTCTTTTCAGCCGGGCGAGCCTCATGGAAAGCGGCATGGAAAGGGAGAGGGAAGCCTTCGTCAACACCGTCATGCTGGTGGAAGACAGCCTGAGCGTCAGATATCTCAATCTGCTGACTTCCGAGGTGGAATCGGTACTGCAGGCAAAGAAGGATCTTCGGCAGTACGCCGCCATGATGCGCGACATGCTGATTTTGGAGGGCGACAGGCAGGCGGCGGACAGCCTTCAACGCTGGAAAGGCGTGCTGGATGCCGAAGCCCTTCATCTGGCCTTTTATGATCTTGAAGGGCGTCCCCTGCTTTCGGGCAGCCTGACGGATCGCATCATGGAAGAAGGCCGGCAGGATTTCAAGGGGCAGTCCATGCGCTCCATGCTGAGTCATCGCGATTCGCTGAACGACGGTCAGTTCGCCGTGGTCCGTGTTCCTGTCGAAGGCGGGCAGGAGATGCCCGTGCTGGTCTGCTTCATGCCGGTAAGAACCCGTGGTACGCTGGTTCTGGCCGCTCTTGTGGCGGATGCCGAAAAAAGTCGTTCCCGACTGGAAAGCCGCATGGTGCTCGGCATTCAGGAGCGTCTGGACACGCTGGAGCTGAGCCGGGGCGCCTCCATATCCGTCATTTCCTCCGACGGTCGAGTGCTTGCGGGCAAGGGAACGCATATGCCCCTGTCTTCCGTTCCGCCGGACGTGCTTCAACGTGTGAGCAAAGGAGAGGCGCTGGAAGGAGATACGGCGGACTCGGAGAATCCCGTTTTGTACCGGCTGGCCTATTTCAAGGCCATGGACTGGTATGTGACGGCGTCCATACCGCTGAGCTCCATTACCGGTCCTGCGGAAAAGCTGACACGCCATCTTGTGGTCGTGGCGGCCGTTCTTCTTGGTGCGAGCCTTCTCATCATGCTGGTGCTCACCATGCGCATCATCGCGCCGCTGCGTCTTCTTACCCGCAGAGCCCGGGAAATCGCGAAGGAAGACTTCAGCTCGGAACGCGGCGTGGGATTTGCGGACGACATTGTCGATGATCTGCCCGTGGACAGAAAGGATGAAGTGGGACAGCTTGCGGGAGCGTTTGCCCACATGGTGAAGGCGCTGGATGAAAACATTCGTCGTCTTGTGGACACGCTGGCCGTTCGTCAGAGAATGCAGGGCGAGCTGAATGCCGCAAGGGACATTCAGATGGGCATATTGCCTCCCCCGGACGGCGCACCGAAGAGCCTCGGCTATTCTGCAGCGGCGTTTCTGGAACCGGCCAAGGAAGTGGGCGGCGACCTCTACGACTTTTTTACCGCTCCCGACGGCAGGCAGGCCGTCGTCATCGGCGACGTTTCGGACAAGGGCGTTTCCGCCGCTCTGTTCATGTCCATGACGGTCACGCTGGTTCGCTATGCGCTGGCTGAAGGCCTTTCCTGCTCGGAAGCCATGCTTCGCATCAATGAACGTCTGGCGGAAAACAATCCCAGCTGCATGTTCGTCACGCTGTTCATCGGGCTTTTTGATCCGGCAACGGGGCGTCTTGACTACGCGAGCGGCGCGCATTGTCCGCCCTTTGTGGTAAGTCAGGATAAAAACGTGCCGATCCGCATGCTTACGGATACCAGCGGTCCTCTGGTAGGCGCCATGCAGGGGCTTGATTACGAGGCGTGCCATGCCGAAATTGCTCCCGGAGAATACTGTCTGCTGTATACCGATGGCGTGTCCGAGGCCATGAACGACAAGCTTGAGCTTTTCGGCGAAGAGCGCATAGCCGCGGTTCTGGAGAATCTGCGCGGCGCTTCTCCCGACGAAGTTCTGCACGGCGTCATGCAGGCCATCAAGGCGTACAGAAAGGATGCTCCCCAGTCTGATGACATTACCATGCTCTGTTTTCGTCGGTCTCCGGCATAGGGCATCGCAATGCACGTTTCGGGGACAGGGCGTGATCGGCGCTGAAAAGCTTTGAACGCAGCGGAAAAACGATGCGCTTCTTGTGTTGAATCAAGGGGCGTTATGGGAAAACTTGCGCCGGAGTGCGGAAGCGTGGCCCGGACGGGGATTCTCTGGAACGCGTCTGTCAGGGTGCCTCTGGACATGGGCGTTTGATGTGAAGGTCTGATGTGAAGAGCGTCGGACTTTCCGGTGGCTGCGGCAGCGTTCTTCCTGATTTGAGACGCCCAGTTTTTTCCTCGTCATAAGAGGGAAAGGCGGCACGAAGAAGCGGGAAATATCATTCGGGAGTCAGAGAAGGTCCCTTCATGGCGATACCGTGTAACGACAGGTGGGGCTGGAGAAGCGCCGCACTTGTGCATCAGAATATGAGAACCGGTCTGTATTCCACCATGAATTCCTGCTGATTCGGCTGCGTGCGGATGGCTACTCCGGCCATGCCTGCGGCCAGTTGCGCGCGGTGTCCGTCGAGATCCATGGCGCGTACGAAGACGGGAACCGCATTTTTTGCCACATCATCTCCGTCCATGAGAATGAACCGGGGTTTGCCGCCGTATTTTAAGGCAAAGGCGCGTATGCGCAGACCGAGATTCAGATGCAGCTTCAGGCTGGCGGCGTTTCCGGGCCATACTGTAGCCATGGACAGCGTTCGGCCGCATCCTTTCGTGAGACGCATGTTTTCGCGCACGAGGCGTTCTGCCAGTCGTTTCCCCCGGATGTCGGGGCGGACAAAGACGGATTCCAGATGCCGGACGGCCGCCAGTCGTTCCGGGGGCAGAGAGAGCGAGAGTCCGAGATTTTCCGGGTCGTCCGACGCCGGGAAACGTATGACGCTCGCCCCGGCCAGCTTTCCGCCTTCGTCGAACGCCAGCAGAATGTGTCCCTTTCCTCGTACGATGGGTTCATAGAACTCCCTTTCGTCCGTGGCGAACATATCCCGACAGGGGAGCGCCTGTTCCACGTCGTGTTCCAGAGCTACAAGCTCGTCGAGATCGTTCGGCCCGGCGGAGCGCAGAAGAAAATCGTTCATGATTCCTCCAGGGAGATGGGAAGCGCCTGAGAGAAAAGAGCCCGTGAAAGTGCGTGATAGTCCGGCATGAAGGAAAGCGTCAGGCCTTCGCGCAGCGATTCCGGGCAGTTTGTCACGTCGAAGGACATGTAGGCGGAGGAGGCTCCGGCAAAAATCATGCCGGGCAGGGGCGGCCGCAGGCTTTCCGGCGCGGTATGAAACGTTCCCATGTCGAAAAGCGCCATGCGGCGGCCGTTTTTCATTCGGTTTTCCAGAATCTGAGCTTGCAGTTGAAAGGTGTCCTGTCTGGTTCCGGGAATGGGGCGTCCGGAGAGCGGATACACGCCGAGCGTTACGCCGGTTCCGCAGCGGATTTCCTTGATGCCGGAAGGAAGGGACGTCTGTGCCGCAAGTTCCAGCATGTCCGTGCCCCCTGCGGAAATGTCGGCGTCTGCCGTGCAGCAGTCGCGTATGCCGTTCAGAGCCTGAATGGCATCCTGCAATCGCCGGATCGTGGGAGCTTCCCTGCTCAGACAGGCAAAGTTCACCGTAAGGCCGCGAATGGAAAGGCCGAGACTTCGCGCGTGTTCACCCAGCTCCGGCAGTTCCTCGGCCGGTGCTCCGTCTCTTCCGTCGCCTGCTTCCAGACAGAGGCGTATGTGCGGCGTATTCCCGTTTCTGCTGCGGGCAAGGGCACGCAGAGTGAAGAGAGAGTCTATGTATACGCACGAACACTCAGCGGCCTGTCGGGCAAGCATGGAAGACGGCGCATAGACATGGTGTATTTGTATTCCGGCAATGTCGGGAATGTTATGTTCCGGCCAGGCCACAAGTCCGAGGCGTCGGACGGGAGAGCCTTTCATGATGTCGGCCGTGAGGCGGGGATGAAGCGGAGCCTCCTTGAAGACGAACATGCACATGGCGTCTGCCTGACGGCACAGCTCATGAATGACGGCGAGGTTGTGGCGCAGCACGCCGGTGTTTATGACAAGACGGGGCATCAGGATTCCTGGGACCGGGAGTTGCGGGTAAGGCTGAAGGCGATGAAAAGAAGTGCACAGCATGCGGTGCCGACGGCCAGAATGGTGAGTCCCGTGCGTGCGTCCCATACGGACATCATGATGCCGAGACTAAGCGGACCGAGCACCTGACCTATGCGCATGGCCACGTTGTAGAAGCCCATGGTGCGCGCGCGACCGAAGCGCATGGCTGCGGGAAGAGAAAGTGCGTAGGGTCCCTGTCCGTTGGCGGCTATGGAGGTGTTGACGGCAAGAAGTGCCACGCTCAACATGGCAGCGGCAAGGCCGTCAAGGACGAGAAGGGCGGTGACGCTGAGTGAAACGATGATCATGGAAAGAAAAAGCGGCCGTTCCATGTGTTTTGTTCTGTCGAGCAGAGCGCCGAAGGCAGGTCCGGCAAACATGACGATGACGCAGTACAGCAGGAAAACCCGGCCTATGGTGGCAGGGGAGATCCCGGCCTGACTCAGGGAAAGCGGCATGAAGAACTGAAACAGACATACCGTAATGAGCGCATTGGGAATGATGAAAAAGAGCAGAAGCGTTCCCATCCGTCTGTCGAGGAAGAAATCCAGCGCTTCGCGAACGGTGAGATGGGAGGAAGTTTCTTCTTCGCTTTGCCACGGTTCTCTGGGCAGCAGACGGAAAAGAACCATGACGGCAACGGCAAGCATGGCGGCGGAAGCCGGAAATACGGCCCGGTATCCCAGTCTGTCGGCAATGAGTCCGCCCATGGTGCTGCCGCACAGCGTACCGGCGTAGAGTCCTGCAAACATGAAGGCAAGATTGCGGGCCCTGCTGTTTTCGGAAGAATGGGCAATGACGAAGACCTGCGCGGAAAGATTGATGAAGCCGTATCCGAGTCCGGACATTCCGCGGGCCAGAACGAAGGGAAGCGCCGATGGAGAGAGCCAGCTTGCGCAGGAGCCGAGACAGGCCAGTGCAAGTCCGGAAAGAAGCATGGGTCTCCATCCGGCCTTCTGACTCCAGAAGCCGCCTGCGAACATGGCAAGACCGGCCATGAACAGTTCACAGGAGACGGGAAGCCCGGAAACCACGTCAGGCGGAAGTCCGAAAAGATCGAGTCCCAGTTCCCCTATGCGGATGGGGACGTAGGACATGGACATTTCCGTGGCAAAGAGACAGGCGAAGATAATGGGGCGCATGAACTCCGGAGATCGGGACATGGCGGTCGTTCCCTTGCGGCTCATGAGCAGCAGGAACAGAAGTTCCGAGAGAAACAGGGCCGCCACCACCGTCATGGTCAGGTTGTCCAGCATGACGGAGCGCAGGTTGTTTTCCGCCGTGGCGGGGTTCATGATGACTTGTATGGTGCCGACGGGGATGCCGTCGGCAGGATGGCTCATGGTCAGCGTTACCGGCGGCGTCGAGGCGCAGCGTTCCTGCCAGTCCTGGTCTGAGAGTTTTCCCGAAGCGTCCGCAGCGGCATGCAGCTTTCCTGTAACATCAAAAACCGCCATGCCCAGCGTGGAAACATGCTGCTGTCTTGCGGTCATCCAGTCTTCCATGCCGTGTATGCCGCTTACCGGCAGCCCCATGCCGGCGAGTCGCTCGAGATCCCATGACATCTGTCGCGCAAGCTGTGAGCCTGTATGCGTCATTTCTTCATCATACAGGCGGGACAGCGGAGAATGGAGCATGAAGAGAATGAAAATCTGTCCGGCGATGAGGGGAAGCATGAAGCATATGCGCAGGCGAAGGGAAAAGTGTCTGGGAGAGGCATGCTGATGCGGAAACGCAAAAATCTTCAGCAGCAGAGCCAGAAGAAGACATTCGCCCAGCGTCACGCAGCAAAAGAGCAGCATTTGTCCCCGTGCGGCATCAGCCAGCAGGGCTGAAATACGTTTCTTGTCGAGGGACATGAAAACATGACCCGCAATGAGTCCCTGTCTGCCGGTGATGGGGCAGACCGTCCAGAAGCTGTCGTCCGTGGAAAATTTCCGTACCTGACCGAAAACGGGTTTCGCCTCAGAGGGTATGGCGATGCGGGGTTCTCCGTTTTTTGCCCATTGATAAATGACGTTGCCGTCGGTGTCGGCAACCGCGATGTTCCCCGCTTCCGTTCTGGTTTGATACTGGGAGAGAAAACGTTCCAGTGTCAGAGGCCGCAGGCTCTTGCCTACGCGTACGAGAAGGCCGAGATGGTCGGCAATGTCCTGACAGACGAGTCCGTTTATCTGAAACACCGGCTCCTGATATTGCTTGTAGAGGGCGGAAAGCATGAGCGTTCCGTACAGAAGCTGTGCGCAAAGCAGCGCAAGAATGCCGCCGATGAAAAGTCTGCGAAGAGGAAGCTGGTGCATTAACGCACCGCCGGAATCTGCTGATAGATTTCGTCCACGGCTGCAAGGATTTCCAGCGGGGGATTCCAGCCTATGCGCATGGCTGTCTTCAGATTGATCGCCAGTCCCAGTTCCGGTTCGAAAATCTGATTGACCTCACGGGGCTTTTTGCCGTGAATGACAGCCGCCATGGCGTCCGCCTCGAACTGACCGATGTCGGCAAAGCTCGCCTGGGCGAGGCTCATGAGCACACCGTATTCCACAAGCTGCGGACCTGCCTGAGCAAAGGAAGGCAAGCCCGCTTCAATGATGGGGGTCATGAGCTCGGGAATTTTTTCCATGGGAGTCGATGTATAGGTCAGATAGATGGCATCGGCTTCTTTGGACAGCTCTTCCACGCATTTTTTGAGATTGCTGAAGGCCCGGTCGGCATCGGGCAGGTCGAGCGGAGCGGAGCGCAGCACAAGTTCTATGCCCAGGTCTGCCGCAGTCTGTTCGATTTCGTCCATGGCGGCGGTATTGCGCCCTTCAGGGGTGTCCTCAAAGGGAACACCGAGCTTTTTGAAGTGGAATATTTCATGAAACATGGAGATCTGACGGCGGAATCGTCCGGGTTCAAGCTGGGCATGTACGTTGTTCTTGCCCGAATCTTCGGCAGAGTTAACGATACCTGCGGAGACGGCGTCGGTCACGCTCATGGAAAAGACCGGAATCCCCAGATCTTCTGAACTCATGTCGAGCCCGCTCCATGTCCCCATGGCAATGATCATGTCCACGTCCTTGCGATTGCGCACACGGTCGATGACGGCTTCCTTTATGTGCTGTCTGGCCGAGGCGTCCCAGTCTGCGGAATAATGGCCGTCGCGGAGAAATTTTATGCGTCCGTGAGCATTGTCTGCCAGCCATTGCCACATGGCGACGGTTGATTCCGTGTCGGCAGGAACGGCTACCTGACCATTATCAATGAGCCCCAGTTTTTCGAGTCCTCGAGCAGTCTGGGCAAGAGTCTGCTGATAGTTGGAAAAAGGCCCGCCTTCCACGTACAGAACCCGCCATGTTTTTTCTTCGGCATGGGCGTGTCCGCAGACGGCCATGAGGATAACGACGAAAACAAGCAGAAAAAAACGTGCATTGCGGAAAATTTTAGACATGGAAGACCTCGTACAATATGGTGGAAATATACGCAATCACCCAGAAAAATACAATGTTTGCTTACAGGAAAAATGTGAGGAACCGACAAAAATGATATTTTCTTTTGGGAGGGGCGACTTGGAAGTCTGTTTGAAATTGTCGTGAATGACGAAGCAGGCCTTGACTGAGTTTATGTATAATCAAAATATTTCAATTTTAAAAATAAAAATAAAAATATACCTATATATTATTAGTATGTAATGTTTTTTTGTTGCATGATCGTAATATGGAAATTAAATATTAATACATATGTTTTTATATTTTTTTAAATGATAATATAAAATGCATGTAATGATTACCCTTGACATACTCGATTAATCTTTGAAGAATATATATGTAACGGCTTTATGGTGTGGCGGACAGATTCTTGAATGACCGAAAATGGTTATGCACCATACCTGTTTGCCCGTGGTGTAACTTGATGTAAAAATTTATTGTTTGGAGGATTTATGTCTATAGATTCCATTAATGCACAGAATGTTACTGGAGTTTCGTGTAATAACGATAGCTTTCATGGTAATAATGTGTCAATAAATGATGTAACTGCAAATATTTCAAATAGCATATCAAAAGCTATTAATAGAGCAGGATCGGATGTAGTCAAAAAGGACGCAAAGGGAGCAACGTATACATTTACGCCATATTATAATTCTGATGGTAAAAAGATGGTCATGATTCAGATAGATTCATCTAAGGGACAAGGGTCAACATGTATTAGTAGAAAAAGTATTCCATTTGAAATGTTGGAAAAATTTTGTAAAGGTAAAAATATAGATACTCCTGTATTAAATTATAATAAGTAGTTGATTTATTCGTATATATGTATTCTGTTTGATTTTAGACTTTTGTGACTTGTCATGATGTGTAATTTTATGGTTGTGCTACCAATAGGTATCATTGATGAAATGCACGACGTAGACACAAGAAAAAAGGTCTGCTCATGAGCAAAAATAGTGAACAGCAGGATCGATTTTTAGAAGAGCTGTGTCGATATTCTGAAGAAGTTTCGCAGCTGAGGGAGAAACTTGAACAGGAAGGACGAAGTGCCGAGGATTTGACGGAGTCGGAATCGAAACATCTGCTGGAAATAGATAAGGCGGTGACCACCATAGGCATTCATCAAGCTGAAGACCTATGGTGG
>JAXUUT010000072.1:0-50182 GCA_037230945.1 bacterium
ATAAGTTTTCGGGAACCCCCAGCCTAGCTGGGGGTTTTCTTTTAACCAAAAAAGGGGAGCCGCAAAAACGGTTCCCCTTTTTATCAGGCGCGGCGGGCAGAAGCCCGCCGGGGCATTTCTTAGTACATGCCGCCCATGCCGCCCATGCCGGGCGCAGCGGGAGCAGCAGGCTCAGGCTTGGGCAGTTCAGCAATGGCGCATTCGGTGGTCAGCAGGAGAGCAGCCACGGAAGAGGCATGCTGCAGAGCGAAACGGGAAACCTGCTTGGGGTCGATGATGCCGGCGGCCATGAGGTCTTCGTATTCGCCGGTGGCGGCGTTGAAGCCGAAGCCGTCCTTGCCTTCGCGGACCTTTTCCACGACCACGGAGCCTTCAAAGCCGGCGTTGGCGGCAATCTGACGCAGAGGTTCTTCCACGGCGCGGCGAACGATGTTCACACCGGCCATTTCTTCCTCGGAAGCTTCGATGTCGTCAAGAGCAGGCAGGCAGCGGATGTAGGCGGTACCGCCGCCAGGCACGATGCCTTCGGCAACGGCGGCGCGGGTAGCGTTGAGGGCGTCCTCGACGCGGTCCTTCTTTTCCTTCATTTCGGTTTCGGTAGCGGCACCGACCTTGATCACAGCCACGCCGCCGACCAGCTTGGCCAGACGTTCCTGCAGCTTTTCACGGTCGTAGTCGGAAGTGGCTTCGCCGATCTGAGCGCGGATCTGAGCCACGCGGGCCTTGATGTCGGCAGACTGACCGGCACCGTCGACGATGGTGGTGTTGTCCTTGTCGATGTGCACGCGCTTAGCGGTGCCGAGGTTGGCAAGGGTGAAGTTTTCGAGCTTGACGCCCATTTCGTCGGAAGCCACGGTGCCGCCGGTAAGGATGGCGATATCCTGCAGCATGGCCTTGCGACGATCACCAAAGCCGGGAGCCTTGACGGCGGCAACCTGAAGGGTGCCACGCAGCTTGTTCACCACGAGGGTGGCCAGAGCTTCGCCTTCCACGTCTTCGGCGATGATGAGCAGAGGACGGTTCATCTTGGCGACCTGTTCGAGGACAGGCAGCATTTCCTTCATGCCGGTGATCTTCTTTTCCTGAAGCAGGATGAAGGGATTCTCAAGATCGCACACCAGCTTTTCGGGATCGGTCACGAAATAGGGGGACAGATAGCCGCGGTCGAACTGCATGCCTTCCACGGTTTCGAGGGTGGTTTCGAGGCCCTTGGCTTCTTCAACGGTGATGACGCCTTCCTTGCCGACCTTGCTCATGGCTTCGGCAATGATGTTGCCGATGGTGGCGTCGGCGTTGGCGGAAATGGTGCCGACCTGAGCGATTTCCTTCTGGTCGCGGGTGGGCTTGGCAATGTTGCCGAGCTCAGCGGTGATGGCGGCCACGGCCTTGTCGATGCCGCGCTTGATGGGCATGGGGTTGCGGCCGGCAGCCACAAGCTTCACGCCTTCATGATAAATGGCCTGAGCCAGAACGGTGGCGGTGGTGGTACCGTCGCCGGCGGCGTCGTTGGTCTTGGAGGCCACTTCGCGGACGAGCTGAGCGCCCATGTTCTCAAACTTGTCTTCAAGCTCGATTTCCTTGGCCACGGTCACGCCGTCCTTGGTGATGACGGGAGCGCCGTAGGCCTTTTCAATGAGCACGTTGCGGCCCTTGGGGCCGAGGGTGACCTTCACGGCATTGGCAAGCTTATCCACGCCCATGGCCAGACGTTCGCGGGCCTTGGCATCAAAAAGAATCTCTTTAGCAGACATGATATGTTCTCCTGAAAAAAATAGAGGAAGTTAGTCGAGGATGGCGAGGATGTCGTCTTCGCGCATGATGATGTGATCGGCGCCGTTGACCTTGATTTCGGTACCGGCATACTTGGCGAAGAGCACGATGTCACCGGGCTTCACTTCCATGGCGACGCGCTCGCCCTTTTCGTTCAGCTTGCCGGGACCGCAGGCAATGACTTCACCCTTGGAGGGCTTTTCCTTGGCGGCATCGGGGATGAACAGACCACCGGCGGTCTTTTCTTCGGATTCAAGGCGTTTCACGAGCACACGGTCATTCAGGGGTTTCATTACCCATATCCTCCCAAAAAGATTGTTGTAAAAAGGAAGAGCTTCCGCGCTTCCCCGGCAACTGCCGGATGAAGGACAAAATAAACAGCGCGGGAAGCGCTGACTCCGGGAACGTTCGCTCCCGGCGACGAACCATAAATAAGCCCGGTTTTGAAGTTGAAAAGGGGCAGAAGCGATTTTTTTTTGCCTTTTTTTGCATGAAAAACAAAAAAATTTTATATATCAGTATGATATAAATAAAAATAAATTTTATTTTTTCAGCTTTCTCCCGCCGTCTTCGGCGCGGACGCTCATTTATGCGGGCACAAGGATGCTCATGAAGCCGTCACGCACTGGTCTTTCAAACCGTTTCCCATGCCCTCCCGCACTCTCCCGTCCGACAGAAAGCACTGCGCCAGGCAGCAGGGTGAAACTCCCCAGATCGGCAGATTCAGGCAAGAATCAGAGAGAAACAAGTCTTGTTGTCCGACACGGGAGCCCTATGCTTTCTGCGACAGCACAAAAGGAGCGTCACCCGCTGCGCACTCTTCAATCTTCGGACAGGCCGACGGCTTTTCCGCTCCTGAAGACCGCATCCGGCAGCACGCAAAAACTCACGGAGTCAGCCATGAACAGCATCAACGAATCGTCCTCCGCAGGCATGGACCTGCACAACGCACAGCCCGATCCCGACCTCGACGCCATGAACGAACGTCTCGAAAAGGCCGCCTTCACCCGCAAAAGCCCGCTCGACGGAAAAACGCGTCGTCTCGTCCAGCTTGCCGTTCTTGCCGCCCTTCAGAGCGACGAAGTGAAAACGCTGGCGGAAACGGCGCTTGATGAAGGAATTTCGCCCGTCGTCATCCGGGAAGCGCTTTACCAGTGCGCTCCCTACATCGGCATTCCCCGGACGAAAAGCGCGCTGCGCCCCGTCAACGAGGTCTTTACCGCCCGCGGCCTGGCCCTGCCGCTGGAAAGCCGGGCAACCGTGACGGAAGACGACCGCTTTGAAAAGGGACTCGCCGTGCAGAAAGGCATTTTCGGCGACGTCATCGATGCCATGCACGCCGCGGCGCAGGAGCAGGAGAAGGCCATCATGGTCGATCATCTTTCCGCCTTCTGCTTCGGCGACGTCTACACGAGAAGCGGTCTTGACCTGAAGACCCGCGAACTTCTCACCTTCTGCATCATCAGCGCTCTCGGCGGATGCGAGTCACAGGTGAAAAGCCACGTGCAGGGCAACGCAAACGTAGGCAACGAAAGGCAGAAGCTCATCGACGCTCTGGAAACCTGTCTGCCGCTCATGGGCTTTCCCCGCACGCTGAACGCACTCGGCTGCGTCAACGCCGTCATGACGAACTGAGATTCCCCGTCATGCGGCAAGTATCCCTTGACAGTCCTCATCCTTCCTTCTTTAATGAATACAACGCAAGGAGCGTTATCACAGGACAAAAACCTTCCACGCTGGAGGAACACCATGAAGACTGCTGCCGACATCATGACCACAAATCCCGTCACCGTCACACGGGAAACCACGCTGCGCGATGCGGCAAGACTTCTGCTTGACGGTCACTTCAACGGCCTTCCCGTTGTGGAAAACGACAAGCTCGTCGGCATACTCACGCAGTCCGACCTCATCTCGCTGGACAAGAAGCTGGAGACTCCCGGGTATTTTCTTCTGCTCGGCGGAGCCATTCCCATGCAGATGCCGGGCAAGTTCTCCCGCGAGCTGCGCCGCATGGCCGCAAGCACCGTGGGTGAAGTCATGAGCACCGACCCTCATGCCATCACGCCCGACACGCCGGTGGAAGACATTGCCTCGCTCATGGTGGAGCAGCGCTACTACACGCTGCCCGTTCAGGAAAACGGCCGGCTTGTCGGCGTGGTGGGCATGGAAGACCTGCTCAAGAGGCTCGCTGCTGAAGAATGAGTCTCCTGCCGCGCTTCTTCTCTCTTTTCGTTCTTGCACTGACAGCCATCCCCTTTGTGGGATGGCTTGTTCTCATCTGCGCCGATTTTCTTTCTCTCGACGACTGTCTTTCCCCTCAGCCGGGCTGGCTGGCCTTTGCGCTCATCACCTCCCTGTCGCTCACGCTTCCCCCCGTGCTCCACGGCTGGCCGGATGAGACGCGACCTCTGCGCGACATCGTGAAGGAAACGGCCCGCGCCATGCTTTTTTCCTTTGCGCTCTTCGCCCTCGTCTTTTTCGCCGGAGCGCGACCGTTTTTTCAGTGGCTGGGCCTTCCGTCCATCATGCTGCCCATGACGGCCGTTTTTCTTGCGCCGCTTCTTTCCTGTCCGCTGCTCTACATTTCCTACAAGACAGCCGTCGCTCTGCTGCCCCGCCCCGGTCCCGACGCTCCCAGACCGCTCGCCGTTCGGGCGTTCGGCGTTCTGTCCCTGCTTCTTCTCCTCGTTTTAGTCTTTCACGGCGCGCTTCTGCCAGGAGACCACCCCGCCCCGCTCATCCATTCAAACCGGGCGGGCATGATCGCCGCGGCGTGGCGATTTTTTGCCCTGCGACACGTCCTTGTCGTCTGCGGCAACGCAGGCTTCGTTCCGGCATGGGGCGGCTGCTGCCTCATCTCCGTGCTGGACATGATGCGGGCCCTGCCCGAAGCCGGAGCGGTTGAGCTCATGATTCTGGCCGTGCTCTTCACCCTCATGACGGCAAGCTGCGCCTGTCTTCTTCTTCCGACGAGCCGCCGATGGCTGCGCTGAATCCGTCTTCCCCCGGTCGGCGCTCCCGCCGAAAGACTGACCGCCGCATCGTGGAAGAAAAAAAGCTCACGCTGCCCGGCACGGATCTGGACTTTCTCTTTCAGCGCGACGGATGCCGCAGCCTGCGCATGACGGTGAAAGCCGACGGAGACGTGCGCGTCAGGGCTCCGGCAGGCCTGCCGATGGACCGGGTCTTTTCCTTCATGCGCGCCCGCCTCTCCTGGATTCAGGAAAAGCGAGCCTTCTTTGCCGCTCATCGCGGAACATGCGTTTCCGCCCGCAGCGGCGCCACCGCGCTTTATCTGGCCCGCCTCTTCACGATCCGGCCCGTGCCCGCCCAAAGAAACGCAGGTGCCCGCCTTGCGGGTCATGTTCTGGAACTGCCCTGCCTCTGCCGCAAAGTCGATGCCGAAGCGGACGCCAGAGCTCTGGATCGCGCCTTCCGCCGCTGGCAGAAGGAAACGGCACATCTTGTGCTCGGTCGGCGTCTTTCCCGCATGGAACGCCTCGCCTGCAAAGTGTTCAACGACGACAGGCACGTCTCCTCTCTTGTCGTACGTTCCCTGAAACGTCGCTGGGGCAGCTGCTCCGCCAGAGGCGAAATCACTCTGGCCGTCCAGATTATCGCCATGCCTCTTCCCCTCATCGACTACGTTTTATGTCATGAGCTCTGTCACCTCAGGGTCATGAATCACGGCCCCCGCTTTCACGCCCTTCTGCACGCTCTTCTTCCCGACGCGAAAAAGCGGGAGCAGCTCATCCATATCTGGGGTCTGGAGCATCCGAGATAGCCCTGCATCAGCAGTCCCGCCGGGCCTTTCTTCCTGCCCGGCTTCTCCCTTCCGCCCCGTGCCTTTCCCTCTTCAGACGAAAACCTGCCATCTTCATCCGCCTGAGCTGCCGGCAGATGCCCCCCTCCTCCGGCTCCTTCGGGAAAACGTTTTCTTCCAAGGGACGGCGCACGGAAAAAACGATGCGAAAAAATCCCAAGAATGCCCCGCAACGCCTCTCTCCCATATTAACAAGCTCCGTCTTTTGGCGTAATCTGTCTCCCAAAACGTTCTGTCACCTCTGCCTCACTTCCGGAGACTCATCATGGCTCTTGACCCTCAGGCGGGCCAGCTTCCCCGCCCCGATCAGCTCACCGACATTCCCGCCCTCATTTCCTCCTACTACACCTTCGAGCCCGCTCCCGACGTTCCCGAACAGGCCGTAAGCTTCGGCACGTCCGGCCACCGCGGCTCCTCGCTGCGCACGAGCTTCAACGAAGCCCACATTCTTGCCGTCACCCAGGCCGTGTGCGACGTGCGCAAGGCCGAAGGCGTGACCGGCCCGCTCTTCCTCGGCAAGGACACGCACGCTCTGTCCGAACCCGCCTGGCGCACGGCTCTCGAAGTGCTCGCCGCCAACGGCGTGGTGACCATGGTGCAGACCGGCCACGGCTATACGCCGACTCCCGCCATTTCCCATGCCATTCTCAGCTGGAACCGCCAGTCCACGGCCACGGCGGACGGCATCGTCATCACGCCTTCCCACAACCCGCCTCAGGACGGCGGCTTCAAGTACAATCCGCCCCACGGCGGCCCGGCCGACACCACTCTCACCGCCCGCATCCAGGACCGCGCCAATCAGCTTCTGGAAGACGGCAACAGGGACGTGAAGCGCATCAGCCTCTACAAGGCCCTGCGCTCCGGCCTCGTGCAGGATCATGACTACGTCGCCTGCTATGTGGACGATCTTCGCAACGTCATCGACTTTCCCGCCATCGCCGCGTCCGGGCTCAAGCTGGGCGTGAACCCTCTCGGCGGCGCAAGCCTCGCCTACTGGGCCCCCATTGCGGAAAAGTACGGCCTGAACATCGAAAACACCAACAATCAGTACGATCCCACCTTCCGCTTCATGCCCCTGGACCACGACGGCAAGATCCGCATGGACTGCTCGTCGCCCTACGCCATGGCCGAGCTTCTGAAGCTCAAGGACCGCTTCGACATCGCCTTTGCCTGCGATCCCGACTCCGACCGTCACGGCATCGTCACGCCCGAAGGCCTCATGAACCCGAACCATTACCTCTCCGTGGTGGTGGACTTCCTCATTCGCGACAGCAAGGACGGCTTCCGCAAGAACTGGCGTCCCGACGCCATGATCGGCAAGACCGTGGTCACAAGCTCCATGCTCAACCGCGTGGCGGAATCCCACGGCCGCAAGGTCATGGAAGTGCCCGTGGGCTTCAAGTGGTTCGTGCCCGGCCTGCATTCGGGAACCTGCTGCCTCGGCTGCGAAGAAAGCGCCGGAGCCTCCTTCCTGCGCGCCGACCGCCTGCCCTGGAGCACCGACAAGGACGGCCTCATACTCTGCCTGCTCGCTGCGGAAATCACGGCCAAGACCGGCAAGAATCCCGCCGTGCACTACCATGCGCTTGAAGAAAAGTTCGGCGCGCCCGTGTACCGCCGCATAGACTCGCCCATGACGCCGGAAATGAAGGCTGCCTTCAAGACCGTGTCGCCCGAAGACGTCACCATGACCACGCTGGCCGGCTCTCCCGTCAAGGCCGTGCTCACCAAAGCCCCGGGCAACAACGCGCCCTTCGGCGGACTCAAGGTCGTCACCGACGACGGCTGGTTCGCCGTGCGTCCCTCCGGCACCGAACCCATCTACAAGCTGTATATGGAGGACTTCAAGGGTGAAGAGCACTTTCTGAAGATGCAGGAAGAGGCGCAGGCCTTCCTTGCCTCCCTGGCAAAGGCGTAACGCCTCCTCTCCCCCTTCTTCACGCAAAAAAAGGCGCGGCTCAGGCCGCGCCTTTTTTTGCACCCCTCGCAGTACGCCCTTCCTGCTCGTTCCGGCGCCGATGCCCGCGCCGATGCCGTCCCTCGGAGCGCTCCCGTGCCTTCGTCCGCAACGTTCCGGATCGTCATGCGCACCTTCAAAAAGCGTTCACAAGCCTGTGACCAAAAGCCCCCTTTCAAGAGCCCGCACGGCCGCAGAAGGACATGAGCGCACGCCTTTTCGCCTTCTCTCGTGCCTGAACCTCAGGAACAGGCCCTTCATGCGCAGTTTTTCCCCGGCGACCTGTCTTTCCCATAAAAATTTTTTAACGGCACGCTGTCCGGTCACACTCTCTGACTCCGACGACATGAACAAAAAAAACGGAGAAAAATCATTCTGACGCACTCCTTTTCATCATGTCATCTTATCTTTTACCAACTTGTCATATCACATAGCAGAAGCATGAAAATCGCATTGTCGTGCACAGTACAGTACTGTTTCGCTCCATCTTCCGGATGCACCTGACTGCATAATACCGCCGTTACCTGCCCATGAGACTCTTTCACAGTCATTTTTCACTGCAAAAAAGTAACGACATACACGAGATTCAGTATTAATTTATTTTTTCACAATAAAATTTTTTCCTTGTATGCCAAGCTTTTTCCATGATATCGTGAAATGCCTGCGCCACCCATGTTCCCTTGGCTGGCGCAAAGCGCCGGACACATGCCGGAAGAACGGCCCTGTTGCCTTTCCTTCCGGCAAATATCCTTTCGGCACACGACCTCGCTCCGAACGCCATCGGGGTCACAAGGAGAGAAAGAATGCCCGTCAGCAGAACAAGCATGCTCGCCAAGCTCAGCGACGCCTACGCCGTCTACTTCGACGCGGAGCCCGTTGACGCCGACGCGAAATGCCTTGCCGCCTGCTACGCCTTCCACTCCGCAGACGAGTGCTTCGTGCTGTCGCGCAAGGTCAGGCTCTGGCGCACGGAAATCAACGAGTTCGTATATGTGTTTTCGGTTCCCGAACTGACGGCGGACATCTATGACGAATGCCGGGGGAAGGCTCTCGAGCTTGGCATGAAGAAGATACGTCCGCACATCGAGCACAAATCGTCCTTCATCACCGCTCTTTTCATCTGCGACCTTGTGACGGAAGAAGCGGCAAAGGCCGTGCGAGGCACGCGCCATCACAAGGACTTTCTGTTCTCGCTTCACGGCTGGATGGACTTTCGCGCCGCTGCGCTGGACCTTGCGTCCGGAGCCGTGGCGGTCAACCGTGCCGGACGGGACCTGACACAGTTTCTGCTCGGAAATCTGGGGAAGTGCTAACTCAATTGAGGAGGATTTGAATTGAGTTCCGTCATCATTCTCATCGGTGGCTTCGCGTGTCTCATCGCAGGCTACATCTTCTACGGTTCATGGCTTTCCAAACAGTGGGGCGTGGATGACAGCAGGCCTACGCCGGCCATCACCATGCAGGACGGCGTGGACTACGTGCCCGCCAAGACGCCCGTACTCTTCGGCCATCATTTTTCGTCCATCGCGGGCGCAGGCCCCATCAACGGCCCCATCCAGGCCGCCTTCTTCGGCTGGCTGCCCTGCCTTCTGTGGATCATCATCGGCGGCATCTTCTTCGGCGCCGTGCATGACTACGGCGCCCTCTTCGCCTCCATCCGCCACAAGGGCGAATCCATAGGCGAAGTCATCTCCCAGAACATCGGCGTGCGCGCCAAGCGCCTGTTCATCGTGTTCGCCTATCTTGCGCTGCTGCTCGTCATCGCGGCCTTTGCCTCCATCGTGGCCAGCACCTTCAACGGCTTCGCGCCCGACGGCTCGCACATCGAGGCCAACGGCTCCACCGCCACCATCTCCCTGCTGTTCATCCTCATGGCCGTGGTCTTCGGCTTCTGCGTGTACCGCAAGAACATGTCCCTCGGCTTCTGCACCGTCATCGGCATCATCGTGCTCATCGTGTGCATCGTCATCGGCCTCAAGTGCCCCATCTACCTTTCCGGCACCACCTGGATGTATATCATCGGCGTCTACATCCTCGTGGCCTCCGTCACCCCCGTGTGGATCCTGCTTCAGCCCCGCGACTATCTGAGCTCGTTTCTGCTCTATGCCATGATGATCGCGGCCGTCATCGGCGTGTTCGCCGCCAATCCCACGCTGGATCTGCCCGCCTTCGTCGGCTTTGAAGTGAACGGTCAGTACCTCTTCCCCGTGCTCTTCGTCACCATCGCCTGCGGCGCCATTTCCGGCTTCCATTCCCTCATTTCCTCGGGCACGACCTCCAAGCAGCTCAACAGCGAAAAGAACGCCAAGATCATCGGCTACGGCGCCATGCTCGTGGAATGCGCTCTCGCCATCGTGTCCCTCATCACCATAGGCTACATCTACTCCAAGGCCGGAGCCGACGCCTTCAAGATGCCCCCCACCGCCGTGTTTGCGCGCGGCATCTCCGAAATGCTCGCCGTAGTGGGCTTCTCCAGCCCCGAGGCTCAGAAGACCGCCTACGGTCTGCTCATCCTTTCGGTGTCCGCCTTCTGCCTGACCTCCCTCGACACCGGCACGAGACTTGCCCGCTACATGTTCACCGAATTCTGGCTGAACCCCGGCGAAACTCCCGAGTCCGTCACCGGCTTCCGCAGGATACTGTGCAACAAGTACATCTCCACCGGCTTCACCGTCATCGTGGGCATTGCCTTCGGCATGGGCGGATGGTCCAAGGTGTGGCCGCTCTTCGGCGCGTCCAACCAGCTTCTCGCCGGTCTCGCCCTTCTGGCCGTGGCCGCATGGCTCAAGAACGCCGCCCGCAATCACAAGATGTTCATCTTCCCCATGGTGTTCATGATTCTTGTGACCCTCACCTCTCTGGCCCTCACCTTCAAGGACAAGATCCTCGTCATCGCCTCCGGTCAGGGCGACCTGTTCGCGGCCTACCTGCAGGCCGGCCTTGCCGCCATCCTGTTCGTGCTCGCCATCTTCCTCGTGCGTGAGGCTCTGCCCGTGCTCACCGGCAAGAAGCATCCCGCCGTCGTTGCCAAGTAAGTTCGGCACCATGATTTCATGAAAAGGCGCGCCCTTCGGGGTGCGCCTTTTCTTTTTCCCTTCTTCCCGCTACATTTCCCGCATGAACATGCCCGTTGAATCCTCGTTTTCCGACCTTCTCGAAGTACTCCGCACCCATGACCGCGCCCTTCTCGTCGCCCCTCCCGGTTCCGGCAAGACCACGCGCGTACCGCTTTTTCTCATGAAGCACATGGAGGGCACCATTCTCATGCTCGAACCGCGGCGTCTTGCCGCCAGATCCGCGGCAAGATACATGGCCGCCTCGCTCGGCGAATCCGCCGGGCAGAGCGTGGGATACAGAGTCAGGCTTGAAAGCCGCGTGAGCCGCGAAACCCGCGTGGAAATCATTACCGAGGGCATACTTACCAGACGCCTCATTGCCGACCCCGAGCTCTCCGGCATTTCCTGCGTCATCTTCGATGAATTTCACGAGCGTTCCCTGCAGGCCGACACGGCGCTCGCCTTCTGCCTCGAAGCTCAGGCGGCGCTCCGGCCTGACCTCAAAATCCTCGTCATGTCGGCCACGCTCGATGCCGAAGAGCTCTCCGGCCTGCTTGCCCCCTGCCCCGTGATCCGCGCCGAGGGCAGAATGTGGCCCGTGGACATACGGTACGCTCCCTGCCCGGCGGGCTCCGGCAGCTTCGGCACCTTTTCCGGCCGGGAGGCTCTTCTTGTGCACACGGCATCCACGGTACGCCGCGCCCTTGCCGAAGAGAAAGGCTCCATCCTCGTATTTCTGCCCGGTCAGAGCGAAATACGCAGGACGGCGGAACTGCTCGCAAATCTTCCCCCTCACGTATCCCTGCACCCGCTCTACGGCGACCTTTCCGCGTCGGAGCAGGACGCCGCCATTGCTCCCGCTGCGCCGGGTGCGCGCAAGGTGGTGCTTGCCACGTCCATTGCGGAAACGAGCCTCACCATTGAAGGCGTGCGCGTGGTGGTGGACTCCGGGCTTGCCCGAAGCTCCCGCTTTTCTCCGTCCACGGGCATGAGCGCTCTTGTGACCTGCCGCGTCACCCAGGATGCCGCAGACCAGCGCGCCGGACGCGCCGGACGCGTGGAAAGCGGCGTGTGCCTGCGTCTCTGGCCCGAGGGAGAAACGCTTCTGCCCTCGCGTCGCCCGGAGATTCTGGACGCCGATCTTGCGCCCTTTCTTCTCGACTGCCTGGCCTGGGGCTCCATGCCGCAGGCTCTTCCTCTTCTCACGCCCGCGCCCGAAGCTTCTCTCGCCCGGGCGCGGCAGACTCTGGATTTTCTTGGCGCACTCAGAGAAAAGGACGGACGAATTCTTCTCTCCTCTCACGGAGAGGAGCTCTCAAGGCTTCCTCTGCATCCGCGTCTCGCGCACATGGCGCTTCTTTCCGGCGGGCATCTGCCTCTTGCCGCCGCGCTCTGCGCGCTCGTTGAGGAACGCTTCCAGGGCACAGGCTGCGACATCCGTCCGCGCCTCGGAGAACTTCGGCGTTCCTCGCGTCTTCGCCGCGCCGCGGAACAGATATGCTCCCTCGTAAAACCCGGAGCACGCCTTTCCCTGAACGACGTCATGGAGGATGAAGACAGCGCGGGAGCCATGCTGTCGCTGGCATGGCCCGAGCGCATGGCTCAGAAACGCGAAAGAGGCAGATTCCGTCTGGCCTCCGGTCGAGGCGCGGAACTTCCGCCTGAAGACGCGCTTGCCGACGCTCCCTTTCTGGCCGTCGCCGCCATGGACGGAGGAACGCAGGGCACGGGACGCATTCATCTTGCCGCCCCTCTGGAAAAAAGCGTGCTGGAACGCCTGCACGGCGACCTTCTGACGCATGAAGACGTCGTGATGTGGGACGAATCGTCCGCCTCGGTAATGGCCCGGAGAAGGACCATGCTCGGCAGTCTCATTCTGGATGACGCCCCTCTGCGCGGAAAGGACCTGCCCGAAGACAAGGTGCTGGAAGCGCTCACGCAGGCCGTCGTCCGGTTCGGTCCCTCCTGTCTGCCGTGGACGGAGGAGCTCAGGGAATGGCAGGCGCGCGTTTCCCTCATGAGACGCATGGACGAAGAGGGCGGCTGGCCCGACGTGAGCGACAAGGCACTTTTTGCCTCGCTCACGACCTCCCCCCTCGACAACTGGCTGAGTCCGTGGCTTTCCGGCATGACGAAGCGCTCTCAGCTCTCCTCCCTTCCTCTGGACAGGGCGCTGCACGCCCTTCTTCCCCACTCTCTGGCCCGTCGTCTCGACAGGGAGGCTCCCGCCTTCATCGAGGCGCCTTCCGGCTCTCTCGTGCGCATCGACTATCTGCCCGAAGGCGGACCGGTCATGGCGGTAAAGCTCCAGGAAATGTTCGGCATGGAGGACACTCCCTCCGTCTGCCGGGGCAGATGTCCGCTCACCGTGCACCTTCTCTCGCCTGCGGGCCGTCCGCTTCAGGTCACGCGCGACCTTGCCGGTTTCTGGCGAGGCTCCTACGCCGCCGTGCGCGCGGAAATGCGCGGCCGTTATCCGAAGCACCCCTGGCCGGAAGACCCGCTCTCCGCCATTCCCACGAAAAAGACCAAGAAGGCGCTGGAAAGGGGGTAGGTCATGGAATTTCATGCGGGAGACAAGGTCATCAATCCTTCCATGCCTCAGTGGGGCGTGGGGGAAGTGCTGGCCGTCACGGAAGGCAAGGTGATGGTGCAGTTCAGGCATCACGGCGTGCGCAGAATGGCGGCGTCCTTTCTTGCCATGGCCGACACCGGCGAATGCCCCGAACCTTCGGCCGCGCAGAAAAAAGCCGCCGCATCAAAAAAATCGACGCCTTCCCCCTCGTCCGCCCGGCCGAAGCAGACAGGAACACCCGGAGGAAAGAACGCATCCGCCCCGTCGGATGGGGAAAAAACAGACCTCGTCTCGCAGGCGCTCGCCATGATGGGGCAGCAGGGCCCCTCTTCTGACGCTGTGCTGGAAAAGGCGGAACGCGCGGCCTCTCTTGCCGCCGACGCCGGGAAAAAGGCCGAAGAGGACGCCCTTCGCCGCCGCAACGCGGCCATACTCCGCTTCTGGCGCGATGCGGAGGTCTTTCTTATCCCCGAGGTGCCTCACTCCTCGCGTCCGCCCGTCACGACGGCAAGGCGCTGGGAAACCGTTTCCGCGTCGCTTCCGGCATGGAGCGCGAAAAGGGATTCCGCCACGAGCCGGGACGAGCTTTCCGCCGTGCCCGGCCCCGACGTGGAGAACGGAGAACTTCCGTGGTTTCGACCTCTGCCCACGGGCTTTTCCGCAGCATGGCACATCGTCTATCTGGGCGTCATGCCGCGGCAGCACATTTCCGACCTCATTCTTGAAAAGACGGGAAGTCGTCCCGAGAGCCCGGAGGAACCGGGACTCGGCGAGGGGTGTCTTGCCTCCGTGGTGCTGGACATGGCAGGCATGCCCGTGCCGGAAAGCTATGTGCCCTCCTCCTTCGTGCCCGGCCTTGCCCGCTGCCTTGCGGGCAGGAGTCTGGATCAGCTTGCCCTCGACATGCTGAAGATGCAGTCCGACTTCGACCGGCGCAGAAGCGCCCTCGACGAACCTTTCCGCGGACCGTGGATACAGGAGGAAATCGAGCGTCTTTTCAACATGATGCAGGTGGAAGGCGAGGAAGCGCGCATCGTGGTGCGTTCCGTGTACTTTCGTCCCGATCCCAGGGGACGACGCATCGACGACGTGCAGAACGACCTTCTGAACTCCTTCTATCTCTCCGACCTCGACCGTCTGCTTCAGCTTTCAAAAACGGGCTTTCGCGGCGTGTTCGCCCGCTATCTGGAAGGCGCTCAAAAGAACGCCTCCCGCTGCGACGTGCTCGCGCACGGCGAGGAAAGCCGCCTTGCCCGGGAACAGGCACTCTCGCTTGCGCGCCTGCCTTCCGGGCGCTGGCCGCACGCACCCTCGCAGCACCTCCTGCCGGCACAGCTTGCGGCGGTCACGGAAATTCTGAACGGAGAGCTCACGGCCGTGAACGGGCCTCCGGGCACGGGCAAGACAAGGCTCCTTTGCGACGTGGCGGCGGACCTCGTGGTGCGAAGAGCCCGAAGAATCGCCGCCCTGAAGCAGCCCTTCGAGGTTTTCGTCAACTCCTCCGGCGACTTCTATTCCCTGCGGCGCGATCTCATGCGCGGCACGGGCATGGTGGTCGCAAGCAGCAACAAAGCCGCCGTGGAGAACATCACGAAGTATCTGCCTTCGGAAGAGGCCGTGAGCAGAGACGCCTTTCCCGAAGCTTCCTATTTTTCCGAAGTGGCCTTTGCCGTAAACGCGGCCTTCCATCCCGCCGACAGCGACGAGCCGCCTCGTCCGGCCTGGGGGCTTGTTTCCGCCGTGCTCGGTTCCGCATGGAACTGCGAGCAGTTTGCGCGCGCCTTTTTCTGGGGCTTCCGCGATCAGGAAAAAAAGATCGTGCTGCCCGGCATGAAGGACGTACTCGACAGGTATCGAAGCTACGAGGCAAAGCAGGACGCCCGCCGCGAGTGGCAGCGTGCCAGAGAGGATTTTCTTGCCGCAGAAGCCGAGCTTGAACAATGCAGAAAGGATCTGGCACGACGGGCCGAAAGCAACCGCTCCCCTGCTCCTCAGCGCGAGGAAAGCCCCCTTCTCGGACGCTTCATGGCGCTCATGGCGGAAAGCCGTCATCTGCGGGCCTCGGCCGGTGAGGAAAACCGGGCCGCGCTGGAGCTCGCCGAAAGGCTGGAAGCTCTGGAGGAGCTGGCCCGCAGGGTACAGGAGGAGGAACGCGGCCGGAAAAACGACGCCGAAACGCTGCGTGTTCCCTGTCGGGAGTTCTGGAAGGATGAAGCGTGGCAGATCAAAAGCGTGTGGAACGACGAGAGGCTGGAAATGCTTCGTTCCCGGCTCTTTCTTCTGGCGCTTCGTCTGCATGAGTGGACCATCAAGGCCTGCGCGCGGGAATTTTCCGCCGACATCGGCGTGGTCACGCGCCATCTTCGGGGAGCGCCCGTTGAGGACACGGAAGTTGCCGACATCTGGAACGCGCTTTTCTTCGTGGTGCCGGTGGTCTCTTCCACGCTGGCCTCATTCAGCCGGCTTTTTTCCGGCATGGGACAGGGCTCGCTCGACTGGGTTCTCCTGGACGAGGCCGGACAGGCCACGCCGCAAAGCGCGGCCGGAGCACTCTGGCGTGCGGCCAGGGCGGCCGTCATCGGAGATCCTCAGCAGATAGAGCCCGTGGTGCCTCAGCCCGGACCGCTTCTGGACACGCTGCGCGCAAGGCAGGAACAGGGAGCGATCAGACTTGAGGACTGGTCGCCGTCAACGCAGTCGGCCCAGACACTGGCCGACAGAAGCTCCCTTCGCGGCACCTGGATGGAAAGCGCGGGACGGCGGGTGTGGACGGGCTATCCTCTGCGCGCGCATTACCGCTGCGCCGAGCCCATGTTCGGCACGGCCAACCGCATAGCCTACGACAATCAGATGGTGCAGGCGCAGACGACCTTTCCGCTCGTGCGCTCACCGCTCGCAGAAAGCTGCTGGTTCCACGTGAACGGGCAGCACGCGGACACGCAGCTTGTGGAAGAGGAACTTGCCTGCCTGAGAAAACTTCTTCTGCGCTTTCTGGAAGACTGGCCTGAAGTGGAAGCACAGGGAACGCGCCGGGAAGCGTCGGTATTCGTCATTTCTCCCTTCCGCAAGGTGGCCCGGCACTGCCGCGCGCTGCTGCGGGCCATGCGCGTTTCCGAAGAGCGCGTGCGCTGCGGCACCATACACACCTTTCAGGGCAGAGAAGCGGACATCGTCTTTCTCGTGCTCGGCTCCACGCCCGGTCAGGCCGGATGGGGAAGCCGTCAGTGGGCTTCACGCACGCCGAACATCCTGAACGTGGCGCTCACCCGCGCCCGCTCGCTCATCTACGTCATAGGCAACTGGCGCGACTGGAGACGGCATCCCTTCTTCGACGTGCTCTCGGAAGAGCTTCCCGTAAGGGACGAGCCGTAAGGACGGCATCAGAGCGTTCCGTCGCCGTTTTCAGAACTGCAGGGAAAAATCATCACGCGCCTGCCCGCGAGACGTGCCCGGGCAAGGGTGTCCCGCGTGCCCGGGGAACAGCCGTCCCAGAATGCGACCACGACGTCGGCAAGTCTCACGATTTCCGAGTTGCGCACGGGCCCCGCGCTTCTGCCGAACTTCTTCCAGTCGGCGGGAACCACCACAAGCGGAACCCCGTGAGATGCGGCAAAGCGTTCGGCCAGCGAGTCCGCTCCCCTGGCGCCGCCGGAAACGACGGCCTCAAGATCCTCCGCGCGCACGAAGGAAAAAATACACCGCTCCATCCACGCGTAGTCGTCAAAATTGCGGGATCCCACAACCGCCAGTTTCATGTTCACTCCGTCGATTCTTCAACGCGGCCGCCCTTCGGCATGATTTCCGTCCCGGGAGTCAGCATAGGAAAAGCCGGCCCATGCGGCAAGCGCTTGATTTCAGCGCCCGGCAAGGCAATAATGACAACGCTTCCCCTGCGGGAAGTCAACCTGAACCACGAGATGTCTCATGCCTGAAATGTTACCCATCGACTCTGAACTGGCCGCCAGGGCCGACGCCCTTTTTCGTGAACTGGGACTGGATCTGCCCACGGCCGTGCAGCTTTTTCTGCGGCAGTCTCTGAGGGAGCACGGACTTCCCTTCACTCCCAGACTCACGCCGCCCAGCCCCCGGCACAGCCCTGCGTCGCCCGCCCCCGCCCTTTCCCCGGAAGAAGACGCGTCCGCCTCTTTGAAAACGGCATCCCCCTCCGAGGACGAAGCGCGCGCATCCGCAGCAGAGAGCGAGAACGAAGACGCCCGGTCGGAAGAGAATCACGGCATGAACGACGAAGCAGACTTTTCCGGCGAAGAAAAAAAAAGAGCCTGCCGAAGAAGCATGTCCTGCTGAGGACGAAACTTCCGACCAGCCTTCCCGCAGCGATGCCATCTCCCCGGAATCCGACGCCCATGCGACCGACGAAGGCGGCGAGCTGCGGCAGGCCTTCCGCAACGCCAGACTCATCGGTGCTTCGCTCAGACGCGTGCGTTCTCTGAACCGGCTTTATTCCATAGGCGAACCCAATGCTCAGGTGCACGGCTGGCGCGAAGTGTACGTGTCCGGCGACGAGCCCTTTGCCCTGGACTTCGGCGCCGTGCGGGTGGAGCTCGGCTTTCACGGCGGCGGGAGCCTCCGCATGATGGACGGCAGGCTTCCCGACAGCGTGCTCGAGGCTGACGCCGTGTATCCGCGCGACCTCAGCGCCGTGTTTTCCTCCGTCATCGGCCAGCGGCTCGTCGACGTCGCCTCCAGCCGCATCTGGAATGAAGGACAGGAGAGAGAACAGCTCTGCCTGCGCTTTGCCAACGGCTGCACGCTGAACTTTGCTCCCGGAGGCGACTGGGGCGCGCTGTGGCTCACGGACGTGCACGGCTCGGTCATGTTCGCTCCCGAGGCCGTATGGCTGCGCGTTCTGGACGACAGAACAAGAAGCTCTCTGCGCTAAAACGGCGCTCCGCCTGAAAGACCGGCACTCACCTTGTCCGACGGGAAGACGTCTCCGTTGACCGGAGCCATTTAAACGCGTATTTATGGAAAACTCCACTCCCGCAAAGGATCTGCTATGGAAAAACATCTTGCAGAAATGCAACACAAGTTCTCCGACTATCTCAAGCAAAAAGGTCTGCGCGTCACGCCGCAGCGGCTGAAGATACTGGAAGCCTTTCTGCACGCCAACGATCATGTGTCCATGGAAGAGCTCTTTCTTCAGGTGCGCAGCCAGGACAACAGCATCGGTCAGGTCACGGTGTACCGTACGCTCAAGCTGCTCTGTGAGGCCGGTCTCGCCTCCGCCGTGAACTTCGAGGAAGGCATGGTGCGCTACGAGCCTGTGGGAATGCATCACCATGACCATCTCGTATGCGAAAAATGCGGCAAGAAAATAGAATTCGTCAACGACGCCATAGAGGATCTGCAGAACAAGGTCTGCCGCGTGCACGACTTCATTCCCACCACCCATCACATGGTGCTCTACGGCGTGTGCGCCGACTGCCGGAAAAAGGCGTGACCATGGAAAAACTCACGCTTTCCACCCGCGTCCGGGAAGAAATGCTTAACGTTACCGACGCTCTGCGCCTCACCGTCGAAGAACGCGGCTGGAAGGACGGCGTTCTTGTCGTCTTCTGCCCGCACACCACCTGCGGCCTTACCGTCAATGAAGGCTTCGATCCGGACGTCGCCTTCGACATGACGCGCTTCTTTCATGAGCAGGTTCCGCAGAACTACGGCTTCCGTCATGCGGAAGGCAACGCCGACGCCCACATCAAGGCCGGCCTTTTCGGCTCGTCGGTCAGCCTCATCGTGGAAGAGGGCCGTCTTCTGCTCGGAACATGGCAGGCCGTGTGGCTGTTTGAAGGCGACGGCCCCCGCCGTCGCGAGCTCTGGCTGAAGTGG
Organism: bacterium; assembly: GCA_037230945.1. Classification (GTDB taxonomy): domain Bacteria; phylum Desulfobacterota; class Desulfovibrionia; order Desulfovibrionales; family Desulfovibrionaceae; genus Mailhella. The sequence goes on from JAXUUT010000072.1 coordinate 19,029, forward strand.
CTTGCCGCCTGAGCTTCCTGCGGGCGGTCCGGATTGCGACGCCGCCCGGCCTCTCCCTCAAGAAAAAAGCGTCCCGTCCGGCAATCTTCCGGACAAGACGCCCGCCGGACGCCGTGCCGCGCTTCGTCCCGTCAGCCCTGCGTGCTGCGGCAATAGCCTCCGCTCATGCCTTCAGGACTCAGCACGAGCTGCCAGAGCTGTATGCTCCTTGCCCGGAACGCTCCCGCGCAGGAAAGAAGATAATACTGATACATCCTGTGCTGCCTCTCCGTACAGGAGAAGGCTCCGTCACGAAGGCCGAGCTCAAAGTTCTCATGCCACGCCATGAGCGTCTTGTCGTAGTCCACGCCGAAATTCTGCCAGTCCTCAAGAATGAAGTCCCGCTCCAGCGCATCCACGAGCGTTGAAGGCGACGGAAGCACGCCGTTGGGAAAAATGTAGTGCGTAAGCCACGGATCCGCCCCGGCCCCCACGCCGAAAGCTCCGTTGCTGCCTATGCTGTGCAGAAGGAAAAGCCCTCCCCCTTTCAGGCAGTTTCTGGCAATGTCCATGAATTCCCGGTAATTGCGTCTGCCCACGTGCTCAAACATGCCCACGGACACCACCCTGTCCCACTCGCCCCGCAAGCTGCGGTAGTCCATGAGCCGATATTCCACGTCCGCCCCTGAAGAGGCGGCCTTGTCCTGCGCAAAGGCAAGCTGTTCACGCGAGACGGTAATGCCCGTCACCTGCACGCCGTGCTCCTCTGCCATATGCAGCGCAAGAGAGCCCCAGCCGCAGCCTATGTCGAGCACCGTCATGCCCGGTTCAAGCGCCAGCTTGCGGCAGATCATTTCCATCTTCTGTTCCTGCGCCGCATCGAGTCCCGCCGCTCCCACGGCCTCCACGCCCTCCCAGCGAGCGCAGCTGTACTGCATGGTCGGGCCCAGCATGGTCCGAAACAGCGCGGGATCGGTGTCGTAATGGGCCCGAGCCACCATGAAGGCGCGGGCCCGGCTCTGAAGGTTGAACAGCGCCTGTGCCGCCTCCGTCAGCCAGAAAGGCACGTTGCGGGTGAACGCCTGCTCGATGCGCGCCCGAAGCGCCCGGCAGAACATGGCGTCCATGGCCTCGCAGTCCCACCAGCCGTCCATGTAGGCCTCGCCGAGTCCCAGCGTTCCCTGTCTGAGCACGCGCGCGTACAAGTCGTCGTTGTGCACCTGAATGTCCCACGGCCTGTCACCGTTGATGCGTATGTCCGCCCTTTCGGCGAGTCGCTGCACAATTTCCCGTGCCTGCATGAAAAATCTCCTTTTTTCCTGCACAGTAACGGGAAAACAGACACGATTCCATGATAGTGCGCCCTTTGAAGGGAAAAATAACCGGCTCTTCCTTCCGGGCCTTTGCGCAGCCTCCTTCCGCTGCCTCCCGGCGCACTTTTTACTTGAAAACGCACGGGAAACCGTGATTCACTTTTTACGGCCCTTCTGCCTGAATCCGCCATTTTTCAGGAGAGCTCCCATGACCTTTTCATCCCGCGCGCAGTCTTTCTTCTCACGGCCCGGCCCGATGCTGCTTTTCTCCGGAGCCTTTCTCTCGCTCTCGGGCCTCGTCATGTTCTTTGCCGGAAACTGGCATACCCTGCCCGCTCCGGCAAAATTCTCCCTTTCCGCAGGCGGAACGGCGCTCATGCTCGCGCTTGCCCTTGCCGCCGAACGAAAAGGCCTTCGCCTTTCCGCCTCCCTCGCGCTGTTCTCATCCGCCATGTTCGCGGGCCTTTTCTGGGTCGTGTTCGGACAGACATTCCAGAGCGGGGCCACGTTCCGGGAGCTGTGTCTTGCCTGGGCCGTCTCCGTCGTCCCGATGTTTCTTCTGCGCCGCACCGCGTCCCTCTGGAACCTGCTTGTCGTTCTTCTCTCCGTCGCCGTCTGTTCTCAGCCTCTTCTGGAAGACTGGCAGGGCCGATACGCCTCGCATCTTCTTGCGCCGCTTCTTGCGGCTGCCGCCTTCCTGACCGCGGCACTTCTGCCGCCTTCATGGCTGCGCCGTCCCCGCGGCCTGAACGCCTGGCTTGCCCTGCCGCTTATTCTTCTGCTTGCGGAAGCCACGGTTCTGTGCACGTGCTGCATTCTCTCCCTGCCCCTCCGGTATCAGCCCTCCCTGCCGGAGCTTGCCGCCGGACCGCTTGCCCTGACCGCGGCCCTCGTGGCGGGTCTCGTCACCAGGCACGCGCTCACGCTCTCCTGTACGGCTCTGTGCGGCGTCGTGCTGCTGAATGCTGCCCTGTTCCGGCTTCTCGATGATCTTTCCTTCACGAACGAGGCCGTTCTGTTCACGCTTGCCAACGGCGCGTGTGCCGTCCTTCTGGCCTCCGCCCTGCCGCGGCTTTCCTCATGGAAGGATCACCCGAGCCTGCACCGGGCGCTTGCCCGCGTGCCCGCCCTCTTCGGCGGAATGCTCTGCTCCCTCTCCCTTCTGGCCATGACGGCGTTGGTCTTTGCCCAGGAGCATTTCAGTGCCGCGCTCCTTGCGGCAGGGCTTCTCTATATGTTGCTGGGTACGCTGCTCTGGCGCAGACGCGGAAAAAATACGTTCGTTGCCGTGCTCGGCTCCGTGCTCGTGTCCGGAGGCTCTCTCTGCTTCCACATCGGCCTTCTGGACTCGGGGTCCGGCATCCTTCTTGCTTCCGTATGGGCGGCGGCAGCAGTGCTCTACGCCCTCATCGACTACGCGCCGCTGCGCTTTCTTGCCGTGTTCTGGGCACTGGTTTCCACCGTTTTCTTTCTGCCGCAGCTCACCGATGCGGATCTTGCCCTGCCCGCCTTTTTCTTCTGCCTGCTTCCGCTCTTCGCGGCCTCGGCGGGCCGGTTTCCCCGCGGCTTTCTGCGTCCCGCCGCTCTGGCCTCCCTGCTCGTGCTGCTGCTGATATCGCCCTCATTCCCGCCGGTGCTGCCCCTGCACATCGCCTTCTTCTCTGTCGGCGAAAAAATCGCCATCACCACGGTTGCGCTCAATCTGGCCGTGCTCGTGTGGCGGCACCGTCCGCCCCGCCGTCTCCGTCCGCCGGAATACGCGGCCGCCGTCATCATTCTGACCGCGCTGTGGTATCTGAGTCCGCTGGAACACCTCATCGCCTTCTCCATGCTCCTCGCCGCCGTGCCCGCCGGACGCGATGTCGCGCAGAACGCCGCTCCGCCCGACGTTCCCCTGCTTCTTGCCGGTGCGCTCGTGCTCATAGCAAGCAGCCTGATCTTCTACTATCTGCCCATGTTCCCGTTTTCCCTGAAGATGATGCATATGGGGATTCCCGGTCTGTGTCTGCTTGCCGCCGGGCTTCTGACCATGCGCAAAAGCCGCGCCGTCTTCCGCCCCGCCGCCGTGCCCGGCATGTCTCTTCGTCGTCAGGCCGTGCCCTTTGCGCTTTGCGCCCTGGCCGTGGCCGCGCTGTTTTCCGCCGCCGCGGCGGACAGACTGACCGTGCTCCGCGAAGGAAGAACCGTGCTTCTGCGACTCCGTCCGCAGGAACGGCAGGTCTTCATGCTCGGCGACTCCATGCATCTTTTATACGATGCCGAGCAAAGGCTTCCCTCCGGCCTCAGAGGCCCCGGATGTCTGCCGCTCGATGTGAAAGAGAACGGCATGGCCGAACCTTTGCCGGACGCCTTTATCGAGGGAGCGGACTGCAGCACGGTTTCCGGCCCCGCCGTTACCGTGGAAAAAACGACGTTCGGACAAAGGCGTCTTCGTCTGCCGCATCGCTGGTATTTTGAGGAATGCCTCGGCATCTGCTACGAGGACGCCGTCTTCGCCGCTCTTCTCTTCGACAGGAAAAACCGCATCCTTCTGAAGGGACTTGCCGACGAAAAGGGCCGCCTCATCCTCCCCCCGTGCATGGAAGTCACTGAGGACGAAAAAGGCGCGCCTTCATCCCCGAAGAAGGGTGAAAACGCGCCTGAATAGGCTTCCGTCCATCGGCCGGCACCGTTTCTCCGGCGCTGCCGCCCGAATGCCCGCTTACGACAGGCAGGCTTCCGGAGCCGCGGCCATTTCCTGCATTTCGTTGATGAGGCGGCAGGTATGATAGCCGTCGGCCACGGCGTGACTGACGGATACCGACACGGGAATGACGAGCTTCTCTCCCCGCATCCCGTATTTGCCGAACTTGATGAGCGGCGAGAAGAACTCGCTCTCGGCGTAGGAATCCTGGGCAAAATGCGTGAAGGCAAGCCACGGCACGTTGGACACGGGGCAGATGTTGGGCGGCTGTCCGTCGCGGGCCTTGATTCTGCCCGTCACGTGGCGGTAGCGCTCCATGTCTTCCGTCACCGTGGCGTAAAAACGGGAAAAGTCCTCGGAATATTCGCTCCAGATGTCGGTGAAGGTCTCGTTTTCCGGATGAAACAGCGTGTAGCACGGCATGAGCTCATCCCAGAAGCCGAGTTCATGATGTTCGTTGAAGGCCATGCGGAATTCCTCATGCGCGTTCACGGCTCGCATGACGATATAGAGCATGACGGGAAAGAACTTCAGCCCGCGCTCCCGGCGAAAACGCTGAAGATTCGTGATGTCGAGATCAGCCCCGATGTTGTAGCGGCACTTGATGGTGTTGAAATAATAGTCGAAATACGCGCTTCTTGCCCAGGTGTCACGATTGATGACATGAAAGACGGCTTCCTTCATGAATCCTCCGCTTCCGGCGTTTTCCCGCCGATTTCCATGCAGGGCGCGCAAAAGGCGCGCCTTGTTGCTTCGGGCAGCGCGCCTTTCGGAACCGCCGATCGTCCCGGTGCTTCATGCCCGTCTTTTCCGTCCGGCGAAACTCTCAGACATCGTCCGCCCGGACAAAAGACTCAGGCAACGAAAAGTTCCATCACGAAGACCAGCACGCAGGCAGCCACGGCTACGCTGAAAAGGCTTGCGCCAAGCCATGCGAGAACCACGGCCGCCGCCAGTCCGGCAAGACCGGAAATCTGGTTGCCCGTGGAATCCAGTATGGCCGGAAACGTCATGACGGACAAGGTCACATAGGGAATGTAGTAAAGAAACGAACGGATGGTGACATTGTGCACCTCTCTCCGTATGAGGGTGAGCGGAAGCACGCGTATGAGGTAGGTCACCACGGCCATTACGGCAATGTAGATGAGCGTGTCACGCATGGCTCGGCCCTCCGTCCTCATTGTTTGCGCCATCGCCAGCAAGTCCCCTGTCCACGGGGAAAAGAAATGCCGCCGCTCCGGAAATGAGCACCGTGAGAATAATGATCTTCATGCCGCCGGAAATGCCGCTGAAGAGCGGCAGCCGGGCAAAGATCCAGCTCAGCGCCATGGATACGAGAATGAGCAGAGCAAGCAGCCTGTCCTTGCGGGCCGGGGGCACGATGATGGCGATGAACATGCCGTAGAGAGCCACGCTGAGCGCCACCACGATGCGCGCAGGCAGCACGTTGCCGAGCACCACGCCGAAAAGCGTGCCGAGAGCCCATGCCGGAGAAGCGATGCTCACGGCGCCGTACACGTAAAAGGGATCGAGTCTTCCGGGCACGTTCACGGAAATGCCGAAAATTTCATCCGTCACGCCGTAGCCCACAAGAAGCCGGTGATACATGGGCGTTTCAGGCGCCATCTTCTGCGAGAGCGAGCAGGACATGAGCATGTAGCGCAGATTGATGACAAACTGCGAGAGCGCCATTTCCCACCAGGACGAGCCCGCCGCCATGATGCCGAGGGCCGCGAACTCTCCGGCCGACGTCAGGTTGGTGAAGCTCATGAGCGTGGAATCGAAGGCGGAAAGTCCGATGTTGCGGCAGGCGATGCCCAGCGTGAAGGACACGGCAAAGTATCCCAGCGCAATGGGAATGCCGTCGTGCATTCCGCTCAAAAAGTTCTTTCTGTGATCTGCCATGGAATGAGTTCCCCCGAGCCCTCGCATCGTCGTCGCAGTCGACAGGGCGCGCGAACGCTCCCCGGTCTTAAGACCGGGCTGTTTTCTGAAGGCACCGGCGCGGGGCCGGTCATGCCCGTCACTGTTGGTTGTCTTTTTTCCGGGAAGTCGTCTTCCCTGTCCCGCATCCGTCCCAGAACCGGCCTCCATGCCCGAAGACACCGGCCCGGACGCTACGGCTTCTCCTCGTCCTCTCCGCTGACGTAAAGGCGCTCCTTCAGCGCGCGCACCCTGTCGCGCAGCTCGGCCGCCCGCTCGAACTCGAGCTCCCTCGCCGCCGCGCGCATGGCCTTTTCCAGCTCTTCGATGAGCTTTGCGATGTCTGCAGGCGTCTGCGGCGTTTCGCTCTCCGCCTTCTGCGCCGCTCTGCCCTTCTTCCCGGTCTTGCCCGAAGCCTTGCCGCGCCCCTTTTTCGTCGCGCCATCCTCATCCTTGCCGTACAGATTGTCCAGCGGATTTTCCAGAGACTTCATGATGGTGCGCGGCACGATGCCGTGTTCCTCGTTGTAGGCGATCTGCTTGGCGCGGCGACGTCCGGTTTCGTCCATCGCGGCCTGCATGGAAGGGGTCACGCGGTCGGCATACAGAATGACGCGGCCTTCCGCGTTTCTGGCGGCGCGCCCGAAGGTCTGAATGAGCGCGCCCGTTGAACGAAGGAATCCTTCCTTGTCGGCGTCGAGAATGGCCACAAGCGACACTTCCGGAATGTCGAGTCCCTCGCGCAGAAGGTTGATGCCGATGAGAACGTCGAACTCCCCGGCGCGCAGCGCCCGGATGATGGCGATGCGCTCAAGGGTGTCGATGTCCGAATGAAGATAGCGCGAAGAGACTCCCATGTTGTTGAAATACTCGGTGAGGTCCTCGGCCATGCGCTTGGTGAGCGTGGTCACGAGCACACGCTCGCCCTTTGCGGCGCGCGCCTTGCACTCGCCGAGCAGATCGTCCATCTGTCCCTTCACCGGACGTATTTCCACGGGCGGGTCCAGAAGGCCCGTGGGACGGATGACCTGCTCGACCACAAGTCCCGCGCTTCGGTCCAGCTCCCAGCGGCCGGGAGTGGCGGAAACAAAAATGCTCTGTCCCATGCGCTGCTCGAACTCGGCAAACTGCAGCGGACGGTTGTCCAGCGCCGAGGGCAGGCGGAAGCCGTAGTCCACCAGCGTGGTCTTGCGGGAGCGGTCGCCCTTGAACATGGCCCCTACCTGGGGAATGCTCATGTGCGACTCGTCCACGAAGAGCAGAAAGTCCTTCGGAAAATAGTCGAGCAGCGTGGAAGGCGGCTCTCCCGGGGCGCGGCCGTCGAGATGGCGGGAATAGTTTTCAATGCCGTTGCAGTAGCCGAGTTCCTCCATCATCTCCAGATCAAGCTGCGTGCGCTGTTCCAGCCTCTGAGCCTCAAGAAGCTTTCCGCCTTCCTGAAACTGCACGAGCCTGTCCCGCAGCTCGTCCCGTATGTCGCCCATGGCGCGCACGAGGTTGTCCCTGTCGGAAACGTAATGGCTCGCGGGATAGATAACGGTCTTGGAAATGCGCCCGAGCACCTCGCCGGTGAGCGGATCAATCTCGCGTATGCCGTCGATCTCGTCGCCGAAGAATTCTATGTGAAGAGCCTTTTCGTCCTCATAGGCGGGAATGATCTCAAGAACGTCGCCCCTCACGCGGAAGGTGCCGCGATGAAAGTCGTAGTCGTTGCGCGTGTACTGAATGTCCACAAGACGCGCTATGATGCTCTCCATGGACACGGCCTGCCCCTCTTCCACGGGAATGATGAGCCGCGCGTAATATTCCGGGGAGCCGAGGCCGTAAATGCACGACACCGACGCCACGATGATGACGTCGCGCCTTGTGAGCAGCGCATGCGTGGCGGCATGACGCAGCTTGTCGATATTGTCGTTGATGGCCGAGTCCTTCTCTATGTAGGTGTCGGAAGAAGGCACATAGGCTTCCGGCTGATAGTAGTCGTAATAGGAAACGAAGTATTCCACCGCGTTTTTGGGGAAAAGCGCGCGGAACTCGCCGTAGAGCTGCGCGGCGAGCGTCTTGTTGTGGGCAAGAATGAGCGCCGGACGACTGGTGCGGGCAATGACGTTGGCCATGGTGAAGGTCTTGCCCGAGCCCGTGACGCCGAGGAGCACCTGATCGCGAATGCCCGCGTTCAGATTGGAGACCAGTTCATCAATGGCGGCGGGCTGATCCCCGGTGGGCACAAAGGAGGAATGGAGCTGAAAAAGCTGTTCGGACATGACCATGACTCGCTGCACAGGAAGAAAGAGAAGCGGGGCCGGACGACATCCTTCCCCGCGCGAGGCACATTCTGCCTTAACAGGGGATTTTTTCAAGGGGAAGATACTGCGCCGGAAGAAGCCGAGAATCCGGCTCACGCGGCGTGTCTTGGCTTCTTCCTGCGGTGCAGAAGCCGGAGGCCGCACGGCAACCGCTCCTCCTCCGGGGAAAGCACGGCATGCTCAAATCCCGCACCACAAGCCCACGGCCCGCCCCTGGACGTAGCGCGCCCGAAACGCCCTAGGCGCTTTCTTTCAAAAGTGCTCCCGTCGGCTCTGCTCCGCTCGACGCGTTCAGGGAAAAGGCCTTTCTGACGGCTTCCTCCGCAGCTCTGAAATCCTGCAGGTCCGGATGCCTTGCCGCTTCGGCAAGCCGCGCCATGCGCTCCGGCGTGCGCGGATGCGTGCTTCTCGCGAGCACCTCGGGATCAAGTCTGCCCTGGCAGAAGAAATGCCCGAGCACACGGCAGTTTCCGCGGAAAAGAAGCTCCTCGGCCCGGAGCGCGCAGCGCTCGGCATGGGAAGAGTCGGGAAAGGCGGCCATGGTGCCGAAGAAGAAGACGCTTTTTTGGAAGAGACGCCCCATGAAGGCGCGCATGGCCTCGTCGGGGCCGCCCCTCCAGGTCCAGAATCCGAGAATGAAGCGCTCGAAACCGAGCGGAGCGTCCTCCACGGCAAACATGGGCAGACCGAAGCGATCGGCCAGATACGAGCCTACGGCACGGGTATTGCCCGTGCGGGAAGAGTACACGATGCAGGTATGCATGTCAGTTTTCCAGAAGACAGCGGCGAAGGGCCTCTTCATCCTCAATGACGATGGTCCGGCGCTCAAGCCGTATCAGCCCCTCCTGCACGAAGCGGCTGAGCTGACGGCTGAGGCTCTCGCGGGAAAGCCCGAGCAGACCGGCCAGAACTTCGCGCGTCATGACGTCGTCAAGCACGCGGGTCCGTTCCACGCGGGCCTTGTGCAGAAGCCAGCCCGCCACGCGACGGCGCACGGAAATCTTGCCCTGGGAGACGGCAATCTTGTTGATGAACATTCTCTGGCGCATGGCAAGCGCCTGCATGACGCGCTGCGCAAGGCCGATGTTTTCGGAAAGAAGCGCGCGAAACACCCGGTTTTCCATGGAAAGCACCGAACACGGCGTAAGCGCCCTGGCTGAAAGAAAGGCGGCGCCCTTGCCGAACACTCCGTAAAGATCGAGAAAATGACCGGCCCTCACCACATGAAGCACGGTATTCTTGCCCGACACGGAACCCTTCAGAAGTTCCACGTGACCGGAAACGAGCCAGAAGGTGACGGACGCTCCGTCTCCTTCCACGCATATCCACTCTCCCTTGGAAAACGAGCAGAGCCGCGTGACCGTCGCGAGTCTTTCCACGTCCTGAGCGCCGAGCTCCGGAAAGCTCGTGCGCAGACACTCCTGCACGTCTCGGAAAGATTCTCCAGTTTCCGCCATGGCACGCTCCTGAAACGAGAATGAAAGTCCCTGTGAAAAACGCCCCGGATGCGTTGGACAGCCCAGCATCCGCGCCGAACAAGAACGGCATGAACGCGGTGAAACGGCGCCCGCCCGGGCTGAACTCCCCGAACGTCAAGGAATCCGCGTTCATGCGACGCCGAAGCTCCGGCGTCGCGTCCGCCAGTTCAAACAAATACCTTAACGGAAATCTTCCGCTTCAGCCATGACCGCAGTCACATTCCAAGAAGCCGCGTGCAGGCCCCGCGGAACGGCATTGCCTCCCGTCCGGGCGCCCGGCACTCCGCCCTTCTCTGCCGGCCGCGCGCCGGACGGAGCCGGGGACCGGAGCGCTTCTCGCTGCGTATTCGACGGTTAAAAACAAAACACCAAAAGGGAGAAAGCGCAAACCTTCTCCCTTTTGGTGTTTTTCTGAAAAAGAAAAACTTAGGCGTCGAGAGCGTTGACGGCCTTGGCAAGGCGGGAAACCTTGCGGGCAGCGTTCTTCCAGTGAATCACGCCCTTGCCGGCGATCTTGGAAACAGTGGAAGTAGCGGTTTTCAGAGCTTCTTCAGCAGCGACCTTGTCGTTCTTCTGAATAGCGGCGCGCACGGCCTTCACCACGTTCTTGATGCGGGTACGGGCGGCGCGGTTGCGGGCGTTGCGCTTGACACTCTGCTTTTGGCGCTTGATGGCGGAAGCATGATTGGCCACGGGAATCCTCCAGAATGATGCCCCATTGAGGGGTGTGATGCGATACGATGTCGGGCGGCAGGACGCCGCCCGTTATTGCCAGAACGATTATTCTTATGCGCCTTGACGTTTTCTGTCAAGAGGGTGTCTGCTCTCCTACATCTGCAGGGCCGAGAAGTCGGCGAGCCTGCCCATGCGGGAAAGGAGAACCTGCAAAAGATTCAAACGGTTGGCGCGAACATCCATGTCCTCCGCCATGACCATGACGCCGTCGAAGAAGGCATCCACCGCAGGGCGCACGCCTTCCATGAGCGACAGGAGCTCGTCGAAGCGGTCTTCGGCCCACATTTCGTCGAAGCGGACCGTCATGGCGTCGAGGGCGTCGGCAAGAGCCTTTTCCGGCTCTTCGGCAAGAAGCTCGCGGCGGTATTCACCCGTCGCTCCCGCACCCTGCTTGCGCAGAATGTTGGCCACGCGCTTGAAGGTCTGGGCCGTGTCGGCAAAGCCGGGCTTCGCGCTTTCGGCCACCATGGCGGCAAGGCGGCGGGAGGCGGCCCACACGTCGCTGCAGCCTGCGCCCATCACCGCTTCCACAAGCAGCGTGTCGTTGCCCTGGGTAAGGAAGTAGTTCTTCACGCGACCGGCAAAAAAGTCGCCGAGCTTTGCCAGAGCTTCAGGCTTTTCCAGCTTCCAGCGGATGTCGTCGCTGTAGAGGGACTGAGCCTTGGCAAAGAGATCCTCCACGCGGATGCGGTAGCCCTTTTCAATGAGAATGCGGGCAATGCCGAGCGCGCAGCGGCGCAGCGCGAAGGGGTCGGCCGCACCGGTGGGAATGTTGCCGAGACCGAAGCAGCCCACCAGGGTGTCGGCCTTGTCGGCCATGGACAAAAGCGCGCCGAGATCGGTGGAAGGCACGGGGGTGTCGGGACCGGCAGGCAGATACTGCTCGGCAATGGCGTCCGCGGCTGCGGGATCAAGTCCCATCTTATGGCCGTAGATGCCGCCCATGATGCCCTGAAGGGTGTCGAACTCGCCCACCATCTGGGAGACGAGGTCGGCCTTGGCGCAGCGGCCCGCCACGGCAGCGGATTCGGGATTCACCCCGGCCACCTGGGACACGCCGCTCTGTTCGGCCAGCCAGCGGCACAGCTCGGCCAGACGGCGGCACTTGTCGCCCATGGAGCCGAGAGGACCAAGGAAGATGACATGGTCGAGCTTTTCCTTCCATATGTCGAAGGAAGCCTTCATGTCGGTGTTCCAGTAGAACCTCGCGTCTTCCAGACGGGCGCGCAGCACGCGTTCCCAGCCCTTCTTCACCACTTCGGGCTCGCGGGAGCTCAGGTTGGCCACGGTGAGGAAATACGGCAGAAGCTTTCCGTCCTCGCTTTCCACGCCGAAGCTCTTCTGATGCGTTTCCATGCTGGTGAGCAGCACGACGGAGGGAAGTTCCAGGAAGGAAGGATCAAAGCCGCCGAGAATGGGCGCAGGATGTTCGCAGAGCCCCTGCACTTCGTCGAGCAGGCTTTCCTTCCACAGGATGCGGCCGCCCACGCTGCGGGCAAGCTCATTGCCGCCTTCCACCACGATTCTGCGGCGCTCGGCGCCGGAGAGCGTGACGCCGCACTTTTCGGCCATCACGGCATCAAAGTCGTCGGCGCAGGCCACTTCAAAGGGGCCACGGCCGTGCACGCGATGCCCGGTGGTCATGCGGCCGGACTGCACGTCGGCCACGGTGAAGGGAATCACGTCGCAATCCATGAGTGCCACCACCCAGCGGAGCGGACGGGCAAAAAGGAAATGGCTCGGACTCCAGTGCATTCTCTTGGGGAAGGGAAGCGAGGCGATGATGGAAGGAGCGGCTTCGGCAATGATGGAGGAAGCCGACACGCCGCCCACGCTCTTGCGCACGGCCACGTATTCCCCCTTGGGGGTCTGCTCGCGGAACAGCGCGGAAACGTCCACGCCCTGACCGCGGGCAAAGCCCAGCGCGGCCTTGGTAGGATTGCCGTCGGCATCGTAGGCCGCCTTCACGGAAGGACCGAGGGCCACTTCCTCGCGCACGGGGGTGGAAGAAAGAAGACCGCGGGCATGCACCACGGCACGGCGGGGCGTGGTGTCCACGGTCAGGGAATCGAAGGTCAGGCCGTGTTCCTCGAACAGAGCGGCAAAACGGTCGTGCAGCTCGCGCTCAAGGGAGGCGAGAAAACGGGCGGGCAGTTCTTCCACGCCGATTTCAAGAACAAAATGACTCATGGCTTACCCCTTTTTCAGCATGGGATAACCCATGGCTTCGCGCTGGGCGGCATAAAGATGGGCCACGCCGGAAGCCAGCGTGCGCACGCGGGCGATGTACCCGGCGCGTTCCGTGATGGAAATGGCTCCGCGGGCATCCAGCAGGTTGAACGTATGAGAACACTTCAGGCAGTAGTCGTAGGCGGGCAGAGGAAGCTTCACGTCGATGAGGCGCAGGCATTCCTTTTCGTAGTCGTTGAAATGCTGCAGCAGCATGGCCGCGTCGCTCTGATCGAAGTTGTAGCAGGACTGCTCGTATTCGTTCTGATGATAGACGTCGCCGTAGGTGATGGTATCGTTCCACTTGATGTCGTACACGGACTCCACGCCCTGCAGGTACATGGTAAGACGCTCAAGCCCGTAGGTGAGCTCCACGCTGGCGGGAGAAAGGTCTATGCCGCCCACCTGCTGGAAGTAGGTGAACTGCGACACTTCCATGCCGTTCAGCCACACTTCCCAGCCGAGGCCCCACGCGCCGAGGGTGGGGGATTCCCAGTCGTCTTCCACAAAGCGGATGTCATGCACGGCCGGGTCGATGCCGAGAGCCTTCAGGCTGTCGAGGTACAGCTGCTGAGGATCGGCCGGCGCGGGCTTCATGATGACCTGGAACTGAAAATAATGCTGCAGACGGTTGGGGTTGTCGCCGTAGCGGCCGTCGGTGGGACGACGCGAAGGCTCCACGTAGGCGGCCTTCCAGGGCTCGGGTCCGATAACGCGCAGGAACGTGGAGGGGTTGAACGTGCCCGCACCGCATTCCAGATCCACCGGCTGCACCACGGCACAGCCCTGTCTGGCCCAGTAATCCTGCAAGGTCAGAATAACATTCTGAAAATTCATGTAGTTCTCCTGAAGTTCGCCAATGGAGCCATTGGCCTTGCTTCCCATGCGCGAAGCGCACGGAAAACGTCTCCCTGTCCGCCCGCGCCGCGCCGCTAAATGGACCTGAACCGGCCGTTGCCCCATTCAAGTCCGAGATGATATCGCACAAAAGCGTCGATAAGGCGCGCGGCCTGCCTTGCGCCTTCCGGCGAAGGATGCAGCCTGCCCCATGACTCCGGTGAGTATTCCTTCACTTTCCCCAGTACGTCAAGAGCTTCCTGCTCAAGAGAAAGGCTCATGTCGCCCGGACGACGGCACGAGGCGCAGCACACCTCGCCCTCTCCCACCAGAAAATGTACCTTCTGCTCTCCGGCGAGAGCACGGCCGCAGCGCGCACAGAACGAAAGTTCCGGCGCGTAGCCCTGTTCGGAGACCAGCCGGAAGCGGAACAGCACCGGCATGACCGCGGGTACGTCCTCTTCCCTTTCCAGAAGCTCCAGCATGCCCCGCATGAGCAGAAAACTCGCTCCCGCATTGTCCGGCGGCACGCCCATGGCCTCAAGGAAGCGCACGCAGTTGGCGGCCATGCCCTGCCTGCGCCAGTCGCGGCGCAGTCTGTCGGGCCCGGCCAGAAGCGTGGCCTCGCTCAGATTGAGAAAGCGCCCGTCCCGGGAATACGCGGCGCTCACCCGGAGCACGTTGAACGCGTCGAGGCATCCGGTGAAACGACGACGGCTCCTGCTTCCGCCGAAGGCGAAGGCCGTGAGCAGTCCCTTTTCACGGGCCAGAAGACGCACCCACAGATCCGCCTCCCTGAACTTTCCGACGCGAAGCACCAGAGCGTCGTCCGACCACTGCTGCATGACAAGATTCCGTACCGGACAAGAAGAAGGAAGCCCCGCCTTCTCCGGTGCATAAGGAAAAAGACCCGGCACAGATCCGGCGCGGGTCTCTCGGACAAAACGGGCTTCGGACGTGCCTGAGTCCCTGCCTTTTCCTGAAGGCTCGCGCGAGAGCGCTGCGGTCACGCTTTTCCCGCAGAAGACTCGGCACGAACGCCCCTCGCTTCTGCCTGACGCGATGGATGCGATCCATGACCGCAGGGACCCGGGTCCCTGCGTCTTCCGGAACTTTTCCTTCCGCCTGCTACTCGGCGGGCGGGAAGCTCATGGTCACCACTCGCGGCGAGGTGGAGCGGTCAAGTTCCTTGCCGTCGTACACGACGCGCACGGCTCTCGCATTGCCGAGACGGATGACGAGAGAATCGCGGAACGACATGGAAAAAGTGTCGCCCCTGCGCAGCGTGCGCTGCTGCTTCTTGCCGTCGGGTTCAAAGCCCATCCAGCAGTCGCCAGCATCGGCAATGACTTCCACCTGATGCATGCCGTCGGGAAGAACCGCGGGCTGTTCGTCGCCAGCGGGAGCGGCGGCAGCCTCGGCACTCTGCACGACGGCATCCGCCGCCAGAGATGCCGGAGCGGACTCCTGCGGCTGCGACACGGCGGCAGCGGGATCCGAGGCGGCGTCCTGCACGGCTTCGGGCTGCTGCACAGGCTGCTGCACGGCGGGAGCCGCCTGCGTTTCGGGAGCCTGAGGAGCAGGAACCGGAGCGGGCGCGGCATTGCCCCAGGTAGGCATGGCCGCGGAAGGCGCGCTCTCAGTGCCGGACACGGAAGACGGGGCTTCATAGTCCCTTGCGGCAAAGAAGTGCAGATAGGCCATGTACGCGCCGCTGGCCAGCGCAAGCACCAGCACTATCTTGAACACGCCTCCGAGAATGACCGGAAGAATGCTCGGCTTCACCGACGTATAGGTCGCGCTCTCCGCAATGACCGGATGGGACACGCCTTCAAAGCCCTCGAGGCCGCGCAGCCATTCGGCCACCTCTTCCTGGGCAAAACCGAGAAGAAGCGCGTATTCTTTAATGAAATGATGAACGTAGACGGTTCGGGGAAGAGTGTCCGACCCGTTTTCTATCCCCTGAAGTATGCGGGTGGGAATCTTGAGACGGTCGGCAACGTCAGCCACGGTCATGTCGCGGCCCTCGCGGGCCTCACGGAGCTTAGCTCCCAGTTCTGCCAGAGTCATAGCGCGCCTCAGTTACGGATGTCGATGAGCGCCTTGTCACGAAGCTGAGCAGTGTACTGCTGAAAACGCTCCTGAAGGCGGGGACGGCGCAGAATCTGTTCGATGCGGCCTGCGGTTTCGGCATCGGGCACGGCATTGCTGTGATCCACGCCCTCCGTTTCCTCAAAGTCGAGCAGAGCTATCTGCGCCTTGTTGGCGTTCATGCTGAGAAGAGGAGATACGTCGCCCTTCTTCATGCGCGAAACCTGCTCCATCATGCCGGGAGCCATGTCGGAAAGCGCCATGAAGCCGAGATCGCCGCCCTCCTGGGCATTGGGGCCGATGGAAACGGCCCGCACGGCGTCGCGGAAGGAAACCTTGCCGGACGCGATGTCACGCGCCCACTTTTCCGCATCGGCATCCACGGGATAGATGAGCATGGCCACTCTTGCGCGGCCGGAAGCGAGTCCCGCCATGTTCTTGCGATAGTAGTCGTTGATTTCATCTTCCGTAACGACGACCTTGTTCACCACGTTGCGGCTCATGAGCCGCTGCGACACGAGCTGCACGTACAGCCTGTCGCGAAAGACTTTTTCCGAAATGCCTTCCTGGGCAAGCTGCTTGAAGAACACGTCGCGGGAAAGCTGGCTGTCCTTGACGATGCGGTCAATGGCGGCATCCACGTCGGCGTCTGCAATCTCTATCTTTTCCTTGTCCGCTTCCTGAAGCAGGATCTTGTCGTTGATCATCCTGTCGAGGACGGCCTTGCGGACTTCCGCCACCATCTGAGGATTCTTGGCGGGATCGATCTTCTGTCCGACGAGTTCGGACTGAAGTTCCCTGTCGAGCTCACGGGCAGTGATCATGTCGCCGTTGACGACTGCGGCAATGCGGGAAACGGGCACCGCGAATACCGGCTGTGCGGAAAGAAGGGACGCCGCACAGGCAAGAGATATGAAAAGGGTACGCAAAACAGCACACTCCTGATATTCGATAAGTTAGTTGTTTATAGCCTGTTTTTTACGCACTGGCAACGTTCGCTCCCTGAGGTTCATGCCGCGGAACAACGCCGCCTCTCGTAACATAATAACGCGCGTTCATTGAAAATATTTCACCTTCCCATAAAAGATTCCGGCACTTCCGACCATGCCCGCGCGTTATTTTATGGGATGCCTGAACCAGGAGGCGGCCGGCCGTTCCGAAGCGTGAACGGCCGGCCGCGCCGGAAGAGAAGAAAAAAACATCGTCAGGCCGCAGTTCCGGCCGCAGTCTGCTCCTGAAGCGTTCCCAGAAGCCGGCGCGCCTCGTCGAGCTGCCTGGCGGGAGTTTCCCCGCCGCCGAGAGAAAGCTCCAGAGTGGCCGGAGGCTGCAGGCGTATGCGGTCCCTGTGCGCCATGACGAGCCGCACGATGTCTTCCGGCCGGACCTTCTTCTGCCCGTCCGCCCATGTCACGCGGACGCGGTCCGGCAGAATGTCCGCCCGGGCCACGCCGAGC
Organism: bacterium; assembly: GCA_037230945.1. Lineage (GTDB taxonomy): Bacteria > Desulfobacterota > Desulfovibrionia > Desulfovibrionales > Desulfovibrionaceae > Mailhella. The sequence continues at coordinate 36,057 of JAXUUT010000072.1, forward strand.
TCGTTCACGCGGCGCTTGAAGGCGAGCACGGCAAGGAAGTTCTCCAAAGGCTCGGGGAAGGGGCCGAAGCGGTCGCGTATTTCCATTTCCACGTTTTCCCGCGTCACGGCGTCGGGAGCGGAGGAAAGCATCTTGTAGTACTTGAGCCTTTCGTGGGCGTCCTCCACGTAGGTGTCGGGGATGTGCGCGGGAATGCCGAGGTTTATTTCCGTCTCCGTGCGAAGCAGCTCTTCCTCTCCCTTGAGCTTCGCCACGGCGTCCTCCAGCATTTCCAGGTACAGGTCGAGCCCCACGCGGGCCATGTGGCCGGACTGCGCCTCGCCGAGTATGTTGCCAGCCCCGCGCAGACGCAGATCTTCCATGGCCACCTGAAATCCGGCGCCGAGATAGTCCATTTCCAGAATGATACGCAGCCTCTCCCTGGCAAGGCTCGGCAGATGCTCCGCGTCCGACACCACGAACACCGCATAGGCCTGACGGTCGGATCTCCCCACCCTGCCGCGAAGCTGATAGAGCTGCCCGAGACCGAACATCTGCGCCTGATCCACGATGAGCGTGTTCGCTCTGGGAAAGTCAAGACCGGATTCCACAATGGCCGTGCATACGAGCACGTCGAGCTCCCCGTGCCAGAACTTGTGCATGGTGTCTTCAAGTTCCTTTTCCGCCATCTGCCCGTGAGCCATGCCCACGCGCGCATCCGGCACGAGCTCCTTCACCATGGCTGCCGTCTGCGGCAGCGTCTGCACGCGGTTGTGCACAAAGAACACCTGTCCCTGCCTCGCAAGCTCGCGTTCCATGACCTGCCGGATTGCCCCGCGGTCCCGGTCGATGATGGCCGTGGCCACGGGCTTGCGTTCGGCCGGCGCGGTCTCGAGCACGGAAAGCTCGCGAATGCCGGACATGGAAAGCTGAAGCGTGCGGGGAATGGGCGTGGCCGTCAGCGTGAGCACGTCCACGTTCTTTCTGAGCGCCTTCAGCTTTTCCTTGTGGCGCACGCCGAAGCGCTGTTCCTCGTCCAGAATGAGCAGCCCGAGATTGGGGAGCTGCACGTCCTTGGAAAGCAGTCTGTGCGTGCCTATGAGAATGTCAATCTGACCGCGCGCCGCAGCTTTCAGCGTCTCGGTCTGCCTTGCCTTCGGCACGAAACGGCTGAGAAGGCCCACATTGACGGGAAAGCCCGCCATGCGCGAACGAAACGTCTGATAATGCTGCTCCGCAAGCACGGTGGTGGGGCACAAAAGCGCCACCTGACGCCCGTCGCAGGCTGCGCGAAAGGCCGCGCGAAGCGCCACTTCCGTCTTGCCGAAGCCCACGTCGCCGCAAACGAGCCGATCCATGGGCACGGGCTTGTCCATGTCCGCAAACACTTCCTGAATGGCCCGGGCCTGATCGGGCGTTTCCTCAAAGCCGAAGGTTGCCTCGAACTCGTGATACATCTCCCCCACGGGAGAATAGGAAAAGCCCTTGGCCACCTTGCGCCACGCGTACATCTGCATGAGATCGGCGGCCACCTTCTCCACGGCGCGGCGCGCCTTTTCCCGGCTGCTCGTCCACGCCGTGCCGCCGAGCCGGTCCAGCGCCGGCGGCGGCCCGTCGGCCTTGAACTTCTGTACCACGGACAGCCTGTCCACGGGCAGATAGAGCTTTGCGCCATCGGCGTATTCAATAAGAAGATAGTCGTTGTCCACGCCGGTATTGCCGGGACTCATGCGGTGCAGACCGCCGAAGCGTCCCACGCCGTAGTCGCGGTGCACGAGCAGGTCGCCCACGCGCAGGTCGTCATACCGGTCCAGCCCCCGGAACGCTCCCGAAGCCACGCGATGCGAGCTCTCCGCCTTGGGCTGAAGTATCTCCTCGCCGAGCACGAGACAGTCGTCCCACACGAGCTCCGCGCCCTGACGGTACGGAGCCACCACGGCGTAAAGCCCCCGACCCTCGGGATCGTATCGCAGCGCAGGCAGAATGCCGTCCTGCTCCGCCAGCTTGAGAAACTTGCGCCTGCCCCTCTCCGAAGCGAAGGCCAGCACCACCTGTCTGTGCGATGCCGTCCAGGACCTGAGTCCGGCGGAAAGCTGCTGCCAGGGGCGGTCCTGCTCCGTCCGGCCGGGAAAAAGCTCGGCAAAGCTGTGCAGGCTGCGCTCGAGAAGATCCTCGCCCGTCTGCTCCGTGCCCATGATCAGAGGCTCGGAGTAAAGACGGGGACGGCTTTCCAGCGCCTTCCGCACCGTCTCCGCATCGCGCACGGCCATGTGCGCAGGCTGCACGAGGCTGCTTTCTTCCGACTGCACGCGAATATGCTCCCGCCACCGGCTCTCCGTCTCCTCCAGCTCGTCGCACACTTCGCGGCGGCCGGGCAGAAAGCACATGGTGTCCGGAGCAAGCCAGTCGTCCAGCGACGACGCGTCGGCATACAGGCAGCCGGGCAGAAGACGCGCGTCCTTCTCTTCCAGCGCACGCTCAAGCGACACGCGGGAACGTTCGCTCATCGTGCCCGCCTTCGCGCGGGACTTCCAGAAGTCGCGCACGCTCTTTTCCCATGCGCTGCCGGAAGCAAACGGCGTCACGGGCAGCAGCGTCACCTCGTCGAGCTGCCCCACGGAACGCTGCGTCACAAAGTCGAACACTCGCATTTCATCGACGGTGTCGCCGAAAAATTCCAGTCTGAGCGGCTTCTCATAGCCCGGGGGCAGAACGTCCAGAATGTCGCCGCGACGTGCCATGTCGCCCGCATGAGCCACCATGGGCACACGCTGATATCCCCATTCCGCAAGCTGCTCGAGAAGAAGCTCGGGCGATATGTCCTCGCCGCGGCGGACGGTCATGGTCCGGCCGTCCAGAAAATCAGGCGGGGGCAGCAGCGGCAGCATGTTGTCCAGGGTGAACACCACGCCCCGGGCCTGCCCCGTGCGCAGAGCGTACAGCACGGCAAAACGCTCCGCCCACCCTTCCCGGCTGAGAGAGCGCACAGTGAAAGGCGAAAGAAACACCCACGGTCTTTCCCATACGGGCAGGCCGGACGCCCCGCGTGCCTCCCCGGCGGGGGAATCAAGACGTCCCACGGAAAGCTCGGGCGTGAAAAGCGTGGTCAGGCCACGCATGACGGCAAGCGCTTCCCGGCTGCGCACGGCCACGGCCGCGTGACGGCCAAGACGCGTCGCTTCCACGGCCAGCCGGGCCAGCGTGGCCGAGCCTGCGCGACACACGGTGAGCCCGGCGCGCTCTTCCATCCTACGAAGCAGAGATTCTTTATCCATGGTCAAAAGCGGACATGAAAAAACAGAAAAAAAGCCCCCTCATGCATGAGGGGAATACGGTTTCAACCGTATCAGCAAGACGCACGCTTCGCAACACGGCCGTCATGAGAGACATGCCTTTCCTCGAAACGCGCCCCCCCTCTCCACACGCCGGCTCCGGGGCAGGCCTCCCTGACGGGTCTTCTTTTTTTCCCGCCGCAAATACCGCTTTTTTTCCTCCGCCTTGCCTTCCTGCGGAAACTCGGCTACCCTGCCTTCATGCAGAACGACCGGCACATGCTTTCCCGCATATTCTTCGTCATGATGGCGGAGCGCCACTGGCGCAGCCATCTCTAAAGACGCGCGGAATCGAGTCCGACGCGTCTCTGCCCGCCCTGCATCCCGCGACATTTCCAGAAGACGGCATCTTCGCCGGTCTCATCCTGCGCCTTCCGGTCAGTCATCGCCTTTCCGCAGAACACGGGAAAACTTTCCGCCCTTCGGACTCTCCTCCACGGATTCTTCGGCGGCCTGAAAGCCGCCCTTCCTCCGGCGCTTTCCCAGAGAAAAGCGCCGGACCATCCGCAACCAAGGAGCATTTCCGTGTCTCTTTCCCCTTCTCTTCGGCCTGTGCTTCTCAATCTTGCCGGCAGTGCCGTTCTGGCCTTCGGTCTCTACAACGTTCATGCCCTTTCCGGCGTGACGGAAGGCGGCATTCTCGGCGCCACTCTGCTTCTGCACCACTGGTTCCACATTTCCCCGGCGTGGTCCGGTCTCGTCATGAACGCCGTATGCTACCTGCTCGGATGGAAGCTCATGGGCGCAGGCTTCGTCCTCTACTCTCTCGTGGCGGGCGGCGGCTTTTCCCTCTTCTACGCGCTCGTCGAAATGTTCCCGCCCCTGTGGCCCGAACTTGCGCACATGCCGCTTCTCGCCTCCGTGCTCGGCGCGCTGTTCGTGGGAGTGGGCGTCGGGCTCTGCGTTCGGGCAGGCGGCGCTCCCGGCGGCGACGACGCCCTTGCCATGAGCATTTCCCATCTTACGGGCTGGAACATACGCTGGCCCTACCTTTTGAGCGACCTTGTCGTTCTTCTGCTCTCCCTCTCCTACATTCCTCTTGAACGCATAGGATACTCGCTGCTCACCGTCGTTCTCTCCGGTCAGCTCATCGGCTTCGTGCAGGGCTTCGGCGCAAAGCAGGGGCAGTCCGCCTGACTCTGCGCCGTCTGTCCGGCGGCATGAGCATCCCGGCATGCCGGACGGCCTCCGTCCGGCATGCGACCGCTTCCGGCACGACCGGATTTCCCACGTCTGCAGCACCGCACGAAGAAAGAGCGCAGCGCCTCTTTTTCTCTCCAACTTCTCGCAATCCCCTCCCGCTTTCTGACCGAAACATCCTTCCGAGCTGGTTCCTTCCCGTACAAGCTCTCCTCAGACAACGACAGCATTCACCTCCTCCCCGTCTTATCCTTTCCGCACAAGACGCATTCTTCACGCGGTCCCGTGCAAAGAACATCCATTCCATAAGTTTTTCCGAATGCCGCAGAACATGACGGACAGCCTTTCGTCTTCATGGAAAATGTTTCTTTCTCCTTACCGAAAACCGGCATTATCATCTGACGGCATATATACTTTTCGGCAACGACGTCGCATAACATCGAGGAACGACTTGACGCGACGCGCAAAAATCATTTTTATCAGAGAGCGTCATCCGGCATTTTTTCACCTATACCATTCTTCATTTTTGCAGGAGATTCCCCATGATCACGAACTGGCCGCTTGTTTTCTTCACCGTGTTCTCGCAGCTCGGCACGGGGCTGGCGCTCTTTGCCTGGTGGAAGGACCATCACGGGGATTCTCCCAGCGCCCGAAACTGGCAGACTTCCGCCATAAGCGCCGCCGTGGCCACGGCGGCCGGGCTTGCGGCCTTCCGCGGAGCGGCCCCGGGTTCCATGCTCGTCGCGCAGATCTGCTGTCTCATCCTGCTCTTCTGCGCTCTCGGCGCATGGAAGCGCTGCTCCGCCTGCGGCTTCATTGCCTGGATTGCAGGCGCTGCGGGGGTCATGGCCGAAGCTGCGGCCGCCGTTCCCGGAGAAGTGTTCACCACCTCCGGCCTGTTTCCCCTCGCGCTCTTTCCGCTCTGCACCGTCATTCTCGGCGCCGTCTTCTCCCAGCTCAAGCAGATGGGCGAACCGGACGCCCCCGCCATACGCTACGGCCGCTTCTACATTCCCCTGCGCATCTGCCTGTGGCTCATGCTCGTCATCACGGCCATTGCGCCCTGCATCGCCTGGGACGACCCCTTCATGAGAAAGTCCGCCATCATCTGGATGCAGACCCAGCTGTACTGGATGGGCGTCATCTTCAGCGGCGTGGTCATCGGCCTTTCCCACATGGGGCGCATCACGCTGCTTGTTCAGGCCATTGTGGCCTTCGTCAGCATCACCGGTCTGCGCACGGCCTTCTATGCCGACGGCGTTCACGGCATCATCGACATGAGCACCCTTTATATGCACTGATGCCGCAAAATTTTCCTCATGCCCGGGGCTTGACAAGCCATGACGCTTAGTGTAGCTATGTCCCCGTTGCGTATAACACTGCGCTTCATTGCGCGGAGAGATGTCCGAGTCGGCCGAAGGAGCTCGCCTGCTAAGCGAGTATACGGGCATAAACCTGTATCGAGGGTTCAAATCCCTCTCTCTCCGCCACAGCAAAGCTCTAAAAACCCCGCAGTCCACAAGAGGCTGCGGGGTTTTCTGTTTTTACATTCTTTCCACCCATCATGGAACGGCGCGCCCCGGGCCGGACATGAACAATGCGCCTTGCCTGCGGCACTTCAACGGCATTCGTGCCCGACAATCAGAAATGCTGCAGGAAAAATATCATGTCCTCTTCATCATGATCCCCGCACCGCAACGGCACCGCATCCCCGCGCAACATCCGGGCACACAAGGAGCAGTCATGATCATTCTCTGCATAGGCGACAGTCTTACCTACGGTTACGGCGTCAGGCGCGCGGAAACCTGGTGCGCCCTGGCCTCGAATCTTACGGGACATGAATTCATAAACCGGGGCGTCAACGGCGCGACCACCGGCGAAATGACGGAACAAGAACTTTTCGGCGATGAGCTTTTCATCATGGGAGGGCTGAACAATCTTTTCATGGGCATGCCCGTGGCCGTGCCGCTTGCCGATATCCGCATGATATGCAAGCGAGCCGTGAGCATGGGCATACGTCCCACGGTGGGAATTCCCATGCAGATTTCCGGGGACGTTTCGGAAGCCTGGTGCGAGGGCCCCGTGGACATGGACCTCGTGCGCTCCGCCTATGCGGATTTCGCCCGCGCCCTTCTGCTCCAGTGCCGGGAAGACGATACCGACGTCATCGACTTTCGTCCCGTCATCGGTCCTGATCTTCTGTCCTTCGACGGCATCCACCTGAACAGATCGGGGCATGAACGCATGGCGCAGGCTGTGGCCGCCCACTGGAACGCAAGGCGGAACTGAAAGCCTCCAAAAGATTCTGCACCCGGAAATTCCTTATCCGTGCCCCGGACGGCTAGCCCTCACGGCGCTCACCATCGGACTTCAGCGTTCCGGCGAACGCGGGCAGAAGGCGGGTTGCGGCGATGAATATGGCAAGGCCCGCGCAAGGCGCGGCGGCAAGTGCCAGAAAGGCCGCACTGTAGCTCACATGATGAGCGAAAAGTCCGCCGTAGGTGTTGCTGAGCGAGGCTCCCACGCCCTGAATGGTAAGAACGAGCCCGAGTCCCATGTTGACATGTCCGCTGCCCCGAAGAAGCCGAGCCACGAGGCCGGGCGTGGCCACGCCAAGAAGCCCCGCCCCTACGCCGTCCAGCATCTGCACGGGAATGATGTTCCACGGGCTTTCCCACAGTCCTGCAATGCATCCGCGCACGGGAAGCGCCAGCAGCGCCAGCAGAAAAAGATGCCCGTAGCCTTTTTTCTGCGCCACCTTCGCGCCCCACAGCGCCACGACTATCATGGTGGCCTGCGCAAGCACGACGGTGCCCGCAGTATAGGCCGCGCCGTTGACGCTGAACCGCGCCACGGCAGACTGCCCGAGAAGAGGCAGAAGCGCGGCATTGCCGAGATGGAAGAAGAACAGCGTCAGCGCCACGGCAAGCAGCGCCCTGTCGTAAAAAAGCAGACGGAAATTCCTTGCGGGCCGTTCTCTTCCGCCTTGTCCCGCAGGCTCAAGTCCGCGCGCCACGGCATAGTCGATGTGCGAAGGATTGATGCAGGCCAGACTGAACACGGCCAGAGCCCCCATGAGCATCATGACAAAGAACACGCCCGGAATGCCGAAAAAGTAACCGACGACACCTCCCATGACCGCCGTGGAGGCGTTGCCGGCATGACTCCACGCCTCGTTGACGCCGAGCCTTGCGGCAAGCCCCTTCTGCCCCACCATGCCGAGCGTGATGCCGGTAAGCGACGGCGCAATGGCCGCGGCGGCCACGCTCTGCAGAACGCGCGAAAAGCCCGCCGCAAGCGCACCGCTCCACAGGAAGACAAGGCCACATCCGAAAACGATGAGGCAGACGCTTGAGGCGATCATCCGCCGCTTGTGCCGCGTATGGTCGGCAAGCGCGCCGAGCGGCGTAATGCAGAACAGCTCGGCAAGTCCGCCGACCGTCATGACGAAGCCTATTTCATCGGGCGTCCAGCCCTGCGACTGGAGATACACGCCGAGAAACGGCCCCAGCCCGTCGCGCACGTCGGCAAGGGCAAAGCAAAGCAGGGAAAGAAACAGCAGGGAACGGCGTCTGGAAGCGTCCTCGTCCATCAGAAACCTCTATTCACACAAAATTCGGTCAACCGTTTATTTTATCAGCTTATAGTTAAAAGTCAACGGTTACGGTCTTCTATAGTCTCGTTCCGGAAAAGTTTCGGCATCTGCAACGCGTCGCTCGTGCTCTGCCGCCGAAGATACAGGTTCCTGAACTCTGCCGAATCTTGAACAAACGACATGCCGCGCCGTCGTTTCTCTGTCACTGCGGAATCTTCTCCGACGACACGGCAAGTCCAAAGCTCCCATGCACGGAAAGACGGAATCTTCCTTTTCCACGGATGCCGGACGGAAAATGCCGTGCTTCTCCAGCCGGAGCACGTCCGGACATATGAAAATCAGCCTGTCCACAGAAGTGAACAGGCTGATCTCATAAAGGAAAACAAGACGAGGAGGGTATGGAAGGTTCATGACTTTCTGCATGACCTGTAATGAACCTTGTAACAGGACTCCATGAAAAGTCACGTTTCAAAGTGTTTCCTGGTTCTGCATTCTTTTTCCCATGTCTTGAAGAAAAAATCCTCTCATGAAGCTCATTCGACCTGATTCTGCATTCCTGCCGATTCTTCCACAATCTGAGCCGCGACTTCTGGCCGCGTCATGCCGGGCCGAAGACATGATCAGGGACAGACAAAAAAGCGGAACGCAGCGCATACAAAAAACCGGTCTGACCGAAGGAGGCGGCGGTCAGACCGGAGATACAAGGGGAAATCCTGAACGAAGACACAACGGCTGTTCTGATGGGGAGAGACATCGACCGCCGTCATGGTACTTTTTTAGCTCATCCGCCGAAAAAGTCACGTTTCAAAATCTTTCCCTGCAATGAAACATTTTGAAAGGTCTGAAGAACCATGCCTTCTGAACGCCAAAAGGACGGCCTCTCTGTCGTTTATACACCTATCTTACAGTAATATCTGATATTTTCTCACAATGGCAAATCAAAGCGACAAAATCCGTCCGTCCTCGGGCACATTCAACCGACAAGGCGCGCATTTGCGTTTTTCCTTTGTCGCGGATATTCTTAAAAAGGTATTTCAGCTTCCCCGTTTCTTCCGCACCGGCGCGGGGCATTCCCGCCGACGAAGAATGATGACAACGCCCATCTCTCCGCAGAAAAAACGCGGAGAACAGAAGGAACACGACATGAAAAAAATCTGCACTTTCGGTCTCATCGTCACGCTGCTTCTCGGCAGCGGCTGCGCCATGCAGAGCAACACGGGCAGAGGCGCGGCCTACGGCACGGCCGGCGGCGCGGCCGCAGGCGCCATTCTCGGCCAGATCATCGGCGGAAACACCAAGTCCACGCTCATCGGCACCGCGGCGGGCGCAGTCATCGGCGGCCTTGCCGGAACCGGCATCGGCAACATGATGGACCGGCAGGAAAACGACATGCGGCAGGCGCTTGCCAACTCGCAGGCCGTGGCCGTTCAGCGCGAAGGCAACGCGCTTGCCCTCACCTTCAAGAGCGACTTCACCTTCGACGTCAATTCCACCAGCATCCGTCCCGGCCTCTACACCGAACTCGACCGCGTGGCGCAGGTGCTCTCCTCCTATCCGCAGACCACCATTCTCGTGGCCGGCCACACCGACAGCACTGGTTCCGAATCCTACAACCAGCAGCTTTCCGAGCGCCGCGCCCAGAGCGTGAAGAACGCCCTTGTCCAGCGCGGCGTGGACGCTTCGAGAATTCAGGCCATAGGCTACGGCGAAAGCTCGCCCATTGCCGACAACAACACGGAATCCGGCCGCCAGCAGAACCGCCGCGTAGAAGTGCGCATCAACCCCGTGCAGCAGTAAGCAGCAACGCGGGGGCCTGGCCGGATGCGGGTTGTCCGGGCTTGTCCAGCACAGGGCGCTCTATCGGGCGCCCTGTTTTTTCCTGCCCTGCGCATGGTCTCTTTGTCATTGAAGGGACAGGAACGGCCCCGCGCCCTTTGATGAAAAAAAGCGTCGACACGCCATGAATGCCGGAATATTCTGCGCATGTTCCGCAAAAACCTGCCGCCCGTCCTATCCTCATGAAGGAATATGCGCTCATGTTCATCGTGGCCTTCGTTTCGGCCACCATTCTTCCCGCCCAGTCGGAAGCGGTGCTCATCGCCCTTGTGGCCGAAGGCGACCATGCCCCATGGGCGCTCGTGGCCGCGGCCACGGCAGGCAATACGCTGGGCTCGGCCACAAACTGGTGGCTCGGGCTTTTTGCCCACAAGTTCATGCACGCCCGCTGGTTTCCCGTATCTCCGGCCCGACTTCTCAAGGCGGAACAGTGGTACCACAAATACGGCCGCTGGTCCCTTCTGCTGAGCTGGATGCCCGTCATGGGCGACGCGCTCACCCTTGCCGCCGGAGTCATGAGGGAGCCGTTCCGGTCTTTTTTTTCCATCACGCTTGCGGCCAAGCTGCTCCGCTACCTCGTGCTTGTGGGACTTTATCTGGCCGTGGCGTAAATGCCGCTCCCGGACTGAATGCCCCCCCAAAACCCCTCTTCTTTGCGGCCCGTCAGAACTGCTGCTCCGCATGACTCTTTTGCAAGAACGCCGAACCGTTACGCCCGCACAACCGGGCGAAGGAGCTTGAACATGATTGATGCATTAACCGAAATTCCGCTGAACGCCATGCCGGGCTTTCGCATCGGACACGCCGAAGATGCGGCGGGGCTTACCGGCTGCACGGTGATTCTGGCCGATACCGACATGGCGGCGGGCGTCGACGTGCGCGGCGGCGGTCCCGCTTCCCGGGAAACGGAACTTCTTTCGCCCGTGGCATCCTGCGAACGCATTCACGCCGTGCTTCTCAGCGGCGGCAGCGCCTTCGGACTGCGTGCCGCAGACGGCGTCATGCGCTTTCTTGAAGAGCACGGTCGCGGCTTCGACACCGGTTTTGCGCGCGTTCCGCTGGTGTGCGCGTCCTGCCTGTACGACCTTGAACTCGGCGACGCCGCGGCCCGGCCCGATGCCGACATGGGCTACCGCGCCTGTGTGGACGCGCAGAACAACCGCGCCGTGTGCGGCAACGTCGGAGCCGGAACGGGATGCACCGTAGGCAAGCTGAACGGCACGGCCACCATGATGAAATCCGGTCTCGGCTGCCATGCCGTGCGCGTCGGAGACGTGTGCGTCGGAGCCGTCGTGGCCGTGAACGCCCTGGGCGACGTTTTCGAACCGGACAGTTGCCGGAAGCTTGCGGGCATGCTCTCGCCGGACAAAACACGCTTTGCCGACAGCGAAGCGGCTCTCATGGCGACCTGTGCGGAACGCAAAGACAACCTCTTCACGGGCAACACCACCATAGGATGCATCGTGACCAACGCCGCCTTCGACAAGACGCGGCTAAAAAAAATTGCGGCCATAGCCCACAACGGTCTTGCACGGACCATTCGTCCCGTGCACACGTCCGCCGACGGCGACACAATCTACGCGCTTTCCACGGGCAGCGTACGCGCCAATCAGGACGCCGTGGGAACCCTTGCGGCCCATGTCATGGCAAAGGCCGTCAACGCCGCCGTGCTGGCCGCCGAAGGAACGCCGGACTGCCCTGCTGCCCGCGATCTCACCTTCTGACGCGCGCCGGACTCGAGAGAAGCAGCCCCCCGCAGGGGGCGCCCTGTCCTCTCAGGGCGCAGGCATGCAGAAAACGCGCCGCCCATGACCAATGACGCTCCGCCAGTCCGAGGAAACGACGACGAGCGGCCGAACTTTCCCGATGTCCGGCCTGCCCGGCGCAGTGCCGAAATCCCGTGCCGGAAATCCTGCCCCCGCGTGCCCGCACGGACCGTCGCGCTTTCCAGGCACCCCGCCCGTCTCTGCCGCGGAAAATCGTCTTTTGTGACGGCTGTCCGCCGAAAGGTGCGCGCAAGGCGGCCTATCCTCCCTGCCGTGGCAACGCTCTCCATGCACGACCTGCCGTCTTCTTTTCCAGATGCAGACGCACGCCGGGCTTAAACACGCAAAAGGGCCCCGCTCCCAGATGGGAACGGGGCCCTTCGTGTATCCTTGGCTGGATGATGTTTACTTCACTTCGGTGAAGTCGGCGTCAACCACGTCGTCGTCCTTCTTGCCGGAGTTCTGCTGAGCCTGCTGACCGGCCTGAGCGCCCTGCTGCTGAGCCTGAGCGTTCTTGTAGAGTATTTCAGCGAGCTTGTGGGAAGCCTGGGAGAGGTCGTCGGAAGCCTTCTTGATGGCTTCGGTGTCGGTGCCTTCCATGGCCTTCTTCAGCGCTTCGGTCTTGCTTTCCACATCGGCCTTGATGGCAGGGTCGATCTTGTCGCCGACATCCTTGAGGGACTTCTCGGTGGCGTAGACGAGGGCATCGGCCTGGTTGCGGGCTTCGATGGTTTCCTGCTTCTTCTTGTCTTCGGCGGCGTTGGCTTCAGCTTCGCGCACCAGCTTGTTGATCTCTTCTTCGGACAGGCCGGAAGAGGACTTGATCTGGATGGACTGTTCCTTGCCGGTGCCGAGGTCCTTGGCGGACACGTTCACGATGCCGTTGGCGTCGATGTCGAAGGTAACTTCAATCTGCGGCACGCCGCGGGGCGCGGCGGGAATGCCGGTGAGCTGGAAGTTGCCGAGCGTCATGTTGTCGGCCGCCATGGGGCGTTCGCCCTGCAGGACATGAATGTCAACGGCAGGCTGGTTGTCCGCGGCGGTGGAGAAGGTCTGACTCTTGCGGGTAGGAATGGTGGTGTTGCGGTCGATGAGCTTGGTGAACACGCCGCCCATGGTCTCGATGCCGAGGGAAAGCGGGGTCACGTCGAGCAGCAGCACGTCCTTCACGTCGCCGGTCAGGATGGCGCCCTGGATGGAAGCACCCATGGCCACCACTTCATCGGGGTTCACGGAACGGTTGGGATCCTTGCCGAAGAACTCGCCCACCTTCTTCTGCACGAGAGGCATGCGGGTCATGCCGCCCACGAGAACCACTTCGTCGATCTGGGAAGCGGTGAGACCGGCATCGGCAAGAGCCTTGCGGCAGGGCTCGATGGAGCGCTCGACCAGATCCATGACCATCTGTTCGAGCTTTGCGCGGGTCAGGGTCATCATGAGGTGCTTGGGGCCGGTGGCGTCAGCGGTGATGAAGGGCAGGTTGATCTGCGTTTCCAGAGAGTTGGAAAGTTCCTTCTTGGCGTTTTCGGCCGCTTCCTTCAGACGCTGCAGAGCCATGCGGTCCTGCGAGAGGTCGATGCCGTACTGACCCTTGAATTCATCCACCATGTAGCGGATGATGCGCTGGTCGAAGTCTTCGCCGCCGAGGAAGGTATCGCCGTTGGTGGCGCGCACTTCGACGACGTTGTCGCCCACTTCCAGAATGGAGATATCGAAGGTGCCGCCGCCGAGGTCGTACACGGCGATCTTTTCGTTGGCCTTGCGGTCGAAGCCGTAGGCCAGAGAAGCGGCGGTAGGCTCGTTGATGATGCGCTTCACTTCAAGACCGGCGATCTTGCCGGCGTCCTTGGTGGCCTGACGCTGAGCGTCGTTGAAGTAGGCAGGCACGGTGATGACCGCTTCGGTCACAGGCTCGCCGAGGTAGGCTTCAGCGTCCTTCTTGAGCTGACCGAGAATGACGGCGGAAATTTCCTGAGGGCTGTAGTCATGCCCGTCCACGCGCACGGCGGCGTCGCCGTTGGCGGAAGCCACGATGGTGTAGGGAGCGTGCTGCATCCAGTGCTGCACTTCGGGAGAATCGGCGCGGCGGCCCATCAGACGCTTGACGGCGAAGATGGTGCGGTCGGGGTTGGTGACAGCCTGACGCTTGGCGGTTTCGCCCACCAGACGTTCCTTATCGGTAAAAGCGACGATGGACGGAGTGGTCCGGCCGCCATTGGGGTTGGAGATGCACTTGGGCTCCTTGCCTTCCATCACATAAACGCAGCTGTTGGTGGTGCCAAGGTCGATACCAATAATCTTGCCCATACTATATGTCCTCCTCAGATATTGCACTTATTGGGGAAGAGCCGCCTTGCGGCTGAACTCTTACACGCAATAGGTAATTCCGTTTTGCGCGCCGTCTAGGGGGGAAGGGAAAACTTTTTTGTGAAGATTGTAAATTAAAACGCAACAGGGAGGTTGCCTGAAACGAAGAGA
>JAXUUT010000041.1:0-10333 GCA_037230945.1 bacterium
CCCTGGAAGGAAGAAGACCTCGCATGTTTCCGGGCCCTGAATGCCGATGAAGACGTCATGCGATTTTTCCCCGCCCCTCTTGCACCGGAAGACAGCGACAAGCTTGCCGCCTCTTTTCAACATGGCATGCTCCGTCACGGTTTCGGCATATGGGTGCTGGAGCTGCCGGGACATTCATCGTTTGCAGGAATTGTTGGACTGAACATTCCGTCCTTCGACAATTCACTTGTTGAAGTCTCCTGGAGACTGCACAAGGCCTTCTGGGGACACGGCTTTGCTACGGAAGCAGCTGCGGTTGCAATGGAAACGGGCTTTTCCTTTTTTTCCATCGAAACCATATGCAGTTTTACCGCCAAGCTGAACGGCCCTTCGGAAAAGGTCATGCAGAGACTCGGCATGACTCATTCCCCTGAGGATGAATTCGATCACCCCGCCCTTCCCGCTGGTCATCCTCTTTCCCGACATGTGCTCTATCGCATGACGAAACGACGCTGGAAAGAACAAAAAAAGAACTTTCCTTTTCTTGATCATCTGCACATTTCGTTCTGACGGCGAAAACCTCACGATCAAATCATCGGAGGAAGTCCTCCACAACATCCGTTGTCATCGTGCGTTATCGTCCTGCAGGTTTGTGACGATTGCGTTTTTATGGCACATTCGTTGGAACGTTGTTTTGGGGGAATTTTTTATAAAAAAAAAAGTTTACATAACTCTTATTTCATAATTATAGTTAAAGTAATGCTTCACAGATTTAAATCTTGCTCCAACAAAAGCTGCTGCATCTCCGGCAGTTGCGCCTGCCGACCGTAAGACTCTCTTCCCTGCCACGTTCTAACAGGCGCAGACATGACTATCCGTCATGTCTGCCTACCGGCGGCCCGCAGGACTTCCGCCGCATGGAATGCGCAGAAGCTCTCCACGTTTATCCCTCGGCCATGTCTGTATTTCCCCTGCTATCTTTGCTTATTCCTGGCACCGTATCTGAACTTCAGTCCACCAAACTGCTCGTACGACATCAGGCTGCTCTTTTATGTCAACTTTCCAAAGAACGTCGATACACTCCTCTTTGACGATATTTCAAGCAGCCTGTAAGACTGGACAACTTTCTGTCTCTGCCATGCTCACGCCCTTCTCCAGTCTCCTGTTTTCCACAATATGGTTCTTTATGCCTCTCTCATCACCGCAGAAAATCTGTCTGAGGATATTATAGGCGCAGTTGACAGACAGCCTCTTTTTCTCAGCCAATCAAATCGAAAAGGGGTTTTCCAAGTATAACCGTTTTATGGTCCACCAGTTAATCTAGTGAGGTTCTGCTTCGGTCGCTTCTGCTCCCTCAACTGCCTGAAGGCCTTAAGAAAGAGGCGGATTCCCAAGGAAGGGAATCCGCCTTTCTCACATCATTCCACGCATGCGGTGCTACAGAAGTCCTTTCTTCTTCAGAGCTTCATACCAGAGCGGGTTATGGTGCTCAATGTGCTTTTCCGGCACAAAGCCCGTGAACATGGAACGCAGAGCCGGTCCTTCTCCAGGAGCCAGAGCGGCCATGTAGATATGTACGGGCAAAAGGATGGCCATGACGCCCGCGCAGCAGAAATGGATGAATATGCACCACTGCAGCGCATTTTCCGACACGGCGTATTCCACATTGCCGGAGAAGAAGCCCATGACGACACCCGTCACGGCAAGGCCGATGCTCGCGATCACCGCCACCACAGCCACCATGCGCTGTCCGGCATTGTAGAACCCCTGGGGCGGAAGCGTGGGATCCACCCCCAGCTTTCTGGTCATTTTCGGACCGAGTACGAGCCACATGCCCTTCTTCATGCACCACACAAGGTCACTCTTGACATAGAACGTCGTCACCTCACGCAGGAAAGGAATCACTTCCCTGCGCGAGAACAGCAGCACATACAGGGCATAGACAATGACCCACACGGAGCCGACGACAAGATGCGCCACCAGAAGGCCTCGGCCGCCAAAGACGCCATGCCAGAGGTCAATCCACCACTGACCGACGGGCTGCATTTCGCCGACAAGCAGGGCAAATCCGGAAAAAAGAAGAAAAATCCAGCAGATGGCATTAAACCAGTGCATGAATATGGCAGAACGGGAATGTCGACGGATCATGCATTGTCCTCCTTATCATGCGTTTCGGCAGAGGAAGCAGCCTTCGTTTCCGCCGCAATTTCCTCATCCTCCTTTTCCGAAGACTTGACGAGCTGACGCACGAACGTGCCAGTAAGCGCCGCCAGTACCAGACCGCCCACCCACGTGACGCCCTTGGACAGAGGACGTATGGCTTCCACAGGATAGCTCGTGGTGCTGGCGGCAGGAAGTTCGGAAGGCGTGGTGACGTCGAGATACGTCAGCGTAGGCTTTGCGCCGCTGCCGAGCGGCACGATATGCACCGCCTTACGGGCGGCGAGCACCTTGGAAACTTCGGAAGAGGGATCATCGGCATCGCCGAAGATGCGACAGTGCATGGGACACACGGCCACACAGGCCGGAGTCTGTCCGGGGGTACTGCCGTGGCAGTAGTCGCACTTGTCGGCCGTGCCGGTGACAGGATGGCGGAACCTCGCATGATAGGGGCAGGCCTTGATGCAGCTGCCGCAGCCGATGCAGCGCGAGCGGTCTATTTCCACGGTGCCGTCCTTGGACTTCCAGGTGGCTCCCGTAGGACAGGCGCGCACACAGGAAGGATCGTCGCAGTGCATGCAGGCTCCGGGCTGAAACTTGAAGCCGCAGGGTGAATTTTTGCTGTCCGTTTCATGCACCCAGTTGCGGTAAAAACCATAGGGCACCTGGTTGCGCTGCTGACAGGCTATGATGCAGGCCTTGCAGTCCATGCATTTTTCAGAATCAATGACCATGACGTATCGAGCCATGACTCACCTCTTATATTTTTCTCAGACGGCATCCCGTGCAGTTGTGCTGTGCGGAGATGCGGTCCCAGTAATTCGGGAGTATGTCGCAGATGGATTCGCTCTGGTTTTCCTTCAGCGGCGTGGTCCGGCAGCAGTTGGCGGGCGTGAACACGGCTCCGGGAAGCACGTTTTCCGTAATGTCGACCCAACCTTCAATGCCGCCCATGGTAGTTTCCAGCATGACGCGGTCCCCCTGCTTCAGACCGAGCTCCGCAGCCGTTGCGGGATTGACCTGCACGAAGCGACCGTTCGAGAACTGCGCCATGGATCTGGCGAAGTTGGTGAGCGTCTGCTGCCAGTGCCAGAGCTGCTTGCCCTGAGTAAGAATAAGAGGAAAGTCCTTCTTTCCGTCCTTCCCGGCAGGATGTCCTTTAGGATAGTCCCATCGGTCGATGCCGCCGAATACTCTGTCCATCACAACCATCTTGCCGGTAGGCGTAAGCAGCTTGCCTTCCGTAAACACGGTACCCTTGCGCTCTTCCTCCCCTTCGGCATAGAGAGGCCATGTCACGGTGGAGGATTTGCGCATGCGCTCCATGGTGATGCCCTTCCAGGAAGGAACTTCCGCCTGAAGCATACGGCAGATTTCCTCAGGATCCTTGAAGTTGGGATACCGTTCAGGGTCAAGCTTGAGGCCTATGTCGCGGTAGAACTGCCAGGCGGGAACGCAGGAACCGGGCGCCTGTACGATCTTTTCGCGCCAGGCCACCTGATTTTCGTTGCCGTAGCCGCATCCCTGGCTTTCAGGACCGAAGGTGGCGGGGATGAACAGTGTGGAAACTTCGGACTCTTCGTCCAGAAAGAATCCCATGTGCACGACGAAAGGCACATTCTGAATGGCCTTGCGCACGCCAAGGGCGTCGGGATTGCGGCGATAGCTGGAATTGAGGAAGAGAATGTCGAGATTCTTCTTGCTCATGGCCATGCGCAGACGCCGGAAGTTCATCTTCGGCGTATTGTTCTCGCCGAAATAATGATCCACAAGCTCTTCACCGCCGCCGGGCTTTCCGCTCTGGAAGGTGAGCATGCCCTTGCCTTCGCCGATGAGATTGTCCCGAAGAGCCTGAAGAAGAATGATGCTTCGTGCCGTCGTGATGCCGTTGGTCTGACGGGAAAGCGAACCGCCGAGCCAGATGATGGTTTTGCTGCTCGCGGCGAGCGCATCGTAAAAGGACGTGATCTCTTCTCTTGAGAGCTTCGTTATGGACTGCACGTAATCCAGCGTGAACTTTTCCGTCTGCGGAGCAAGCTCTTCAAAGTCCTCAATCTGGAAACGGGCCCTTTCTTCGTCATAGGCGCCCTTCTCAAGAATATAGCGGATGGCGCCCAGCGCGAGGATGCCGTCCGTGCCCGGCTGAGGACGAAGCTGAGTGTCGCACCAGATGCTGGTGCGGGTTCTGCGCGGATCGACGTAGATGAGCTTCGTGCCGTTGTCATGGGCAGCCTTGAGCCAGCGCGTGTAGGGAGGATACAGATCGTTGACGTTGGCCCCCCACAGCACGAGGGTTTCCGCCTTGGGCAGCTCGTCCACCTGCGTGGAACCGCTGTTCACGCCGAGCATGAGGCCGAGCATGTTGGAGGCGGTGGATACGCAGGTTTCTCCCGGAGGCATGGCCTGAACGCTGCCCACCGTGCGAAGCGTCATGAGAGCCGCAATTTCCGATTCCAGGCAGTCCCACAGCGGCATGGTAAGCGCCACGCGATTGCCGGCCTTGGCTCCGTACTTGTCGCGGACGGCCTTCATTCGCTCCACCACCATGTCGACGGCTTCCTGATACGTAATTCTGCGCCAGCTGCCGTCCGGCTCATGATACATGGGCTCGGTAATGCGGAAGGGACTGTTCATGAGTTCCAGAATGGACATTCCCTTGGGGCACATGGCTCCGCCCGTCCAATGATTGTCCTTGTCGCCGGTAACGCTGAGAATTTTTCCGTCCTGCACGCGCGCCTTGTAGGTGCAGCGAACCTGACAGAAGGGGCAATAGCCCTTCACTTCCGTTATGGCTCCGCCTTTTGGAGAAACGTAGCCGATGGCATGAGCCTTGTCGGGACTGGCTATTGCAGCCCCGCCAGCGAGCAGGGCCGCGCTCAGCTTAAGAAAATTTCTTCGTGAATAACCTTCGGGCATGATAAACCTGCCTGTTGAACATGTTGCGCAGAAACATTCTGCCAAAGCTGCGAACCCGGATTTTTCCCACAAGGAACAGACATCCCGCAAAATTCTCAGTGGGGTTTCCGTTCCATGGGCATGGAAGCGGCCCGCTTTCGGGGCTCAATCACGCACGAACGCACGGCCCGGCCGCCTGCATCCGGCGTTTTCCCGAACAGACATCCGCCTGAAAGATTCGTTCGGGAAATGGAACCCCCGTCTCCGAGCCGTGCCGTTCTGCACGATCGCGCACGGAAAAAACGAAGCCAGGTTCAATCAGGAAAGAAGAGCCAGACAGGTGTCTGGCTCTTCTGCTGAAGCATGCATGCTCAGCGCATGGGAATGCACGCCTCAGCCGAGCGAGAAAAAAAAGGCACGGGAACCGCAGAATTCCCGTGCCAAACCGATGCTATTTGAACACGTCCATGCCACGCAGCTGTTCATCATACATCTTGCCGTACCAGCGGCTGATGAAGTGAACGGTGGAGCGGCAGGCCTTGCCTACGACAAGGTCAATGTTCTTGCCCTCGGCACGAGTAGCGAGGTTGCCAGTCTTGGCCTTAGCGGTCTCGACATGCCAAGCCTTCACAGTCTTGCCGTCAAATTCATCGATAACGATCTTGAACTGGTTGTCAGGACCAACAAACACGTTGTTGGCTCCGCCGTCGAGTATGATCGGTTCCTTGTTGGCGATCATGACTTCGTGCGGATAGGTGCAGGTAGCTCAGGTCTCGGGACGTGCCAGGAACCGCGGGTCAGCAGGCCAGTCGGAACCATTCTGCACGTCGATGACGTCGGAGTACGCAACCAGGTCAACCTTACCGTCCTTGAACGGGTTGCCGGGGCGAATGTTCAGATGAACAAGGGTCTTGCCGTCCTTGGAGACGACATAGCACTTGTCGCGCTCAACCATGGACTGCATGAGCCACTTGGCATTCTTGGAGTCAATGTAGAGCTTCTTGGTGGTGACGTTGCCGGCCTTGTCGGTGATGGAGACTTCCACACTGTCCTTGCCGATGTTCTTCACCGCCACGCTGGCGTCGCCGACCTTGAAGGTGGCGTTGTTGCCGTAAGAGCCGACGACAGGCTTGGAAGGCGACATATAGATGTCGGTGCAGCTGTCGGTGGCGAGCTCACGGACATGAACATTGTTGTTTTCGTCAATCTTGTCCACGACCACATAGGTGCGGCCCACGCTGGAAACGTTGCTGCCGTAGTCGAAGCGGGACAGATTGTTCTTTTCGTCAGGCACGGTGTGGCCCACGGGCTGCTTGGAACCATGCACCAGAGAACCGTCGGCGGCGTCATTGCCGATGCTGGTGCCGACCTTCACGGGGAAGGTGGATCCATAGTAGTTGCCGGTAGTCTTCACAACCTTGAAAACGGCTTCCTTGCCATCGGCCAGACCGTAGGTCTCCCAGCCTTCCACGGAGGAAAGCTCCCAGCCGCGGGACTTGTCCGCATTGCTGGTGATGATGTCGCCCTGCTTCATGACGACGTCGCGGATCACGTCACGGACATAGCGGTCCACGATGACGCGATAGCTCTTGCCGGCCATGGTGATGGGTTCGTTGTCGAAAGGATACCAGTTGCTCGAACGGGCAGTGGTATACAGGCCTTCGGAAGGAATGATGATCTTTCCGTCTTTGATGTAGCTCTGACGAATGACAATGCCGTCGTTGATGGTACGTTCGAGGCCGAGCATGGTCTTCTCGTGACGGTTGTTCACAAGACCGATCAGCTTGGCCACAACGGCGGCGTTGTTGGCAGGAGATTTCATGGCAGCACTGCCTTCGACAGGCGCCACTCCGGCCAGAGCTACTCCGTTCAGGCTGGCGGCAAGCAGCAGAGCAAGAGACAGCTTGCCGAGGCCCTTGAGAGCACTCATGTTCATAGGAACTCCTTGGATGATTAATTCCGGTCCGGCAGCAGGCAGCCGAAGCGTTCTGCGCCGCTTCGGCCACATCTGTCGGAATATTGTGATTTCACTATGAAATCCCGGAATTATGGAAGCAACGTTGCGCGATTGGACAAGCGAATGATCAGCAGTTGCAGTCGAAGCTGGCAACGCCTTCAATTTCAAAATGTTCGTTGATCTGCTTGATCTTGGTATCGGTGATGCCTTCCACTTCCTTCAGCTCGTCGTAGCTGGAGAAGTCGCCCACATTTTCACGATATTCCACAATCTTTCTGGCAAGGTCGGGACCGATGTTGGGATCAGCGGCAAGTTCTTCCTCGGTAGCACTGTTCAGATTGGCCTTTTCGGCAGCGAAGGCAGTACCGGTGAAGCACAGGGCAGCAACAGCGAAGCATGCAAGAATACGCTTGATATCCATGACAGTTTCTCCTGAAAATAAAGGTGGAAAACGTTGTTCCGCACCAATACTCACTTGAACTTCTCATGTCAAGCGCCTAAATCAGGCATAAAATTTCCGCCTTTTTCTTATATATTATTTCTCTCATTTTGTGAAGGGTTTAACAAAACGAATCGCTAAAAAAATTTTTCATCCCTTCGTCTCAGCGCAGGCCCTGTCCGGTGCCCTCAAAGGTAAAATCTTCAGGCCGAATCCTTATCCAGACCCGTCTTCCCCTTTGCAGCTTCATGCGTCGCACGTCATCAAGGGGCAGTATGGCGCAAAAATCCAGAACGTCCTCCTCCAGCCGGATCATTATTCTGGCCTCTCCGTCGCGTTCCAGAACGTCCGTCACCTTGCCTGCAAAACAGTTGTCAGACACCGGCTTTTCAGACAGCACGCCGACCTGAAGGGAACGGACGAACACCGCGGCCGTCCGCCTTTCGACCAGTTCAAGACGTGTGAACGTACGCGTGGAGCAGCGCACCAGAAACGCCATGCCGCCCGTCGTCCGGATTTCCAGAAGGCAGGAAAAAGAACCTTTATGCACAAGATTCAGAGCTCCCGACACGACATTGTGGCGTCCTGTCCGGCTGACATGCTCCCACCGGCGAAAAGCCTTTCGCAGGCGGGCCTCATCCTCCGGCTTCAGCATTCCCCCCTTCCCTCTGCCGAGGAAAAATTCCACCACGGTCAGCGGCACGCCCTGGCGCAGGAGCTCCTGCTCGCGAAAGTCGCGAAGGTCCGTGGGGCTTACGCCGGAAAGACCCGCCTCACGGGCACGAGAGGCAAAGACGCGTCTCACATAGGCGGGATCCAGACGACAAAGTCCGCCCCGGACCCTGACGTTGCAGGGGGCATCGCGCAGTTCCGCAAGTCGCTTCAGTGCAGCATCCGGGAGGGGAAGCACGCGTGCCCATTTGCCCCGCACATAAAGCACGCCCTTTTCCACGTCCATGTCGGCCATGTCGTCCAGACAAAGCGCCTCTCCCAGACGCAGGGCCGCAAAGCGTATCAGCAGACACACCATGAGCACCCGTGAACGGGAACACTGCTGCGACGGTGAAACCGCGCACTCATACCAGTGATAAAAAGCCTGGAGAAAAGCCCGGAGGCTCGTTTCTTCCATGTCCTGAGATTCCTGCAATCCGCGATCATCCATGTTCACAGTTCCTGTTTTCGGCGAAGCCTAGCAGAAGCAATCTCGATTTTCCAGAAAAAAGGACTTCATTGGCGGCGGCGAGGAATGTGTTATCTTGAAAGCCCTGCCGATTGCGCGCGAAGCGTGCGGAAAGCGGAACATTGCTTGCCGTCCTGAGCCATCCCCATTATATCAGGATGAGCCGTCTGCGGGATGCCCCCGCCGGAACATTTTCCACCAACCCAACAACATCGGATGCATCATGAATATAGGCAATCATACCTTCAACGAATTCAAGAGCATGGCTGAACGCTTCCACGGTTACGCCGCTCCCGGACTTCTGCTCGGCGGCTACATGGTGGCCCTTGCGAAGCGTCATCTGCCGGAGGGCACGCTGTTCGAGGCCATTTCCGAAACCCGCAAGTGCCTGCCCGATGCCGTGCAGCTTCTTTCCCTGTGCAGCATGGGCAACAACTGGGTGAAAGTGCGGGATATCGGCCGCTATGCCGTGACTCTGTACGACAAATATACCGGAAGAGGCGTTCGCGTGAGCGTGGATGTCGAAAAGCTCAAAGCCTTTCCGGAATACTATTCCTGGCTCATGAAAAAAAAGCCCAAGAAGGAACAGAACGAAGCGGAACTTCTCCGGGAAATCGAGGAAGCAGGCGACAGCATCTGCCGGGTGCAGGACGTGACCGTGCACGGCGCCCTTCTTGGCCATGCTCCGAGCGGAGCGGTGGCCGTCTGCCCCGTATGCGGTGAAGGCTATCCTTTAAAGGATGGACCAATTTGCCGCGCCTGTCAGGGCGAACGCTACTACATAAGCCACAGCACCGCGCCCCGACCGACGCCCGGCGCTTCCGCTCCCGGCATCCGCATCGTGTCCGCCGAGGACGCCGTGGGCAAGGTGCTCGCGCATGACATGACTCGCATCGTTCCCGGTGAATTCAAGGGCTCCGCCTTTACCGCCGGTCAGACGGTAAGTCCCGGAGATCTCTGCCGTCTCCAGCAGATAGGCAGATTCGACGTGGCGGTACTTGACGAAGAATCCCCCGCCTCTGCCGACCCCGAGGCTCCCGCTCACGAAAACGAGGCTGCGGAGAGCTTTGCCCGCCGCATGGCCGGGCCCGGCGTTCGCTACTCTCTTCCTCCCCGGGAAGGAAAGATCGACTTCGTGGCCGACTGCTCCGGCCTGCTCTCCGTGGACGTGAAAAAACTTGAGCGCTTCAACCTTGTGCCCGACGTCATGTGCGCTTCCCGACAGGACGCCACGCTTGTTCAGGAAGGCAAAAAGATAGCCGGAACCCGCGCCATTCCTCTTTTTCTGGATCGCGCACGCCTCGGACAGGCCCTTGCCGTGCTCGGCGACGAACCGCTTTTCACCGTCACTCCGCTGCGCCGCGCCCGCATGGGCGTGCTCGTCACGGGAACGGAGGTGTTCAACGGACTTATCGAGGACAAGTTCATTCCCGTCATGCAGGAAAAGGCAAAACAGTATGGCTGCGACGTCATCCGCACCGCCATCGTGCCGGATGACAGGCAGAAAATTGCGGCCGAAGTGCAGACCATGAAGGAAGCGGGCATAGACCTTCTGGTCACCACGGGCGGCATGTCCGTGGACCCGGGAGACGTGACAAGACCCGCCCTGCTCGATGCCGGCCTGACAGACATGCTCTACGGAATGCCGGTACTGCCCGGCGCCATGGCCATGGTGGGCCGCATCGAAACGCCCTCCGGAGACATTCAGGTCATGGGCGTGCCC
>JAXUUT010000074.1:0-49011 GCA_037230945.1 bacterium
GTGAGCTTTGACCAGGCTTTCAGCATGGGAAACACCCCCACGTGCGTGGGGAAGACCGCTTGACGCGCCGACCGTGCAGATCACGGGGGGAAACACCCCCACGTGCGTGGGGAAGACCTCATGACGGAGGATCTTAGACGTGAGAAGTCGGAAACACCCCCACGTGCGTGGGGAAGACTTCACCGTAACCTTCCGGCCGTCCTTCAGCTTGGAAACACCCCCACGTGCGTGGGGAAGACGTATGGCTGAATCCTCCTTATGGAAGAGAAACAGAAACACCCCCACGTGCGTGGGGAAGACTTCTGAAAGGGCATGGCCTTGAAGTCGGGGACAGAAACACCCCCACGTGCGTGGGGAAGACGCATCATCGACTCCCTGATTGAGGGAAGTGAAAGAAACACCCCCACGTGCGTGGGGAAGACGAAAATGCGTATGGAAAACCGTGGACCGGCATAGAAACACCCCCACGTGCGTGGGGAAGACCGACGTCCAAGCGGCTGCTTGAGCGCGAGGTGTAGAAACACCCCCACGTGCGTGGGGAAGACAAGGGTCTGTGCATAGACGCCGGGCTGTGGTGAGAAACACCCCCACGTGCGTGGGGAAGACCACAACGGCATCGACCTTATCTATGTCCATGGAGGAAACACCCCCACGTGCGTGGGGAAGACTTAGCTGATGCAGGTACTGCATGTCAAAAAATGGAAACACCCCCACGTGCGTGGGGAAGACTGAGCTTAAGATGGAATGCGCCGATGAAAGAAGGAAACACCCCCACGTGCGTGGGGAAGACGGCCGGAAGGGCGAGTATCATCATAATCGTGTAGAAACACCCCCACGTGCGTGGGGAAGACCCCCGATGAGGACTACTGATGAAGCTAACAGTGGAAACACCCCCACGTGCGTGGGGAAGACCTCTGGTCAGTCCCAAGCTTGCTCTTTATGATAGAAACACCCCCACGTGCGTGGGGAAGACCTTGCCGGGAAAGCTGGCGTGTGGCGTGACTTCGAAACACCCCCACGTGCGTGGGGAAGACTGGTCTGTATCAGACGAAAAGCTCGCCGCGCTGGAAACACCCCCACGTGCGTGGGGAAGACCGCTTTCCCTTCCTCAATAATGGAGGCCAGCAGGAAACACCCCCACGTGCGTGGGGAAGACGTGAGAGTTGCGACCTCTCACCGGGCGAACTCGGAAACACCCCCACGTGCGTGGGGAAGACGGCCGGTGTCCCTGTTGGTTCCTTCCCGTTCGAGAAACACCCCCACGTGCGTGGGGAAGACCCTGACATATTATTGAACTTTTCGGCTCAGGTCAAAAGACCGGGTCGTCTTTTTCCAGCACAAGCTGGAGTCCGGAAATTTCCGTCAGACGTCGCCGCGGGTCTCCCCTGCCGTATATTTTGTAGCCCGGAGCCTTGCCGATGCGCTGAAAGATCAGCAGGCCGCTTTTCGGCGGGCAGCTTTTCAGAAGATACTCGATGACGTGCCGGGCCACGGCATCCTTGACGCCGGAAATGAAGACGTTGGCCCGGGGCTCGATGAACCAGAGCTTCATTCTTCCGCGCACGGCGGGAGGCAGATCATTGGCGATAACGACGAGCAACTTTTTCTCCTATCAGGCTTTCGATGTCTTCCGGGATGCGGGCGAGAAGGTCCATGTCCAGCACGCGTCTGCGAAACGCTTCGGACACGGCGTATTTGTTGTATTCTCCTGCCAGGGAGAGCGTGAGCGAAAAGGCGAGGTCCACGCACAGTTCTCCCTTGTAGAGGTCCGCAAGGTCATAGATGAAGGGCAGCGGACTGCCCGAATGGATGAATCCCAGATGCGGAGAGTAGCCGAGGGCGTGCACGCAGGAACAGAGTATGCCGTACAGCGCGGCGTTGGCGGCCGTGAGTATCTGATTGGTCACGTCGCTCAGCTCGAAGCTGCCGGGCGTGAAGGAGCGCCCCTTCCAGCCCACGTTGTACTGACGGGCCTTTTCGTCGTAGAGATTGCGCACCCGCAGTCCCTCCATGCCCATCATTTCCTGAAGCGTTTTGTCCTTCAGATCGGCGTCGGGAAAGCGCCGGGCAAAGAGGGCTCGCGCCACGGATACGGAATGTTCGGGATGCGCGGAAAGCCGAGCCTGCCGGAGAATATTGCGGCTGGTTGCCGTGGGGGTGTGACCTGCCGCATAAAAAAGCAGGGAGTCCTCACCCACCCAGCAGAGCGAACAGTTGGCCGCAGATGCGGTTTTCACGGCCTCGTGCGTGACGCTCGTGCCCGGGCCGAGCAGCAGGGCGGCTATGGTGGCGACGGGCAGCCGGATGCGGTTGCCGTCGGCATCGATCCATTTCAGGCTGCTGTCGTCTATTTCCAGCCTCCCGCGCTCAAGATACAGAAAGGGATATTTTTCGGAAATGCGCGGCAGCGTCTCGCGCGTCACGGGCACAAAAAGACGTTTCCTTGCTTCTGAAGAAAAACCTGAGGGTTGCGGCATGGCGTTCTCCCCGGGGCTCGGCGGCCCCGCTGCGGCGCGTCTCAGAGCGGGGCAGGAAAACGCCCTTTCCCGCCTCCGCAGGATGGTTTTCAAGAAACTTAAAGCAGTAGTTGAAGTTTTTTGCCCCCGCGAAGGAGGGGAAGACACGGCGGCGGTGGTCGTGGTGGTGCAGCTCACGGGAACACCCCCACGTGCGTGGGGAAGGCACCGATACCGGGACGCCGGGACATAAGGGCGAAGAAACACCCCCACGTGCGCGGGGAAAACTACGCTCGAATGAGGTTTCGCACCTTCTTCGCGGAAACACCCCCGCGTGCGTGGGGAATGGATTACCGGGACCAAGATTTGCAGGGGGAATATGGAAACACCCCCGCGTGCGTGGGGAATGGGCTGGAAGCGTCGGGAAACGCCGGGGCCTGCGCTTTGCCTCAGGGCCTTTTGCTGGGCGGACGGCGGGCCCGTGAGGCCAAAGCGGCATGTTTGATCCCCGCGTCGTGGCAGGTGTCCCCTAATCCCGTCCCTTGCGGTCATCCGGCCGGGGCGGGAGGACGGGTCACTCCTGCACGAGGTCGACGACGGTCACGGTTCTGTCTTCATAGCGCTTGAACAGACCGAAGTTCACGGGCACGTCGTTGAGGATCATGACTGAGCCCTCATCGTGCTTACCTCCGATCACTCTGAACACGGCCCTGCGCTTCTTTTTTTCCGCCACGGCCCGGGCATGAGCGAAAGCCTCCTCCTCGCTGTCGAAAAAGCCGCGGAACACCATGTCCGTGGGAATGCAGCTTCGGCGTCCGAGGCAGATGGGCCATGCCGGGGCCGCAAGGGCCGCCGTCACTTCCTCTTCCATGGATTCCGGCACGGCAAGGGCGCAGGCATAGGCCATGTCCTGCACATAGTAGCGATAGGTCAGCTTGGTGCCCGCACCCACGGGTCTTTTGCCGTCCGTCTTCTTGGGAATGAGCATGTCCTGCCACGGATCGCGGCTGTCGTAGCCGCTGCCTACCATGTGGAAATCCTGAAGGAGCGGCTCGCGCCGGGGGTTGCCGAAACGATCCACGGGCGCGAAGGCCAGCACGGTCTGCGGCAGATCCTTCATGGCGGCGAGCCATTCGCGCTGCTCTCCGCCTCTTCCCATGGCGCAGCACAGCAGGCCGAGTATGCCGGAGCGCGTGGGGAAGGGAAGGGTGTCGCGCCTGCCGTAGCGGGAGCCGGCCCCCCAGGACTGAAGGGGAGCTTCCAGCCAGAGCAGCAGCGTTCTCATGCCTGTGCCTCGAAGGGCGCGACGAAGGCGGCGAGACCTTCGGCCAGCTCGTCTATGGAGATTTCGGCATCGGCCCTGCCGAAGGTGAATTCGGCCTTCTTGCCGTACAGCGATCCGGCCTGCTTTTCCTGACGGGCAAGGGCCGCATCCAGCGCTTCGATGCTGGGGGCAAGATAGCCGTTCTGCGCGCGCACCGGAGACTCGAAGCTGACCTGCATGCCCTGTCCTTTGCGCACGAGCACACGGGCGTAATCCCAGAGATGCAGACCGGTCTGCGTGGTCTGACGGGCCGAGGGCACGGCCAGATAAAGCGCCTTCACGAAGCTCGATACCGCATGGGAAAGGCCGATGCCTTCCAGCGTTTCGGCAAGCTGCCCGAGATCGAGGCTTACGTAGCGGTAGTAGGTGGCGGAATTGAATTCCAGACTGCCCATGTGCGCGGATCCCTGCGTGATGATGCCCATGGGATCGTCGTCGAGCGCGGTGAAGAATTCCACTTCGCTGTCGGCCCTGTGCGTGGAAATGGCATGGGCGAAGCTGGCTGCGGCGGGCACGTTGAGATCTGGAGCCTGTGCCACCATGCGTCCGAACAGCGCGATGTCGAGACCGTCTTCGGCAGGGTTGAAGTACTTCTTGTGGAGCTTCTTGAACTCCGCGGTCAGGGAGTTCTTCTTGATGGCCGCCTCGATGGAGAAGTCGTGTTCAAGGGCAAATTCCGCTATGGCGCGGGCTTCGCTCTCCGAGAAGAAAAGCAGAGTGTCGTCCACGAGCACCCTGGCAAAGGCTTCGGCAAATTCCCGGGCCTTCGCTTCTTCGGCTCCGGCCTTCAGGCAGGCTTCGGCAAGAACGCCTTCCACCTGCTTGGTGCGCAGGGCCGTTTTGACGCCGAGCTTCTGAAGTTCCATGCGCACCTGCCGCTTCCAGCACTGAGAGCTCACCCGGGCGCGGGTGACGCCGCCCACCATGGCGCTCTTGGGCGCGCCCACGTCGTCGCGGTTCAGACAGGTGACGGGGAAGGACTGAAGAATGTGAAATTCGATGCGGTAGCCTTTAAGTTCGTTCATGACATGTCCTTTGTGATGAAGGCTGAAATGTTCGGATGGGCCCGGCGTCCGGGCTCGGGGATGTCCTGTTCCGGGCTGCACCGGGCGCTAGGCTCCGTCGAAGGAAAACGCGAGAGGAGCAAGCTGCAGCAGCCCGCAGCCGAAGGCCTTGCCGTGTCCTACGCCGCACCGGAAGCTGCGTATGAAGCGTTCCCTGTCCGAGACGCTCAGCGTTCCCGTGATTCTGGCCTTGCCGAGCGTGACGGTTCTGCCGTCCTTTGGGAAGACATCCACGGTGATGTCCGCCACCTGTACGGTCTCGGGGCGCGGGGCAAATCCCCACAGGGGAGCCCTGGAAAGAAACCATGCCTCCACGGCCTCGCGTCCGCGTATGGCCTCGCGCTTTTGGGAAGCGCGGCTTTTGCGCACCGGATTGATGATGATCTCAAAGCGGTAGTCCTGAAAGTCGAGAAAGCTGTCCGGAAGAGGACGGCTTTCGATGCGGCCGAACGTCGGCTCTCCGGCTTCGCGGTCGGAAAGCACGAGAATGCGCCGCACGCCGTTTTTTCCGCCCTTGTCCGCATAGAGAAAGCCGCTGCTGCCTTCCGCGCCGCGTCGCACGTCCGGGAAGAGTCCGTACACGGCCCGGTGCAGGGAATAGCCGTCCGTGAGACGCAGTTCACGGCAGTCGCGCAGCGTGAGAAGATACTGACTGACGTACATCATGCGTTTTCTCCGTCCTGTTTTGCGTCCGCCGCACCTTCCTCGCTCCAGTAGCCTTCGGCCCAGCGCCTTTTGATCTCCTGACGCCGTTCCGGGATGCGGAAGGAAAGCACCTCGTCCAGAAGCCGGGCGTAGGAAAGCTTTCTGGGACTTCTGGCATCCACGAAGGACAGCAGGGGACGCAGCAGACGACAAAGCTCGTCCATGTCGCCGCAGTTCAGCAGACGGCGCAGACGGGAGCTGCCGAGCTCCTTGTCTTCCCTGTCGAAGCAGGAGCCGAGAGCGCGCCCGAGAGACGCCGTGCCGTCCTCGGGATCGTCCCTGCGGCACATCGGGGCAAGAACGGCAAGACAGGGCAGAAAGTCCCTGTCTTCCACGTGGAAGCGTATGAGTATCTCCCAGGCCTGAACGGCCAGATTCTCACTGCTGTCGGCCCGCCGCAGACGGGCCACGGCTCCCTTGTCCCTGATTTTCGGTTTCTCGCCGAGTCTGTCCGAAACCCATGCCAGAAGATCCGCATGGCGGCTTTCCGTGCTTTTCACAGACGTTTCCTCCCGGGACCTCGGACGATGTCTTATCCATGCCTCCACCTGCCGTCCGGTCCCGTGGGGACAGGCTTCATCATAGAGATTCACCGCAAGGCCGTAGCTTCGGCCGAGCAGTTCGGCGCGGGTCTGTTCCTTGTCGCATCCGTCGAGCATGGCGGGGAGCATGGGTTCCACCATCTGCCAGAAGAGGCCGACGGCTTCGGCAGCCCTTGCCCCGGCTCCCTTGTCGTCCATTTTCATGGCCTTGCCGTATTTGCTCACCGCACTGTAAAGCATTTTCGCCCGCGCTTCCGTCTCTTCCATGAGCGACTCGAACATGCGGAACCAGGCGTCGCCGAGCAGCGAGGCGTCGAGCCTCACTTCCGACTCGAGCTCGTCGTCCTTGCCGGTGAGGAACTGCTCGCCCGCGGTGCTGCTCACCCGGATGCCGCCGCTCCATATGCCGACGCTTTCCATGCGGCAGAGGTTCCGGTATTTTCTTATCCGGTCCAGCCCCTTCTGAAGACCGAGACAGAAGAAGCCTGAGCCGCGCTTTTCCGCATCGAGAAAGGAAAGCAGCGCAGGAAGCTGTCGCCAGGGACGCTTTTCCGGATCGACCCACAGCATTTTCGGCCGGGCTTTGGAAGCGTCCATGGCGGCGGAAGGGTCGGCCATGCCCGACAGATAGTCGGGATGCACGATGCCCTCGGTGAAGCGAAGACCGCCCTCATCGAGCAGGCAGAAGCGCGCGAGCGGCACCAGCCTGCCCATGAGACTGGCCTTGAGCGCGCGGGCCGTGGGGCAGTCCTCGCCCTGCGGCATGACTTCCCATGGGGGCACGCCGAGCCCCTGTTCCCACTGCGGCTGTCCCTTGATGTCCTCCAGCGTAAGCAGGTTGAGCCACAGCGTTTCCACAAGGGAACTGCCCACAGGAAACGAATGAAGAAGACCCATGTGACAGAGCGCCGGGCCGGGTCTGCCGCTCGGCTTCTTTTCATGGCCGGGCGTGAGCACGAGCTTGTTGTACGGCTTCTTGCCGCTGAAGCAGAGGGACATCTGCTCAATCAGCAGAAGAGCTCTGTCCGCCTCGGAAAGCGTCTGTTCAAGCTGCTGGTGGAAAAGCCAGGTGGTATTGCCTGTCGCCACTTCCGGCATGGCTGTGCCGTAGCTTTTCATTTCGGCCTTCATGCAGGCGGGAAACTGAAGAAAAGGATGTTCCCCGTGAAGGAAAAAGGCGTCATGATGAGCCTCAAGGTAGGAAAGCGCCTTTTCTGCCAGTCCTTCGGGACGTGTCTCAAGCCAGTCTTCGTCGTCGGTCGGCGTGTATGCCGCCTGCGATATGGCCAGAAGCAGCTTGAGCACCGGTATTTTGATGAGCACCGTTCCCCCGGGCAGGGGCGGCAGGGGCTCGGAAAACGCCTGCCGAAGAGAAATGCGGCCGTGGTCGGCCATGGGGATCCACGGCTCGTCGATGAGATTGAAGCGGTTTTCTGTCACACGTCCTCCTTTGCGATGGATGTGGCCAAAGGCGTTCATCCCGTCCGGATGCCGCCGCTGCGGGCAGGGGATGCCTCAGAAGAGACATCCGGGAGAGAACTGAATAAAATTTATTTTTCAACCTAATTACTGTTAAGTCAATGGACTTGGCGCAGAAAAAAGGGAAAGAAGCTCTTTCCCTTTGCGCCCCCCGGAAGGGGGGAAGTCACTCCGTTTCGACCTAATTTCTGGAAACACCTCCACGAAGGTGAAGAAGAACGTTTTCGGAAAAAGCCGGAAAACGCCGGTCGACAAAGTGTATGCTGTTCTTTTATATGAAAAAATTTATCCCGGCAAGTCGTCGCTTTCCCAGCCCGTACGCGGGCTGTAGCGGCCGCAGAGGCTGCCCGGGGAGCAGAGATCCTCAAGCGTTCCGTCTTCGCGCAGGCGGGCGAGATACAGAGGCTCGTAGTTTTCCCGCACCGGCAGATGGAAAAGGAAGAGCTGCCGCAGGCGCGGCGAGTCGTTGACGGACTGCGTCAGTCGGACGCTTTTCCGGCGCAGGCGCACGATGGAGGAGAAAAGCGCGGCAGAGGTCTCGCGGCGCGCGGATTCGTCGCGGGCGAGGCTTACGGTGCGGCCGTCCGCAAGCGTGCAGGATGTTTCGGTCAGGGATTTCACGATGAGCACGGGGCAGGTCGGCTCGTCGGAGAGGCGCGTGCAGGCGGCCTGATCGGAGAGCGTGCCGCCCTCGCTCCGGCTGAAAAGCGCCAGCGTGCGCATGGACTGCACCTTCTTTTCAAGTTCGCGTCTCACGCGCGCCATGGCAGGCGTGGGCTCGTCCGCTCTGTCCGCATAGGTGGCCTCAAGCACGGGGCGCATGTCGGAAGGAAGCGTGACGGTTTCTCTGCCGGTCCAGACTTCCAGGGTGCGGGCCAGCACATAGGGCGCATACACGAGCCCGGAAACGCCGAAGGCCTGGGCGGGAGAGGTCAGCGCTTCGTCGAGGGAGGGGGCGAGCATCCACGCTTCGCGCCTCGCTTCTGCCGGGCGCTTCGTGCCCGCGTGCCGCCACAGTCTGCCCATGCGCTGAAATATCATGTCCGTGGGGCACAGCCTCGTGACGAGAAAGTCCGCGTCGATGTCGAGCGACTGCTCAAGCACCTGCGTGCCCACGAGAATGCGTCCGCACAGACCGCGTTCCGCCGAGTCCCTGCCGTAAAGCGCCGTCCAGCGATCTTCGTTTTTCTGCCGGTCCGCGGGCGTGAAGCGGGAGTGCAGAAGTCCGGCTTCCAGTCCCGTGCCCGCAGCGCGCGAGGCAAAGAAGCGGAATGCCTCCTGTGCTTCGGGCACGCTGTTTTCGATCCACAGCACCTGCTGTCCCTGCCAGGCGCGAAGAAGCGCTTCTTCTCTCGCCGTGCTGTCGGACGATCCGGGGCAGAGCCGGACGCGCACGTTTTGAGGGGCGTCCTTGCCGGGCACGGTGAAGGCGCGCACGGCGGGCGGCTCTTCGGGCGTCTTTTCTCCGCGGACGACGGTCGTGATGAGCGGATAGGCGCTTTCGCCCGCGTCTTCGCAGCCGAGCATCCGGGAGAGGCGGGCGCGGGTGAGCGTGGCGCTCAGAAGGATGATCGTGCAGCCCAGGCGTTCAAGATGCCGTATGAGCGCGTCGAGCAGCGTGCCGGTATAGGCGTCGTAGGAATGCACTTCGTCGAGTATGACCACCTTGCCCGCAAGGCCGAAGCTGCGCACGGCGGCATGGCGCACGTTGATGACGCTCATGAGCGCCTGATCCAGCGTGCCCGCGCCGAAGGGCGCAAGAAGGCCGCACCTGCTCTGCTCGAACCACGAGGAGGCGTTCTCGCCCTTCTCTTCGTGCGTGGCGTAGAGCCATGCGCCGCCGTGCAGAAGCAGCGCTGCCGCATCCCGGCTTTCCGGCGTGAGCACGGCGTGGAGAAAGGGCAGAAGCCTCTCGAATATCTTGTTTGACGTAAGTTTCGTGGGCAGGGCGAAATACAGTCCTCCCGCCGCGCCCGTCGAAAGGAGCCTGTAGGCCGCAAAGAGCGCGGCCTCGGTCTTGCCCGAGCCCATGGGCGCTTCCAGCACATGGACCCCCGGCCCGGTGACGGCCTGCGCCATGGTCTTCTGCACGGCGGAAGGCACAAAGCCGAAGATGTCTTCAAAGCTCAGGCCGGGCACGAAGGAGACCGGACGAAAGCCCGCCTCGGCCACGGCGCGCGGCGCAAGCGGCCGCCAGTCTTCGGCAGGGTCGTCGAAGAGGGAGCCGGAGCCTATCCAGTCGGCTGCGGCGGTGAATCCCGCAAGCAGCGCCTTTTTTTCGGCAGAGAGCCTTGAGGGCAGGGCGCGGCCGCCGCACAGACGGCGGATGAGCTCAAGACGAAGCGCCTGCCACGGACGGCCGCCGCATATCTCGTCGTCCGCCAAGCAGGCTTCCGGGGGCATGCCGTGATGCCGTCCTGCGACAGCGGCGACGGACGGGGAAATTTCCATGAGCGCGGCCTGACTCACGGACGCGTGCCCGAGCTTTTTGGGCATGAGGCGGAAGGGGTCGAGCGCCGGGAAGGCGGAGAAGTCGCTGGTGACGCCGTGAATCATGCCCTGAAAGCAGGGAGAGACCTTGCCCACATCGTGCACGGCGACCACAAGATCGCTGTTTTCGGGAAAAAGACGCGCCGTGCAGGGAGGCAGCGCGGCCATGAGCGATGCGGCCACGGCGCCCGTGATGCGGCAGTGCTCTTCCACCGTGCGGCCCGGAAGCGTCGCGCCGTCCTTCACGCGGCTTTTGGCCAGACAGCATTCCAGCGGAAGGGCGGGGGGGTCGTTGCCTTGCGGGGGGGATGGGCGTCGCAGCATGACGATTCCTTGCGTTTGGGGGAAAAGAGGGCGTGCTGTTCGCCGCAGGCGGCACGGAAGGGCCGTCGCCTTCGCGCGGCGGCGGGGGAGCGGGACGAGGACGCGTCCTTTCATCGTAGGGCGGAGGAAGTGGGGCGTCAAGGCGGGAGCGGAAAGAACGCGCCCGCTTCCTGCGGCTGTGCCGTTGTGTCGGACGGGATTTTGCCGTACCGTTCACAGGTGGCCGGGCCGCAGTGGACCGGACGCTTTGCGCGGCCGGGCGCAGGATCCGCCCGGATTTCCGCGGTTTTTCGTGCCGCGCTTTGCAGGCGTGCCGCAGATGCGGCAAGGCGCGCGAGGAACATTGCTGAACGATGAAGGAGTCGAGTCATGAGTCAGGATGCAGAAATACGTGTCGCTACGGGGGAAGGGCCCCTTGCGGAGGAGATTCCCGCCGACGTGCGTTCCCGCGCGCGAGGCTGCCTTCTCGGGCAGATTGCGGGCGATTCCCTCGGCAGTCTGGTGGAATTCCGTTCGGCGGCGGGCATACGCGCAGAATATCCCGGCGGCGTCCGTGACCTTGCCGACGGAGGGCCGTTCGAGCTCATTGCCGGGCAGCCCACGGACGATTCGGAAATGGCGCTGGCCATGGCCCGTCAGCTCGTCGCCGTGGGGCGTTACTGTGCGCTGCGCACGGCAAAGGCGTACCGCGACTGGCTGAAGTCCGGCCCCTTCGACTGCGGAAACACCATTGCCGCGGCGCTCAGGGGCATGCCCAACCCGGCAAGTCAGGCCAACGGCGCGCTCATGCGCGTAAGCCCGCTGGGCATTTTCGGCGCGGGACGCAGCCGGGCCGACGTGATGAAATGGGCGAAAAAGGATGCCGCCATCACGCACGCGCACCCCGTCTGCGCGCAGGCCGACGCCCTGTATGCGGCGCTCGTGGCGCAGGCCGTGCGCGAGGGCGGAAGCGGCGAGCGGCTCTATGCGGACATGATCGCCTCCATGAAGCGCATGAAGCTTGAACCCGCCCTTCGCGAAGCCGTGGAAAGAGCTGCGGACGAGCCGCCCCGCGACTACGCGTCTCAGATGGGCTGGGTGCTCATTGCCCTTCAGAACGCGCTCTGGCAGATGCTGCACGCGCCGTCCTTTGAAGAAGGCGTGGTGGACACCGTGATGCGCGGCGGCGACACCGACACCAACGCCGCCATAGCGGGCGCGCTGCTCGGGGCCGTGTACGGCGAAGAGGCCGTGCCCGAAGCGTGGCGCAGAACCATTCTTGCCTGCCGTCCCGAAGCCGGACGGCCCGGCGTGAAGCGTCCCCGGCCGGAAGCGTACTGGCCCGTGGACGCGCTTGAGCTTGCGGACGCGCTGCTTGAACTCGGCTGGGCGAAGCGCTCTGCCTGAAAGCGCCATGCCGCAAGGGCGAGGAGCCGGGAGCCCGCCATCCTGCCGTCGCCTCCCGAAAGGCGGACGGCAGGGTGAAGACGGGGAAGAAGAACATCGAAACGACGCATCCTGACGGTGCGGGCCGCGGACGGAACGGGACTGATGTTCTGACGGCGTTCCCGGGTCGTGCTGCCGCGCCCTTCGAGGACTCGGCGCAATGTTTGGAAGACGGTCATGCTTAAAAGGCATGAAATCCCATGAATCATAGGCATTTGCTCTTTTATGAGGCGTGCTTATAACTATGCACAGAACATTCATGGGAGAGCCGGTATGGACATCATAGAAAACAAGAGCTTTGACGAAGAAAGGGCGCTGTACGGGCTTCGGCACGTGCTGGTCCGGGACTGTTCGTTCACCGGGCCTGCCGACGGCGAAAGCGCGCTTAAAGAGTGCGAGGACGTGACGGCCGAGCGCTGTCTGTGCAATCTGCGCTATCCGTTCTGGCACGTGCACGGCCTTGCGATCAAGGACTGCGACATCACGGAAAACGGGCGCGCCGCGCTCTGGTATTCCGATCACATAGACATTGCGGACTCGAAGCTGCACGGCATCAAGGCGCTGCGCGAGTGTCACGAGGTTGCCGTGAGAAACTGCGACGTCGTGTCCAATGAGTTCGGCTGGTTTTCGCGCTTCTTCCGCATGGAAAACTGCACGGTGAAGAGCGATTATTTCATGCTGCACGCGGCGAATCTCGACTTTGCAGACGTGCGCTTCACGGGCAGGTACGCTCTTCAGTATCTGCACGACTGCACCTTCGAGCACTGCGACATCACGAGCCGCGACGCCTTCTGGCACGCGGAGAACGTGACGGTGCGCGACTGCGTTCTGAAAGGGGAGTTCCTCGGCTGGTATTCCGACCATCTCACGCTGGAGCGCTGCCGCATCATTAGTTCGCAGCCTCTTTGCTACTGCACGAATCTCAAGCTCGTGGACTGCGAGGTGGTGGACTCCGACCTCTGCTTCGAGAAGTCCGACGTGGACGCCGTGCTCACCGCCCCCGTGGACAGCATCAAGAATCCCCGTTCGGGGCGCATCGTGCTTCCGGCCGTGGACGAGCTCATTCAGGAAGGCGACTCCCGCGCCGAGATCGTCATCACGGGAGGCGCGGACAAAATCGTCCGTGCGTAAGCCTCTGCGCGTTTGCGTAAAGGCTCCCGTCCGCCTGAACGGGCGGGGCGCGGATGTCAGGCAAATCAGGCAAGGGCGCTGTCGGCATGACGTCGACAGCGCCCTTATCGTCGTTGCGGAACGCGGGAGCCGGGAGCCTGGACCGACGAACAGCACCTCGGCCGCGGGCATGACGCGCGGGGAGCCTTTGATCACCAGCAGTCGGCAGATTGCCCTGCCGCAGGCCGGGACGCGCGGGGAGCCGTTTTCGGGGGAGCTTTGCGGCGTCGTGCCCCGGATTGCGGGGCACGGAAGCGTGGAGCCGCATGGCCTTTTTGCCGCCGGAGGCGCACGGGAGCCGCCGCAGGAGCCCCCGGCTTTTTCCGGCGAAAAAAAGGCCGGAGGCAAGCTCCTCCGGCCCGTGCGGAACCATGTCCGCGTCAGGGACGATGTTCGTCCGTTACTTCACCCGCACGTTGCCTTCCCACACGAGGCCCGCTTCGGGCAGCACGGGGAGGTAGGTGAGCCACTTGTGGCTCTTCATGACTTCGGGATCCTGCTGCATCTTGCGGTTGAACTCGAGGATGGGCGGCACGATGTCCTTGATGTCGCCCGCAAGGTTCGCCGCGATGCCCGCGTTGGTGGCCTCGATGCACAGATCAATGGCCTTCTGGCTGTAGCCCATGGAGCTCATGAGCGTGTCGAGCGCCTTGGCGGGATTGTGGAATCCCACGCTGTTTTCCGCGGAAATGAGATCCCAGAAGAACTGGCCCTTGCGCACGTTTTCGCGGGCGGCGGCCATGAGGGATTCGTAGTTCGCGTTTCTTTCGCCAGTGAACTCGTTGGCCAGACGCACGGCTTCATGCGCCTTCACGCTGGTTTCCTGAGCCTTGAGAAGCTGCCGGTAGGTCTTTTCCTGAATGTCGTGCACGCGGGCGCGCAGGAATTCGGGCGTCTTGTCGGAATGACAGGTGCGGCAGGCGGTGAGCTCGGGATCCTTGAGCGGCGAGGTCCACCAGTGGCTCGAGTACTTCTTGCCGTCCTGCTTCACGTAGGGCATGTGGCAGTCCGCGCAGGACACGCCCGCCGCGCCGTGAGGACCGTTCTGCCAGGTCTCGTATTCAGGATGCTGCGCCTTGATGATGTTCACGCCCGAAACGGCGTGCACGAAGTCCGTGAACGGGCCGTTCTTGGGGCCGTGCGTATTGTAGTACTCGTACATGTCTTCGGGGTCGAAGCCGTTGTCCCACGGGAACACGGGCTTGCCCGCCGGACCGTTGTCCTTGTGCGTGAAGTAGTATTCCACGTGGCACTGGCCGCACACGAGACTGCGCTTTTCGTTGCGCGAGAGCGTGGCCCAGTCCTTGCCGCTCCGGGCCAGCCAGTCCTTGAGCGGAATGGAGTAGAGCTGCAGTTCCATGGTGGTGGTGTCGTGGCAGGTGGCGCAGCTTATGCTTTCGTTCATCACGTCCACCTTGGTGCGGTACTCGTTGAAGTCGCGGCTCCACACGCCGTCGCCTTCGGCCGCCACCCACTGCGAAATGGCCGGAACCTTGCAGTTCCAGCAGGTGGTGGGCATGTTGCCCTTGCCGTCCGGCGAGTAGCGGTTGATGCGGTCGATGTCGAGAATGTCCTTGACCGCGTAGGTGTGACCGCGCGCCTCGTTGTACTCGTACATGAACGGATACCCGAGCCACAGATTCTTGAGGTACGGCTGTCCCGCACGGAAGCCCTTGGGCAGCGGATTCACGTTGTCGTTCTTGCGGTAGTTCACCGAGCCCTTGTACTCCGTCATCACGGAACTTTCGTCGTTCTGCCGGTACGAGGCGTACTGGAGCGGGAACGCCTTTTCAAATTTGGAGGCGTCCAGCGTGTTCGCCGGAAGACCGCTCTGGTAGACCGGGGTCTTCACCTCATAGGTGTCGTCCTGACAGCCTGCGCTGATGAGACAGCAGGCCAGCACCGCGCCTGTCATGATCATGTTCATCTTATTCATCTGCCGCCTCCCTGAAGCTGACGGGGGTTTTCATCTGATGCGCCATGGCGCGGTGGCAGTCCACGCAGTAGGGTTTCGCCATCATGACGTCCTCGTTGGCGACCCTGTGGCAGGCGCGACAGTTGGCGTTGACCACGTCTCTGGTTTCCAGCCGCGCGAGAATCGGTGCCTCCTTCCCCTGAAGGTTGGCCACGAAGTCGCGCAGCCCTTCCTGTGCCTTGAAGGGCAGCTTCGCGAGCAGATTGTGGGGCGCATGACATTCGTTGCACGTCAGATCCGCGTGGGGCGAGCGGCTGTGCGTGAGCGCGGCCTCGCGCATGACGTGACAGGTGGAACAGAAGGGCCTCGTGTCGGAATACTGCATTCCGGCAGCCGCCAGAAGCACCAGCGCCGCTCCCAGCACCGTGCCCGCAAGCAGCATTTTCCATGGACCGTGTCTTGATGCTTTCATCGTTCTCCTCCCTCGGTTATGAAAAAACACGGCCCCTCAGTCATACATGGCGCAAAAGAAAATAACTGTGATTTAAATCACAATTGACGGAAACTTTCCAGGGAAGCGCAGAAAAGTTTTGCTCATGCAGGGAAGCATGACGACGGTCACGGCAAAGCTGCGGAGCTTCGCATACCTTCGGGGCGCATGAGCGGTCCGCAGCGGTGCGTTCTGCGACGGCGAGACCTGCGGAAAGCCGGGCGAACGAGGCGTCATGGTTTCGCGTATCTTCCGGGCATGAGGAGAAGAGGCCAGCGCGCAGGGGCGCGGCTCCGGGGAAGGCGCGGCTTTCCCTGCGGCGCGGGCGCCTTGCAGGGACCGCATGCGGAAGCGCTGCGCTCAGGTTCCGGCGGGAGACCGTCTTCGGAAGCGGCCTTGCTGCCGGTTGTTCCGCCGTCTTGTCCCTGAGGGGGAGGCGGAACACGGGACCGTCACTCCCGGAAGGCGTCGCCATCGGAGCTGAGCGGTGCGGGGCAGTCGCGCGCTTTTGCGATGCCGGACTCTTTCTCGTGCCTGCGGGAAAGCGCACGCATGATCCATGAACGAAGGGCCGGAAAGCTCGGCCCGGAAAAAAGGAGAAAGAAGCATGATGACGCCGGACGACGACAGAAGGCGCAGCGGAACGCGCGCCTTTTTCGTGCCCGTTTTTCTTGTGCCCGCCTTTGTGCTGGGGGCCGCGCACCTGTGGCGCTCGGGCGGCGCGGGAAGCGCGGTTGCGTGTCTTTTGTGGGCGCTGGTCTGCTTCGGACGCCGGGCGTGGATGCGGCATGTGTCCGTTGCCGCGCTCACGGTTCTGGCCGGGGAATGGGTGCGCACGACGGAGGTGCTCGTTCATGTGCGGCTTG
Source organism: bacterium (assembly GCA_037230945.1). Lineage (GTDB taxonomy): Bacteria > Desulfobacterota > Desulfovibrionia > Desulfovibrionales > Desulfovibrionaceae > Mailhella. The sequence continues at coordinate 16,251 of JAXUUT010000074.1, forward strand.
CCATGGGCGCGCCGTGGATGCGCCTTGTCGTCATTCTGCTTGCCGTGGCCGCCTTCACGGTGACGGCCGCAATCCTTGTCTGGACGGGGCCGGGCCGCGCATGGTTTTCCCGCTCGCGGGAGCGGGCGCATATGCAGGCGGCGAGCTTTCTTCTGGCGGCCGTGCCGCTTTTTGCCGTGGCGCGCTTTGCTCCGCATCTTCTGCTTCTGGACAGGATCATTCCGGGCTTCGGCATGGTGCAGGGCCTTGTGGCCGGATTCTGGGCCGCGTTCGTCTGCGACCGCCTTGCCGACAGAAAGGCCGCGGCGCGCACGAGGCTGCGGGTGTGGCGTCTGTTTTCCCTGGTGTTCTTCGCGCAGTTCGCCCTGGCTGCGGCGGGCTGGTCGCTCTTTGCCATGACGGGCGAGATGCACGTTCCCGTTCCCGGGGTCATCGTGGCCGGAATGCTTTACCGCGGCACGGCGGGCTTCATGCCGCTTCTTTTTGCGGTGTCGGTGCTGCTCGTCGGGGCCGCGTGGTGCAGTCATCTGTGCTACTTCGGCTCCTGGGACGCCTGGGCCGCCACCGCAGCGAGGCCGGCAGGGCATCCCGGGCCCCTGCGCTGGCGTCTTCTCTCCCTGCTCGTGGCAGGCGCGGCGGCGCTGCTTCTTTCGTTTTTCGACGTGCCGTCGTCTTCGGCGGCGCTCTGCGGAGCGCTGCTCGGCCTCGTCATGATTCCCGCGGCGCTTTTCGTCAGCCGGAAAAAGGGCTGGGCCGCCTACTGCACGACCATTTGTCCGCTGGGGCTTCTTGCCTGTCTTCTCGGACGTCTTTCCTTCTGGCGCGTGCGCACGACGTCGCGCTGCACCTCATGCGGCGCGTGCACGCGCGTCTGCCGCTACGGCGCGCTCGATGCGGCGCGCCTTGCCGCCGGAGGGCCGGGCCTTTCCTGCACGCTGTGCCGCGACTGCCTGAACGCGTGCCCGCACGGAGGCCTTTCCCTGAGCTGGCTGGGCATGGGCGCGGACAAAAGCGCGGAGAAGGCCTTTGTGGTCCTCGTTGCCGCCATGCACGCGCTGTTTCTCTTTTCCGCCATGGTGTGAGGATCTCGCCTGGCCGGTGCGGTCGGCATTGTCCCCGCCTGGCTTCGGCGTGAGGTTTCTGCCGGGCGACCGGGAGGATCAGTGCGACGGCTCGACGGTAAAAGCCTGCGGCGTGCGGGCAGCAGGCCTCTTATGGGGAGCAGCGCTGCGTGAACAGAAGGGAATGAAAAAGACGTTCATGCATTGACTTTTACTGTTCATGCATTATTCTTGCCATAAATAATGACTGTCGTTTCATGACGAAGAAAAATTGCTTGAAGTCATGGACGCATGACATGAAAAAAAACAGGAAATAAAGACATGACAGGAGAAAATGCATGAAAAGGAAAGATTTTGCCCCGGGCGTCGTGGTGGCGCTTTCCGGGCGGGTGCTGAAGGCGCTGCCTTCCGTGCGGGTCATGGATCAAAACAGCAGACTTGAGGAGCTGCCCGCCGAGGAGCGGCTTTTTTTGTGCGTGGGCGTGAGCCGCGGTTTCGTGCAGCTTGCGGAAATCACGAGTCAGGGCCGGGAGGAGCGTCTGTTCATCAGGCCCGGCTGGCGCGGCGTGCAGAGCGGCTACGGCAGCCTTCGCATCAGCCGGTGGCGCGTGGGGCGGCAGTACCTCAACGGCGCGGCGTTCGTCGGAGAGGCGCAGGAGCTGTGTTCCGCGGCCCTGAGTCCGCAGTCCGCAGGGCGTTTCCGCATCGTCACGGACGAAGGTCTTGCGGTCGTGCGCGCCCATCTTGCACCGCGCTTGAAGGCCGGGCAGTCCCTGTTCCCGTGGGCTCCGGCCTCTCCCGACGGACGCGTCGCGTCCCATCGCTGGAAATTTGCCGCATAGGAAAGGCGTTTTTTGTCCGGCCGGGCAGAGAACGCCCGGAGAAGGCGCGCGTGCGTCCGGCGGCGTGACTGCTCAGTCGACCGCCTCAATGGTGAGCGTGTCGCCGTTCTTGGCGCGTGCCAGCGGCGTCATGTCCGAGGTGACATGGCCGAGGCGAATGAGCCCCCGCGACCAGGAAAAGTCCCGGTAGAACACGGCAAGGTTGCCCCACGGCGCGTAGTAGGCGAGATCTCCCGCCTCGGGCGTCACGCCTTCCGGCGCATCCTTTTCGGAGAGGCGTTCGGGAAGGTCGCTGATTTTTTCCGTGCCGTTGAAATCGCGTATCTTCAGCGTAAGCGGCAGCATGGCGCGAAAGTCGCGCGCGGCGGGCGAGTCTTCCAGCATGGCGGACAGCTCGCTTCCGTTGACGGTGAGGCGCAGGGTGCTTTGTTCCTCCGCGGTTGCGGGAACGAAGGACAGGGCGAGCACGGCGAGGGAGCAGAGGGCGGTAAGAACGGTTTTCATGACGTATGCCTCCTGAAAAAGATTTGTCGGACGCGTCCGGCGTGGGATGGCTGCGCGGTCGTTCCGAACGGCAGCGCGCCCTGCGCGGGGATTTGCGGAGCCGGGGCAGGGGCGGCGTTCGTGCGGCGGCGCAGAACCGGCTGCTCCCTATTATATGATGGGGAGCGCGGCGGAAGGCAAATGCTTCTTCTGCATGGCGGGCATAGCCGGAAGGCATGCGCGGACGGCGGCCTGCTCCATGCGTGTTTCGGAGAGGCCGGCGGACTCTGCGGAGTTTCTGCCGCGAGCGCCGAGGCGGTCAGGCCGAAAGGGGCCGTTGAACGAGACGACCGGAACGTTGTCATGCGGACGCACTGAGGCAACGTTGTTTTCGCCTGTTTTGCAGAAATGACATCGGCGTTGGCGCTTTGGCGTCCGTTGCTCCCCCGGGTGGAGGCCGAGAGGGCAGTTTTGCCGTAAATGCCTGTGCGGCACGCTTTTTGCATGACGGATGACAGGAGATTTTCGTCGCATCGGCGGCTTTTGTCGCCTTGCGCCTGCGGGCGTTCCATGTCATTCTGAAAACATGGCGTTCCGCGGGAAGGCGCGGAAGGCGTGACGATGTCGCAAAGCGGATCAAACAGTACCCGGAGGCATCATGAGCAGACCCATCAGCCTGACGTTCGGCAACCTTGTGCATCTCGCCACGCACATGAGCGACGATACGAGCATCGTCGTGAAGGATGGCGGCTTCAAGACACAGGGCAAAATAGGAACGTTCTTTACGCTCAAGAGCACCAACCGGCACGCGGGCAACGTGCTTTTTGCCGCCGTGCGCCAGCAGTACGGCGACACCGTGGCCGACGCCCTTGCGCCGCGCATGCGGGCCTTCCGGCAGGAGGGCAGGCCGCTCAGCGCACGGGCTGCGCGCGACATTCTGGCCGACGCCGCCGCCATGCACGAAGGGCTCGGCCGCATCAACGAGGACATGGCGCGTCATTTCGTGCTGGCCAACGACGGCGCGGGCGACACCCGCAATCTCGACACGGCCTTTGACGCGTTCTGCGCCTCCCACGCCGTGGATCCCGCCGACCGTCAGCAGCTCAAAAATCTTTTCGGTGAAGCCCTGCTTCGCGCCGCAGGTCAGGAGAACGGGAAGCTGCTCTCCTATGCGCTTCTTGCCGACATGGTGAAGGACGCCGCGCTTCCCGCCATGAAGCAGGCCTGGAACGCCGTGCAGGCACGGCGCTTTCTTGCCGATGACGCAGGCCGGTCCGTGGACGCCTGCGCCGCAAGGCTGGGACTCGACGGCGAGCAGAAAAGGCAGCTTGGCAGGCTCGTGAACATGGCGGTCATGCATGGGGCCCGGACGGCGGCGGATGCGTCAAAGCCCTTCGACGCGCAGGCCGTGGCCCGGGCCGTGGCCGACGGCTCTCTGCCGGAGCTGAAGAATTTTGCCTTTGCCTGCGGCAAAAGCGTGAACGTGTCGGACGTCGCCCGGGACATGATGGTCTGGGCCTCGCCGGAAAACGCCGCGGATCTGGCCATGCTCGCCGAACAGCTCGCCATTCATGGCGGCATGGGCATGGGGGCGCTTGCAACGCAGAGGCTCGCCGAGATGCGCGCCTTGCAGCCCGAGGGCCTGCTCACGAGCGAAACGATCTGGCAGGGCTGCTTTCACGAGCCTTTGCCCGACGAGCTCAAGAATGTGACCTGCCGCAAGTTTTGCGATGCCGCGTTCGGCAGGCTTGCTGAGATGTTCCAGCAGATGAAGCCGGATTATGTCGGGGCCGCCGCCGAGGGCATGACCTCGCTTGCCTCGGGCATATCTCTGGAAAAGGCGCTGGAAAGCCTGCGCGGCCCCACCGTGCTCACCACGGGAGACTTCGTGAACGTGCCCGTGCTCACGCCCGTGCAGAATCTCGGCTCCATGGAAGAGGTGGAAGCCTCCCTTGCCACGGACCTCCCCCGTCGCGGCACGTTCAACGCCCTGCCCGGATATGAGCCGGTCATCAGCTTCGGCGATGCCGGAGGCGCGGTGGAGACCGTGCGCATCCAGGATACCACCGGCATGACGGAAGAGGACAAGGCGGCCTACAAAGGAGGCCATCCTTCGTCCATGAGTCATCGTCTGGCCGACTGGGCGCGGCGTCTTTGCGGCGACAACGAAGCGCAGGCCCGGCAGGTCATCCTGAGCATGGGACAGAGCGGCGCGTTCCTCGTGCGGTCCAACAGCGCCATGGTCGGATACTTTGAAATAGAACACTCCCCGCTGGACATCGACGTGCGCCGTCAGGCCGACGGCAGCGTGACCATGCGCTTTTTCAAGCCCGAAGCCTCGCCGCTGGACATGGATTACACCTATGCCGTCATGCCCGACGGCAGCAGCCGCCTTGTCGCCTGCCGCATGCAGGCCAGAGCTCCGCAGCCTGCCGAAGGCTAGTCGTTCCGGCCCGTTCCGGCACGGCGTCGGAGCGGGCCGCGCCGCAGGCGAAAGGGCGCTTTGCCTGCTCTGCGTCCATGATTCCGCCTGCCGGGAAGGGCTGTCTTTTCCTCAGCCCGGAACGGCGAACGACAGGGCAGGCCGAGGCCCGGGAGCAGGCGCGTTTTCCCGGCCTTCTGTCTGAATGGGGCGTTCCGTCTGCGTTTTTCGTTCAACCACCTGTGTCATGTTGAGGATATGATCATGTCTCACGCCTTTGCCTCTCTGCTTGCCTCGCTGGCGCCCGTGCTGGGCCTGCCGGAAATCACCGTGCGCGAGGACGATCCTTCCTGCCTGCTCGTCATCGACGACTTTGAAGTGAGTCTCCGGTATCTGCCGGGGGCGGATGCCGTCATGATGTTCACCGTGGTGGCGCCTCTGCCGGAAAGCGGGCGCAGCGGGCTTTTTGCCGCGCTTCTTGACGCCAATACCTTCTTCCGCGGCACGCAGGGCTTTACGCTGGCCGCCCGCGAGGATACCGGCGTCACGCTTCAGGGCGTCATGTCCATGCGCATGCTCGACGGCTCCAGCGTCGTTTCGTGGCTGCAGAACTTCGTGGACGTGGCGCAGCACTGGCAGGGCGTGTGCCTGAACGCGGAAGCGCCGAAGTCCGGCGAGGCCCCCGCCGTTCTGCCGCAGGACATGCTGCGCGTGTAGAGGATTGCAGAGCTCCGGGACCGGTTCGGGAAGTTCCCCGTGCTCCCCGGGAAAGCGGCGCGCCTGTGGCGTCGGCCTGCTTCGGACGCCTTTCTCCGCCTCTTCGGAGGAAAATACTTAAAGGCGCCCTCGTCGTGCGCTATCTGTGCCGTTGAGATGATCCGGCGTTTGTTGTCCGTGAGGAAGGGCGCGTCTTTCAAGATTGCGTCCGTCCCGAACGTCGACCCTGACCCGGCGCTGCCGGAAGAGTGAGGAATGGAACATGGCTGTTGTGCTTTCCCGGCGCTGGAAAAGGAATCCCGAACGTCTGCTCAGAGCGTGGGGCATGGCATCTCCCGTGCGCTCCTCGCGCGAGGAAAAGGCGTTCCTCCGCAGGCTGGACGACGACCCGGACGACGCGCTCGGCAACTTCTGCCTGGTCATGGGAGGCTTTACCGACGCGTTCTTCGGCAGGGCCTATGCGCTCATGCCTGAGCTTGCCGCGCTGCTCGGCCCGGATTTTGATCTGTACTACCGCGAATACGACGAGATTTCCTCCGCCCGCCGTCTCCTGCGCCGTTACGGCGCGCTTTCGCGCAGGGTGATGCTCACGGGACACAGCTGGGGCGCAAGCTCCCTCGCCCGCGACGTCGTTCCCGCCTGCCCGCACGTCACCGTCGACGCCCTCGTCACCCTCGACCCCGTGGGCCTGCGCGGGCCTGTCTTCCTGCCCGGCGTGCGCCGCTGGCTCAATGTCTACATCCCCTACGACAGGGCCGCCTGGAGCCGCGAAAACAACATCGCCCGCATCGGCAGACCCTGGGAGTTCGTAAGGCAGGCCAGCGTCAACCGCGTCCACGCCCCCCTGCGCCACGCCGACGCCCGCGGTATGTTCCGCGAGTTCGGCGAGGGCTTCATCCGCCTCGCCATGCTGGAACGCGACGCCGCAGAAAGGGAGAAAAGGCAGGACGCCTAGAAACGCCCAGCGCTGCCCCCGCCCCGCCGGGGGGGAGGTAAAGGCACAGGGGCGCTGCCCCCGCCCCGCCGGGGGGGAGGTAAAGGCACAGGGGCGCTGCCCCTGGCCCCGCCGGGGGAGATAATCTCCCCCGGGCCCCCATGGTTGCCTTGCGGCTTTGCCGCGCGGCGGGGATCGTGCGGACGCCGGATGTCGGGCCTTGAAAAGGCGGGCAGGGCAGAGGGCGTAACGCAAAGGCCGGAATGCTTGGCGGGCACGTTTCGGGCTGCACACTCAGTGCAGGCGTGCGCGGCTGCGCCCGCCTGCGGCTGCCGACCGATGTTTCCGCTGCGCGGCAACATCGGTGTGATTGGAAAAGATTTCCAGATGGTTAAGGGAGTGCGCCTGGTTAAGGGATTGCGCCGGGTCAACGCTCCGGGAAACCTTCGTTGAGCACAAACAGTCGTTTTTAAAGTTCGTACTGCCCCTCGTTGATGCCTTTTAGCTTTTTATCAACGCTCTGGGGCCCCGGGCGACGTCAGGAGCCCGGCCGGTGGTCATGAGCAAGGCGGAATTCACTTCCGCCGTCAAGCGAAATGACCGCCGTGCAAGCTCCGCGTCCGTACAGTGTGTCCAGAGCAAACGGGAGGTTGCGGTACTCGGGAGAAGTAAACTGTCGCCCGGCCGGTGGTCATGAATAGTCGCGATTCACTCGCGGCGTTAAATGAAATGACCGCCGTGCAAGCCTTGCGACCGTACGGCGTGTCCGGGACTGACGGCAGGTACTCGGGCGGCTATTTTTTTAAAGGCGGCCGGAAGCTCCAGCGAAGGGCGAAAAGAGCGAGCAGCAGGGCGGCAGTCGCATAGGCCGCCTCCATGCCCCACCGGGCAATGATGAAAAATCCGCCGAGCGGCCCGAGCGCCGCCCCGAGATCCAAGGCAAGCGTGTAGGCCGTGATGACGAATACCGGCCGGCTGCGCGAGGCCACGTCTGTGGCAAGGGCGTCGGAAAGCGTGGTCATGGCCGTGCAGCAGACTTCCACCGCAATGAGAAGCGCAAGCCACGGCACAAGAGAGAGCGGCAGAAGCAGAAGGACAAGGAGCACGGCGGCAGTCCAGCAGCCTCCGGCGAACAGAGGCACGCGGCCGAATCTGCCGTCGGAGAGACGTCCCACGAGAGGGGAGAGCAGAGGATCCCAGCCCCACCGCAGCGACTGCACGAAGCCCGCCGCCGTGGCGCAGCCGACGCTTATGCCGAGCACGGTGACGGCGTCGCCCCAGCGATGGACCATGAGCGCCGAGAGCGTGGACATGAAAAAGCCCTCGATGATGAGCGTGACCGCAAGACAGGTGAAGAGCACCCAGAAAAGCTCCCGTGAGCGGAGCAGTGAAAGCATGGAAAGGCGGGGAGCGTCCGGCGCAGCGCCTGCGGAAGGCCGTACGCCGCGCAGCAGAAACAGCGCCATGGGAAGGGCCAGCGCCGCCGTTGCCGCACCCGCCCAGAACGCGCAGCGAAGGCCCGCCATGTCGGCCAGAATGCCGCCGCCGAGCATTCCCGCCAGATTGCCGAGGCGGTACGTGCCCGTGTAGAGTCCGATGAAATATCCCCGGTCGTTTTTCCCCGCCGCCTCCATGACGGTGAACAGGCCGCCGAGCTTGAGCAGCGACCAGCAGAGCCCCCACAGCACGCGCAGTGCCGCCCACGCCGCAAGCGAACCGGCACAGGCGTATCCCGCGCATATGAGCACGGAAAGCGCGGCCGCGACGACGGCGCAGATTTTCGTGTTCACCCGTGAGTAGACCCAGCCGATGACCGGATTGAGCGGAAGCCTTGCCAGCCGGTTGAGAGAAAGCACGAGCCCCACTTCCCACAGAGAGTCGAGGCCCGCTTCTCGCCAGTGCACGGGCAGCGTGACGTACAGCATGGCATCGCCGGCCACGCACGCGGCGGTGAGCAGCGCAAACAGAACGACCTGACTTCGGCCGGAGACCTTGTCGACGCCCGCCATGCAGCCCTCAGGCAAGATGGAGCTGCGTGCCTGCTTCCTCAATCAGTGCCTGCCAGCGCGTGGGAAGCGGACCGTTGGAAAAAATGGCGTCAAGCTGACGTATGTGTCCCGCACGCACCATGGCCGGACGGCCGAACTTGGATCTGTCGCAGGCCAGAAACACGCGGCGCGAATGCTCGATGATGGCGCGCGCCACCGACACTTCCCGATAGTCGTAGTCGAGGAGATTGCCTTCCTCGTCGATGCCGGATATGCCGACGATGCCGAAATCCATGCGGAATTCCCGGATGAAGTGCTCGGTTTCCGGGCCGATGACCCCAAGGTCGTGCGAGCGCACCGTCCCCCCCGCAATGATGACCTCAAAGGAAGGATTGCCCGCGCAGATGCGCGCCACGTTGAGATTGTTGGTGAGTATGCGCAGATTCTTGCGTTCAAGCAGCGCAAAGGCCACCGCCTCCGTCGTGGTGCCTATGTTGATGCACAGCGAGGCCCCGTCCGGCACGTGCTGCGCCACAAGCTCGGCTATGCGCCGCTTCTCCTCGGTGAAGAGCAGCTTGCGCTGATCGTAAATGATGTTCTCGGTGCTGAGCGGCATGCCTACGCCGCCGTGAAAGCGCTGCACCCGTCCCTCGTCGGCAAGCTGATTGATGTCGCGGCGCATGGTCTGCGGCGTGACGGCAAAGTGCTGGGCCAGTTCCTCGATGGTGGCGTAGCCGCGCTTGTTGAGAAACTCCAGAAGATTCTTTTTTCGACTGTCTGCTCTGTTCATGGGCGATCCTGCGTGGAAGTGCCCGAAGTATAAGGGCAGGCGGCAGCCTTCGGCAAGAAAAAAGAAACCTGCGGGCATCCGTTTCGTGAAAAAAAACACTATTGACACATTGGCGTAACAAAGACTACACTGAACAACTTGAAGCCGTTTGTTTTTTGCAAAGGGACCAAAAGGTCGCAAAGGCGGCCTCCTGGAATCGTTCCTCCAAGAAAAAGCGAGTTTTTTCGAAGCACAAGAGCGGCTCGACCTTGAAAATATCTTTTTTCGGGGGCATGGTGCTTCATGACTGAACAGGCGTGCCGCACGGGCCGGAAGGGCTTTTGGGTGCGGCGTATCTGCCGGTCCGCCCTGCGGGGCTGCGCCGGAGAGAAGAAAACGCGGATGTCCGCGACAGCGATAACCGGGGAAAGAGGCACAGAATGTCGGTAAGTTTTTATTTTGACAGGCAGGATCGGGAGATCCTGACCATGGTCAACAGGATACTGGAATGTCCGGACAAGGCTCAGAGCCGAGTGTTCGACGCCAACCTGCATCCCCACGGCATCAAGGGACTGGTCATTTCCCGCGTGTCGAGGGTGGCCTACGCCGTCATCAACCTGCTCACCAATCTGGAAGTGGGGCAGGCCGACGACCGCATCATGGCGCTTCAGGCCCTTTACGACGAGGTGATGAGCAGCGCCCATTCCATGCTGCGCCGCAACACGGCCCGCGTGCTTCTTCAGATCATGAAGGATCTCGTGCGCGCGCAGGACTCTCCGCTTACGCAGCTCAAGCTTGCGCACGACTTCCGCAAGGCGGCCCAGGGCACCCCGCGCGTGGTGCGCAAGATGCTTGCGCGCTATCATCTGCCGGAAATGCCGGAAGAGTGGAACCAGCTCTCCTTTGACGACCACGTGTACGACGCCCATTCGCGCGGACGCAAGACCCCCACGCATCTCATCATGGACGCATGGATCAAGGGCCTGCGCTACCTGACCGTGGTGTACTCCAACTACATAGACTATGCGGCCGCAAGAGAAATTCTGGACGCCGCGGCCATCATGGGCATCCATGTGCGCGTGGGTCTCGAGGTGCGCTGTCCCTTCCGCGGCCGCTACGTGAGCATGGTGTGGGTGCCCAGAGGCTTCAGCGCGTCCGGCGACTTTCTGGAATTTCTGGAGTCGGACAAGATGCGCGCCCTCACCGAGCAGGGCCGCGCCGCCGTGGAGTGGCGCAAGGCAAGAACCCTTGAGGCGCTCGACCGCTGGAACGCGGGCAGGCGTCTTGAACTTTCCCGGGCGTGGGGCACCGAGATTCCCGAAATCAGACCCGGACGCCTCATGGCCTGCGTGGGCCTCGGTCAGCCTTCCTTCGAGCATCTTGCCGAGTGCATGCACGGCCATGTGCTGCCCTTTGCCAAAGAGCGCGCCCGCGCCCTCAAAGAACGCGTGGCCGCCGGTGACGACGAGGACGGCGCCGCCGAGCGCGAGATTCTCGAGCTCGAAAACCTGACCAGCGCTGTCATTGCGAAAGACTGGCTCGAAGGCTCGGATCTGCCCGTCATAGGTTCGGACGAGAAGGATCTTCCCGTCATGCTCACGCGCTCGCCCGCCGAGATGGTGGAGGAGCTTTCCACCATGCACACCGGCTACCGTCTCATCCTGAATCTCGCCGGTCTCAATGTGCGCGACGTGCTTGAGCTGCTCTACGACTGCGACTGCTGCATCACCCATCTTGAGCTCTTCAACCTCAAGGACTGGCACGAAGGCCTTCTCAACGACCTGCCCGCCATCAACGAGCTGCAGACCGTGCTCAACGAAGGCCGCGGTCCCCGCATCAAGCAGATGGTGCATGAAATCCTCGACAGCCTCGAGGCGCAGGGCGAAACCGAAAGGGCGGAGAAGTTCCGCAGCATTCAGAGCAACATTCCCACGCTCTGGGAATACTACCGCAAGAACCCCCTGAAGAGCCGCATAGGCTCGAATTCCGTGCGCGACAATAACGGCCGTTCCTTCGGCATGGGCTTCGTCTACGCCGAAACCCTGCCTTCCCGCGCCAAGAAGACCCTGCGCGAAAACAGCCGCTATGTGGGCGAAATTCCCGTGCATACCCGCATCGAGGAGCGCGTGAGCTACGAGGACGACAGCGAAAGCGTTTCCGCCTTCACGCGCGCCATCCGGCACATTCCCGGCTTCCGGCACTTCCTGCAGGCCAGAAACCGCGCCTGGCTGCCCGACGACAACAGCGAAATCACCCGCTCCGGCAACGTGGTGAGCCTCGGCGGCATCAACACGCCTCCGGCCAACGCGCTTCTGGAAGAAAAGCAGCCTCAGAAGGAGGAAAAGCCCGGTTCCGCCTACCTGAGCACCACCGTGACCAACTGGATCAAGGTGCTTGCCGGCTTCATTCCTTCGGTGGCATCCTTCCTTTATACCCAGGATTGGTGGTTCCTTGCCTGGTTCGGCACCTTCATATGGTTCGGCATCACCGGCATCCGCAACATCATTCAGATGGTCGTGGCCGGCAACGGCACCACGCGCACCACATTGCTGCGCTGGAAGGATCACGTGAGCATAAGCCGCATCTGCGATTCGCTCATGTATACCGGCATTTCCGTCGCGCTCCTTGAGGTCATCGTCCGCGTGTGGCTGCTCGAGGATCTGTGCGGGCTCAGCGTGCGCGAGCATCCCGGCATCGTCTTCGCCGTGCTCAACTTCGTGAACGCCATCTACATCTGCACCCACAACATCTACAGAGGCTTCCCGCGCGAGGCCGCCATAGGCAACCTCTTCCGCAGCGCTCTCGCCATTCCCGTGTCGTCCTGGTACAACCAGGCCTTCGTGGCCATTCTGCTTTTGTGCGGCGTGGAAGACCCGCTCTTCTATTCCGTGCCGAGTGCGGCCATCATCTCCAAGCTCGCTTCCGACACCGTGGCCGCCGTCATCGAAGGCTACGCCGACAGCCAGAACAACCGCCGCATGCGCCGCTGGGACTACGACGGCAAGATCGCCCGCGTGTTCGCCTGCTATACGCGTCTTGAACTTCTCTTCCCCGAAGAGGACATTCTCATCAAGCTCGCCCGCTCCGAAGGCCGCGTCGACGAGCTTTCCGGCGAGGCCAGAAAGCTTGAGCTTTCCCTCATCATCAACGCTCTCGACCTCATGTACTTCTGGTTCTATCAGCCCCGCGCCCAGGACGCCTTCCGCCGCATGGTCAGAAACATGAGCCAGGCAGACAGAACCGTGTTCGCCCGCTCCCAGCTCGTGCTTCTGCGCGAGCGCGACATAAGCCAGCTTTTTGTGGACGGCCTTGTGGGACGGAACTTTTCGCAGCCTCTGGCCTTCTATCTCGACAAGCGTCGCGATTACCTCAACGCCATGATGAAGCTGTGCCGTCCCGGCCGCAAAACCGTTCAGCAACTGCCCTCCATTACCTTTGAAGGCGACGCCTCCGCCGCCGAAGCAAAAAGCGCTTCTTCCGTACAGGGATAAAAAAGTCCGTGCTTTGTATTGATTAAACGCCGGAAGTATAGTACACGAAAGACATACTCGCATACACGAATACCCGGCTGCGAGCATGACATTCCCGTTGGTTCGCGGGGGTGCCGCAACGCGTATGCCAAGGCGGCATACCTGAACAAGTTCTGAGGAGGACTTATGAAACGCTTTGTTGCTCTTTCCCTGATCATGGGTCTGATGATCGGTGCCACGGCCATGGTCGGCACCGCCCAGGCCGCCAAAGTCATCAAGATCGCCGGCATGAAGGCCGAAGGTGAGCCCGAAACCATCGGCATGCACAAGTTCGGCGAATATCTTGAAAAGCTCTCCAATGGCAAGTACAAGGTAAAGGTTTACCCCAACAGCTCCCTCGGCAAGGAAGACAAGTACATCGCCGATACCCGTCGCGGTACCATCGAAATGTGTGCTACCGGCACCCAGGTGGCCTCCTTCCATCCTGCCATGGCCATGATGGAAACCCCCATGCTGTACGACAGCTATGAGCATGCCTACAAGGCCATCAACGGCGGTGTCTTCGACCTCCTCACCGACGGCTTCACCGAAAAGTCCGGCCTCCGCACCCTCAATATGTTCCCTCTCGGCTTCCGTCACTTCTACACCAAGAAGCCCGTGCACAGCATTGACGACATCAAGGGCCTCAAGCTCCGCGTGCCGAACATCACCCTGTATACCACCTTCGCCAAGGAATGCGGCATCAACGGCCAGGCCATGCCCTTCGCCGAAGTCATGAGCTCCGTTGACCAGGGCGTCATCGACGGCGGCGACAGCCCCCTGTCCGACATCACCTCCACCAAGGTCTACGAAAAGTGCCCCCAGATCACTCTGACCGGCCACATCCTCGTCATCCACAGCCTCTTCATCAACGAAAAGCTCTATCAGTCCCTGCCTGATCAGGACAAGGCCTGGTTCAACGAAGCCGCCAAGATGGCCGCTGAAGACGTGTGGAAGCTCGTGCAGGATATGGACAAGAAGTCCATCGCCGAAATCGAAAGCCACGGCGGCACCGTTTCCGAACCCACTCAGGCCATGAAGGACTTCATGACCGACGCTGCAAAGCGCACCTGGACCATGTTCACTGATTCTTCCAACGAAGTGACCTACGTGCCCAACGCTCAGGCCATCTTCGACAAGGCCGCTAGCTTCAAGTAGTCTTTGCCTGTGAACCGGGAGCCTGTCTTGAGGCAGGCTCCCTTTTTTTCTCTGAATCTCTGGCTGGTTCTCTGAGGTCTCTATGAGTGAATCTTCTTCCAGTGCCAAGAACAAGGCCAATCAGGCCGGTGCAGTGGCGTTCCAGATTTTCTGCGCCTGCATCTTTCTCGGCATGATTGGACTGGTGTTCCTTAATGCCGTGCTGCGCTACTGCTTCAACTCCGGCTATCCGCCGAGCGAAGAGTGGGCGCGCTTCCTCTTCATCTATATTACTTTCTTCGGCGCCATCGAAGCTTTTTACCGCAAAAAGCACATCGCCGTGGAAATGGTCGTTGATCTTCTGCAGGGCAACTGCCGCAAGGTGGTGAACATCATCGCCATACTGCTGTCCATCGCCGCGCTCGCCGTGCTGCTTCAGGGCGGCATCGCCTATGTGATGATGACCCTCGACACCTACGCCATCGCCACCTACGTCAATATGTCCATCATCAACGCCACGCTCCCCATCATGGCCGCTGCCGCCATCGTGCTGCAGCTGCGTGACCTGATCACCGTCATTCGTACTCCCGCCTCCGAGTTCAAAAAGAGCGAGGGTATGGACCTGTCCGAGCTTCAGCACTAAGGAGAGAGTATGGAACTGTTTCTTTTTCTTGGATCTCTCTTTGTGTTCCTGTGCTTCGGCATCCCGATCGCCATGGTGCTCGTGCTCTGCGCCATGGTGCTCATGTTCCACGCGGACATGTGGGATCCCATGACCATCGCATCCTGCATGCTCGACGGCGCCAACAACTATCCGCTGATGGCCATACCCTTCTTCGTCTTCGCCGGTGAAATCATGGCTGCCGGCGGCCTGTCGAAACGCGTCGTGCAGTTCGCCCAGCTTCTCATCGGCGGCGTGCGCGGCGGTCTCGGCTATGCCGCCATCGTGGCTTCCGTCATCTTCGCCGGCCTCATGGGCAGCTCCGTCGGTGAAGCCGCCGCCCTCGGCGGTCTGCTCCTGCCCATGATGAAGCAGGTCGGCTATCGTCCCGGCCGCGCGGGCGCCATCATTTCTTCCGGCGCCATCCTCGGACCCATCATCCCCCCCAGCACCAACTTCATCATCCTGGGCTCCTGCGTGAGCGGCCTGTCCATCACCAAGCTGTTCATGATAGGCCTGTTCCCCGGTCTCTTCATCGGTCTGGCCCTGATGATCATGTGGTTCGTCATCGTTCGTCTGGACGGCTACCATGAAACCATCAAGTTCACCCGCGAAGAGAAGAAGAAGATTCTCATCGACGCCACGCCTGCCTTCATGATGCCCGTGCTCCTGCTCGGCGGCATCCGTTTCGGCGTGTTCACTCCCACCGAAGGCGGTGCCTTCGCCGCCGTGTACGCCATTCTGGTGTGCCTGCTCTGGTACCGTGAAATCGGCCTCAAGGATCTGCTCAAGGTCAGCGCCTCTTCCGCCCGTACCACCGCCGCCGTTATGATGATCGTGGCCACCGCCACCGCCATCGGCTACTTCATCACTCTCGCCGACATCCCGCAGCAGATCATTTCCCTGTTCTCGCCGTTCAAGGATTCTCCGATCATCCTGCTGCTGCTCATCAACGTGTTCCTGTTCCTGATCGGCATGGTCATGGACCTCACCCCCAACGTCCTCATCTTTGCGCCTGTGTTCTATCCGCTGATTCTGGACGCCGGTATTGATCCTTACCATTTCGGCCTCATCTTCATCCTGAACCTCGGCATCGGCGTCATCACGCCTCCCGTCGGCACGGTTCTCTATGTGGTGTGCGGCATCGGCAACCTCAAGCTGCCGGCCCTGGTCAAGAACCTGCTTCCCTTCCTGCTTGTGGAAATCATCATGCTGCTCCTGCTGACGGTCTTCCCCAAGCTGTCCCTTATCCCCATGGGCTGGCTCATCTGACGACCTGACCTTGGATGAACTCTCGGGGCGACTCCTTCGCGGAGTCGCCCCTTTGCGTTTAATAGAGGGATAAGAAAGAGGAATAGGAGGGGACCTGGCCTGAGCATTCGGGGCGCTGCCCCGGACCCCGCCGGGGGAAATAATTCCCCCCGGCCCCCCTGATTCCGCCGAAGGCTTCGCCCTCGGCGGACGGGAGAGCATCTGCCCGGCTCGTTGCCGAAGAGGGCGTTAAGCGTAGCGGCTGCGAGGTTTGGGAGTGCCTGGCTGGTGCTGTTTTGGCGACAGACGCCGTGCAGGTGCGTCCTTGCGGACTCACCTGCGGTGGCCGACTCCTGCCCGGCCTGCGCCGGACAGGAGTGTAAAAGGAAGGGATTTTCGGACAGGTTGTAGTGCCCACCGAGGGCAGGGCTGCAAAAGCAGACCGGAAGGAGTGGTCTCAACGCTCGGGGACTCGGGCGACGTGAGGAGCCCGGCCGACGGCCTCCGGCAGCCGGCATTCCCTTCCGGCGTAAGGCGCAGACTCCGGAAGGGAAAGTCATGAGTCCGTACTGCGTGTCCGAGGCGGACGGGCGGTGGTGTGGCTCGAGCGGCGTGTTGTCTAATAAACGATTTCCGCTTCTGCGCGGGATTCATACAGGTGCCAGAATCGTTCCGCGATTTTTTCCGGCATGTATTTTTCCGATCCGCCGATGAGTCCGCACACCTGAACCGAGCCGAGGAACATGCCCTGTTCCCGAAAAACGGGATGCAGGGCCAGTACCATGGCGCGCAGTGCGGCCTTGTCCATGGAAAGCGGAAGATAGTCGGCGCTGGGGTACAGGGACAGCCCTCCGCCGGTCACGAGTACGGCTCCTTTCCTTTGACGGAACTCGTCGCCGCATATCTCCTTCATGCAGGTCCAGGCCCCGAGAACGTCGCCCTCAAAGCGCTGCCGCAGAATGTTTGCGTTCAGTCCCCCGGGCAACTCGCTGTCTGCCGTCGTCGTACCGACATTGTAGAACAGGACATCTGGCACGCCGTATATCTGCATGGCCTGATGCAGGGAGGCGGCCAGTGTGTTCTGATCGGCGGCATTGATGGTCTGTGCTTCCACCTCGAGTCCCTCAGCCCGCATGGTGTCTCTGTATTCTGCCAGATGTTCCGAGCTGCGGCACATCAGAATTGCGCTAAACCCCTGTGCTGCAAACTTTCGGGCAACGGCGTTGCCCAGGCCCTTTCCTGCACCAATGACGAATAACGTTCTGTTCATGGATAATCCTTGTCTTGCTGGTATGTTACAGGGAAGCCCCGAGTCTGCGGGCGGCTTCCGTCTTGCCGCTTCCGAGGATTTCTCCCCGGTTCCTCCATCCGAGATTGCGCTCATAGTTGCGGTACCAGGCGACGGCCTGCGAATAGTCGGATCCTCCGGCCGTCATGAGAAGCACGCTTTCCCTGGCGAATCTTGCGTAGCCCAGGCATTCCAGCTCCGCGTACAGACGGTCGGCCGCGGTTTTCAGAGGGCCGGAGATGGTCCAGAAATACACGGGAGAGGCGAACACCACGACGTGGCAGGCGGCAAACACGGAATATATCCGTTCCATGTCGTCCTTCTGCCTGCAGGGACTGAGGGGATTTTTCCCTGCCTTCAGGCATCCCGTACAGCCGCGGATGTTCATGTCGTTCAGGGAAAACTCGTAAACGACGTGTCCGGCGGCGCGGGCTCCTTCCGAAAATGCCCGGATCAGGCCGGCGGTTTGGCCGTGCCTTCTGGCGGCCCCGTTCAGAATCAGAATGGTTTTCGGCATCGCGTTTCCTCCTTTTCTACCACCAGCCAAACAGGCTTCGTCCCTCATCAAGCGTTTTCAGAGCCTGCAGCTCTTCAGGCGTCAGATGAAAATTCAGGGAGTCGAGATTTTCCCTCATGTGCCGCATGTCGGTACTTTTGGGAATGACGATGATGTCCTGCTGCGTAAGAAAGCGCAGGGCGATTTGAGCAACACTTTTTTCGTACCGTGAGGCGATGCCCGAAAGCATGGGATGCTTCCATATATCATGACGGCCGCAGGCCAGAGGCGACCAGCTTTCATGCAAGGTGCCCGTTCGTCGCTCCAGAGTCCTGAGCTGTTGCTGCTGCCGAAATACATGGTTTTCCACCTGATTGACGGCCGGAATCACCGTGCAGAGGCGTGTCAGATCCAGATATTGCTTCTCAAGAAAGTTGGAAATGCCGATGGCACGAATATGTCCCCGGGCGCTGACCGTTTCCATGGCGCGGTAGATTTCATGCACGTCGCCCGTCGGCTCATGAATCAGCATGAGGTCGATGTAGTCCATGTTCAGCCGTTTCAGGGACCCGTCAATGGAGCGCAGCGTATCCTCATATCCCCGGCAGCCCCACAGCTTTGTGGTGATGAACAGCTGATTTCTCGGCACGCCGGAGCTGCGGCAGGCAAGGCCGACTTCCCGTTCGTTTCCGTAGCACTGTGCCGTGTCGATGGATCGGTAGCCGAGAGAAAGTGCCGTGTCGACGCATTGCTCCGTCATGTCTGGCGGCGTCTGGTACGTCCCGTATCCGATGATCGGCATGACGACGCCGTTGTTCAGCGTGATCGTTTCCATGTTTTTTCTCCAATGCTTTTGGCATGGTTGTAACGGAGAAAAAATTGACAGAGAAGATACCAAAATATTAAAACGGCTTTTAGATAAACGAAAAGCGAGGCGGCGTGTGTACGGTCGGGAACTGACGACGTTTACGGTGACGGCGGAGCAGGGCAGTTTTTTGAAGGCGTCAAAGGCTCTGTATACGACGCCTGCTTCCGTCATGAATCAGATCAACAAGCTGGAAGAGCAGGTGGGCGTGTCGCTTTTTGCGCGCACAAGTCAGGGGGTGCGCCTTACTGCCGCAGGACGCTCCTTCTATGAGGATGCAAAGAACATCATCCGACTTTCCGAGCAGGCCGCCGTCCGGGCCAGACTCGCCGCGGATGACACGCAGCGCGTGATTGTTGTGGGTACATCCATCCTGCGTCCTTGCGGAGCGCTGGTGAAACTGTGCTCGGGCCTTGATGACGGTTCTTTTCCGTTTTCCTTTCGTCTCGTTCCGTTTGATGACAGCCCGGGCGGCATGGAAGACATGCTGGAGTCCCTGGGCGGGGACATCGACTGCTTTGTCGGGCCGTGCGATTCCGCAGACTGGAAGGAGCGCTTTAATATTTTTCCCCTGAAGCCTGTCGACTGCTGCGTGGCGGTACCGCGCAAGCATGCCCTTGCCCGCAGAAAACGTCTTTCATGGCGCGACCTTGACGGCGAAACATTCATGCTGGTGCGGCGCGGAGAGTCTCCCGTGCTGGACAGCCTGCGCGATGAAATCGAATCGGAACATCCTGAAATTGCTCTTTGCGATGCACCGCATTTTTATGACGTGAGCGTATTCAATGATTGCGTCCGGCGAGGCTGCCTCATGGAAACGCTGGATATCTGGAAGGACGTCCACCCGGACATGGTTACGCTGCCCATGGACTGGAAGTATGTCATGCCCCACGGCATCGTGTACGCAAAAAATCCTTCGGACTCCATGCGTGCGCTCGTTGCCATGCTCAGCCGTCGTCTGATTTCAGAAAAGACAGAGTGAGAAACTCTCGCAATCGTCGGTCTTTCAGCTTTTTCTCAAAGAGAAGGCCGTGAGGCAGGAAGAGCGCAGGTTAGGATTGAGTGGAAGGGAAACAGGCCGGAGAAGCGGGGCGCTGCCCCGGACCCCGCCGGGGGAAATAATTCCCCTCGCCCACCCTGATTCCGCCTCCGGCTTCGCCCTCGGCGGGCGGGAGAGCATCTGCCCGGCTCGTTGCCGAAGAGGGCGTTAAACGTAGCGGCTGCGAGGTTTGGGAGTGCCTGGCTGGTGCTGTTTTGGCGGCAGACGCCGTGCAGGTGCGTCCTTGCGGACCCACCTGCGGTGGCCGACTCCTGCCCGGCCTGCGCCGGACAGGAGTGTAAAAGGAAGGGATTTTCGGACAGGTTGTAGTGCGCACCGAGGGCAGGGCTGCAAAAGCAGACCGGAAGGCGTGGTCTCAACGCCCGGGGGCTCGGGCGGCGTGAGGATCCCGGCCGACGGCCTTCGGCAGCCGGAATTTACTTCCGCCGTAAAGTGCGGCTGCGTTGTGCAAGTCCCACGCCCGTGCAGTGTGTCCGGGCAGATGGGACATGGCGGACGCCGGGCGGGTGACAGGAGAAGGGAGCGGGGAAAAGGCTGCACTTTCCCGTGGCCTGCTCCGGTTCGGCATTCGCCGGACAGAAAAGTCAAAGGAAAAGATTTCCAGATTTTTGAAGGAAGGCTTTTAGCCGACGCCCCGGCAGTCTCAATTCCGAGGTGTTGAAGCGCTGAGAGAGCCTGTGAGCGCTAAGGCATCATTTCGACTGGTCAGGCACAAAAAAGGGCACACGATTGAAGAAAACTTCGCTCGTGTGCCCGGGGAAAGAGAAGACAGCCTGAAGCAATGAAAGTTTCAGGAAAGGGGACAGGGGTGCGGAGGAAGGAGAAAAGCCTTTTTCAAAAGGTTTTTCCCTTTTTCCTTCCATCTCTTCTTCCTTGCCAATCTCCGAAAAAAGGGCACGCGATTGAAGAAAACGTCGCTCGTGTGCTCGGGGAAAGAGAAAACAGCTTGAAACAATAAAAGTTTCAGGAAAGAGAACAGGGGGGCGGGGGAAGGAGAAAAGCCCTTTTTCAAAAGGTTTTTCCCTTTTTCCTTCCATCTCTTCTTCCTTGCCAATCTCCGAAAAAAGGGGACGCGATTGAAGAAAACATCGCTCGTATGCCCGGGGAAAGAGAAGACAGTCTGAAACAATAAAAGTTTCAGGAAAGAGGACAGGGGGCGGGGAAGGAGAAAAGCCTTTTTCAAAAGGGTGTTCCCTTTTCCTCTCCATCTCTTCTCCCATGCCAATCTCCGAAAAAAGGGCACACGATTGAAGAAAACTTCGCTCGTATGCCCGGGGAAAGAGAAGACAGTCTGAAACAATAAAAGTTTTAGGAAAGAGGATAGGGGTGCGGGGGAAGGAGAAAAGCCCTTTTTCAAAAGGGTTTTCTCCTTCCCCCGCAAACTCTCTTTCTCCTCCTTCCTTTCTTTCTCTCTCTCTCTTACACTTCCGTGGCGTGCAGCCACACCTGATAGCGGGCGTTCAGCGTTTTTTTGGTCGTGGCCCAGGCGATGCCGGCCGTGTAGTACTTGCCGAGATTGATTTCAAAGTTTTCAATCTTGGTGAGCAGGCCTTCCACGGTGTTCAGCGCCTGTTCGTTGGCCGCAAGCAGCGCTTCATACGCTTCTCTGAAGTCTTCACCCTGGAATTCCTCCACAGGCGTGGAAGAGGTCAGTTCGTGACCGGTCTTTCTTTCATAGAGCTTCTTGAACTTGGCGCATTCCACGCGGTCGTAGGACACGGAGCGGATGAAGGTGGCAAAGTCGTCATGCAGCGTCTTGAAGGCATTGTAGGCTTCGGCCGCCTTGGAATTGCAGAAGAAGGAATCGCAGGAGAGCAGAAGGAAATATTCCTCACCGAGAAACTTCTTGATGCGCGGAAATTCGTCGGGATTGTAGAGGTAATGATCCCAGTCGGCAACGGACTTGTCGCCGTCTATGGCGCTGATGAGCAGAATCTTATGATGCAGAAGCTCGGCGTACACGCGGCCGCCGCGGCGCTTGAGCACCGTAATGGCCGTGTTCTTCGAGTGAAAGTACATGGTGAGCGAGGCGATGAGCGCCACAAGACTCACGGCAAACACCGCGACGAAAACGCCGAGAAAGGTGAATGTGGTCATGCTGTACGTTGCGCGGGAAAAAGGAAAGATCATCGCGAGCGACAGCAGGGAGAGAAAAAACAGGGCGTAGGAAAGATTGCGGAATGTGCTCATGATTGTGTCCTTATATCTCAATGTTTCAGCATGGAGGGAAAAAGAGAATCGCCTCACCTGACATGAAAACAGATGGGGCGATTCTCTGATGAAAAAGGAGAAAGGTCAATCTCATGAATAAATTATTTATCTGCCGACAATGCGGCCCCCCATGGCCTGCCAGATGGCGTTCGAGGCGGAAATGACGCCGTATTTCCGCTCCAGAACCGACAGTCGGGAGTCGTTGAGCGCTTTCAGAGCCTCCAGCCAGTCCTTGAGTTCGTCGGCTCCCTGTTCATATCGTGCTTTGCGGTACGCTTCCACCCGGCGGTCGGCGTCATATTTTTTCTGAATGTTTTCAAATTGTTGTTCGGCATTCCCCAAGGAACCGTAGTAGAGGGCCACTTCGTTGAGCGCCTGGGTCACGCTTTTTTCATAGGAGAGTTTTGCGTCTTCAAAGTCGGCTTCGGCAATCTTCACGTTCCATTTTACACGATTCCAGTCCAGAAACGGGAGATTCAAGCTTATAAGGCCCTTGATGAAGGAGGACTGGAACAGATCGGAGCTCGATGTGGCCGACGCGCCGAGCGTGCCGCCTATGGTGAGCGACGGAAAGAGATCGGCCCGGGCGGCGTTCTCGTTGCGGAACGAGGAGAGCAGACGGAACTCGGCCGCGTTCACGTCCGGCCTTGCGCCGAGGGCCGCAATGGGAACGTTGAGGTCCACGGCAGGAACCTTGACCGCCAGAAGATCCGGCAGGGTCAGCGCTTCCTCTTCTTCCGGGCGCAGGTTGAGCAGGTCTCGCAGGGTCTGCCTTTCCGTGCGGAGGTCTTCTTCCAGCGTGAGCACGGTGGTTTTCTGAGAAAGCAGGCTCTGTTCCGTCTGTGCGGGATCGAGGCCGTCGGTCTGTCCGGAGCGGAATTTTTCCTGCATGATCTTCAGAAGCCGCTCGTAATAGCCGAGACTCTCGCGGCTCAGTTCCAGCGCACGCGAGGTATAGGCCATGCTGTACCAGGTGTTCACCACGCTGTTGATGAGCGCAAGCCTTGTGGCTTCCCTGTCCTGCTCGGTGGCGTGGTATTCCCACACCTGCGCCGACGTGGAGTCGCGCAGGCGGCCCCACAGATCCAGCTCGTAGGCCAGACCGAACGAGGCGTCGAAGCTGCGCGAGTTCTTGCCGCTGTCGAGCGCGCTACGGGACTCCGCACTGCCGGAACCGGAAAACGTGGGCACGAGATCCGCGCCGAACTGCCGGGCCTGATACAGCGCCTTGTTGACGGTAATGGTGCTGCGCGCAAGGTCGATGTTCCGTTCAAGCGCCATGTCCACCAGTCTGTTGAGCGTGGGATCGTTGTACTGCTTCCACCATTCGCGGTCGATGTGAAAGTTCTGCTCGATCTGGCTTTCGCTCAGAATCCCCTGGGGCGGAATCTGGTAGTCGCGTGTGGCGCAGCCGGAAACAAGAAGCAGCACGGCGCAGAGAAAGGGCGTGGCTTTCATGAAATCACTCCTGAGAGAGCGCGTCCACGGGATTGAGCGTGGCGGCGCGGCGGGCCGGCATGTATCCGAAGATGATGCCGATGAAGGTGGAACAGGTGATGGCCAGCACGATGGACCCCGTGGAAAACGACATGGGAAAGTCCTGAATGAAGCTGTTGAACAGCACGCCGATGCACGCGGACAGAAGCACGCCCGTGACGCCCCCGATGACGCAGATGAGCACGGCTTCGATGAGGAACTGCTGAAGCACGTTGAACTGCCTGGCGCCTATGGCCATGCGCACGCCTATTTCCCGCGTGCGCTCCGTGACGGACACGAGCATGATGTTCATGACGCCTATGCCGCCCACGAGCAGCGATATGAACGCTATGCAGGAAATGAGCAGGCGCATGGTGGTCGTGGTGCTTTCCATGGTCTGGCGGATGCTGTCCGTGTTCATGGTGAAGAAGTCCGTCACGCCGCGATGACGCGAGGTGAGAAGACGCGTGAGTTCCTTTTCCGCAATCTGCGCGGAAACGCCGTCGGCTATCTTCACCGTGATGGAGGAAATGCTTCGGCTGCCGGAAACTCTGGCCATGTAGGCGGTGTAGGGCGTCCACACCGTGAGGTTGCTGCGCGGGCCGAAGGTGGCGTTGGGCTTTTTGGTCACGCCCACCACTTCAAAGGGATGCTTGTTGAACAGAATCACTGCGCCTATGGGATCTTCGCCGTTGGGAAAGAGCTCCTGCACCGTGTTGTCGTCGAGCACGGCCACGGCGCGCGCTTCGTCGATGTCCGCGCGGTTGATGAGACGCCCGCGCGCAAGTTCCAGCCCCTTCACGTTGAAGTACTGCTCGCCCACGCCGCTCAGAGAACCGTTGGCCGTGAGGTTGCGGTACACGAAGCTGCCGCTGGAACTCGCCGAAGGCGTGGCGCTTGCAATGTAGCTCTGTTCTGCCAGCACGTCGGAGTCGTCCACGGTGAGCGTGGTGTAGCGGCCGGAATTGCGGTCGCCGAAGCTGCGGCCGGGCATGATGTCGATGGTGTTGGTGCCCATGGCGTTGATGCCCGCCAGAATCTTTTCCTGCGAGCCTCGGCCGAGCGCCACCACCGAGACCACCGAGGCTATGCCGATGATGATGCCGAGCATGGTGAGCAGAGAGCGCATCTTGTGCGCAAGTATGGCCTGCACCGACATGCGGAACGCTTCGGCAAGCTGATCGCGCATGTACTTCCACGAGGAGGTCGGAGATACGGCGGCCTTTGCGCCTTCGGGATTGCCGACGGGCTTTTTGCGATGGTCGCTGATGACCTCGCCGTCCCTGATTTCTATGATGCGGTTGGCGTATTCGGCAATGTGCCGGTCGTGCGTGACCAGAATGAGCGTGTGCCCTTCGGCGTTGAGCTGCATGAGCAGCGCCATGACGTTTTCGCCGCTTCTGGAGTCCAGCGCGCCGGTGGGCTCGTCGGCCAGAATGATTTCCCCGCCGTTCATCATGGCGCGGGCGATGGACACGCGCTGCTGCTGGCCGCCCGAAAGCTCGTTCGGCCTGTTCTGCGTCTTGCCCTCAAGTCCCAGCTTGATGAGAAGCTCGTGTGCCCGCGCGCTGCGCGCATGCCCCTCCATGCCCGCATACACGGCGGGAAGAGCCACGTTTTCCTGCGCGCTCAGACTCGCAAGCAGGTTGTAGCGCTGAAAGATGAAGCCGAACTTCTCCCCGCGCAGTCTGGCCAGCTCGTCGGGCGTGAGTCCTTCCGTGGGCTTGCCGTCCACCAGATAGGTTCCTTCGGAAGGCGTGTCGAGACAGCCCAGAATGTTCATGAGCGTGGACTTGCCCGAGCCGGACTGGCCGATGATGGCCACAAAGTCCCCGCGCTCTATGCTCAGACTGACGTTCCTGAGCACCTGTACGCGGCTTTCTCCGCTGCCGTAATGCTTGCCTATGTTGCGTACTTCGAGAGTGACCATGGGTGATTCTCTGCAAGGAATGATTCATGAAGCGCGGCAGGCGCCGCGCATTTCAGACGCTTCGGAAGCATGGCTCCCCGGCGCTCATCAGCGAGGAGGCCGGCGGTTGCTGCGCGGATTGGCCAGACTGTCCGCAAGCTCGGCGCTCGACATCTGCGTGGCTATGACGGCTTCGCCTTCCTTGAGGCCGGAACGGATTTCCGTCATCACGTTGTTGGTAAGCCCGATTTCCACCTTGCGCACTTCAACCTTGTTGTTCTTGCCGAGCACCCGCACGCTGTAGTTGCCCCGACCGTCGTTTTCCAGCACCAGACTGGGCACAAGCAGCACGTCGGAGGCCTTTGCAATCTCAATCACGTTCTGCGTGGTCATGCTGATGCGCAGCACGCCGTCCGGATTGGGCACGCGAGCCTTGGCATAGTAGTAAATAGCCGAACTCGACGAACTGCTCGAAGAACTCGACGAAGAGCTCGTCGATGAGCCGGACGTCGAAGACGTGGAATCCGAAAGCGTGGTGTCGCCGGGATCAATGGACGTGATGGTGGTCGTGTATACCTTGTCGGGAGCGCCGAGCAGCGTGTAGCGCACCGTCTGCCCCTCCTTGATGAAGGGAATGTCGCCTTCCGACACTTCAATCTTGATTTCCATGTCCGTAAGGTCGGCAATCTGCGCGATGGTGGGCGTGGTCTGGTTGGCGTTCACCGTCTGTCCTTCCTTTACCGGTACGGACACGATCACCCCGTCAAGCGGAGCCACTATCTTCGTATAGCCCAGATTCGTTTCCGCCGTGTTCACCGCAATCTGCTGCTGCAGTATCTGCGATTCCATCTCCGTCACGCTGGCCTTCGCCGCCGCCAGCGTGTTTTCCGCGTCTTCCAGATTCGCCCGCGAGGTGGAGTCCGTCTTTCTCAGCTTCACTTCGCGGTCATACTGCGTCTGCGCCACCTTCTGCGCTATCTTGCGGGACTGAAGCTGCGCTTCGTACGTCTTGAGCAGCGCTCGCGCCGTGTCAAGATCGTTCTGACGCGTCGTGGGATCTATCTGAGCAATGAGATCCCCCTTCTTTACCTTCTGACCGATTACCGCATTGAGCTGCATGATCTTGCCCGACGCCTGCGAACCTACCGTGACAAGCTGCACGGCATCCACTTCACCCGTGGCGTTGACCGTCTTGCGTATGCTGCCGCGTACCACGTTTTCCGTAAGATAGTGAATCTGCGTGGACGTGCCGCGCTGCTGATACCACCAGAATCCGCCGGCGCCCGCAACTATGAGCGCCAGAATGCCGAGAAGGAGCTTTTTTTTCATGGAAAGGCTCGCTTTGCAAAATTCAAGAACATGACGCGAACACTCCGCCCGCGCCCTTTGGATATAACCAAATTTTCGGCCGCTGGTAAATGAAACTTTGTTTCAAAGCCTTGCGAAAAACCGCTCCCTGCCGGCCTGCACCGCTTCCCAAAGTCCTCTTGCCGTCCTTCCCCCCATGTTTTCAACGGGAAACAACGTAACACCCTGCAACAGTGCGCAAGAATTTTTATGCCGGGGAAGATAAAGGCAGGAAAGACAGGAAAGGCAGAAAAGACAAAAATACGGAATCTCCTGATTTTTCAGGATTTGTAAATCTGAAAACAGAATAATCAAGTCCAAAACCGATTATCAAAAATATTGCAAGCAAGTGGAAAAGATTGATAGGACAATCAAATATCACCAACATTCCAAACACAAAAATAACCGAACAAATTGATGGTAAAAGAATTATTAATCCTGATTTTTTGTCATAAATTTTTGCTAATAAAATATACAACAACCCAAAAATCGGAATTAGCAATTCCAAACAAACCCTTCTACAATGCCTTATTTGAGATGAAATATCTTTCTGAAAATTAATTATCTTAACTCCATCAATATTTTTCCCGCTATAATCAGAAACTAGCATCATTGAAGTATTTTTATCTATTAAAAAATTATTTTTCATAAATTCAAAATCTTTGTTCACAGTCAAAAATTTATCTGACATATTTTGATTTAGCAATTGAACACGTTTTGCCGGCGGTAAAAATATTGCAAAATCATTCAAATTTTTTTTATATAATTCTTTTATCAGGTATTGGTTTGATTTTTGGCGTTTTTGTGACGGAACATATTTACTCAGTGATTGATATTCTGTATCACCCAATTCATCCGCAATTTGTTCCTCTTTTTGCAAAATATCTTCCAAATTATCACCCTTCACAACAAAAATAGACGTATCGCCATTAGAACCCATAATTTCCGTAAACAATTTTTCAGCATTAAGAAGATTTTTCGGCGGAGTGTACATGTTTTTGATATTATCATCAAAATGAACATTAAAAATAACTAGAAAAAGAAAAATTACAAACACTGTAGAAGCGCAAAAACGTAAATGTTTTAAGTTAATTTTATTGGCAATATTAAATTTAGTTTTTAAAACTTGCATTGACTGCCAAATTTTAACAGATAAAGATTGTCCCCCTTTGCACCCAAACATCTTTGCATCTTTCATAATTGGATAAAATAACACCACAATCCCATAAACCGTTACCAAACCTGTTATTGTAAAAACAGAAATTTGTTTTAACAAAATAAAATTTGCAAACAAAAGAATTAAAAATGCACTCACTGTCGTAATCAAGCTCACTGTAAGACTTTTAAAGATTTTGCTAATTGCAGCATTTCCATCTTTTTCCTCTTTCAAAGTCACAAAATAATGTAAAGAATAATCCACACAAACACCTATCAATGTTGTTGAAAAAACAAATGTCAAAATGTGTATATCTTTAAAAATCAATGCCGTAACGCAGTATCCGGAAAAAATCCCCACTCCAATACTCAGCGCAATCGGAACAAGAGGCATTAGCGAGCCGAAATACAGGAATATAAGCGCAATTACAAACAAAGTAGACAATATACAAATCAAATTAATTTCGAAAATAGAATGGCTACTTGCGAAATACGAATGTATTGGTGCGCCGGTCAAATAAACTTTTACACCATCTTTACTCAAATTTTTTTGGAGATTGACTAATTTTTCTATTTCGGTATTCAAAACCGTCGGAGATAACGCCAAATCACTCGACACATCAAGCTTTATCAGACTATAATATTTATCATTATACTGAATTGGTGAAAAATTCGTCGGCATTTGAGTATTACCGGACAAATTCATAACAAAATCTGTCAATAACAAAAATGGATCATCATCAATTGAACCTATCGGTGGCATTACTGGATTATACAAAGTTTCATAAGAATTTTCGATAACTTTATCAAACTGTTTATTCATTAACAGTTTACGAGTTTTGTTTGATAATAAATTGTTATGATATTTTTCAAGATCCTCCAAAATCCCAGTAATATTTACGTCGGATGTTTGCATCTTATTTTTATCAATTTGAGCATAAAACATTTTTGATGTATTTTCAGCTTTTTGCGGATCGTCACTTTCCACAATTACATTAACTTTTGCCGAAAATCTACTGCTCAAATCTACCAACAAATTATCTTGTGTTGATGAAAAAATCGCTTTTAAAATATTAGTTTCTGTATGTGCAGGTCTAAAAAATACCAGTAAACCAAGAGTTACAAGGATTAAGATAAAAACTATTCTAAAAATATTGATTAATTTATTCCGCATTTAAAATGAATATCCGTAGTTCCGTTTTTAATTGCATCAATTTTTATGTTGTTAATATCAACATTTCCTTTAATAATTATATTATTAAGTTGAGAAGCAATAATTGTACCTTTTTTAGGTTTCAAACCAATTGTCCAATTACCGTTTTCTCGTTTGTAATACAAAGAAAAATTCTTATCCAAATATGAGTAATTTTTGTTTGACACCGCAACAATTACATCGTTCATCTGTTTATTTTGAGCTGATGTATAAGATACAGTCGATTTTATAGGGTACAAAGTTTCAAATATCGCACCTTTGCCTTTTACAAACTTAAAATTTCCACCTGATTTCAAAACAACAGAATTTATATATTTTTCTTGCGTAAATTTGCATGAAACATCTTTTAATTTTGGCATTTGAGATGAAATAGCCTTGCTTGTAGAAGGATGATTAAAAATATCATCTGAAGCAAAACAGATATTTATCCCGCATAAAATTATTAACAAAAAAATACAAAATTTACGCATAATTTTTCAACCTTTAGACAAATCTTTTTGGCGCAACATATACACTTTTACGTGTTTTTATATCAACGCAAATCTGCATACTTTTTGCAATAAAAATCTTTTCACCGGTTTGAACATCAAAAATTTCATATTTGATATTCAAAGCGGGTTCAATATCAACAATCGTAGATACCACCTTCAATTTTTGCATAAAAGTTGCAGGCTGGATAAATTTCAAATCCATTTTTGCAACCGGATAAGCGTAACCATCATTTTTCATATCATCATATGTGTATCCTACTTTTGCTAATAAATCACACCTTGCCGTTTCTAGGTATTTGACATAATTTCCGTGCCAAACAACATTCATTGGGTCAAGGTCAAAAAATTGTACATCAATAAAAGTTTCACATACTGCCATCATAATCTCATTATAAAACAAAAGTTCCCGAAGAAAAAGTTTTTTCGCCAGAAATATATTTGAAATCCACAGAACCGTCCCTCTTACTCAAAACAAGTTTTACCTTGCATTCCGGCTTTATAATTGACGAAAACTTAATCTTTTTAACCTTTTGTGGCACAAAATCGAGGTTATACACATCTTTAGCAAACTCTTTTGCAAAAAACAATTGTACAACACCGGGTAAAATTGGGAAATCAGGGAAATGTCCATTAAAAAAGTTGCTATTTTTCGGAAAAATCAAATCAATTTCACTATTCTGACCATCATTAGAAAAACCAACAACATTAGGATAAGTTATGTTAGTGTTAAACCATTCTCGAATCCTTTTACTATCAATTTTTCCTCTATCATTGACTGGTAAATTTGTCAAAAATCGCCATTTTTTAGGTAGTATGAATAAAGAACCTTTTCGCCCTTCTCCACTATGGCATGGATTTGTTTTTTTTATCTTTTTTACCAACTCCAATTTTCCATTATTTTCAAGAAAAATTTTTCCATCGTTATTCAAAACTACTGCAACGCAAAGCTTGTCATCCAATTTTAAGCAATAGGATTTTTCTATAAAATTATTTGTATTCAAAACTTTTTCTATTTCATCTAAAGAAATTCGTTTTTCCTGAATTTTTACAATCCTATCATTGCGTTGTTTTATTACAAATCCATCTTGAAAAAACTCTAATTCATCATTTAATTCAAGCTCAGATTCATCAAAATATGGAGAGGAAATTTTGCCATTATCATATTTTACCGCATCAAAAAAGTTCAACCTTGAATTTGCAGATTGGCGATACGCAATCACTCCTGCTTCTGTACTTCCATATATTTCAGTAACTCCATTTGAAATATTTTCTAAATACTCAAATATTTTATCATCCAATTTTGCACCCGCAGAGATAATCATTTCGGGTTTTTGTTTGAAAGTATAATTATATTTCGCTAATTTTTCTAAAAACGATGGAGTAGATACAAAAACGAATTTGTCATAATTTTTTATATCTTCCGGATAAACAACTCTTTCTTCATCAACTTTACAACCTAAAACTTTTGGTAACATAAGCGTAAATGTTGTTCCATACATAAACTCATCACTAACTGTAGAAACAAAAACAATGTCTTTTGAAAAGTCGAAAAATTTTGCCAAATCTATTGCCTCGTTGAATAAGCACTCATAACTTTTGCGTACAATTTTAGGTTCACCTGTTGAACCTGATGTATAAAAAATAAATGGCTCTCTATTTTCTGTCATACTTAGCTCTCAAAATAATTCTCACAATATATTCTACCCCGAACATTACACCTAACGCAATATATGAAATACAGGCATTATATAATTCCCAAACTTTGGGCGACATAAAAACAGTTGCAAAAGAAATAGACAAATTTACAAACAGGAATATACACCAAACATAAGTAAGTTTTCGTGTGTAATTTCGAGAGAAATCCGTTAATTCTCCATCCATTTTTTTAGCAATTTTTTGAATAATAGTTTCTTCACAAAAAACAGATGAAAAAAATACACAAAAAATAAAAGAATTAACAATAACCGGATAGAACTTGAGTGCATAAATCTTGCTAAAATGAAATAACAAAACCACACACACAGTACCCAAAACAGGAATTATAGCTTTTAATTTTTTCAATTTTTCCATAATCTTATTATGTTATAAATACACTGAGAATGGAATACAACAATTTACGATCATTTGATTTTAACTATTTAATATTTGTTTAGCTAAACTTAAAATATTTGTACTGTCTTTCATCTTTGGAAAAGCTTTTTTTAGTAATTCTACCAATGTTGCCTCATCCATTTTTAAATGATATTCATATTTGTTTTGAGATTTTGCAATTTGTGCTGCAG
The DNA here is from genome assembly GCA_037230945.1 of bacterium. Taxonomy (GTDB): domain Bacteria; phylum Desulfobacterota; class Desulfovibrionia; order Desulfovibrionales; family Desulfovibrionaceae; genus Mailhella. Next base: position 47,818 of record JAXUUT010000074.1, read on the forward strand.
TAGTAAACATATTTAGTAATTCTAAAGTATCTTTATAATTCATTTATTTTTTCCTCTGCAATGTTTAATTTATTTATAAAATTTTTATACAATTCTTCATTTATAATTTCAAAATTATCACCTGCTCCAAAAGTAACAACTACAGGAGCATAATCATATCCATTATAAAACAAAGTCCACTCATCTACAATATTTTTGTAATTATACCAAAATTTTACTACACTTTTATAATACCTACGGACAATATCCTCCTCTGGAACATTATGTCCACCATTTTTTACCCTTTTCTTCACTCTTTCAATACAAACAGTGCAATCCTTTAAAAAGGAATAAATTAAAATAATTTTATAATTTTGTTTTCTTGCTTGTTTTATTATTCTTAAAATATTATTTCCTGATAAAGTTGATTCAACTGCAAATGAATAATTGTTCTTAAAAAAATCATTAAGTCGCTGAAAATAAACTTTTCCAGCTGATATTGGAACACTATTTATTGCACCAGGAGCAATTTCTTTTGCAATTTCATCTGCATTAAGAAATTTTAAGTTTTTTTCTTTTAATAATACATTTGCTAATGTGCTTTTTCCACTCCCATTTGCTCCTGCGATTATATATAATACATTTTTATTATTTTTCATATTAATTACCCAACTGCCTTAAAAATCAACGATGTATTAATTCCACCAAATGCGAAATTGTTGGACATTACATAATCTGTCTTGATTTCCCTACCATCTCCCTGTATATAATCAAGATTTCCGCATTCAGTATCGATTTCTTTTAAGTTCAATGTCGGATGAAACCAGCCCTTATTCATCATTTCTATACTTAAAATTGCCTCAATTGCACCACATGCGCCTAGTGTATGACCGGTATAACTCTTTGTCGAACTTGTAGGAACTTTTCTTTTAAAAACTTCTTCTGTTGCGGTGGTTTCGGCAATATCACCCTGAATAGTCGCCGTTCCATGCGCATTTACATATCCAATTTTGTCTGCAGAAAGGTTTGCGCTTTTTAATGCCAAATTTAATGCTCTACCCGAAGTTGTAGGATTTGGGACAAGTACTGATGGTACACATATTACAAATCCAAATAGAAAAACTATGGGTAGAGCATTAAATTTGGCATTAAAAAGCGCAAACTTTTCTTTTAAAAACTTCTTCTGTTGCGGTGGTTTCGGCAATATCACCCTGA
>JAXUUT010000040.1:0-9924 GCA_037230945.1 bacterium
CGGCGATCCTTATGGGACTTCATGGCCTGTGCAACCTCATCCAGAAGTTCATCCACCGACATGCCGATGAAAATGATCTGCTTCATGCTGCCCACGGCGGCAACCGTCACGACGTTGGCTCTCTCGGCATACCCTTCCGACATGGGAAGAGGAGAGTGCCACGGATCCATGTCCTGATTTTCCACGACGCACATGCCGAATTCACCGGGATTGCCATGATTGGACATGTCCGTCACTCCGGGAACGCTGCCTCCTATGTTCTGCACCACCAGATTCAGGGCTCGTCCCAGGGCCGGATTGCCCTGGACGCCGCGCCCCATGGTGCCCGTACCGGCATTCAGATCGATCTGAGACGCTGCACTCCCGCTGATTATGATCAGCAGCGTTTCCACACCCGTAGTCGTAGACGGACCGAGAGAGTCAAAGTCAGGCTTGGTAAGGGCCCGCACGGCCGCAATAAGAAACGGAAAATGTTCAGGGCGGCAACCTGCCATCACGGCGTTGACGGCCAGCTTCCGTATCGTGGCCTGACCTTCCAGGGGCTTGACTCGCGCAATGACCTCCTCGGGGTCGTAATCGGCTCCCTCAAGCATCTTTTCAACACGCTGAGGAGTAGGTATGACAAGGGGCAGTCCGTCACCCCATCCGCGCAGCAGGAACAGACGGTTGATCTCTATTTCTGGACTGCCTTCCACCGTTATCTTTTCCACGTCCGTTGCAGGAAACTTATTGGCCAGAGGAGGCTTCTGGATTCCCTCTTTGTCCATGGTCTGACGAATGAAAAAATCGACATAGCGTCCATCCGGTCGGATGCCGGCAGGATTGCAGACTTCCACTTCAGCGGCGGAAGCCATGAACGGCAGAAAAAGCAGGGCACAGGTCAACAAAAATCTGAGGCTTCGCATATTCCTCCCTTATGACAAAACCGTACAGAGGGGGGAGCCGGAAGCTCCCCCCCTTTCTGTGGGTCAGTTTCCTATCACACGGCTGGCGCAGCCGCCGAAAGGCGTGAACATATGGGCGTGCTTGCCCATGCCGCCGGAAACGATGATGCACAGATCTTCCGGAGCCATAGTCTGGGGGATCATGGTATCAGGGGTGATTTCGATACCATAACGCTTGGCAAAGATATCCAGCTGACTCTGGTTGATGCCTGCGAGGTACTTCAGAGGCAAAGACGTCTTTTCCCAGAAGAGCTTCTGGAAGGCAGCCCTGTCAAGGCCGTTGCTGGAGGCGAAGTTCAGCAGTTCGGGACTGAAGATGATGAGCGGAGTGATATTGGTGTTGTCGGTTCCGAGGTAGCCTATATGGGTACGGAACACGCCGCCCATGCCACTGACGGACCGGAAGCCTTCCAGATAGCGGTCAAGCGTCGTGGCGGAATGATCCATGTGGTCGATGCCGGGATATACGCCGGCCACCGTCACCACGCTCTGATCCTTGCCGAAGCCGCGGGACACGGCAAAGGAATCCCAGCCCTTGGGCAGATGCATTTCATCTTCGCCGACGACCCAGGCCACGAGATCGCTGGGCGCTCCGAGGTTCGACATGTCGACGCCGGGGAAGGAGCCGCCCACCACTTCCGCAATGAGGGAGAGGCAGTAGCCTATGCGGTTGTTCACAGGCTGGCTGGCACCGGCCGCACCGGAGCCGCTGGCAATGCCGAGCTTCTTCACGATGGGCCCGTTGTAGACAATGAGCATGGTGAGCGAACCGGTGGAGGTGTTGCAGCCGCGCCAGTTCACGGCAGGATCCAGCAAGGCTTCGCAGGCTGCAATGATGGCGGGCATGTATTCAGGCTTGCAGCCGGCCATGACCGCATGAACGGCCACCAGTTCCACGGTGAGCACGCCGTCGCGGGGACCGACCTTGCCAAGGACTTCGGACGGAGCGCGGGTGGTGCCGGTAAGCATCTTTGCCACGCGTTCCTTCGTCGGAAGAATGACAGGCAGACTCATGGTGTAATGACGCCGCGCCATAAATTCGTTGATGGTCGCCTCATCGCCCTTCACCTTGAAGGTTCTCAGAGGATACGGCTTCTCCGTGGCGGAGGCGACGGAATCCTGAGGCTTCCAGTTGATGAGCTTGGACTTGATTTCAGGCCATATCTTGTCGACGTTGGCGTGTACCTGTTCAGCGCTGATGCCGCCCACGGGATGTTCGATGACGGCCTTGCACCAGCTCGGCGCGCCTTCGCCCGCCGCCGTATTGTCGGCAAGGCTGGAGAATGCGGAAGTGACTATGGTAAGAGTGGGAACACCGACCTTTTCCATCTGAAGCTGGTCAACTACCAGCCATGACGTGCAGGAGCCTCAGTCGCCCTGGCCGCCGACAATGAGATCCGGCTTCAGGTCGAGAATGGCAGAGGCCATTTTGGCGCTCTTGTCGCGGCTCGCACTCCAGCCGGCCGCAAGCAGACTTTCCTTGGGCTGTCCTTCCCAGCTCACGATGACGTTGGCCTTGGGGAAGTCCCGCTTGATGAGATCGCCCACATACTTCATCATGATGTCGCCGTTGGGCTTGCCGGACCAGCGGAGAACCACATTCTTGCCGTCAAGCGTCGACGGATGCGGGTTGATCTTTATCGGTTCCGTGATCACTATGCCGTCAGGCCGGACAAGTTCCCACTGCTGCACAGCAGGACTTACCGCCTGGGAAGGACCGGCCAGCAAGGCCATGCCCACCAGAGAAAGCAACACACTGCCAACGGATATACGCATACGCTCCTCCGTGCTGAAGTAATGTCAAACGCGTCTCGGACGCTGCCTGTTCCAAAAAGAGAAGATCTCGTCCTCCTCGATTTTGTAAAAAATATAACAAGGCAATGTGTGATCAATTTAAAGTATTATTATAAACTATTATAATTTTATTTAGGGATCTTAACAAAGTTCCTTTTTGACGGCATGACGGAAGCTCCGCGGCTGCAGGGGGCAACTATCCGCAACATTGCCTCATTATTGACAATATGTTCACAATATCAGGTCCAAACGCCTTCTTTCAGCGACTGCCCTCTGTCCGACGGCATCATCCCAGAGGAAAATACAGTTCGACGGAAAAGCCTTTCGGATTCCTGTTCTGAAAGCACAGCCGCCCGGAACAGCATTCCATGCAATGCATCACGATGGACATGCCGAGTCCCGAGCCGCCGGGATGCTTCTCTCCGCTCTTTCCGCGGAAAAACGGAGTCGTAAGATGCTCCAGCTCGTCCTGTCCCACACCCGGGCCTTCATCGTCGACACTCACGCACAGTTCATGCCCGCATACCTCCACGGATATGCTTACGGGGCCGTCCGATGAAGCATAGCGGACAGCATTGCGAAGCACGTTGCAGAGCGCTGTCTGAAAGCACCGGACGTCGGCCCGGACCCGAGGAACGACCGTCTCCATTTTCAGGGTGAATGCGACGTCCCGCAGCTCTTCCCTCACGCAGTGACGAATCAGATCGGAGGGGGAAAAAGACTCTATTTTGGTGCTCTGCGGCATACCGTTGGAGCTGAGATACGACAGAACGTCCTGCACCAGTTCCGACACCTGAGCGATGTCGTGTCCGATATCCTCGACCCGACGAGCGGTATCCCCGTTCAGTCTGTCCTGCAGCACTTCCAAGCCGAATCGTGCGCGGGCCAGCGGCGCGCCGAGTTCATGTGCTATGTGACGAATGAACTGACGCTGACCGTTCATCTGACGAAAAAGTTTCGTGGACATTCTGTCCAGCGCCTGAGAGAGCCTTCCTATTTCATCATGCCGGTTCTCACAGAACAGCGGTCCCTTCCCGTGCTCATGCTCCTCCGCCCTGTAGCTCTGTCCGCCGGCCACCCTTTCCGCCACACGGGTCAGTCTTTCCATGGGCTTGGTTATGTAGAGCACGAAAGGCCACCACCACAAAAAACTCAGAAGCAGGCACAAAAGCGCGGGAAAAAGCGCCTCCTCTATGCGGATGAACATTCCGTTGCCCGTCATGGAAGGAGAGGCGGCCACGAGAAGCACATAATGTGGTTCGTTGATTTCATCGGGAATGATGACCGGCCGGCCGTACCAGTACAGCCCCGCTTCCCTGATAAAAATGGCGTTGCTTGAGGGAAGGAAGCCGCTCTGCGCTTCCTCCTGCTCTTCCAGAGACACATTTTTCCACAAAGGCCCCAGGCACAGATCCACCTGAGGACGGGGAATGAGCCCCGCCGTTTCAAGAACGCGTCTGGGGACTCCGGGCGTATCTTGAACCAACGTGTCGTCAGCATTCAAAGAACAGAGAAAAAAACGGATGCCGTAGGCATGATAGGCATTCTGCAGCTCCCGCTCCCACATTCCAGGGCTCTTGTACTGCAGGTTCAGAGCCACGATCTGCATCACGGAATTGATGCCGCCCTGAAAAAAGATGTGGGGAAAACGTCCGTCCGTACGCAGGCCCATGACAAAAAGACCGATGACCAGCAAAATGGCCAGCCATGCCAGGTTCAGTGCCGCCCACAGAAAAAATTTGGAATTGAGGCGCATGTCGACCCTCATTGAATGAACATGTAACCGCTGCTTCTCACTGTCTTTATCCAGCTGGACTGTCTTGGGCTGTCATCCAGCTTCTTTCTCAACGAGGATATATGAATGTCCACCACTCGATCCGAACCCGAGTACCAGCGGCCGAACACTTCTTCCAGAAGCGTCTCCCGGGAAAATATCTGCCCGGCGTGCGTGGCCAGAAAATACAGAAGCCGGAACTCCAGCGCGCTCAGTTCAAGATCGACTCCGTTCAGTTCGGCCCGCATGTTGTAGGCGTTCATCGTCAGGCCGTGAACGCTCAGCACGGAAGAAGACAGCCTTCCGGCTGGCGCGGGCTGCACGCGACGACGTAGAACGGCCCGCAAACGGGCAAGCAGTTCCCGAGGAGAAAATATCTTGGGCACATAGTCGTCGGCCCCCATCTCCAGACCGACGATGCGATCACTCACTTCCGTCTGAGCGGAGATTATAATGACCGGAGTATCTATGCGTCTTTCCCGCAGCTGTCTCAGAAGATCAAGACCGTCGATGCCCGGGAGCATCAAATCCAGCAAAATGGCATCGTAGGTTCGATTCATGGCCTTTTCGAGACCTTCCTCGCCGCTATGGGCGAATTCACATTCCATCTGATAGCCGCCAAGATAATCTCGAACCAGGGAGCAGAGTTTCCTGTCGTCGTCAATGACGAGAATCGAATATTTTGGAGGGGACACGGCGCTCTGAGACATACGAATTCTCCCCCTCGTTCTCTGCCGGAACGAGTGTTTTTCATAGATTACCATTATTTTTAACTACACGGAGATTTCTTTCAAGAGAAATTAACCATCCGGAGTCCCGGCATTTCCCCCGAGAACAGCCTACTCCCGGCAAGCGGCCGCGAACGCCGAAGTTCTCTCCCTTTGGCCGCCCCTGCTGCCACTTCCCATCTGAGGATTTGGCGAAGAACTCCGACACGTCCCCTCGGAAGGCCGCCTCCGCTGGACTGAAGGCACTGCTATTTTTTCCTCATGTTGACAGCAAAATATGGATGGTGAAAAATTCCGGGGGACATACCCCGCGGCACGTTGCCGCACTCTCATCCGCATCCTTTGCACAACGCCGGCCTCAGGCGTCACGACGCCGTCCGGCACATACGGAGCTTTCATGCGCATACTGATAAGCAACGACGACGGCATTTACAGCCGCAACCTTCATCTGCTCTACGCCGCCCTGCGCCGGGCAGGTCACGACGTGCGCGCCGTGGCCCCGGCCGGACAGCACTCCGGCGCGGGCTGCTGCCTCACGGTGCACGATCCCATACTCGTCAAAAGAGTCTGTCTCACCCTGGACGGCGGGGAATCCTTTGAAGGAACGGCCGTATCCGGCACGCCTGCCGACTGCGTCATTCTCGCCCTGCGCGGCCTCATGCCGGACTTCCATCCCGAACTCGTGATTTCCGGCATCAACTTCGGCCCCAACGCCGGACAGGACGTGTTCTTCTCCGGCACAGTGGGAGCCGCCATTCAGGCCGCCATGTACGGCCTTCCCTCCCTCGCCGTTTCCCACTGCTCCCACGACGGAGCCACCATGGCCCACGCCGATCTTGCCGAACGCGTGGCCTCGGCCATGGACTGGAAGAATCTTCCCCGTCATCGCGTATACAACCTCAATCTTCCCGACGGTCCTGCCGAGGAAATACGCGGTCTCAAGGTGTGCCGACACAGCACGGACTGGGCCTGTCTCGACTCCTACGAACGCCGATTCTCCCCCTCAGGACGGGAATACTTCTGGATGAAGGATCCCTTCCAGCACTTTCTTCTTGAAGACGAAGGCACCGACAAAAGCTGGCTTCACAAGGGATGGGCAACGCTCTCGCCTCTGAACATTGATCTCAACGACGAGGAGACGGCCAAAAAGCTGAACGAAAACAGTCTGTGGGAAAAGGTCCGTCCGTAACGGCCGCAAAGAGTCGTTCTTTCCGACGACATCCCTTGCGAAAAATCCCTACTGCGGATACAAAAGAAACAAAGAACCGGAGAGGCTCTTTTTTACAGTCCTCACCTCTCCATGATACTTGATACCCGCTCCCCGGAGGGAAGCCATGCCTATCACCACTCCCAAAGAGATGTTCGCCCGTGCCTACAAGGAAGGCTATGCCATCGGCGCCTTCAACGTCAACAACATGGAAATCATTCAGGGCATCATGCAGGCCGGCGCGGAAGAGCGTTCGCCGCTGATTCTTCAGGTTTCCGCCGGCGCCCGCAAATATGCCGGTCAGGTCTACATCATGAAACTGGTGGAAGCCGCCCTCATCGAATCCGATCTTCCGGTAGTGGTGCATCTCGATCACGGGCCCGACTTCGAGCTGTGCAAGGCCTGCATCGACGGAGGCTTCAGCTCCGTCATGATCGACGGCTCCCATCTGCCCTTCGAGGAAAACATCGCCGTCACGAAAAAGGTCGTGGAATACGCCCATGACCGCGGCGTGTGGGTGGAAGCGGAACTCGGTCGTCTCGCCGGCGTAGAAGAACACGTCAACGCCGCGGAAAGCATCTACACCGATCCCGATCAGGCCGTGGAATTCGCCCAGCGCTCCGGCTGCGACTCGCTTGCCATAGCCATCGGCACGAGCCACGGCGCGTACAAGTTCAAGGGAGAGGCCAAGCTTGACTTCGACCGCCTCGACAAGATTTCCTCCATGATGCCCGGCTATCCGCTGGTGCTGCACGGCGCTTCCAGCGTTCCGCAGGAATTCGTGGACATGGCCAACAAGTACGGCGGCAAGCTCGGCAATGCCAAGGGCGTGCCTGAAGAGATGCTGCGCAAGGCCGCCAAGTCCGGCGTGTGCAAGATCAACATCGACTCCGACATCCGCCTTGCCATGACGGCCAACATCCGCAAGTACATGGCCGAAAATCCCGAAGCCTTCGACCCGCGCGCCTACCTCAAGCCCGCCCGCGAGGCCGTGAAGAACATGGTGCAGCGCAAGATCCGCAACGTGCTCGGCAGCTCCAACAAAATATAAGGCATGAGGCCGTCACGTCCTTACGACGTGACGGTTGCCATGCACCGACGCCTTTTTCTCCACAGCAGACCGCCTTCGGGCGGTCTGTTTTTTTATCCTGAAAGGGAGCCTTTCCGGCCCGCGCGACGATTCCCCTTATGACTCCGGCTCCCGGCCAGATAATTCGGCACAGAGATTCCCGTATTCCGCCGACAAGCAACCCAAAAGCAGAGGCTCCCGAGCGAGCCGGGCCTTTTTCCCCCGACCGATCGCCTCCAGCATAATCCTCACTGATAACCAGCCATTGAAAATTAATATTTTTCTTTTTCTCCTGCCTCTCCTATTTTCTGGAATAGACATTCAGAAAGTTTAACTCCCCGTCACGCGGCGCCTTCTGCCTGCGACGCCGCTGAAGTCACAATCCCGTACCGCCCAAGGAGAGCGTATGAAGCCCATCTACAAAGAAAAATATCCTCATCTGTTTGAACCTCTCTATGTCGGCAAGAACAAGGTGCGCTTCAACAACCGCTTCAACGTCGCGCCCATAGGCTCCGGAGCCACCGGCGGCGGCGAAGACAGCGACGGCCGCATCAACACCTTCGGTATAGACTACTGGATGCGCTACATTCAGGGCGGCTTCTCCCGCGTGACACTTCCCATGGAAGTGCCCATTGACGGCAGTCATGAACACATGTTCAACCTGAACCCCAAGACCTGCAACCAGATGAACTTCCAGCGCCTGCAGCGTGCCGTGCACGCCTTCAACGGCAAGACCTTTGCGGAATTCATCCACGGCGGCCCCTATATGCGCGCGGGATTCAAGAAGATTTCCGCCGACGACGAGCCCCATCTCGGCGCCAAGGCCGCTACGGTGGCGGAAATGGAAGAAATCGCCGCCCTGTTCGGCGAATACGCCCACTGGGCGCAGATTGCCAACTTCGACGGCCTGCTGCTGCACTACGGCCACGGCTGGCTGTTCAACTACTTCCTCTCTCCCCTCACCAACCATCGCACCGACGAATACGGCGGCTCCATTGAAAACCGCTGCCGCTTCCCTCTCATGGTCATCAAGGAAATCCGCCGCGTGGTGGGCGACAGTCTGCTCATCGAACTGCGTCTCAACGGCACCGACGGCGTTGAGGGCGGCATCACCCCCGAAGAATGCGCCGAGCAGGTCAAGATCTTCCAGGACTATGTGGACATGGTGCACATCACCTGCGGCCACCGCATCGACGCCTTCACGCGTCCCAAAATGCATCCCACCGGCTTCGATCCCGTGGCGCACAACGCCTGGGCCAGCGAAATCGTGAAGAAGTCCGGCGTCACCATTCCCATCGGTCTTGTGGGCGGCGTCTATGATCCCGCCGTGGCCGAAGACGTGCTCGCCAAAGGCCAGGCCGACTATGTGCTCATGGCCCGCTCCGCCATGGCCGACCCCGAACTCGTCAAGAAGGCCAAGGAAGGAAGAGAGGACGACATTCGTCCCTGCCTGCGCTGCAACTACTGCATGGACCACGGCCGCCGCGTCGCCATTTCCAAGGATCTGCACCTGCTCACCTATCCGAGCTACGACCGCCAGTGCATGACCAACCCCCTGCAGTTCCAGAGCGCCCAGAAACTGCGCATTCCGCCGGCCGACCGTCATAAGAAGGTCGCCGTCATCGGTGGCGGCGTGGCCGGCATGGAAGCGGCCCTGAGCTGCGAGAGAAGAGGCCACAGCGTAGTCATCTATGAAAAGACCGACCGTCTCGGCGGACAGGCCCTGCTCTCCGATCCCATGTGGTTCAAGAAGGAAATGAAGCTGTTCCACGAGTATCTGGTGCGCCAGATCAAGAAGCGTCCGGCCATCACCGTAGTATACAACACCGAAGCCACCCGCGAGCTCATTGAAGAAAACGACTTCGATGCCGTCATCGTGGCCGTGGGCGCGGAGCAGGTCGTACCCCGCATCCCCGGCGTGGAAAAGGCCACTATGTCCTTCGACGTGTTCGGTCATGAAGACAAGGTCGGCAAGAAGGTCGTCATCATCGGCGGCGGCGCCATCGGCGTGGAACTCGGCATTCATCTGAGCGGTCTCGGCCACGAATGCACCGTGGTGGAAATGGCCGAGTACATCGCCGCCAAGGCTCAGCTCACCGAACGCACCGCCTATCTCATCAATCTGGACAAGAACCACGTCAAAACCATGGTCAAGACCACCTGCCAGGAAATCACCGACAAGGGCGCCTGGGTGGAAAATGAGGAAGGCAGACAGTTCCTCGAAGCCGATACCGTCATCATCGCCGTGGGCACCAAGCCTCTGGCCAAGGTACGCGACGAATTCAAGGACGTGGCCTTCGACGTCATCAACGTAGGCGACTGCGTCGAGGCTTCCAGCATCGTTCATGCCGTGCACACCGGCTTCGACGCCGGCCTCACTCTGTAACAGCGCCCCATTCCGGCCGCAC
>JAXUUT010000066.1:0-48490 GCA_037230945.1 bacterium
CGAACCCCCAACCACAAGGAGAACGGACAATGGCTCTGGATCCCAAGCAGCACGCGGACTGGGAAATCGCCCAGGACGCGGAATCCCGCATGAAAGACATTTACCAGATCGGCAGAGAGCTCGGCCTTGAAGACAAGGAACTGCTCCCCTACGGCCACGTCATGGGCAAGGTGGACTATCAGTCCGTGCTCTCCCGCCTGGCGGACCGTCCCAACGGTAAGTATGTCGACGTGACGGCCATCACCCCGACTCCCTTCGGAGAAGGCAAGTCCACCACCACCATCGGACTCGTGCAGGGACTGGCAAAGCGCGGACGCAAGGTTTCCGCGGCCATCCGCCAGCCCTCCGGCGGTCCCACCATGGGCACCAAAGGTTCCGCGGCGGGCGGCGGCCTTTCCCAGTGCATTCCCCTCACGCAGTATTCCCTCGGCTTCACCGGCGACATCAATGCCGTGACCAACGCCCACAACCTGGCCATGGTGGCGCTCACCGCCAGAATGCAGCACGAACGCAACTACGACGACGAAAAACTGCTCCGCCTTTCCGGTCAGCCCCGCCTGAACATTGATCCCACCAACGTGCGCATGAACTGGGTCATCGACTTCTGCTGCCAGGCGCTGCGCAACGTGGTCATCGGCATGGGCGGCAAGTCCGACGGCTTCATGATGACCTCGCACTTCGACATTTCCGTGTCCTCCGAAGTCATGGCCATTCTTTCCGTGGCCCGCGACCTCAAGGACATGCGCGAAAGGCTCGGCCGCATCATCGTGGCCTACGACAGAGCGGGCAAGCCCGTGACCACCGAAGACCTGCAGGTCGCCGGAGCCATGGCCGCCTGGATGATCGACGCCATCAAGCCCAACCTCATCCAGACCATCGAAGGCCAGCCCGTGTTCGTGCACGCCGGCCCCTTCGCCAACATCGCTCTCGGACAGAGCTCCGTCATCGCCGACAGGCTCGGTCTCAAGCTCTCCGAATACCACGTCACGGAATCCGGCTTCGGCGCGGACATCGGCTATGAAAAGTTCTGGAACCTCAAGTGCCACTACAGCGGCCTTGCCCCCGACGCGGCCGTGCTCGTGGCCACCGTGCGCGCCCTGAAGAGCCACGGCGGCGCTCCCCTGCCCCGTCCCGGACGCGCGCTGCCCGAAGAATACCGTCAGGAAAACGTGGGCTTCGTGGAAGCGGGCTGCTGCAACCTTCTGCATCACATCCGCACCATCAAGAAGTCCGGCACCTCTCCCGTGGTGTGCATCAACGCCTTCGTCACCGACACGCCCGCGGAAATCGCCCGCATTCGTGAAATCTGCGAAGCCGAAGGCGCGCGCGTGGCCGTTTCCACGCACTGGGAGCACGGCGGCGAGGGAGCCCTGGAACTGGCCGACGCCGTCATGGACGCCTGCAACGAAAAGACCGACTTCCGTCCGCTCTACGACTGGAACGCGCCCTTCAAGGAACGCATCGAAAAGATCGCCCGCGACGTGTACGGCGCGGACGGCGTGGACTACAGCCCCGAAGCCGAAAGCCGCCTTGCCGAAATGCAGGCGCGCCCCGACGCTTCAGAGCTCGGCGTGTGCATGGTGAAGACTCAGTACTCCCTCTCCGACAATCCCGACCTCAAGGGCGAACCCTCCGGCTGGCGCCTCAAGATTCGCGACGTGCTGCTTTACGGCGGCGCGGGTCTCGTGGTTCCCGTTTCCGGCAAGATCTCGCTCATGCCCGGCACCGGCTCCAATCCCGCCTTCCGCCGCGTGGACGTGGACACCGAAACCGGTCAGGTGCACGGCATATTCTAACAACGCACCGCGTCCTTCTCCCCATTTCCGGCGAGAAGGACGCGCACAGACGACTTGCCCCCTGCCTTTCCCTTTTCGGACGGCAGGGGCTTTTTTCATGCGCGCAAAGGTTCTTCGGAACCGCCGGCCCGGAAAGATGACGAGATAAAAAGCGCTTTTCCCGGCAGACTGCGCCACACGAACAAAACAGGATCCCGGCTTTCGGGCTCACACGCCTTTCGTCGAACGCCTTTCCCGCTTCTTCCGCGGACACGCCGGAACGTGCCCGCACGCGGGAAAGACACGCCGCGTGCAGCAAAGCCTCGGATACGACGCCATCCTCAGGCCGTCAGGCCCTTCACAAACAGCACGACCGCGGAAAACGCAAGCATGCCGAGCACAAGCATACGGAAAATGCGCGTATCAAGACGGCGTATGACTGGTATGCTCACAAGCACGCCCGCCACCGTGCACGGGATTGCCCACAGAGCCGTATGCAGAATCTCGGGCGTATACAGGCCGCTTTTCCATTGAATGACCACCAGGCAGAGCATGACCAGCGCAGCCATGCTGTTCAGCACGGAAAGCGTGACTTCCTTGCTCCAGCCCCGCAACACCGCATACATGGCAAGAATGGGACCGCCCATGCTGGTGGCGCCGAGCAGAATGCCGGACACCACGCTCATGGGAACAATGCACCACAGAGGAATGCGGAAGGCCCCGTGCATGCGCCCGGCCACGGCCTGCCAGAGAAGGAACAGAAGCAGAATGCCTGCGCACGCAAGAAGTACGATCTTTGAGGGCGCCACCTTCAGAATGGACATGCCGAGAGGAATGCCCGCCACGCTGCCGAGACACGCCAGAAAAAATTCCAGCTTCGGAAGCTCTCGATGATAGAACAGGGCAATGGTCACCGTAATGGCCGTTCCCACAAAACAGCCGAGAATGATGGCCGTCTTGGCGTCCATCACCAGCGTGAGAAGCGGCACGGCAAAGAGATTGCCGCCGAAGGAGGTCACGCCGTTGACGAATCCGGCCAGCAGCCAGACCAGATTGACATAGAGAACGTCGAACATTTGCGAAAACACCTCTTGCACAACAGATGAGCCGTTCTTCCGGTATTAGGGCACGCCGTCTTTCCTGTAAAGCCCCGTCATCAGGCACTTGCGGGCCGGCAGCGCGCCTTCGTCCTCACATCGAGCAGAAAACGGCCGTCCTTCTTGCCGGAGTCCGCCGCCGCATTCCGCATTTTCACATTTTTGTGTTTTTCATTCCGTCCCGTCCATTGAAAGGCATTCTCTTTCAAAAACCGCCGCATTCAGTAAATTGAGCTATTTTTCACAGAAAAAATGCCTTATTATATTTTTTCTTGCCATATTTGATTTTCCGATGATATCAACATAAATGTAAATAAGAGCATACTCCGTTTCATGCATCTGTCGGATCGCCGATCCAGTTCCGGGCGGGCCGACACGCGGGGCAGACATCCGGGAGGGATCGGCTGAACATGCTCTCATCAACCGAACTGGGGCGAGGAGTTGACGTTATGGAAGAGTTCTCCCAATTCATCAAGGTGCTGGACGGCTACGTCTGGGGCCCGGTCATGATGGCTCTGATTCTTGGAACGGGCCTTTACCTCACCTTCGGGCTGAGATTTCTGCCCTGGACGCGTCTCGGCGAAGGCTTCCGCCTCACCTGGAAGGGCCGTTCCAAGAACTCGAACGTGCATGGAGAACTTTCCCCGTTTCAGGCGCTCATGACGGCCCTTGCCGCCACCGTGGGCGTGGGCAACATAGCAGGCGTGGCCACCGCCATCTTCACGGGCGGCCCCGGCGCCCTGTTCTGGATGTGGTGCACCGCCATGGTGGGCATGGCCACCAAGTATGCGGAAACCGTGCTTGCCCAGAAATACCGTGAAGTCACTCCCGCCGGCCATGTGGTGGGCGGCCCCATGTACTACATCAAGAACGGCCTCGGCAAAAAATGGGCCTGGCTCGGCACGCTGTTCGCGCTGTTCGGCGGCATCTGCGGCTTCGGCATCGGCAACATGACGCAGTCCCATTCCATAGCCGACGCCCTGCACGCCTCCTTCGGCGTTCCCCCGGTCGTGTCCGCCGTGGTCATGTTCGTGCTCATCGCCATCGTCATCATCGGCGGCGTGTCCCGCATAGGTTCGGTGTCGAGCAAGCTCGTGCCGTTCATGTCCATCGTCTACATCATCTGCTCCCTCGTCGTCATCGCCACGAACATCGACAAGGTTCCCGGCGTGTTCGCCATGATCTTCCACGACGCCTTCACCGGCACTGCGGCCGCCGGCGGCTTTGCCGGTTCCACCGTCATGCTGGCCCTGCAGATGGGCGTGGCGCGCGGCATATTCTCCAACGAAGCGGGCCTCGGCTCCGCGGCCATGGCTCACGCCACGGCCACCACCGACGACCATGTGGCCATGGGCTACGTGGGCATGCTCGGCCCGTTCATCGACACCATCATCGTCTGCACCATGACGGGCCTGACCATTCTCTGCTCCGGCCTCTGGAACGTGGAAGGCGCGCTTTCCGGCGCACCCCTCACGGCTGCGGCCTTCGAATCCGCCCTGCCCGGCATAGGCTCCGTCATGGTATCCGTGTGCCTCGCCATGTTCGCCTTCTCCACCATCCTCGGCTGGTGCGTGTATTCCGAACGCTGCTGGATCTACCTTCTCGGCGACAAGGCGCTCAAGCCCTTCCGCATCATCTTCGTGTGCGTGGTTCCCGTGGGCGCGCTCATGACGCTCGACCTCGTGTGGGACATCGCCGACGTGCTCAACGCCCTCATGGCCGTGCCCAACCTCATCGGCCTGCTGCTGCTCAGCCCCGTGCTCTTCAAGATTTCCCGCGAATACAATCGCTGATTTTCTTCAGCAGTCATGAAAAAGGCGGCTACGGCCGCCTTTTTTCGTCTCTGCGCACGAACTCATGCACGTCCGGCTGCGCCTTGAGCGGAACATCCTTCCGCCTCTTTGAAGCGTTGCGCATCCCTGGCATGCGCCGACATCGGAAAAACGCTGGCCCCATGCGTCCGTTCGCGCTACAACAGGACCACAAATGCCTTCCCACGGCAACGCAAAACATCAGGACAAGGTGTCATGCCCCGCATTCTTCTTCACGTGTGCTGCGGCCCCTGTTCCCTCATGCCCATCGTGCATCTTCGCGACGAAGGCTGGGAACCCACGGCCTTCTTCTTCAATCCCAACATTCACCCTGCGGACGAATGGAAAAAAAGACGCGACGCCATGCGCGAAGCGGCAATGCGTCTGAACGTGCCCCTGCTGGAGGAAGGCTCGCCCGTGAATCCGGGGCTCTGGGCGCGGAATCTTCACGGCGTCCTCAGGCCGGGAGAACGCTGCCGCCTCTGCTACCGTCCGCGCATGGAGCGCACGGCCTCCCTGGCAGTCGAGCATCATTTCGACGCCTTCCCACGGCAACGCAAAACATCAGGACAAGGTGTCATGCCCCGCATTCTTCTTCACGTGTGCTGCGGCCCCTGTTCCCTCATGCCCATCGTGCATCTTCGCGACGAAGGCTGGGAACCCACGGCCTTCTTCTTCAATCCCAACATTCACCCTGCGGACGAATGGAAAAAAAGACGCGACGCCATGCGCGAAGCGGCAATGCGTCTGAACGTGCCCCTGCTGGAGGAAGGCTCGCCCGTGAATCCGGGGCTCTGGGCGCGGAATCTTCACGGCGTCCTCAGGCCGGGAGAACGCTGCCGCCTCTGCTACCGTCCGCGCATGGAGCGCACGGCCTCCCTGGCAGTCGAGCATCATTTCGACGCCTTCACCACGAGCCTGCTCTACTCCCGCTATCAGCACCATGAAGCCATTGCGGAAGAAGCGACGCGCGCGTCCGAAGAAACAGGCGCCTCCTTTCTCTATCGGGACTTTCGGACATGGTGGTGGGACGGCATCGCCATGTCGAAAAAGCTCGGCCTCTACCGTCAGAAATGGTGCGGCTGCATTCTGAGCATGAAGGAAGCGCTCGCGCAGCAGAAGGAGGCGGAGGAAAAAAAGGCCGCCCAGAAGGCGGAACGGGCGGAAAGACTGGCAAGGGAAGCGGAAGAACGCCGCCTCAAAAAGGAAGCCATGGCCGCGCATCCGAACAAGCGGGCAAGAAAGGCGCTGGCAAGACGGGCCGCACAGAACGCCGCAGCGAACGAAACGCCGCTTCCGTGACGAAAACTGCGGAAAGGAACGCGTGTCGGATGCAAAAAAGCCCCGGACGGCCGGGGCTTCATGATCATGTCCGACACTGAGGACGCGTCAGCGCCTGTCGGCTATTTCATCCGGTCCGAGCACGCGAATGCCCCGCTGCTGCAGCACGTTCACGGCCTCTTCCGTTCGATCGAAACGGAAAATGATCGTCGCGCGCGTGGATTCACGCTGCGTGTAGGCATAAAGATATTCCACGTTGATGCCGTGCTCGGAAAGCACGCGAAGCACTCTGCCGAGACCGCCAGGCGTGTCTTCCACGTCCACGGCCACCACGGGCGTGCTGCCCACGGTGAACCCAGCCGCGGCAAGCGCTTTCTTCGCCTTCTGCGTGTCGTCGGCCATGAGGCGCAGCACGCCGAAATCCGTCGTGTCCGAAAGAGACAGCGCGCGGATGTTGATGCCGGCATCTTCCAGCACGCGGGTCACGTCGCCGAGCTGACCCGACCTGTTTTCCACAAAAACGGAAATCTGTTCGACCGTCATGAGCATTCCCGGCAGGAGCTTAAGCCTTTTTGTCTTCGTCGTCGGTCTTGGGCTGATCCTTCTTGGGCGTGATGTCGATTTCATCGGGCTCCGAGGCGGCCTGACGGAAATTGCGGATGGCGCGGCCGAGGCCGCCGCCGATTTCCGGCAGACGCTTCGCGCCGAATATGACCAGCACGAGCACAAGGATGACGAGAAGTTCCTGCATTCCTATACCAAACATGGCAAACCTCCGGGGTCTTTCTCTCCAAGTTCGTCCATATCCTATACGGGAGGGACAGGGCAAAGGTCAAGCTCCGTCCGCGCTTTCCGACGAGGCCCGCCGCCCCGCTTTTCCCGATTGCCTGAACGGGCGTCTCGCCGTATAGTCCGCAAAGGAGCGAACATCATGAACACCCCCTCGTACATTGCCCTTCCGTATCTTCACGCGGAACTTTTCCCGCCCATCGCAGGCTGCCTCACGCTGTGGCCCGGCCTGCCCGGCCGGCCGGACTCGGCCTGGGCCCCTTCCATGCCGTGGTCTCCGGCCATGGCCTCCGCCTGTCTGGCCGACTACGAACGCGCCTGCCGCGACGGTGCAAGCGGCGCCCCCGTGCTCACGCTGGGCGCAGAGAACGCGCCTGCCGACCTCTCCGAAGCCGAAAGGCGGGCGCTGCGCGAAATGGCGGGCCTCCCTGCCGAGGAGCCTCAGCAGCCGCTGCGCCAGAACGCCCAGCAGGTGCTTCTGCTGGCCTGGCTTCAGGAAAAGCAGGCGCTCGAAATGGCCGCGCTCGAACAGAAGATAGGCGATTCGCGCCGCGCGCTCTCCGGGCTCATTTCCGGCGTGACCCGCGCCGCATCATCTCCCCGCGTGCCGGAGGAAAACGAGCTGCCCGACTGGAAGAGAACCCTTGCCGCGGCTCTGGCCTTTCTGCCCGACCTTCCGGAAGGCACGGCCGTCATGGTGACGAGCCGGGCCATGGCTGCCGCCGTTTCGGAACTCGATGCCCCGAAGAGTGAAGGCGCCCCCGCCGGCTGCCATGCCGTGACCGTCAGCTCGTCGGCTCTTGCCGCGCTGTGCGGCCGCGCATCCGAAGACAGACTGAAACGGGGCCTTCCCGCCGAACAGTGGCAACGAATTCTCACCCTCTGCCTGCCCGACGGTCTCTGCTGATCACCATGTCACACCTTTCCGATTCCGCTCTTGCCGCCTGGCTTTCCGAAACCTTCGGCGGCCTTCCCTCCGGCATCATCTTCGACTGCGACGGCGTGGTCATCGACTCGCGCGCGGCCAACATAGAGTATTACAACTATCTGCGCGAATACATTGGTCTGCCGAAGCTCACCCGCGAGCAGGAAGACTTCGTGCAGGCGGCCACCGTGCATCAGGCCATGGACGCCATTTTTCCAAGGCCTCTTCAGCCGCTTCTGCGCGACGCGGCAAAAAAAATATCCTATGTGCGCGACATCATGCCGCACATAGGCTGCTATCCCGGCCTGCACGACGTGCTCGACTTCTGCCGCGCTTCAGGCCTGCGCCTTGGCATGAACACCAACCGCACCGACGGCCTGGACATGCTGCTCGACAACTGCCGCCTGCACGGCTATTTCGACCCCATCGTGCTGGCAAGCCATGTTCCCCATCCCAAGCCCGCCCCAGACGGCGCGCTTTTCATTCTTGAACAGTGGAAAACGTCGCCCGAAAAAGTGCTTTTCATCGGCGACAGCGCTTCCGACAAGGGCGCGGCGCAAGGAGCGTCCATCCCCTTCCTCAGCTTCCAGACAGACGGTCTCGCACCTCAAAGTGTGTCTGATTTCAGTACGTTGCTTCGTGCCATGACCATGTGTAAATGATAATGCCCCCCCGCTTTACAACGGAAAATTTATAGTTTACACAACGGAAATTCAATCGGCACGGCACAGCCTGCCAGGAGGAACCTTGACCCCTGAAGATCTGGAATACTTCCGCAATCTTCTCAACCAGATGCTCGTCGAGGCTCAGCGCAACGGCGATTCCACTCTGGAAGAAATGACGGACAACCATTCATCCTACGCCGATCCTTCCGACCGCGCCACCGCCGAGTCGGATCGCTCCTTCACTCTGCGCATACGCGACCGTGAGCGCAAGCTCATCACCAAGATTCAGGACGCGCTCAAGCGCATGGACGACGGAGAATACGGCATCTGTGAAGAATGCGGTGAAGACATAAGCCTTGCCCGACTCAAGGCGCGTCCCGTGACCACGCTCTGCGTTTCCTGCAAAGCCCGTCAGGAAGAAGGCGAAAAGATTCAGGGCAGCTGATCCGGGTCCGCACCATGGACGCCCATCTTTTCCGCCGTTTCTGCGACGCTCTCGTTCCCCGCATCATGGGGGCCCGCATGGAAAAAATCCATGCGCCCGGTCCCGGCGTCACGGTCTTTGCCATGTACGGAGGCGACGGGCGCGAGAAAAAACGCCATCTCACGCTGAAGGCCGACCGCAGGTCGCCGCTGCTTTTCTCCGCCGATCACCGCATTCCGGTCAACGCGCAGCCGCCGGCCTTCGTCATGCGCCTGCGAAAGCACGTGTCAGGCCGCCGCATCACGCGCGCCGTCTGTGCGTGGACGGAACGCCGTCTCTTTTTCGGCCTGTCCGGCGACGTGCCCGAATGGCTCTGCCTCGACCTTCGCGAAGGCCCGTCACTCTCCTTTGACGCCCCCGCACCGGAAAGCGAACCGCTCTGGCCGGAAGGCGGGATATCCGCCCTTTCCCCGGACGACTGGAAAACGTGGCAGGTGCTCACGCCGGCGCTGCGCCGCACGCTCGTCTTTCTCGCCCCCCTGGATGCGGACGCCCTGCTCATGGATCTTG
The DNA here is from genome assembly GCA_037230945.1 of bacterium. Lineage (GTDB taxonomy): Bacteria > Desulfobacterota > Desulfovibrionia > Desulfovibrionales > Desulfovibrionaceae > Mailhella. The sequence goes on from JAXUUT010000066.1 coordinate 9,338, forward strand.
AAGCCGGAGGCGGCGACGTTTTTCTCTATGAAAACGATCGCGGTCGCTGCGAAGTTTCCGCCTGGCCGCTTCCCGGGGAACAGCTCGCCGCCATGGGCGGCACATGGAAGGAAACCGTGTTCGAGGATCCCGTGGCCGCGCTTGCGAAGGCCGGGGAAACGCTCGTGTACGGCGAACTTGCCGAACACGCGAGGCAGGCGGCGGCAAAGCCCTTTTCCGCCGAAGCGACCAGACTCGGCAAGCTTCTTGCCAAGCTCGACGGCGAGGAAAAACGCCTTGCCGCCATGCGCGACAGGCAGAAGGACGCCCTTCTTCTGCAAAGTCAGCTCTATCTTTTCCGCCAGAACGACAAGCTCGACGCCGTGACTCTGGAAGGCGCGGACGGGCCCGTCACGCTGAAGCTCGACAAGAAGCTCACCGTCCGCGAAAACATGGCCGCATGGTTCCATCAGGCCGGACGCGGAAAACGCGGTCTTGAGCATCTTGAAAGACGCCGTGCCGAAGTGCGCGCGCAAAAGGAAGCGGCCGAAGCCTCCATGCTCCGCATGCTCGCCGCCGTCAACGGCGCAGGCGCCGCCCCCGCCGCCCGGGAAAAGAAACGCGAGGCAAAGACGACCTCCCTGCCCTCCGCCCTGCCGAAGCAGGTGCAGGCCTTCCGCAGCAGCGACGGCTTTCTCATGCTGCGCGGACGCGACACGCGCGGCAACGCCCTGGCGCTCAAGCTGGCCGCCCCTCATGACTACTGGCTGCACACGGCCGACGGCCCGAGCGCGCACGTCATCATCCGGCGCGATCATGCCGGGCAGGACGTGCCGGAACGCACGCTGCACGAAGCAGGCATGCTCGCCGCGCTGAAAAGCTGGCAGAAGGACGCGGAAGGCGCCTCCATCCAGTATTCTCTGGCAAAATACATCCATCCCATGAAAAACGCCGCTCCCGGCATGGTGCGCATCGACAGAAGCGAAGGCTCGTTCCGCGTGAAGCTCGAACGCGACCTTGAAGAGCGGCTGGAGAAGAACTGACGGCCCGCAGGGCGAAGGAGACCTTCATGTACGACAACAGGCAGCGCTTCGAGGCGCGGGCGTTTCTCCTTCTTCTCGCGGCCTCTTCCGTGCTGTTCGGCTGGCTGCTGATGCCCTTCTTCGACGTGCTGTTCTGGTCGGTGGTCATTGCCGTGCTGTTCTCGCCCGTCAACATCCGGCTGCGCGACAACCGGGGGCTCTCCCCCAATCTCTCCGCGCTTTTCACCGTGCTCTTCTGCCTTGTCATCATCATTCTGCCGCTCTCGTGGCTGCTCTACTCCTGCGTGGCCGAAGGCATGGCCCTGTACGACAGAATGATCGCCGGAAGCACTTCGCTCATCGAGGCCGTGGACAGACTGCGCGAACACTTTCCCGAGGCCCAGAACTGGCTGGCAAGCTACGGCTACACGCCCGAGCAGATAAAGGCCGCGCTCAGCAAAACGGCGCTTTCCCTGGGCAGCCTTGTGGCAAAGAATACCGTGGCCATAGGCGGCGGAGCGGCGCACCTCGTCACCAATCTTGCCCTGGTGCTCTACATTTCCTTCTTTCTCGTGCGGGACGGCGGCCGCATACGGGACATGATGATACGCGCCCTGCCCTTCGGCGATCACAGGGAGGAACGACTGTTCCGCAAGTTTGCGGGCGTCATGCGGGCCACGGTGAAGGGAAGCCTTCTCGTGGCCATGGCTCAGGGCGCGCTGGGCGGTCTCATATTCTGGATTCTCGACATCCGCGCCGCCGTGTTCTGGGGCGTGGTCATGACCGTGCTCTCCCTCATTCCCGTGGTGGGTTCGGCCCTCATCTGGCTGCCCACGGCGCTGTACCTTGTCGCCACAGGTCAGTACTGGCAGGGCGCGCTGCTCATGGCCTACGGCGCGTGCGTCATCGGCCTTGCCGACAACATCCTGCGCCCCCTGCTCGTGGGCAGAGACACCAAGCTGCCCGACTTTCTCGTGCTGCTCTCCACGCTCGGCGGATTCATCATGTTCGGCATGGATGGCTTCGTTTCCGGGCCCATGCTGGCCGTGTTCTTCGTCACCGTGTGGCAGATATTCATGGAAGAGTGCGAAGAAGGCTTCTGCCCGACGGAAAAATCAGAAGCGGACGCTTCCGGGGACTGACGAACGGCGCGCCTGCGCCATGAGGCCGCAGATGCCTCTGCCAGGCAGGAAGAAAAACGCCCGCGCGCCCTTCCGGATCCGGTTCAGTCCGTTCCTTCCTTCAGCCAGGCGATCAGACCCGCCACGGCCTGTCTTGCCGCCTGCACGCGCACCTCGTCGCGGCTGCCCGCAAAATGAAAGACCTTCGCCCGCGTTCTGCCGCTCAGCGCCCAGCCTATCCATACGGTGCCCACGGGCTTTTCCTTCGTGCCGCCTCCCGGACCGGCCACGCCGCTCGTGGACATGGCGGCCTCCGCCCCCGTGGCCATGCAGGCTCCCAGCGCCATGGAACGCACCACGGGCTCGCTTACCGCGCCCACCGTCGCAAGATCCTCCCCGCGCACGCCGAGAAGTCCCTTCTTCACCTCATTGGCGTAGGAAATCACCCCTCCGAGATACCAGTCCGACGAACCGGGCCTTGCCGTGAGCATGGCACCCGCCAGTCCGCCCGTGCAGGATTCCGCCGTAGCGCATCGCATGCCCCGTGCAAGAAGAAGTCCGGCAAGCTCCTCCACAAGAGCGTCGTTTTCATCCAGCATGACATATCCTCCCGCTCATTCCGGCAAAGACCGGAACGGAACGCATTCCGAAGCTTGTCGGCGCATTTCCAGAACGCCCGCAAGTCTCTTCTGCCGAAACCGTACGATGAACGCCGTACGTTTTCAACCGGTCGTCCGCAGCGGACGGCAGTCGTCACCGCTTGAGAGCGCGGCTCCTTGCCCCTGCAGAAAATGTTCTCCGCAGGCCGGAAGAAAAGACCCTATGCACGGCCCCCCGGCCTCCGCCGGCACGAACGCCCGGTCAGAGCGACCGCATGAGCGCCGCCCCGGCTCGCGCAGCACCCCAGAGTCCTGCCTGAGGATGCGCGTTCAGCCATACCGGCACGCCCTCCAGAAAACTCTTCTGACTTTCCCTCGACCGGAGAAACTCGCGGGAAAATTCGGGATGGCGCACGAGAGACGGCGTTCTTCCCGCCACGCCGCCGGTCAGAACCACGGCCTGAGGAAGAAGAGCAAGCGCGGCCATGCGGCAGAACCGGCCGTAAAAACGCGCAAAAAGTCCGCAGCAGACGGTATCGGCAAAGCCCTTCTCCCGCGTGAACACGGCAGGATCGCCGGAATGCCCGCAAAGATGTTCGTAAAGCAGCGCAAGCCCGGAGCCGGAAAGCACGAATTCCGCCGTCACCTCCCCTCCGTCGTGCCTCGCGGACAGAAACTCCGAAAACGCGAGCTCCTCCCGCCCCTCGAAGGGAAAGGCCATGTGACCGGCCTCCGAGGGCAGCACGAAGGGCGCATTGCTCCCGGGCAGCAGCCACGCGGCCCCGAGCCCCGTTCCCGCACCCGTCACGACCACGGGCGACGCGCTCCCTGAAAGCCCGGAAAGCGCCGCAACGTTCTCCCCTGCCGTGCTTCCCGAAAAAAGGCGCCCGGGCACCACAAGTTCGGCCTTCCGCATGACAGGCGAAAGACAGGCCCAGGCCTGCGCCTCAAAATCGTTCATGATCAGACAGCGGGCCTGGGGGAAAAGCGCCTCCGCCGGTCCCTGTTCCACCACAAATCCCGCATTGGTCATGACGACGCGCCCGTCCCGTACCGGTCCGGCAGCGGCAAAAACAAGAACAGAAACGTCCCGCAAAATTTTTCCATGGTCCGACCACTTTGCGAAAACTTCCTCAAGCAACGCCCTGAAAGACGTCCGACGGGAAGAGAGCACCAGCCCTTCTTTTACTGATATCTCTCCGTCTTCACAAGAAAACCTGAAAAATCGACTCTGAGTTCCCCCCAGATCGGCCACAAGCATATCCATATTCCGCCTCCCTGCATGACATGCGGATAACATAGAGAAGGCAACATTGCCATGCTTGCATAAACGGGATATCATTCTCACGACAAAAGGGCTTTTCCCGGGGACAAAACAGGAGTAAGCTCTTTTCTTCACCAGTTTACATGAAAATTTTGCCATAGAGACATCACTCGTCAGACATAAGGACACGACGACGTTCCTTCCATATGGCAGGAATCAGGAGCTTCAGAACTTTCCATGGAATATCGCATTCGTCCAGACGCATCTTATCCCAACGGCGGCATGAACAGGGAATGGCTTCTCACCAACAGCCTGGGGGACTATGCCTCCGGAACGGCGGCCGGCTGCAACACAAGACGCTATCACGGCCTTCTGGCCGTTCAGACTCCGTCGGAAAAACGCATGCTTCTGTCCACGATTGAAGATTCCGTCAGCGTGCAGGGCCGCGACGTTCCTCTTTCCACCCGGCTGCATCCCGGCGTCGCTTATCCGGAAGGCTGGCGCGCCCTGCAGGAAGTCTCCTGCGATCACGACGGCGTCACGTTCGCGTTCCACCTCTGCGGCGAAGGCGACGACAGCGTCGTGCTTCTGCGCTCGCTCATGCTCGACCGCGCTTCCGACAGAATTCTCATCCGCTACGCGCTCCGCGACACTCCCGCAGCCCGCGAACTCGGCGCGCTGCGTCTCACGCTGCGCCCCCTCATAAGCGGCCGCAACATAAATCACCTGCATTTTGCCGATCCCTCGCGCGCGGCCTTCGTGCGCGCCCTCGGCATAGAAAACGGAAGCTATCCGGGATTCTCCTTCCAGCCTGACGACGCCATGCCCGCCCTCGTCATGCAGGTTTCCCATCCCACGCTTCAGCGCACCTCCTTCACCGTGGCTCCCGACTGGTACTACAAGGTGCTCTACCCCGTGGAAAAGGAAAGGGGCTACGACTTCGAGGAAGACCTGCTCATGCCGGGCGCATTCGTCACAAGCCTTGCCGTGGACTGCCCCATATGGGTGAGCGCGGGAACCGAACCTCTGCACGAGGCGCCGGAAACCCTGTGGGAACGCCATGCCGCCACCTCGCCGAAGCCCGTGTTCAAGGAGGCTCTTCTTGAACACCTGCGCCGTGAAAACGACCGCTTTCTCATCACCGCCGGCGGCGAAGCCGTGGTTCCCGCAGGCTATCACTGGTTCGGCCCCTGGGGACGCGACACCTTCATCGCCCTTCCCGGGCTCACGTTCCTGTCCGGCCGCGTGAAGGAAGGCAAGGCAGTGCTGCGTCAGATCAAGGGCACGGTGAAGAACGGCCTCGTGCCCAATCTCATCGGCGCCGGAAACGGGGAGGCCGCCTTCAACTCCGCCGACGCCTCGCTGTGGTACATTCTGGCCGTGCATCGCTTCGCCCTGGCCTGCCCGAAGGAAAAGCCCTTCATAAGGCGCACCTGCTGGCCCGTGATCAAGGACATCATCCATCACTTTGCCGCGGGCACCATGCCCGACGAAGACGGCTCTCCGCTGGTGTACGCCGACAAGGACGGTCTGCTGCATACCGGCAGCGAAAAGACGCAGCTCACCTGGATGGACGCCTCCATAGAAGGCGTGCCCGTCACCCCGCGTGACGGCTGCGCCGTGGAGCTCAACGCCCTGTGGTTCGACGCTCTTTCCTTCGCCGCCGAGCTTGCGGCGGAATTCGGAGAAAACCCGCCTGCGGAAACGGCGCTGCTGCCGCGCCTCAAAAAAGCCTTCAACCGCGTCTTTCGTCCGTCCGACGAGGACGCCGCTCTCATGGGCGGAGGCCTCTACGACACCTGGCACCCCGAAAAGGGACCGGGCCGGCACATCCGGCCGAATCAGATATTCGCCGTGGCCGTGCCCTGCTCGCCCCTTTCGCAGAAGGTGCAGGCCTGCGTGGTGAAATGCGTGCGCGACAACCTGCTCACCCCCTTCGGCCTGCGCACCCTCGCTCCTTCCGACGCCGGGTATCGCCCCGTCTGCCGCGGACCTCAGAGCGTGCGCGACAAGGCCTATCATCAGGGCACGGTCTGGCCCTGGCTTCTCGGAGCATACATGGACGCCGTGGTAAAGACGGCCCGCTCCGGCAAAGCCGTATTCGACGCCCTTTCCGCCGTCACGCCGCTGTTCTCGCAGCATCTTTGCGAAGCGGGACTGGGAAGCATTTCCGAAATTTTCGACGGGCAGCAGCCCCACGCGCCGGGGGGCTGCATAGCGCAGGCATGGAGTTCCGCAGAGGCTCTACGACTGCTGCTGCTCGTCAGACAATCCAACACGGGAGAATGGAAACGCTGGCTGGACGCCTTCCAGAAAAACGGCTCTGAGCTCCGGTAATTCAGTTTTTCCTTACCCGACAAAACGGGGGATATCATATGCGCGTTCTGATGCTTGGATGGGAATTTCCGCCGCATATCAGCGGAGGACTGGGAACGGCCTGCTACGGCATAACGCAGGGCCTCATGGAGCGGGGCGTGGACATCGCCTTCATTCTGCCCAGCATGCGGGCCGAGAAGTCTGCTTCGGGAACGTTTCTGCGATCCGCCTCAGGCGTGCCCATTTCCCGCGCCCTGAAAAAGGCCGTGGAAAAGGTGCGGCGTCAGCAGGCGTCCGACGAATTCTCCCACCTTTTCATGCGTCCCGTACGCGCGAATCTCAACCCCTACGGCGGCACGAACTTCGGCGAGCTCGGCATAGATCCCGACGTTTTCAATGAAAACGACCAGTACGTCGATGAAATCAGCCACTTCCGCGGCGGCTATCACAACGACCTCATGGACGAGGTCTACCGCTTCACCACCGCCGCTTCCGCCGTGGTGCTGGAAGAACACATGAAAAAGCCGGCCGACGTCATCCATGCCCACGACTGGATGACCTATCCCGCCGCCATGACGGCCAGCCGGCTGAGCGGCCTGCCCTTCGTCGCGCACCTGCACGCCACGGAATTTGACCGCTGCGGCGATCACGGGTATGACAAGATCTACAACATCGAGCGGGACGGCCTGCAGGCCGCCGATCATGTCATTGCCGTGAGCGAACGCACCAAGCAGGTCGCCGTGGAACGCTACGGAGTCCCCCCGGAAAAGATTTCCGTGGTATACAACGGCGCGTTTCTGCACGACAAGGTGCCCACGTTCGAGATTCCGGAACTTGTGCGCAATGAAAAGCGCGTGCTCTTCATGGGCCGGGTCACCTTCCAGAAGGGACCGGAATACTTCGTGGAAGCTGCGAGGCTCGTGCTCAACGAAATGCCCGAGGCGCGCTTCATCATGGCCGGCAACGGCGATCTTCTGCCGCGCATGATACGACGCGTGGCAGAGCTTCGCATGGGCAGCCGGTTCCACTTCCCTGGCTTCATGCGAGGCAAGGACGTGCAGCACATGTATTCCATGGCCTCGCTGTACGTCATGCCCAGCGTGTCCGAGCCCTTCGGCATCGCGCCTCTGGAAGCGCTGCAGTGCGGTGCGCCCATTCTGCTTTCCAGGCAGTCCGGCTGCGCCGAAGTGCTGCCCGGAGCCCTTACCGTGGACTACTGGGACGTGCGTCAGATGGCCGACAGAATCCTGGACGTGCTGAACCATCCCGAAATGGCCGCCGAAAGTCTCAGACTCTGTCAGCAGTCGCTTCAGTCTCTCACCTGGGAACGCGCCGCCGACGGAATTCTCGACGCCTACGCTCATGTCTGCCCCAATGCCCGGAGTTAAGCCATGCCTTCCGTATGCTTTTGCTTTGAAGTTCATCAGCCTTACCGCCTCCGCCCCTACAGTTTCTTCGACATGGGCGCGAAGAACGACTATGAGGATGCCCAGCACAACCGCGACGTCATGCAGAAGGTGGCCGAAAAATGCTACCTGCCCATGAACGCCCTGCTGCTCGAACTCATCGAACGGCATCAGGGACGCTTTCGCGTCTCCTTCTCCCTCACCGGCATCGTCATCGACCAGTTCATGGAGTACGCGCCCGAAGTTCTGGACAGCTTCCGCGCCCTTGCGCGCACCGGCTGCGTGGAATTTCTCGACGAGACCGACAACCACTCCCTCGCCTGCCTCTTTTCCGAAGACGAATTCCGCGGTGAAGTCATGCGTCACCGCGAAAGGATGCGCGAGCTCTTCGGACAGAGCCCCCGCGTCTTCCGCAACACCGAGCTCATCTACAGCAACGACGTGGCGCGCATGGCCCGCGACATGGGCTACGACGTCATTCTTGCCGAAGGAACGGACAACGTGCTCGGCTGGAGAAGCCCGCATTTCGTCTACGAGCCCGCGCGCTGCCCGGGCATGAAGCTCATGCTGCGCAGCTACTCGCTCTCCGACGACATCGCCTTCCGCTTCTCCAACCGCGACTGGCCCGCCTACCCGCTCATGGCCGACACGTTCGCAGACTGGCTGCACAGAATCAAGGGCAACGGCGACGTCGTCAACCTGTTCATGGACTATGAGACCTTCGGCGAACATCAGTGGGCCGACACGGGCATTTTCGACTTCATGCGCGCGCTGCCGGACTGCGTGCTGAGCGACCCTGAATTCGACTTTGCCACCGTGTCCGAAGCGGCCGACCGCTACCCCGTCCGCGGCGAACTGGACATCCCCGGCCATGTCTCGTGGGCCGACGCCGAGCGCGACCTTTCCGCATGGCTCGGCAACGACATGCAGAAGGACGCCTTCCGCGCCCTGTACGAATGTCTCGGGCTCGTGAAATACGTCAACGATCCTGAGCTCAACGAAGCATGGAGAAAGCTGCAGACCTCCGATCATCTGTACTACATGGGCACGCCTCAGTCTTCGGACGGCAACGTGCACAAGTACTTTTCCCCCTACCGGTCTCCGCTGGACGCCTATACCAACTTTATGAACGTCCTGGCTGACTTCCGCATACGACTTTTTGCGAAGGCCAACCAGTAACATGACCAGAAACTGACAGGAAGGCCCCTCTTTCTCCCTCTTTCGGGGGAAAGCGGGGGTCTTCCTGTCAGAATTCATTTTTTATGGAGCTTACATGAATCAACCTTCACGCACTCATCTTTTCGAGGTCAGCTGGGAAGTGTGCAACAAGGTCGGCGGCATCTATGAGGTTGTCGCCAGCAAGGCACAGCAGGCCATGCGCGCCTTCAACGGCGAATACATTCTCATAGGCCCCGACACCAAGCACAACACCGAGTTCACCGAGACGGACGAGCCCTACTGGGACGCGCTGCGCTACCCGCTCAAGGACAAGGACCTTCACTGCCGCTTCGGCCGCTGGGAAATTCCCGGCAGACCGCGCGTCATTCTCGTGGACTTCAACGGCCGCCACGACTCCAACCAGATTCTGCGTCAGCTCTGGGAGAGATTCGGCGTGGACTCCCTGTCCGGCGGCTGGGACTACGTCGAGCCCGTCCTGTTCAGCTACACCTGCGGCGAGGTGATCGCCACCATTCATCAGGTGCTCTCCACCCGCAACAAGAGCCACGGCATCGCCCACTTCCATGAATGGATGTGCGGCGCAGGCATTCTCGCGCTCAAGCAGCTCGCGCCTTCCATCGGCACGGTGTTCACCACCCACGCCACCGTGCTCGGCCGCGCCATGGCCGGCAACGGCGTGGACATCTACGCCAGAATGTCGGAAATCTCGCCTTCTCAGGAAGCGTTCCGCTACAACGTCACGGCCAAGTGCTCCATGGAAACCGTGAGCGCGAGAGAAGCCGACGTGTTCACCACGGTGAGCGGCATCACCGCCGAAGAGGCCCGCGTCTTCCTCGGCCGCACGCCCGACATCATCACCGACAACGGCCTCGACCTCTCCGCCATTCACGACTACAGCGCGGACCGCGAAAGCGCCCTTGCCAACCGCGCCCGCCTGCTCGAGCCCGTGAGCCGTCTGCTGCGCCGCGACATTACGCCCGACACCCGCATTCTCGTCATCTCCGGCCGCTACGAGTACCACAACAAGGGCGTGGATCTCTTCCTCGACGCTCTCGCCAGGGCCAAGAAGTCCATGCAGAACACCTCCCGCAAGGTGCTCGCCCTCATGCTCATGATGGGCGGCCACACCGGCGTGGACGAAAACGCCATAAGCGGCGACGCTTCCGCTGTGGCCGATCCCTCCCTGCCCGGCGCGGGCTTCCTCACGAGCCACAAGGTGTATGACGCTCCCAACGATCCCATACTTACCACCTGCCGCCGTCTCGGTCTGAACAACACCGCGGACGACAACGTGGACGTCGTGTTCGTTCCCGCCCTGCTCGACGGTCATGACGGCTTCTTCAACATGCCCTATTTCGACGTGCTCTCCGGCTGCGATCTCGGCGTGTTTCCCTCCTGGTACGAGCCCTGGGGCTACACTCCCCATGAAAGCGCGGCCTACAGCGTGCCCACCGTCACCACCGATCTGTCCGGTTTCGGCCTGTGGATACGCCAGATGGAAACCAAGATAGGCACGCAGCCGGGCATAGGCGTCATCGCCCGCCGCAACAACGACTATGCAAAGACCGTGGACGCGCTGGCCGACGTCATCGTGCACTACGCCTCCTGCTCCGACGAAGAGCTCGACCAGCGCCGCCGCACCGTGCGCGCCGCCGCAGCCCATGCCGACTGGAGCGAATTCTTCAAACTCTACATGAACGCCTATTCCATGGCCAACGAAAAGGCGCACTTCCGCCGCCACGCCTCCAATCACACACAATCCTCCAATTTTTCCAAGGAACTCGCCATGCGTCCTTCTTCCATCCCCTTCCTGCGCACGCTGAACGCCGTGTCTGAACTTCCTGCGGCCCTGAGCCGCCTGCACGACATCGCCGGCAACGTATGGTGGAGCTGGCAGATAGAAGCGCTGGCCCTGTTCCGCGGCATGTCACCCGAACTGTGGGAAGAATGCGGCCACAACCCCATCTACATGGTGGAAAACACGCCGCCCGCCCGCCTGCGCGACCTTGCCTCCGACATGACCTTCGTCAACCGCCTGAACAAGCTCGCCGAAAAATTCGACGCCTACATGGCCCAGTCCACCGTCGCCGACGTCATGGAAGACGGAACCGCGGCCATTTCTGCCGAGCGTCCCGTGGCCTACTTCTCCACCGAATACGGCCTGCATGAAAGCCTGCAGCTCTATTCCGGCGGCCTCGGCGTTCTCTCAGGCGACCATCTCAAGTCCTCCAGCGACGAACGCCTGCCCCTCGTCGGCGTGGGCCTGTTCTACCTCAACGGCTACTTCCAGCAGACCGTGGACAAGAACGGCCATCAGAATCCGCAGTATCCCGAGAACCAGCCCGCCAGCCTGCCGCTCGAAGCCATGCTCGACGACAAGGGCGAGCCGCTCATGATCTCTCTGCCTCTCGGCACCCGCACGCTGTATGCCCGCATCTGGAAGCTGCAGGTCGGTCTCGTTCCCCTGTACCTCATGGACACCAACGTGCCGCAGAACAACGACGACGACCGCCGCGTCACCGCCCGCCTCTACGAAGCCGACCGCGACGTGCGTCTGCGTCAGGAAATACTGCTCGGCATCGGCGGCGTGCGCATGCTGGCGGCCCTCGGCATCACGCCTTCGGTCTGGCACATGAACGAAGGCCATTCCGCCTTCCTCGTGCTGGAGCGCCTGCGTCAGCACATGAAGGGCGACGACCTCACCCTCGAAGAATCCAAGACCCTCGTGCGCAGCTCCTGCGTGTTCACCACGCACACCCCCGTGGACGCCGGCAACGAGCGCTTCTCCGTGGATCTCATGGCCCGCTACTTCCAGCCCTATGCCGAAATGCTCGGTCTGGAATGGGCGGACTTTCTCGCCCTCGGCCGTCAGGACGGCGGCACCCCCAACAACTTCGACATGACCGTGCTGGCTCTCAGAATGTCGTCGCAGGCCAACGGCGTGAGCGCCATGCACGGCATGGTTTCCCGCCGCATGTGGCGCAACATCTGGAAGGGATTCACCGAAGCGGAGCTTCCCATCGGCCACGTGACCAACGGCGTGCACACCGCCTCCTATGTGGGCCCCGCCTTCCGTCTGCTGCTCACCCACTACCTTGGACCGAACTGGCTGGACCTGAAGCCCGAAGACCCCGCATGGAACAAGGTGCAGTCCATCCCGGACGATGAATACTGGGCCGCCCGCCGCGCCCAGAAACAGGCCCTCATCGACGCTTTGCGCGAGCGTCTGCCCCAGTGCACCGCCTATTCCGACATTTCCGGCGACGAGCGCACGAAGTGGCTTTCCGCCCTCACGCAGAACACCCTCATCATCGGCTTTGCCCGGCGCTTTGCCCCCTACAAGCGCGCCACCATGCTCTTTGCCGACCCCGACCGTCTGGCCCGCCTGCTCAACGATCCCGAACGTCCCACCGTCATCGTCATGGCCGGCAAGGCTCATCCCGCCGACAGCAAGGGCATCGAACTCATCGAGGAAGTGGTGCGCTGGTCTCGCGATCCGCGCTTCTACGGCAAGATCTTCTTCGTGGAGAACTACAACCTCGAAGTGTCCCGCCTGCTCTCCCGCGGCTGCGACGTGTGGCTCAACACCCCCCGCCGTCCCCATGAAGCGAGCGGCACCAGCGGCGAAAAGGTGCCGGTCAACGGCGGCATCAACCTCAGCATCTCCGACGGCTGGTGGGTTGAGGGCGCCGACGGCAAGAACGGATGGACCATCGGCCCCAAGGCCACCTATGCCACCCTTTCCGCCGAACAGAACGACTACGCCGACGCCGACAGCCTGTATCAGATTCTGGAAAACGACGTGGTGCCGCTGTTCTTCCAGCGCGATTCCGACGCCCTGCCTCACGGCTGGATAGCCGTATCCAAGAACTCCCTGCAGAGCCTGACCGCCATGTACGGCTGCCGCCGCATGGTGCGCGACTACATGGAAAAGATCTACATTCCCGCCGCCCGCCGCGGCGTGGCCATGGACGCCGATCGTCAGGCCAAGGCCCGCACCGTCACCGCATGGATGGAGAGCATTCCCGGCCGATTCAACACCACGGCCATCCAGTCCATCGAACTCTCCGGCCTTGACGGAGACACCGTGTACTGCGGCAAGCCCTTCACCGTGAAGCTCACGCTCACCCCCGGCGACATGAAGAAGGAAGAACTGCTCGTGCAGTTCGTGCTCGGCGTGACCGACGGCATGAACTTCATCGACGAGCCGCAGATCGTGAACCTTGCCTTCGCCGGCGAGGAAAACGGCAACCTTGTCTACGAAGCCTCCTGCGAGGCAAAAGTCACCGGCCTGCACGCCTACGGCGTACGCGTGGTTCCCTTCATTGATCCCCTGGACAACGTCATGCGTTCCGGCCTCGTGCACTGGGCGTAACGACTGAAGTCTCTTTGCTTGCAAGCGCCCGGAGCCTGTGAAGGCTCCAGGCGCTTTTTCATGAGCAACACGCCGCGTCGCACGGAGAAACATGCACGACAACAAGACGAAAGACCGCTTTTTTCACGTCAACATTGCAGAAACTCCGCCATGCTCTGCATGACATGATACAGAAATGAAACAATCCTCCCTGCCAAACAACGGAAACTTGCCTCTTTTCGCCCCGCCTTCAACGACCACGACGACAGTCCGGAAAAAGCCGCAGTATTTCCCGCGATTCAAAAAAGATCCGGGGCAACGCCGGCACGGCATCCTCACCTCTCCTGAATTCTCCGGAAGAACCTTCCGCCGCCGAAAACGCACGTCGGGCGCTTTCGCGCCGGTACAAATAAGGTCCAAAAACATATTCTTTGATAATATATTGATATTGTTTGATATATATTTTTCTTTCCGAGCATTGTGCCTGTCGCGGATTTCGCCCGGATCGATACAAAAATATTCCAATCATGCTCCGCAAACGTTGTAAAAATTAACAACCATATAAAATATAAAGTAAAATTTATTCTGGCACGGTTTCTGCATGGAAGAGGGCATCTCGTACAGGAGGTTTTTCCATGTTCAATCGTACAGGACTTTCCTTTAGGCGAATGTCCCTGCTGTCCCTCGGAGCGGCAGCCCTTGCCATGACTTCTCTGCTTGTTCCCGGCACGGCTCTTGCCGAAGAAGACCCTTCGTTTCTGAGCCAGCAGAACGGCGACATCATATGGACCATGCTCGGCGCCATGCTCGTCATGTTCATGCAGCCGGGCTTTGCCCTCGTGGAATGCGGTCTCACCCGCGCCAAGAACGCGGGCAACATTCTCATGAAGAACTTCGTGGACTTCAGCGTGGGCACCCCGCTGTTCTTCCTCATCGGCTTCGGGCTCATGTTCGGTGCCTCGAACGGCTTCATCGGCACGCCCACCTTCGGCATGAGCTTCATTGATCCCACCACGCCCGAAGGCGGATGGGCCTGGACGTTCTTCTTCTTCCAGGCCATGTTCGCGGCCACGTCGGCCACCATCGTGTCCGGCTGCATCGCGGAAAGAACGGATTTCAAGGCCTACATCATGGTCTCCATTCTGGTGAGCGCCTTCATCTATCCCATCAGCGGCAGCTGGTGCTGGAACAGCCTTTTTGCCGACACCAAGGGCTGGCTTGAAAATCTCGGCTTCATCGACTTCGCCGGTTCCGCGGTCGTGCATTCCGTGGGCGGCTGGATAGGCCTTGCCGGAGCCATCTGCGTCGGCCCGCGCATCGGCAAGTATTCCCCCGACGGCAAGTCCCTCGCCATTCCCGGACACAACATTCCTCTGGTGGCCCTCGGTGTGTTCATCCTGTGGTTCGCCTGGTTCGGATTCAACTGCGGCTCCACCACCACGCCCGACGGCACCGTGGGATACATTGCCGTGAACACCTGCCTTTCCGCCTGCACCGGCTTCGCCGCCTCCATGCTGACCATCTGGTTCATGACCGGCAAGCCCGACCCCTCCATGGCCATGAACGGCGTCCTCGCGGGTCTTGTGGGCGTCACCGCCGGCTGCTTTGAAGTTTCTCCCGTGGGCTCCATCTTCATCGGCATCATCTGCGGCATAGTGGTGGTTCTCTCCATTCTCTTCGTCGACCAGAAGCTTCACATCGACGATCCCGTGGGCGCGGTTTCCGTCCATGGCGTGTGCGGCTTCCTCGGCACGGTGCTCGTCGGCCTCTTTGCCGCTCCCGGCTACGGCTCCAACGTCGGTCTTCTCTACGGCGGCGGCTTCCATCTGCTGCTCGTCCAGCTTCTCGGCGCCGTGTGCGTGGGCGCGTGGGCCTTCATCACCGGACTTTGCGCCTTCAAGCTCGCCGACAAGCTCATCGGCCTGCGCGTGAGCCGCGAAGTGGAACTCAAGGGTCTGGACATCACGGAACACGGAACCGATGTCTACAGCGGCTTCCAGATCTTCTCCAACGAGTAGTCCGACCACCTCAAGAATCATCAGGAGCAGAACATGAAACTCATAGTTGCCTATATACGCCCGGAATGTCTGGGATCCGTCAAGCAGGAACTGTACGCTCAGGGACTTTACAGCATGTCCGTGACCAACATCCTCGGTTCGGGCCGCCAGAAGGGCTATGTGGAAATGTATCGCGGCGTCGCCACGGAAGTGACGCTGCTCAAGAAGGTGCGCATAGAGCTCTGCCTGCACGAAGACGACGTGCACAAGGCCATGGATGCCATTTCCAGAGGAGCTACCACCGGCCATGAAGGCGACGGCATCATCTATGTCGTGGACGTCCTCGAAAGTCGGAGAATACGCACCGGCGACGAACTCTGACCTTTCTCCTGAACGGCTGCCTATGCCTGTCCCCCTGCGGCAGCGGGGGGAGCAGCCTAGAGGACGGGAGCCATCTCCCGTCCTCCCCTTCCCGCAAAAACACACGGCAGTCCGTCAGACCGCCGCATGATTTCCCTTTCCTTTCCTTCCGCCCTCGCTCCCGCATTCCGGTTCAAGGCCTTCAGAACATGAGATCCCGCACTGCCGGGCAGCTTCAGGGCGGACACATTTCGACGACATACCCCCCTCCCTGAGGGAACACGACCGGCGTGTTCCCCCGCCATTCAGGGGCAGTTCCGGGCCCTCGGAACTGCCCCCCTTTTTTGTCCCGCGCCTGCTGCGCTCCTCCATTTCCGGAACCCTGCGACCTCAAGGAGGCCGACCATGACCAGTTTCCCTTCCGTTCCCACATTTGACGCCGTACGCCGCTGGTATGCCGCCGGAGCCGACATGGAAGAAGGCCTTGCGGAACTTGCCCGCCGCATACGCCGGGAATCAGCCCCGGGCGTATGGATCAGTCTCGTTCCTGAACAGGACGTGCGGGCCAGGGCACGCATTCTTAAAGAAAAGTCCGCCGGTCTTGACGTCCCCGATCTGGCAGAACGGTATCCGCTCTTCGGCATTCCCTTTGCCGTCAAGGACAACATGGACGTGACCGGCATGAAGACCACGGCCGCCTGTCCGGCCTATGCGTACAAGGCGGAAAGGACGGCCTTCGTCGTTCAGAAACTGCTCGACGCGGGCGCCGTGCTCATGGGCAAGACCAATCTGGACCAGTTCGCCACGGGACTTGTCGGCGTACGCTCCCCCTACGGAGCCTGTCCCAACAGCTTCAACCCCGAGTACATCAGCGGCGGCTCAAGTTCCGGCTCGGCGCACGCCGTGGCCCGCGGCCTCGTCAGCTTCAGTCTGGGCACGGACACGGCGGGCTCCATACGCGTTCCGGCAGCTCTCAACAATCTCATCGGTCTGAAGCCCAGCCGCGGGCTTCTTTCCTCCTCGGGCGTGGTGCCCGCCTGTCCCTCGCTGGACTGCGTGTCCATTCTTGCGCTGACAAGCGAGGATGCCGCCGACGTCCTTCGGACCGCAGGCGTCCCGGACCCGGACGACATCTGGAGCCGGGCAGCCCCGGAGCGTCCGTCCGCTCCCGAAAGCGCGCCCTTCACCTTCGGCATTCCGGACACCCTGAACTTTCTCGGAAACATGGCCTGGGAAAGGGCCTGGGAAAAAACAGTGGAAAACATGTGCAGCATCGGCGGCCGATGCGTGAGCGTACGCTATGCTCCGTACGAGGAAGCTGCGGACATGCTGTATTTCGGTCCCTACATGGCCGAGCGTACCGCCGTGCTCGGAGAGTTCATCCGCACCCACACCGAAGACTGCGTGCCTGTGGTGCGAGACATCATTCTCGGCGCGGGACGCTGGAGCGCGGAAGAAACCTTCCGCACTCTTTACCGCGCCAGAGAACTCAGACGCATGACGGCTGCGGACTTTGAACGCATGGATCTCCTGCTGCTTCCCACCGTGCCGACGACCTATACCATTGAAGAGGTCAGGCGGGACCCCATGACCACCAACGTGAACATGAGCCGCTACACCAACTTCATGAACATTCTCGATCTGTGTGCCGTTTCCGTACCGGCCGCCATGGCGCGCATGCCCGGCACACATGCGGAGCTGCCCTTCGGCGTCACCATGGCGGCTCCTGCCTTTTCCGAAAAGGGCCTGCTTTCTCTGGCTTCGCGCCTTCACTCCTTCGTTCAAAAGCGCGGCCTTCCTCTCGGCGCCTGCCTGCAATGAGGTTTCCTCCCTTTCCCGGCTCATTATCATGCATGGTGCGGGCTGCGGCCCTCCTTTGTGCCGCAGCCTGCCGGAAAGAAAACAGACGACACTGCCGCCGTCCCACCTCCGCATCTGTTGAAACAATTACGTGACGATGCAAAGACAATAACGTTTCATCGGTGCTGCCTTTCTTGTGCTCCAACGATGTTCCGATTCACTATTGTCATGAAAATATTGTTCTTTTTCACTATGGCACGGCTCTTGCATAATGGATGGCGAACAATGAATGACACAACTCGGCAGCATTTGACCAAAAGAGGTAACACCATGAACATTCGCAACATTCTCTCCATTGCCGCATCTCTCATGCTTCTTGCAGGATTTCATGGAGCGGCGCAGGCCGATCAGCTGGCGGACATACAGAGCCGGGGCGTCCTGCGTGTGGCCGTTCCCCAGGACTACCCGCCGTTCGGCTTCGTCGGCCCCGACATGAAGATGCGCGGCTACGACGTGGAAATGGCGCAGTATCTGGCCAAGGATCTCGGCGTGAAGTGCGAGCTCGTTCCGGCCACCGGCGCCAACCGCATCGCCTTTCTGCAGAGCGGCAGAGTAGACATCGTCATCTCCACGCTGGGCAAGACGGCCGAACGCCTCAAGGCCATAGACTTCGCCATGGCCTACGCCCCTACCTACCTCGGCGTGTTCGGCCCCGAATCCCTCAAGGTTGAAAAACCGGAAGACCTGAAGGGACACAGCGTCAGCGTGACTCGCGGCAACATTGAGGATCAGCTTCTCACCGAACTCATCGACGACAGCGTGACCTGCAAGCGCTACGAAGACACCAACACCACAAGTCAGGCCTACCTGTCCGGCCAGACCGAATTCATCTGCACCCTGAACTTCGTGGCCGGCGCGCTGCGCATGCGCATGAAGGACGACCGTCGTCCCGAACTGAAGTTCAGCCTGCGCAATTCTCCCAACTTCGTGGGCCTGCGTCAGAATGAACCCGCCCTGAAGGCCGCACTGAACAAGGGCATCACCAAGGCCTTCGAGGACGGCACGCTGAATCGCCTCTCCGAAACCTATCTCGGCGTTCCCCTTCCCGCCGACATGATTCATCAGGAACCGGAAATCTGAGGACAATGCTGTCCGAGGCTTCAGAAGCGCAGCACGTTCGTCCGCCTCTCTTAAGCCTCTGCGGATCACCGGACCCCCTGAGCTCCGGGATCACGGAACTTGCCTGACGGCGCGGGCATCCGTTTTCCCGGAGCAGCTCAAAAAACAGCGCTTTCATGCGCCGTCCTTTCCCAAAAAATTCTCTGAACGTCGTCCGGCGGCAGCACCCTCCTCAGACCGCTGCCGGATGGCAGACGGGCGGCCACCTTCCTCCTGACCGGCCCGTTCTTCTCCCGGAGCGTCCGCCTGCTCGTCGTGCTCTTTCGGAAGCGTTCCGCTTCCGATACCTGCAGCGGACGCCCGGCCTTTTTCAGGATTCACCATGGCCACTTACGTACTGAATTTTCAAGGGCTGGCCGACTATGCCCAGCATTTTGCCTCCGGCCTTGCCCTTACGGCGGAACTGGCCGTTGCGGCAACGGCGGGCGGCATAGCCCTCGGCATCATCGGGGGCATCGTACGCAACGGCAGAAAAAACCTTCTGTATAAAATCTGGACTGCCTACGTGGAGCTGTTCCGCAACACTCCCTTCCTCGTGCAGCTGTTCTTCATCTTCTTCGGCCTTCCCGAACTCGGCATTCACCTTGCCGCCGAACCTGCGGCGCTTCTCGCCCTCATCGTCAATCTCGGCGCCTACATCACGGAAATCGTCCGGGCGGCCATTGCCGTCACGCCCAAAGGGCAGTGGGAGGCCGCCAGAGTGCTGGGCCTGAGCAAATGGCAGGCCTACCGGAAGGTGGTGCTTCCTCCGGCCATACGCAAGGTCTACCCGGCCATAGTCGGCCAGTGCGTGCTGGTCATGCTCGGTTCCGCCGTGATCTCGCAGATATCCTGCGAAGATCTGACCTATGCCGCCAGCTACACGCAGTCCATCACGTTCCTTTCCTTTGAATCCTACATGGCGGCAACCGTGCTCTATCTGCTGCTGGCCGTCATCATGCGCCACACCATGCTGGGACTCGGCAAATTCATTTTCAGGGGGAACTGATCATGATGATGGAATTCACGCTGTGGGACATCATCCGCAACCTGCTCTTCGCCATGCGCTGGACGCTGGCCCTTTCGCTGGTGGCCCTCGGCGGAGGCGCACTCTTCACCCTTGTTCTGCTCACGCTCCGGCTGACCTGCGGCGCCCGCGTGAACCGGGCGATTTCCCTTTACGTCAATCTGTTTCAGGGCACCCCCATCCTCATGCAGCTGTTTCTCGTGTTCTTCGCGTTTCCGCTCGTGGGCATCGAGGTCAGTCCGTGGACGGCGGCAAGCGTATGTCTGATTCTGTACGCTTCGGCCTATCTCCTCGACATATGGTACAGCGCCGTGCGCGCCCTGCCCCGCGGGCAGTGGGAAGCCTGCCGAGTTCTCGGCCTCTCGTTCCCGCAGACCATGAGGCACGTCGTCATGCCGCAGGCCATCCGGCTTGCCGCCGCTCCGAGCGTGGGATTCATAGTTCAGCTCATAAAGAACACGTCCCTCACGTCGGTCATCGGCTTTGAGGAAATGACCAAGGTCGGCATGGTGCTCACCAACGCCACCTTCGAGCCGTTCAAGATCTACGGTCTGCTCGCCCTCGGCTACTTCCTCCTCTGCTTTCCCCTTTCGCGTCTCGCACGCCGTCTCGAAGGAACCACGCGATGAACATCATGACCATTTGCAGTCTGCAGAAATATTACGGTGACAATCATGTGCTGAAGGGCATCGACCTCAACATTCAGCAGGGAGAATCCGTGGCCATCATCGGCCAGTCCGGTTCGGGCAAGTCCACGCTCCTGCGCTGCATGAACGGACTCGAGGACTATCAGGAAGGCTGGATACGCTTCGGCAACATGCTGATCACCTCCGACGAAAAGAAGGCCAGGGAAATCAGCCGGAGCATCGGCATGATCTTTCAGCAGTTCAATCTTTTTCCCCATCTCACGGCCGCGGAAAACGTCATGCTGGCCCCCCGTCTGGTTCTCGGGCTGCCGGAAAAGGAATGCCGGACTCTCGCCGAGGAAATGCTCGAGAAGGTGGGGCTCGGCGAACGCATGGACTACTATCCTTCCGGCCTGTCCGGAGGTCAGCAGCAGCGCGTGGCCATAGCCCGAGCCCTGGCCATGAAGCCGCGCATGCTGCTCTGCGACGAAATCACCTCGGCCCTTGATCCCGAACTCGTGGGAGAAGTGCTCAAGGTCGTGGAACAACTGGCCGGTGAAGGGCTCTCCCTCGTGCTCGTCACGCATGAAATGGCCTTTGCCCGCGATGTCGCAAACAGAGTCGTGTTCATGCACAAGGGCAAAATACACGAGGAAGGGCCGGCAAAGGAACTGTTCCGTCATCCGCAGACCCCGGAGCTTGAGCAGTTCATTTCCCGCGCCCGCGCAGGCCTGTAGAAAGACCGTCCGCATTCGGCAGAGAGGACCGCGCGATCCTCGACCACATTCATCCCTTCAACGCACAGAGGCAACATGTTCGACATGCACGCATACGATCAGATCAATCCTCCGGCCCGCCTGCTCATGGGCCCCGGGCCCATCAACGCCGATCCCAGAGTGCTCCGCGCCATGAGCGCCCAGCTCATAGGCCAGTACGACCCCGCCATGACGGGATACATGAACGAGACCATGGCGCTCTACCGCGAAGTGTTCCAGACATCCAACGAACAGACCTTCCTTGTGGACGGCACCTCCCGCGCAGGCATCGAAGCGCTGCTGGTTTCCTCCATTCGCCCCGGAGACAAGGTGCTCGTCACCGTGGCCGGACGCTTCGGTCTGCTTCTGTGCGAAATAGCCCGTCGATGCGGTGCAGAACTCCATACCGTGGAACGTCCCTGGGGCGAAATCTTCTCCCCCGACGAAGTGGAGGACGCCATACGCAAGGTACGCCCGCGCATTCTGCTCACCGTGCACGGCGACACGTCCACCTGCATGGCCCAGCCTCTTGAGGAAATAGGCGAAATCTGCCGCCGCCATGACGTGCTCTTCTATACGGACGCCACGGCCACGCTGGGCGGCAACACGCTGAAGACGGATGAATGGGGCCTCGATGCCGTTTCCGCCGGTCTGCAGAAATGCCTTGCCGGTTCTTCCGGCACGTCCCCCGTCACCATGAGCCCCCGCTTCGTGGAAGTCTGCCGTCGCCGCCGTCTCGTGGAGGAAGGCGTGAGAACCTCCTCGCATCAGTGCGGAGGCGAAGTGCCCATACAGTCAAACTACTTCGACGTATGCATGCTCATGGACTACTGGGGAGAGGAAAGACTCAATCATCACACCGAGGCCACCACGGCCCTGTACGGCGCCCGGGAATGCGCGCGCATTCTCTGCCAGGAAGGCGTGGATAATGCCGTGGAGAGGCACAGACTGCACGGAAACGCCATGCTTGCCGGCATCACGGCCATGGGACTGCAGCCCTTCGGCGACATGGCGCACAAGATGAACAACGTGCTCGGCGTGGAAATTCCCTCCGGCGTGGACGGTGAACAGGTGCGCAGCATGCTGCTTTCCGACTTCGGCATTGAAATAGGCTCATCCTTCGGCCCGCTCAAAGGACGCATCTGGCGCATAGGCACCATGGGATACAACGCCCGCAAGGACTGCGTGCTGACGACGCTGGCGGCGCTTGAGGCCGTGCTCGTCAGACTCGGGCTGCACATTCCCGAAGGCAAGGCCGTACAGGGAGCATGGGACTACTATGACGAACATCAGTAACAACGATGCGGCACAGCGAGTTGCCGAAAGGCTGCAGGAACTTGCCCGCATAAGCAGAACGACGGAAGGCGTCACCAGACTGTACCTGACGCCGGAGCACAAGAAGGCCAACGCCCTTGTGGGAAGCTGGATGCAGCAGGCAGGCATGAGCGTGCACGAAGACGCCGCAGGAAACATCCGCGGCCGCATGGAAGGCACCGATCCCTCGCTTCCGGCCATCATGCTCGGCTCGCACCTCGACACCGTGGTCGGAGCCGGAGCCTATGACGGCACGCTCGGCGTCGTTGCCGCCATTGAAGCCGTGGCCCGTCTGCATGAGCAGGGACGCCGTCCCCGGCATGCCGTGGAAGTCGCAGGCTTTGCCGACGAGGAAGGCGCACGCTTCGGCGTCACCTATCTGGGAAGCGCCGCCATTGCCGGTCTCTGGGAAAAGGAATGGTTCGACGCCGTGGACGCCGACGGCATATCGCTGCGTCAGGCCATGCTGGACTTCGGTCTGGATCCCGATGCCGTGGATGAGGCACGCATGGCGCCCGAAAGCCTGTGCGGCTATATCGAGCTGCATATCGAGCAGGGCATACTGCTGGAAAAATACGACAGGCCGCTCGGAGCCGTGACGGGCATCAACTGTTCGCGCCGCTTCAACATCCGCATCATCGGCAGAACCGGGCACGCGGGCACCATTCCCATGTCCTGCCGCGAGGACCCCATGATGGGCGCAGCCGCCGTCATCAGCTCACTGGAACAGATCGCGAAAACATACGGCGATTCTCTGTACTGCACCGTGGGCTACATCACCTGCACGCCCAACACGGCCAACTGCATTCCCGGTGAAATCGACCTCAGGCTCGATGTGCGCTCCTGCCGCACGGAAGAGCTGAACGAGGCCCTGAACGCCATGCTGGCCTCCGCAGAAAGCATCTGCCGGGAAAGGCACCTCACCTTCCTGTACGCGCCGTTCTTTGAATCCCTCCTTGCCGAATGCTCGCCCGCGCTCGTCAGTCAGGTGGCCGAGGCCGTCACCGCCGTTCAGGGCGACTGCCCCATGCTCTCCAGCGGCGCCGGACACGACGCCGCGGAAATGTCCCGCGTCTGGCCCATGGCCATGATCTTTCTGCGATGCAGAAACGGCGTGTCGCACTGTCCCGAAGAATACGCCTCGCCGGAAGACATGGAGGCGGGAGTTCAGGCGCTGATGAACATTCTCGCCCGGTACTGAAAAGGCAGAGGGCATATCGTCATCCCGTCTGCACCTTTCCCCGACATGAAAGAGCCCCGCGGCAACATGAAGAAAGTCCGCGGGGCTCTTTTTCTGTCCGGAGCTGTCGCTTTTCACGGAGAAGCGCACACGAAAATATCACCGAGGATGACAACGTTCCGGCAAAGCTACTTCGCAGGATATCCCACGGGCTGAATCATGCAGACCTTCCAGCCCTCAGGCAGAGGGAGCTTTCCGTCCAGACGGTCCGTCTCCTGCGCCTTCATCACGTTGGCAAGTCCGGCGGAAGCGCAGTACAGCGCCACGTTTTCGTACATGGAACCTATGTGGAAGGAAGAGTAATGATCGCTTTCCCTGGCCACGTGCAGAAGCACCATGGGCGCACCGTTGTCATACTGCTTCAGGTAATCGCCCTGAAGCACCTGCTCAAGCACGTTCTGTCCCGCATCGTAGCGATATACGCCGTCCGGCAGCACGGCGTACACGCCTATGAGCTGACGGTTCATGGCCGTGGGCACGGTGAGCCTGCCGTCTTCGCGATTCACGCCGCAGGCCGCCCACAGAATGTTGGACACTTCCTGCATGGGCAGCGGACGGGAATCGAAGCGGCGCTCCACATGCCTTTTCGCCAGAGACTCCAGCAGGGAAAGGCCTCCCGTCTTCTGCGGCGCGGGAAGCTCCACCAGCATTTCGGCCATGGCCTGCGCAGGCACGGCCAGAGCCGCACAGCAAACAAGGGAAAGCACCAGCGTTCTTATTTTCATGGCCACACTCCTTTCGGCCTTCTGGAAGGAAGACGCCTGAAGGCCCCGCCGCAGAACCGGAATTGCCACAGAGGCGCGACGACCGTGATGAAACGCAGACTTCCGGCAGGACCGGGGCAAGCACATTGTTGAAGCATACTAGCAGAAATGGCCGGACACGTCTTCCCGCTCTCAACAATTTGCAAGATTTTTCCGGGCCGATCCTTCCGCCCCGGGGCCTCTTCCCTTCATTGACGGGCGCAGGAAGGGAATGATAGTCTGAAAAAAATTTTCGCGTTTTCTCCTCATGCTCCGGGAAAACGTGCGGAGAGCTTACATGCAGCAGAAAGAACTTGTGGAATTCATCGCCAAATCGCTGGTGGACAACCCCGATCAGGTTTGCGTGCGCGAAACCGAAGGGGAACAGGCCTCCACGCTGGAACTTTCCGTGGCCAGAGACGACCTCGGCAAGATCATCGGCAAGCAGGGACGCACGGCGCGGGCCATCCGCACCCTTCTGGGCGCCGTGTCCGCAAAAACCAAGAAACGCGTCGTTCTGGAAATTCTCGAATAATGCCTGCCTCCTCTCTCGTAGTTCTGGGGCGGCTCACCAAGCCCCACGGCGTCAAGGGCGACATCCGCGTGGACTACTACGCCGACTCCGCCGAGCTTCTGGAAAAGCCGCTCATGCTGCGCGCCGGCCGCTTTGCGCCGCGGCCCGTGCGCATACGCGAATGGCATCTGTGGAAGGATCAGCTCATTCTCAGCATCGAGGGCTGCAACGACCGTTCCGCGGCCGAGCGGCTGCGTGGTCAGGAACTGCTCATCGACGCCTCCTTCCTGCCCGAGGCCGACGAGGACGAACCCTATCTGCGCGACCTCATCGGCCTTTCCGTGCGCCTTGAAGACGGCACGCTCGTCGGCGAACTGGAGGACGTGGACTTTCCCGCCGGACAGGAAATGTGGGTCATCCGCGCGCCGGAGGAAGAGGGCGGGTACGAAATTCTCTTCCCCGCCGTGCCCGAGTTCGTACGCGACGTGAATCTTTCCACCGAAACGGCCGTCATCGCCCCGCCGGAAGGCCTGCTCGACCTGTACCGCGAAGGCGCGTCGGCGGAAACGCCCGACGACGGACAGGACGACAGGAACGCGGAAGACGATTCCCCCCGCAAGGCTTGATCCGTCATGCGCTACAATCTCGTCACGCTTTTTCCCGAGTGGTTCGACTCGCCCCTTTCCAGCGGTCTCATGGAAAAGGCCCGCGAAGCGGGCATCGTGGAATTTTCCTTTGCCAACCCGCGCGACAAGTCCACGGACCGGCATCACTCCGTGGACGACCGCCCCTACGGCGGAGGCCCGGGCATGGTGCT
The DNA here is from genome assembly GCA_037230945.1 of bacterium. Classification (GTDB taxonomy): domain Bacteria; phylum Desulfobacterota; class Desulfovibrionia; order Desulfovibrionales; family Desulfovibrionaceae; genus Mailhella. The sequence goes on from JAXUUT010000066.1 coordinate 34,929, forward strand.
CATGCTCGACCCGCTCGTGCGCACGCTGCGCGAGCTTGCCCCCTGCAACGGAAAGAAGGGCCGTCTCATCGCCCTTACCCCGGCCGGGCGCCCCTTCACGCAGGCCTTTGCCCGGGAACTTGCCAAAGAAGAGGAAATCACGCTTGTCTGCGGCCGCTATGAAGGCTTCGACGCCCGTCTCTTCGACCTTCTGCCCGTGGAGCCCGTATGCGTGGGCGAAGCCGTGCTCAACGGCGGCGAGGCTGCGGCCCTTGCCGTCATCGAAGCCACGGCGAGGCTCCAGCCCGGTTTCATGGGCAAGGACGAATCCGGCGACGAGGAAAGCTTCAGCAACGGCCTGCTGGAATACCCGCAGTACACGCGGCCCGACGAGTTCGAGGGGCTGCGCGTGCCCGAGGTGCTTGAGGGCGGCAACCATGCGCTCATCGCCGCATGGCGGCGCGATCAGTCCGTGCTGGCCACCGCGAAATACCGGCCCGACCTGCTCGATCACGCCGTGCTCACGCATCACGACAGGCAGGTGCTGCGCGCCGAACCGAGGTTCCGTCCCGGCAAGAATCTCCACGTGGCCCTGCTTCATCACCCGGTCCGATTAAAAAATCGGAAAACGGGCACAACCTCTTTGACAAATCTCGACATTCACGATATAGCACGAATTTCCCGCACCTATGGGATCAGTGGATTCTTCGTGGTCACGCCGCTGGAGGATCAGCGCAGACTCTTGGCAACACTGCTCTCTCATTGGACGGAAGGGCCGGGGCTGTCGTTCAATCCCGACAGAGCCGAGGCCCTTCGACTGGTCAGGCCCGAGGAATCTCTGGAAAGCGCGATTGCGACGTTGACAACCGATCGCGGCCTGCCGCCCCTTGTGGTCGGCACCAGTGCCCAGCCTGTCCTAGATAAAAAACACCGGGAACGTCGGCCGGCGACCACCTTCGACGAGGTGCGGCGCTGTCTTGCGGACAGGCCCGTGCTCCTTCTTCTGGGAACCGGGCATGGCATTGCGCCTGAGGTGTTGGAGCAATGCGACGCCATCCTGCCGCCGCTGCGCTGGATGGACGAGTACAATCATCTTCCCGTACGCGCCGCCGCCGCCATCCTTCTGGACAGGCTCCTCGGCGATCGGGGATAAACACCATTTTCCTCAAGGAGAGTCCCCCTATGGATATCATCAAGCAGATTGAACGCGAACACATGCGCATGGACATCCCGTCCTTCAAGCCCGGCGACACCCTCAAGGTGTACCTGCGCATCGTTGAAGGCGAAAAGGAACGCATCCAGATGTTCCAGGGCAACGTGATCCGCATTCAGCGCGGCACCACCGGCGCCACCTTCACCATCCGCAAGATTTCCGACGGCGTCGGCGTCGAGCGCATCCTTCCCATGCACTCCCCCTTCATCGACCACATCGAAGTGGTGACCGAAGGCCGCGTGCGCCGCTCCCGCCTGTACTACCTGCGCGAGCTGCGCGGCAAGGCTGCCCGCATCAAGCCCCGCAACCGCTACTAAAATTCCGGCCCGGCGCTGCCCGGGCCTGTGTTTTGTGCAGACAAATCCCCTTCCGGCGCTTTCCGGCAGGGGATTTTGTCTATGAGGCCCGTCCCTCCGGACGCACGGCCAGGGCACGAAGACAGGCGCGCGTCGCTCTCTTTCGGGCGAAACGTCCGTTTTCCTCTCCCCGGAAACACGGTGCTCCGCCTTCAGCCCCGTGAATTCTCACTTCCTTTTCAGGTGACTCATGGCCAGATCCCGCAAAAAAGCCGTCGTCATTGAACAGGGCATGCTTTTCAGCGCTCCCGACTCGCAGCAGATGCTTACCGCAGGAACCGACGAAGCCGGACGCGGCTGTCTGGCGGGACCGGTGGTGGCCGGAGCCGTCATTTTTGCCGACGGTTTCGATCTCATGGGCCTCGACGACTCCAAGGTGCTCAAACCCGAGGAACGCGACCGCCTTGCCGGGGAAATACGCTCGCTTGCCGTAGGCTGGGGCATAGGCCTCGCCTGGATGAACGAAATTTCGCGCATCAACATTCTTCAGGCCTCGCTCATGGCCATGACGCGCGCCGTGGCCGCCATGCGCGTACGCATGGGAGCAAAGGAAAAAAGCGTGCCCGCGCGTCTGCTCATCGACGGCACGCAGATCATTCCCCCGCTCTATTTCCGCCAGTTCGGCATTCCCCTGCCCGAACAGGAGGCCGTGGTGGACGGCGACGCCAAGGTTCCTGCCATATCCGCGGCGTCCGTGCTGGCCAAGACCTTCCGCGACGAACTCATGACAAGACTCGACGCCCGCTGGCCGGAATACGGCTTTGCCCGGCACAAGGGCTACGGCACGAAGGAGCACAGGGAAGCGCTCAGAAAATACGGACCGTGCCCTCTGCACCGTCTCGACTTTCGCGGGGTTCTGCCGCCCAGGGTGCAGGAGCAGGGCTGGCTGTGCTGAACGTGCTCAGACCACGAAAAAAAGACGCCTCTTCCGAGCAGCCTTCTCTTTCCGAGGGCGCGCGAACCGGAGCGGAAGGGGAAGAGGCGGCAGCCGCCATGCTGAAGGGCCTTGGCTGGCGCATTCTGGCCCGCAACTGGCGCAGCGGTCATCTCGAGCTCGACATTGTGGCCGAAGACGGTGCAACTCTTGTGTTCGTGGAAGTAAAAACCCGCGCAAAAAGCGGGATGCAGCGCCCCTTCGAGGCGCTCACCGCCGTCAAGAAGGAAAGGCTCGTGCGCGCCGCACAGGCATGGATGGCCGCTCACGACGCCTGGGGCGTCCCCTGCCGCTTCGACCTTGCCTGCGTGGAGCGTTCGACAGGAACCTACCAAACGGAGCTGATACGAAATGTCATCGAATACGCAGATCACGGAACCCGGCACGCTGTGGGTGGTGGGAACTCCTCTTGGCAACCCTGGTGATCTTTCTCCCCGTGCCCGTGCCTGTCTGGAAGAAGCGGACCTCGTTCTGGCCGAAGACACCAAGCGAGAAGGTCTTGCCTGCGCCCGCTGGGGCGTCACCGTGCGCCGCTTCATGAGCTATCACGACCACAACGAAAAGGAAAAAGCCGACGCCGTGCTGGCAATGCTGCGCGAGGGAAAGAACATCGCGCTCATTTCCGACGCCGGCATGCCCGTCATGGCCGATCCCGGCTATGTGGTCATCCGCGCCTGCCGCGAGGCGGGACTTCCCGTTTCCGTCATTCCCGGCCCCTGCGCTCCGGTCACCGCCCTTGCAGGCTCCGGCATTCCTCCCCAGCCCTTCGTCTTCTTCGGCTTCCTGCCTCGCAAGCGCTCAGATCAGGAAAACACGCTCGCCCCCTACGCCGCCATTTCCGCCACGCTGGTCTTCTTCGAACGCAAGGACCGGCTTGAGGAAACCCTCAAAAACGCCCTGGCCCTTCTCGGCCCGCGCGAAGTGTGCATAGCCCGCGAGCTCACCAAGACGCATGAGGAATACCTGCGCTTCCGTCTCGAGAGCATGCCCGATCTTTCCGGCATTCTCGGCGAGGTCACCGTCGTGATCGGCCCGCCGGAACAGTCCGCCCGCAGCAGCCGCGACGAGATTCTCGCGCTCATCGAGGAGGAACGCCCTCTGGGCGGCGCTCCCCGCGCCGTGGCCCGCCGCGTGCAGTCGCGCGCCCGGGGATGGACCACGGGCGAAGTATACGCCCTCATTTCCGGCATGAAGGACTGAGAACCGCAAAAGCCGTCGTCCATCCCGCGTACGGAATTTTCTCCGCTCCTTGCAGGACGACGGCTTGTATGGTACTCAGCCAGTGAATTCTTTGGGAAAAATGCTCTGCCTTCATTCCGTCCTCTTCTTCATGCAGAGCACCTCTTTTCCCCATCCTTGTTCTCAGGAGCATCCCCATGGCCGACACGCCGCGCATAGACAACCGCAAAGCCCGTCAGTACTACGAATTTCTTGAATTTTTTGAAGCGGGCATCGTACTCACCGGGCCGGAGGTCAAAAGCATCCGCGCCGGTCAGGTCAGCTTCGGCGACAGCTTCGTCGAATGCCGCGAGGGAGAAGCCTTCGTCGTGGGCATGCGCATAGCGCCCTACGATCGCGGAGGCTACGTTCTTCAGGATCCCGACCGGGACAAGAAGCTTCTGCTCCATCACCGCGAGATTCACCTGCTCACCACGCGCATCGAGCAGAAAGGCCTTACCGTGGTGCCCACGAAACTGTATTTCAAGCACGGCAAGGTCAAGGTGGAAATAGCCCTCGCGCGCGGTCGCAAGCTGCACGACCAGAGAGAGGAGCTCAAGAGACGCGCCGAGTCCCGCGACATGGAACGGGAGCTCGCGCACCGCTGAGGTTCGATGCGTGGGGAAGCACGCACGGCGCTGAAACCATGCCTTTCACAAAACACAGAAGGCGGCGTTCTTTGAGAACGCCGCCTTTTTCATCATTCCGTCGCCCTTGATATAAGGCGAAGGCCTGCGGCAGGACTTGTCTCCCGCGCCGGACCTTCGCCTCTCAGGGGGGTGATTCGGGCCGATCTTCTGCGGGCATACCACGGCGTGCCGCCCCTGACGCGGCACGCCTCATTGTTTGCCCTGCCGCACTAGCCCTTCATGAGCGCAGGCAGAATGGTGGAAAGCGGAGGGAAGGCTATGATGACGAGCAGACACACCAGAAGCGCCAGCACAAAGGGAATGGCCGCCCGGTACATGGTTCCCAGAGAAACGGAAGCCACTTCCTTCATCACGAAGAGGTTGATGCCGAACGGAGGCGTGATGGACGCCATGTTGTCGAGAATGACGATGATGACGCCGAACCAGATGAGATCCCAGCCGAACACCTTGGCGATGGGCACGAAAATGGGCACGCAGATGAGAAGCAGCGGCATGGAGGGAAGAAAGCAGCCGAGAATCAGGAACACCATGACGATGGCGAACATGACCGCCATGCCGGGCAGATCCATGCCGGCAATGGTGTTGGCCAGCACCATGGGAATTCTGGTCATGGCCATGAAGTAGCTGAGCACGATGGCGCCGCACAGCACGGTAAAGCACATGGAAATGTACTTTGCGGAGTCCTTGAGCGTGCTTATGAAGTCTCTGACGCTGAGACGGCGCAGAAGAAGCGCAAGAATGAGTGTGCCGCATGCGCCTATGCCGCCGCCTTCGGTGGCGGTGAACACGCCGCCGTAAATGCCGCCTATGACAAGAATGAAAATAAGCATGATGGGCAGGCCGGACTTCAGGGAAACGATTCTCTCGGCCATGGGCGCACGCGGCAGACGCGGCGCAAGGGAGGGATTTTTGACCACCATCAGCCACACGGCCAGCATGAAGCAGACCATGCACACGAGACCGGGAATGATGCCGGCGATGAAAAGATCGCCGATGGACTGCTGCGCCAGCACGCCATAAATGATGAACGTGGTGCTCGGAGGAATGAGACAGCCTATGGTGCCGGAACAGGCCAGCGTGCCCACGGCCAGAGCGTCGTCATACCTGTTCTTGCGCATTTCCGGCAGGGCAATGGCCGCCATGGCTATGCTGCCGGAAAGCACGTCGCCCACCACCGCGCCGAACAGGGCGCAGGCCACCACGCTGCCCATGGCAAGCCCGCCGCGCATGTGTCCCATCCACTTGCGGGCGCAGTTGTAGATGTCCTCGCCGAACCTGGCGTAGAAGCACAGGTATCCCATGAGCATGAAGAACATGAGCGGAGCCCAGGAATAACTCCCCGCCGTGCTGTAAAGCGCCTTGCCCGTCGTTCCGAACGACGCCGGAATGCCCTTGAGCTGAGCGATGAAGATGAGTCCCGTGGCGATAAGGGCAAAGGCCACCGGAACGCCGAGGAAAAAGAGAATGAAGAGCAGCACGAGACCGGCCACGCCGACCTTGATGGAAGACATGCCCGGCACACGGTGCGTGGCGACGTACCACATGGCGAGCACGCCCGCCACGGCCGCCACAAGGGCCAGCAGGGTCTTTCCCGCGCCGTTCAGACGCATGGCGGCGGCCATGCTCTCAAAAAGCTGAGCAAGCAGGGCCACGGCCAGCAGACAAAAACCGAAGCTGGCAAAATAAATGAACGGTTCCAGCGGGATACGAAGAACAAGCGTAACGGAAGACGTTTTCATGCCGTAGCGGAGCGTGGTCCACGCGCAAAACAGCACGATAATCACGGACCACAGGCCCGTCGCCACTTCGAGAAGCGCCCGGGAAGGCTCTTTGAGGCGTGACGTGAGAATGTCCATGGTGACATGGCTTTTCTGCCACTGCGTGACCGCTATGGAAGAAAAGACGACGATCACCATGAGAAGTTCCGTAAGCTCCGTGGTTCCCGGAATGGAGCTGCCGAACATATACCTCAAAAACACGTCGGCAAACGTGAGCAGAACCATGAGCATGAAAATGCCCATGCCCGCCGCGCTGAGAAAGGACGCCGGCTTTTCCGTCAGTCTCAGCATTCTTGCGATTCCGTCCAGCATGTCGGGGAGTCCGGCTCCCTGTGCGGAACCGGTGATGCGGGGATTCTCCATATCTCTTTCCTTTGTCGAGGCCGTCCGGCCTCACGTCATGCAAACATACCCTGACGGCGTCCGCATCGCCCCGGAGAGAGGCCATGCGGACGCCCGGAACCTTTCCAGCAGCTTACTTTCCGGAACTCTTTTTAAAAATCTCCATGGAACGACTGTCCTTCCACGGCTTGGCATAGGTGGACTGAAGCTCATGAATCCTGGCTACCATGGCCTTGCCGGGATATCCCGCCTTGTCCAGAATTTCCGCCCATTCCTCAGCCACGGGAACAACACGTCTGTCTATTTCCGCATACTCCTCGTCGGTGAGCACATGGAGCTTGCCGCCCATCTGTTTCATCCAGGTGTCGAGGCTCTGATAGGGGAGCGTATTCCAGAACTGCGAGAATATCTGACGACCGTACTCGCCGGACACGCTGTCTATCACGGCTTTCAGATCGTCGGGCATGTTGTCGTACACGTCCTGATTCATCATCACGCAGAACACGAAGCAGGTGGTCTGCACGGCGGTGACATGCTTGATGACGTCGCCGAGTCTGCGGGAAACGAGCAGATCGTAGTCCACGGTGGCGGCGTCGATCACGCCCTGCTGAAGACTGGTGAACACGTCGGCCATGGGCACGCTGACCACGGAAGCGCCGAGCGCGCTGACCTTCTGCGCCACCTGATAGTCGCCGAGCACGTTGATCTTCTTGCCCTTGAAGCCGTCAAGCGTGGTGATGGGTTCCTTGCTGCCTATGAGCATGCCCACGGTCTGCGCATGGGTAAAGAGCACCTTCACGCCGTCGAATTCCTTCTTCACTTCAGGGAAGGCCTCCTGAACGGCGAGCACGAAGGAGGTGGGGTCTTCCATGGAAACGCCCGGGCTCACCGTGGTGAACACGCGTTCATGGAACGGGAACTGCCCCACGGCCACGTCGAAGCTGAATTCCGCCATGTCCGCCACACCGGTCTTGACGGATTCAAAGGCGTCGGCTTCCTTGCTCAGGGCCTCGGCAAAATAGGGTTCCACCTTGATGCGCCCGTTGCTGCGCTTTTCCAGCTCTTCAATCCAGGGCTTGAGCGCGTGGCTCCAGCGGTTGTGGATGGGAGGAATGGGCAGGTTGAGGCTCAGCACGTATTCGGCGTCGGCCGCATTCGCGCTGCCGGGGACGGACAGGCCGGTCAGACAGAGCACCATGCTCAGAAGAACAAGGGACAGCTTTCTCATGGGGTTCTCCTCGTGCGTACGTCCCGTCCGGCATGGACGGGACAAAATCATCATAAAAAGGTGTGCAGCGGGAACTTGAAGGATATGCAGGCTCCGGGACAGGCCAGACGGCAGCAGCCGCAATGCCAGCATTCATCGGGATAGGCCACCTGCGGCGAACCGTCTCCGGCCTTGAGAATGAGTCCGGGGCAGCTTGCCACGCACTCGCCGCATTCCTGGCAGTGGCCGCAGTGCAGGCAGCGCCTGGCTTCCTCCACGGCGTCTTCCGCGGCAAAGCCCTTGTCGAGTTCCTCGAAGGCCAGCCAGGTTTCGCGGGCCGTATGCAGTTCCGTATGTCTGCGCGGGCTCTTCGCATGGTAGGCAATATTGACTATTTCATCGAAGGCGACCTCATGCTGCACACCCTTATGTTCCAGGTATTTCAACATGATGCTGCCATTTTCATCAAGCCACGCATCAACGGCGCGTCCCGCCTCCACGCCTGTGAGAAAGGCGTGAATGTCGAAGGCAGCCGCCCGCCCCTCGGCCACGACCGTGGACACCAGAGAAGGACCGCTGGCGCATTCGCCGGCCGCAAACAGCCCGGGAATCGACGAGGCGCTGAACGACGTCTTCACGCAGCCGCGGGGCGTTCTTTCCACCTTGTCCGCCGCGCTGCCGTTCAGCAGGGAAAGATCGACCATGAGGCCGCTCGCGCAGATGACCACGTCCGCGTCCACGCGAAGCTTGCCGCCGGGAACGAACTCGGCATGCAGAGCCCCGGATTCATCAAAGGAAAACGAGGAAACGGCATCTGCCGTCACGGCGCGCACGCGTCCGTTCTCAACCTCGATGGAAGCAGCCAGATGGCCGGTGTGAAGCGTGACGGACTCCTCGTCGGCCTGCTCGATTTCGGCGCGGGGCACGCGCATGTGTTCGCGGTCTTCCAGACAGATCAGGCTGGTTTCCGCCGCGCCGAGCCTGCGGGCCGTAAAGGCGCTGTCGAAGGCCACGCCGCCGCCTCCGAGAATGACCACCTTCCGGCCTTCGAGACTTTCACGGCTCAGGTTGGAGTCCTTCAGAAACGACACGGCGGGAAGCGCGTGCTCGATGCCGGGAATGTTCAGCATGCGGCCTTTGCGGTTGCCCACCGCAAGCAGGCAGGCGTCGTAGCGGGACATGATCTCGTCGAGGCTGATGTCTCGCCCCACTTCCGTATTGGTGAGAATGCGGACGCCGAGGTCAAGGATCATGCCCACTTCGTGATCCACCACGTCCTTGGGCAGACGAAAATCGGGAATGGACTGACGCGGCACGCCGCCCGCCACGGGCGAGGCCTCGAACACCGTGACTTCATGGCCGAGCAGCGCGGAAAAATAGGCGCAGGCCAGCCCGGCGGGGCCGGAACCTATGACGGCAATCTTCTTGCCGCTGGCGGGCAGAACCTTAAGTCTGCGCACGTCGGCAGCGCCCGCGTCCGCCGCGTATCGCTCCAGCGAACGCAGGGAAAGCGCCTCGTCGTACTGAGCGCGGTTGCACGCGCCCTCGCAGGGATGCGGGCATACTCTGCCCGTCACGCCGGGGAAGGGGTTGCCTGCGCGAAGCACATACAGTGCGCGGGCGGGATCGCCCTCGGCAATGGCCCGTTCCATCTTCTGAATGGGATTGCCGAGAGGGCACTTGTTCTCACAGGGGGATGTCCGCCCCTGACCGGAACGTCCGTCGTTGCGGACATAGACCACGTTGGTTTCCTTACTGAAAACAGGAGGCATCTCCAGCTCCTTGAAAAATGATGTCGAAAAAGGACGCGTCCGCGTCGCGGACTCTCACCGCATGACCGCACCGCTCATCTAGCGGACGACGGGCCTGCGCCATTCGCAGAAGGGAGAGCCGTCCTTTTGAAAGACGACAAGCAGCTTGTCGTCGTAGGAATGATCCTCTTCGGGATAATCGGAACGCTTGTAGACAAACCTGGTCTCCTTGCGCTCAAGAGAGGCCATGGTGGTCAGAAGGCAGGTACGCAGAAGATGGAAGGATTCATGGGCCCGCATGAGTTCATGCAGATTGGCAGCCGTGACTTCATTCATGCGGCTTTCAATGTAGGCCAGCTTGTCCAGGGCTATGCTCATGCCCTTGCCGCTGCGCACATAGCCCATGTAGTAGTTCATGACCTGCCGTATGGCAGCCTCGAACTTTTCCTGACGTATGCCGTCCTCCGTCTGGAGAGGCAGGAAGACACGCTTCTGCTCCCTCCGAATCTCCTCCTCACCCACATCCGCGAGGGCGTAGTGGGAACAGGCTTCCACGGCATGCGTTCCGGCGATGTAGCCGCTGCATATGGAGCCGGAAAAATCGTGGAACATGCTTCCGCCGAAAAGACCTTTCACGGTGCGCGACTCGAAGTTGTCCTTCAGGTACATGATGCCGTTGATGTAAATTTCGGAAAGCTCCACTTCCATGGGCTTCCTGCTGAAGTCAATACCGGCCTGCTCGCAGTAGTCGTTCCAGGTTTCCTTGTCGCCGGGCATGCTGTCGTGCTGGAGATGGTGCAGAATGTCCTTGTCGATATGCGTAAGGTCGAGCACGAAGGGCGGGCCGTTGCCCTCGGACTGCTCCTGTGCCGTTCCGCGCACGAGAAGGCAGCGGGGACCGACTTCCATCATGGGATGATACTTGGCCATGTAGCGCTCGCCGAGGGCGTTGATGCCCTTTGCGCCGCTGGAGGTGATGCCGTTCATGCCGGGGCAGCCCCAGCCCTTGGGAATGAGGGTGGCTTCCTGCTCGGTGTCCAGCGTGATGATCTCCGCTCCGGCCTCATAGCCCAGCGCTATCTGGCTGCCGGTAATGAAGGGAGAAAAAGCGATATTGAACGGATTGAGGGAAGAATTCACCGTCACGCGTCCGGCAAGACGACCGAGCGCCAGCACCACGGAACGGGCATGAATCACATGAAAGGTGCCGTCAAGCACATGGAAGCCCGCCGCACCGACCACGCGGCCGTCACGGACAAAAAGCTTCGTGCACTGAAAATACTCCAGAGTCTCCACGCCCTTGGAACGAATGAGCCCGCCTAACCGGCGCTTGATGTATTTGCCGTTGTTGATATGGGTCCACCAGCTTCCGGGCTGACCGAATCCGGTCGTGCGGTAGAAGCTGCCGTCGGAATTATGCAGAAATTCAATGCCCAGAGACTTGAGCATTTCTATCATGCGGGGCATGACCTCGAGCCACTGCCTCACCTGAGCCGGCGTGTAGCCCGTCATGGGCGTGCAGTAAAAATTTATGGCCGTGGCTTCGTCGTCACCAGGGGCTCCGGTATTCAGCACCGCCATAAAATGGTCGTTGCCGCCTCCGAGCGAACCGCAGCTTTCCAGCTTGCCCTTGTCCGCCAGGAGCACACGAACGCCCTTGCCGCTCGCCGCAAGCGCCGCGCCGCAGCCGGACGCGCCCGCGCCGAGAACAAGAACGTCGGTCTCGTGCGTGATGACCGCCATCTCTCCAGAATCGTGCATGAAAAACCTCCTTTCAGCTTTTCTGCTTTGACTCTGTTATGAGGGGACATGGCGGAACGGAGTAGTGCATTTGCGTCATTTTTGCACTTTTTTTCACTTTGGCTGAAAAAAGGACATGTCTTTTCCATACAGGGGCCGAAAACAACGCAGCAACGTCCATCCACGCTTCTTAAAAAAAACGGGCCGCCCCGAAACAAGAAGCGGCCCTGCATGATGTGGAAAAATCATTTATGAGACTTCCGCAAGTTCTCTCAATCGCTGAGGGTCGAAAATCTCCAGCTCATGCCTCGTGAACCGGCCCACCACCCCCATGGTCCGCAGACGGCACAAGATGCGCGTCAGCGTCGTGCGATGCATGCCCAGAAGAAGCGCCAGCTCCTGCTGCGTCATGCCCGGCGCAAACACCGTCCTTCCTCCGTTTCTCTCGGAAAGCTCGCGAAGGATGCGGCAGACCTGTGCCACGGAGTTGGTGAGCGAGGTTTCAGCCAGCCGCTGGGAATGAATGACCATGTGCACGCACAGAGAATGCACGAGATTGATCATCAGATCGGGATGAGCGGCGGCAAAGCTCTCATCCGACAGAAGCGCCGCGTCGAACAGAGCGACTTCGGCATCCTGCGTGCAGGTGACCAGCGTATTGTCCTCGTCTCCTACAATGACCGAAGGAACATTCATAAGCGTTTCCGGCCCGGCATACAGAATGGTGCGCTCCTCTCCGCTGCGGCTCACGTAGGAAAGACGAATTCTGCCGGAAACGACGTAATAGAAGCACGGTCTGCCGTCATGCCGTGAAAGCCCTGTGCGGATGTCCACGCTCTGCCCCTTGCGGATTGTTTTCCGCTCCGCAAGATGCAGCACCTTTTTCCAGGGCGCGTTGAGTCTTCCCACCGTAGAGCCTTTCATCAGTACGGCATGGGGAGCACCCGCACGTTGTGACGCTGCCATTCTTCCCCCCTTTCCTTCATCCTCCAGTTTCCGGAGCTCCCAGGCTCGCCCGGCACGAAGGCAGAAAGCATCCGCCAATCGCCCGCTTTCTGCCTCCTGCAGGAAAGTCCTTCCCTTCAGAAGGGCTCCAGTCGGAACGCCTTCCTCAGCAGGGCCTTTTCCCCGGCAAACTTCCGTCCGTTCGCTGTTCAGCCGGACGAACCGAAAGCCGGAAACGAGCCTTCTTATCGGGCCATGTGATAAATGTTCACGAGATCTTCGACACCGAGCGGGCGAACCACGCCCACGGGGCCGCCTATGCCGCGCCAGCACTTTTCCGCCATGTCGCGTATCTGCTCTTCCGTCGGAGCAACGCCGAGCTCGGAAAGAGACGTGGGCATATGGATGGCCCGGAAGAAGTTTTCCATGGCCTCAATGCCCTTTTCCGCCATTTCCTCATGCGTGCCCGCGCCGCTCACGCCCATGACCTTGTGCGCAAATCGGGCAAAGCGCGCGGCGTCGGCCCGGTAAACATATCTTGCCCAGCTTCCCCACACGGCGGCGAGTCCCGCGCCGTGAGAAACGTCGAAAAGCCCGCTCAGCTCATGCTCTATCTTGTGGGAGGCCCAGTCGCCGCCGTCCGTGCCGCAACCGGTGAGTCCGTTGTGCGACAGCGCAGCCGCCCACATGACTTCGGCACGCGCCTCATAGCAGGCAGGGTCATCCCGAAGAACAAGCGCATTCTTCATCACGGTCTTGAGCAGCGCCTCGGCAATGCCGTCGGTAAGCTCCATGCCGCCCTCGTGATAAAAATACCGCTCCATGGTGTGCATGAGAATGTCCACGCAGCCGCTCGCCGTCTGCCAGGCAGGCAGCGTCAGCGTGAGCTCGGGATTCATCACGGCAAACTTCGGGCGGGAAAGCTCGTTGCTGTAGCCCCGCTTTATCCAGCCCTCCTCACGGGTGATCACGCAGGAAGAACTCATCTCGCTGCCCGCGGCGGCAATGGTGAGCACCGCGCCCACGGGAGCACAGGCGGAAGCCTTGCGCTTCTTGTCGAAGAAGTCCCAGACCTCCCCTTCGTTCGCGAGTCCGTACCCTATGGCCTTGGCGGAATCGATGACGCTTCCGCCGCCCACGGCCAGCACGAAGTCCAATCCTTCCTTTCTGCCGAGCTCGATGCCTTCATGGATTTTTGAAAGCCTGGGATTCGGCACCACGCCGCCGAGCTCCACGAAGGCCACGCCTTCCCTGCGCAGGGAATCCCTCACCCGGGAAAGAAGCCCCGAGCGTTCCGCGCTGCCCCCTCCGTAATGCAGCAGCGCCCGGTGTCCGCCGCATTCTCTGACAAGCCTGCCGGTTTCTTCTTCCACGCCTCTGCCGAACACGACCTTTGTCGGCGTATTGAATACAAAGTTCTTCACGATGCTCTCCTTTCGCTCTGATGCG
>JAXUUT010000079.1:0-131590 GCA_037230945.1 bacterium
TGCTTCCCCGTGCTGCGCGACATCGTGCTCGGCGGTCGTCTCAAGCTCGACCCCAGCCGCAACAACTTCCCCGTGACCCTGCATGACCCCTGCAACCTGGTGCGTCTCATGGGCGTGGTGAAGCCTCAGCGCGACGTCCTGCACGCCATCTGCCCGCAGTTCCGCGAAATGACCCCCCACGGCGTGGAAAACTACTGCTGCGGCGGCGGTTCCGGCTTCGCCATCATGACGCGCAACAACATCAACGAATGGCGCATGAACATCACCGGCCGCAAAAAGATGGAACAGATCTGCGGCGCCTTCAAGGACTGCCTCGGTCCTGAAGTCAAGAAGTACGTCTGCGCTCCCTGCTCCAACTGCAAGGGCCAGATCCGCGAACTTCTTGAACAGAACAACCTCCTTGAGAAGAACGGCATGCAGTACGGCGGCCTTGTCGAGCTCATCGTCAACGCCATGACCGACGTGAAGCCCGGCTTCATCAAGTGGGAAGAAGAATAACGACAACGGCGGGAGGAAGGCTCTTCCTCCCCTGAACGCCAAAGGGCGGGAGCTTCGGCTTCCGCCCTTTTTGCGTCCTTCATGCGGCATTTCTCCATGCCTTTCACGCTGCGTGCAGAAAGCCGAAGAGGGGATTGCTTCCGGAGAGGGCCCTTTCGCGGCGGCGCTCGCGCCTGCTGGGGGAGAGGGGCCGGAGCGCTCCGGCGACGCCCAGATGAAGGCGAAAGGCTCCGCGCCTTTCCGGTTCGTCTCTCATCTGCCGGAAGAAGGGCGTCCGAAGCCGCGTGTTCTTTTCCGGGCATTGCTGCCGGAAGCCGTGTCCGACGGCGCGGCGAGAGGGGGAATAGCGCAAGATCCGCACGCCGCAGGGGAAAAGCGCAACGCCGCGCCTCCTGCGCTCTGAGAAGGCAAATCCGGGCGGAGGCAACGGCGCTTTGGCCATGCCGGCCCATGCGTGCACGGGCATATTCCGCCCGTCTTTTGCGCAGGACTCCCGCAAACGGACCTTTTTTCGTTCCCCGGCTGTGGACAGCGCAAAATAGGTAGAGTATAACTCTGATAAATTTGACGCATCTTTTCCCGGACGGCGTCAGATGAATGCAAGGCTTGCGGGAGGGACGCTCATGGATTTTGTCTGGACCTGCTTCATGGTTGCGCTGGGCTGGCTGCTCGGCGGCATTGTCGGCGGAGCTACGGGCATAGGAGCCATCATGGTGGCCATGCCGCTCATGACCGCGGTCATCACCCCCGGCGAAGCCGTGCTGGTGTCCTGCCTCACGGGATTGTACGGAACGCTTCATCTTTCCTATTCCTACCGCAAGGCCTGCTGCTGGAGGGAAATACGGGATCTTGTCATCGGCGCCGTGCCGGGCTGCTTCGTGGGGGCGCTCGTGCTTCGCGTTGCGTCCATGCAGGTTCTGCAGCTCATGGTCTGCGCCATGCTGGCCTGCTTCATCACCATGCAGCTTTTTCGCAGGGCGGCAGCCTATCGTCTGCCGGATTCCACGGTCGTGGGCGTGGGCGCGGGCTTCATCTGCGGTTTCGTGAGCGGTTCCGTGGCCATGGTGGGCGCGCCGCTCGGCATTTACGTGCTGATGAAGCACTGGTCGCCCGACAGGGCGCGCGGCAACATGAGCGTGTTCTATCTGTTCACGGGCATAGCGTCCGTCATTTCTCAGGCCGTTGCCGGGCTGTATACGGTCACGCTCCTTCAGGTGTCGCTTGCCGGCGTGGCCGGCTGCTTCATCGGCCAGGTTGCAGGCGTGCGCCTCGGGCGGCGCATAGATCAGAAGCTTTTTCAGCGCATCGTGCTGGCATTTCTGGCCGTGGCCGCCGTCATTTTGTTCGTGCGTGCCATGGGATGGTAACAATTCCGCGTTATCCTTTACCTGAAACCTCCCGTTTCCCCCTTCCCAGGGGCGGTTTTCGTGATTATGGTAATGTTGACTGTACCCGGCCTGCTCGGCATGGCCGGAAGGTCGATAACTCAGCCAACAAGGAAAAAACATGAACAAGTGGAAAACCTTTGCCCTCTGCGCTGCCTGTCTGGCCACGCTTTCCTTTGCCATGCCCGATTACGCGGATGCCGCGCGTCTCGGCGGCGGGCGGAGCTTCGGCAGTTCCTCCATCATGAGCCGTCCGGCCACGCCTCCCTCGGGGGCATTCCGCGGCGGCTCGTCGTCCGTGCAGCGTCAGGCTCCCATGGCCAGCACGGCGAACGGCGGCGCGGCCACCATGGCGCGCAGCAACACCGGTCTTCTGGGCGGACTGTTCGGCGGTCTTCTTGCCGGTACGTTCCTCGGCAGCCTTCTGGGCGGCCACGGCATGGGCGCCGGAATGCTCGGCGGCGTGTTCAATCTCATCATCCTTGGTCTGCTCGTGTACTTCGGCGTCAAGCTGTTCCGCCGCTTCCGCACAGGTCAGAGCGATGCCGACAGCCGTCAGACCTATCAGAGCTATGAGGCTCCCCGCGGACAGGAGGCTCACGGACAGTACGGTCAGGGCGGCGCCTGGGACAGCCTGCGTACCCAGCAGCCTGCGCAGCAGGCCGCGGAGCAGGAGGGCGGCGTGGAGCTCCCTGCCGACTTCGATCAGGATGAATTTTTGCGCGGAGCCAAGGCGGCCTATACGCGCCTTCAGGCCTCGTGGGATCGTCGAGACCTCGACGACATTGCCAACTTTGCCACCGAAGACGTCATGCGCGAGCTGCGCGAGCAGTACAAGGCCGATCCCAAGCCCGGCAAGACCGAGATTCTGCTCGTGAACGCTTCGGTCATCGAAGTGCGTGACGAGGGCGATCTGCGCCGCGTGGCCGTGTACTTCGACGTGCTCATGCGCGAAGATCAGCGCGCCGCCCGTCCCGAGCAGGTGCGCGAGGTGTGGCACTTCGTGTGCTCCAGAGCCGAGGGCGACAGCTGGAAGCTCGACGGCATTCAGCAGCTTGCCTAGCAACTTGAGAAAAGGCCGTTTCGGACGCGCCTTTTTCAGATGAACAGACGGCCGGTTTCTCCGTTTCGGGGAGACCGGCTTTTTTGCGCCGCATTCTGGAAGCGTGCCGGGCGAGGGCACGCGCAGGTCTCTCCTGCCGGGATTTCAGGATTCCTAGAGTCGTTCCGGAAGGAGCCTTGAGAAGAAGCGGATGAAGGGCGCTTCCGGCGCCTGGATTGCCGTTTTTCGGACGGCATTCCCGTCTTCTTCTGCGCGGAAGAAGTTAGTATCAGCGTTCTGCCATGATTACTCACGGCTGCCCGGGGGCTGCGGTGCTCCCTTATCATGGGCGTTCTGCTAGTGTGGCTCTGTCCCGGGATGATCCGGGCAAGAAACACGGAGAGCGCGTCATGAAAAGATTGCTTTCTCTTCTCGCTTTTCTGGTTTTGTCGGTTCCTTCTGCCGCCTGCGCCGACTGGTTTTTCGTTCGCGGTTCCGGCGAAACGGCGTCCTTTGAATCCACGGCCCGCCCCACCGTGGCGGTGAAGGCGTCGCCCGGGTTTGCCACCGTGGCTCAGGGAAAGATGTCCGTCATGCTGTCTGAGGAACGTCAGCTTCCGCGCACGGATCCCGGCACGGTGTGGTACTGCCTGAGCGCCAGGGACGGCGCGCAGCTTGCCGTGGCGCTGGCCGATGCCGGTTCCCGGCACTGGTATCCCGGCATCATGGAAACCAACCTTGAATTTCTGCCCGTGCTGTACCGCTGCGGCGGCGACAGGCCGGGAAGCGTGACGCAGCGGGTGTTCATCCGTCCCGTGCAGCTCGATCCGTGGATGGGCGCGTTCGACAGAAGCGGCAAGGGCTGGACGGCAGGCGTCTTCGTCAGTCAGTACGAGTGGATCGTGAACAACGGCAGGTGCAAGCTTCTTGTGGAATATCGCGAGCCGTATGCTTCTGAACGCTGCCCCATGGTGGACGACGCGCAGCTTCGCGCCTTTGTCCAGAGAGCGGACACGGCCTTTTCGGCACGCTTCGGCGAGAACGGGGACATTCCCGTTTCCGGCGTGCGGCCCTATCCCTGGGGACATGAAGGCATATCGTCGAATCTGCTCGGCGTCGTGCTCGGTTCCACCATGGAATATCCGTTTTAGTTGGCATGAAAGAGGCTTGTGCCGAGAAATGTCATGCGGAGACCGTCCGGTGATCCTTTCCGCTGAGATTTAGGGCGGACGCCCCGGACTCTTCGGGAGACCTGACCGAACGGCGGAACGGAAGGCGTGTCTTCCTTCGTTTCGGCACAGGTCAGCGGAACCTCTCGCGGAACGCGGCCGGTTTCTTTGCATCACGCGGGGGAGCCGGCCTTTTTTCATGCCGTGCTCTTGACTTGGCGACCCGGCGTCTTATGTGACTGTTGGGCCCGCACGCAGTCGGGCCCTTCATTCAGTCATGACCGGTCGGCGGCGAAGTTGCGTGACCGGAAGCATATCAGGAGGCCATCCCATGGCGGAAACCACCCATCAGTTTCGCGCGGAAACGTGCAAGCTGCTCAACATTCTTACCCATTCCCTGTATACCAATCACGAGATATTCCTTCGTGAACTTCTTTCCAACGCCTCCGACGCCCTGGAGAAGGTGCGCTTTCTTCAGACCACGGGCGGCGAGGTGCGCGACCCCGAGCTGCCGCTTGAAATCCGCATCACCACGGACAAGGACAACCACGTCATCACCGTTGCCGATACCGGCATAGGCATGACGGAACAGGAAATGATCGACAACCTCGGCACCATCGCCCGTTCCGGTTCCGAAGAATTTCTGAAGGCCCGCGAGGCGGAAAAGGCCGCGGCAAAGCCTGCCGAAGAGGCAAAGCCCGCCGATGAGGCAAAGGCTGACGACGAGGACGGGGAAAAGCCCCTCAACGAGGAGGAGCCCATCGTCGAGCACGACGACAGCAAGCCCGACGACGCTTCCCAGATCATCGGTCGTTTCGGCATAGGCTTCTATTCCGTGTTCATGGTGGCGAAGAAGGTGGAAGTCACCTCCGTTTCCGCCACGGGCGACGGCGTGCCGCACGTGTGGACGTCCGACGGCACGGGCAGCTTCACCATCCGCACGCTGGAAGGCGCGGAAGCCGAGGGCGTGAAGCGCGGCACCAGCATCAGGATCTTCCTCCGCGACGATGCGCACGAATACGAGGAAAAGTTCCGCCTTGAGGGCATCATCCGCAAGCATTCCAACTTCCTGCCCTTTGCCATTCAGCTTGACGGAGAGCGCGTCAACACCACGGCGGCTCTGTGGCGCGAGCCCAAGTTCTCCATCACGAAGGAACAGTACAACGAGTTCTACAAGTTCCTCACCTACGATCAGAAGGAACCTCTGGACGTCATTCACTTTTCCGTCGACGCGCCCGTGCAGTTCAACTGCCTGCTCTACATTCCCGGCAGTCCCGTGGACGTCTTTGACGAGCGCAAGGACGAATGGGGCCCGGATCTTTATGTGCGCCGCGTGCTCATCGACCGCCACAACAAGGAGCTTCTGCCGAGCTACTTCGCCTTCATGAAGGGCGTGGTGGACACCGAGGATCTGCCGCTCAACATTTCCCGTGAAACGCTGCAGGAAAACGTGGTGCTGCGCAAGATAAGCCAGACCATCACGCGTCAGCTTCTCACGCACTTCGAGCGCATGGCCAAGAACGATCCCGAGAAGTACGAGACCATGTGGAAGCTGCACGGAAAATACATCAAGTTCGGCTTCGACAGCTATCAGTACCGCGACCGCGTGGCTCCGCTTCTGCGTTACTATTCCACGGCGCAGGAAGACAAGCTCACGAGCCTCGACGACTACGTTTCCCGCATGAAGCCCGATCAGAAGGAAATCTGGTACGTGGCCGCCTCGTCCATGGAAGCGGCCAAGGTCAATCCTCATCTCGGTCAGTTCCGCCGCAAGGGCCTGGAAGTGCTGTACCTCACCGATCCGGTGGACGAGTTCGCGCTCGAGGCCATCATGGAGTACCAGAAGCATCCCTTCAAGTCCGTGGAGCTTGCCGAAGCCGGGGCTCTGGACGCCTTCCCCGACGTGGAGAACGCCGAGCCCAGGCCCGAGCCTCTTTCCGAAGAGGAAAAGCCGGAACTCGACGCCCTCATCAGCGCGGTGAAAAACATTCTCGGCGATCAGGTGAAGGACGTGCGCGCCGCCACCCGTCCCATCGACGCGGCGGCCTGCCTCGTGTCGCCCGAAGGCGTGACGTCCTCCATGGAAAAGCTCATGCGCGTCATGCAGAAGACCGACGGCATCCCGCAGAAGATTCTTGAACTCAACCCCGACAACGCGCTTGTGCGTTCTCTCATGCGCATCTGCAAGGAAGGGGCCGAGGACGACACCTTCAAGGACATGGTGAATGCCCTGTTCGACACCACGCTTCTGCTCGACGGCTACATGAACGAACCTTTCGCCATGGCCGAGCGCAGCATGCGTCTGCTTCGTCAGGCCGCGGGCTGGTATTCCGACCTGCGCAAGTAATCTCAAGGAGAAAGCCCATGTACTACGACCTTCTCATTCACGTGGACGACAACGATCCCGCCCGTCTCAACCTCGCCTTCAACAACGTGGCCAACTACCGGGCCGGTCTGCCGGGAGAGAACTTCCGCGTGGTCATGGTGGCCAACGGTCCGGCCGTGCAGCTCTTCACCCGCGAAAACAAGGCGCTTGCCGAACGCGGCGCAAAGCTCATGGCCGAAGGGCTTTCCATCAGGCTGTGCAACAACGCGCTGACCACGTTCAACGTGTCCCGTGACGATCTGTGGGAAGGCTGCGAAGTCGTGCCCGCGGGCGTGGTGGAAATCGTGAAGCTTCAGCGCGAGGGCTTTGCCTTCCTGCGTCCGTAGACCGTCCTGTCTGCGGCAGCGCACGCCACATTTGCCCATACCTCTGGCGGGGCGGAGAAATCCGCTCCGCCTCTTTTTTTTAATCGCCGGGAGGGCAGGCTTTGAAAAAGCCGGAGGGACCGGCGGGCATGACGTGCGCCGGGCCGTTGCGGGAAGGCTGCTCATGTCTGACGGGATCTGCCTGAAAAGCCGGAGGCAGGCCTTCAATCATGCTCTTGAACGTTCATGCCGGGTCCTTCAAAAGGAACGCGGTGCGCCCGCAGACGCAGTTTCAGCGTGTCTAGTCCTTCAGGGAGAACGTCACGGCAAGGGAACGCGGCATATCGTGAAGCGGCGCGAGGGATGAGGTGATCTTGCCCAGAGGAATGACCTTCATGGTGAGATCCGGCCGCGAGGTCTGCGCGTAGAATATGGCCACGGTGTTGTTCTGCGGGCAGTAGGTAATGTCGCCGTCATCAAAGCGAAGGCGTCCTTCCTCCCTCGTTTCCAGCACTTCGTCCAGCCCTCCGTAGTATTCGCGGCCGCCGTAGTTCGTCATGTGCACGGAGAGCGGCAGTCTTTCGAGAAATGCCCGCGCTGCGGGGCTGTCATTGAGCGTGCCGTGAAGCACTGTTTCCCCTGCGCGTATGACGAGTTCCCGCGACTGCTGTCCGGGCGTGACGCCGAGGCCTTTCAGCCAGGAGACAAGCCTGGGTTTTGCGTCGCGCACTTCGGAGCCCTGCATGTCGAAAATGTGGAGTACACGGGCCTTCGGGCAGTATTCCGCCACTGCGCGGGCACTGCGTCCGGGGCCGTAGCCGTCGTGCGTGCAGAAGGGCAGAATGGTCTTTCCGGCCAGGTCGTGTCCGGCAAGAAAGGTGGCCATGGGCTGGGGAACGGTGTTTCCCCAGATGGGAAAGCCGAGATAAATGGTGTCGTAGTCGCTCAGGTCGGCCTTCAGCGGCCGGATGGGCGGCAGATATCCCGAGTTTCTTTCCGCCCGGGCCTGCTCCACCACGGCATGAAAGTCGTCGGGGTAGGGTGTGACGGTCTGTATTTCCTCCATGTCCGCGCCGGTGAGGGATTGCAGCACTTCGGCCACGTGTCTGGTATTGCCGGTGAGAGAGTACACGATGATGAGGCTTTTGCCGGATGCCGGGACGCAGAGGCCGGGAGAGACCAGAACAAGGGTGAGC
The DNA here is from genome assembly GCA_037230945.1 of bacterium. Classification (GTDB taxonomy): domain Bacteria; phylum Desulfobacterota; class Desulfovibrionia; order Desulfovibrionales; family Desulfovibrionaceae; genus Mailhella. Next base: position 7,982 of record JAXUUT010000079.1, read on the forward strand.
AGCGCGCCGAGAAGCGTGGTGATGATGCCGTACATGATGCCTCCGTGGGAAATCTGTGAAGGGAACGGCCATGCCTGGCACCGGCTTTCGGGGCGCACGGGCCGTTTTTTTGCTCATGGGGGTCGGGAAGACGGCGCGGCTGGGGAAATCAGTGCGCCTCGTCCTTCAGGTATCCGAGATTGTGCAGCCATTCGCGGACTCGCCCCTCGGCGCTGCGGACGTCGTTTCGGTAAATGGCGAGGCCTTCAAGGATGACGGCGTGAAGGGGCAGGGCCGCAAGGTCGCGGAAGGTGCCGGACGGGCCGCTCGTCCCGTGGGTGCAGAAGGGGATGATGGTCTTTCCGCTGAAGTCGTACTGTTCGAGAAAGCTGAAGACCGGCATGGGCATGGTTCCTACCCAGTTGGGAAAGCCCACGAAGACGACGTCGTAGCTTTCAAAGTCGGCCACGGTGTCCTTCAGCAGGGGACGCGCGTTTTCCCGAAGTTCCCTTCGGGCCTGTTCCACGGCGCTGTCGAAGTCCGGGCCGTAGCTGTGCACGGGGCGTATTTCGAAAAGGTCTCCGCCGGTCATCTTCTGGATGTCGCGGGCGATGAGGCGCGTGTTGCCCGTAAGGGAGAAGAAGGCGATGAGAATTTTCGGGGCCGGAGCCCCTGCCGCCTCGGCGTTCGGCGCGACGATGGCCGAAGCGCAGAAGAGAAGGACGGCAAGCACGCAGGACAGCGCGGTTCGGAAGCGATGACGCGCGCGGGGTCTGAACGGGCGTACGGTGTCGGAACGTGCGCACGTCGGGTCGTGGGAAGAAACGAATCTTTCCTTGCCTGTGAAAGCGGAGCATCCTGCGCCGCCCCCGGCAGAATGACGAGTGCTTTTCCTGTTCATGAATGAACTCCCCTGCACGGATTGTGCGGTCGTTGACCGGGCGGAACATCTTTTCGCGTCGGCCGAAAGCGCGATGGTGCGCTCTTTTTTGTCATAGCGGCGTCGGAAGGAAGAAAACAGGCATAAAGCTCGCAGCTTTTTGCCCGTTTCTTGCAGCGTTTCGGCTTCGGACAGGGGAAGAACGGCAACTGACTGTTTCTGCTGCATTTTTCTGATCCTTCAAGGATCGGGCAAAAAAAAGAGAGTTTTGCAGATGGTTGAGGATGGGGGCTGTTTGTACCATGCCTTCATGACATGTCGGCAAAAAACAGCCGCAAACGACCGGAGGTTTTCCTTATGAGCAAGACCGTACTGTGCATGGCTCTGACTCTGGCTGCCTGTGTTTTCAGTCTGCCCGGGCAGGGGGTTTCCGCTGAAATCGGCAAGTCGCAGACCATTCTGCGCAACGGAGAGTTCCCCGTATCCAGAGGCTCGGAGCAGTTTTTTACCGGCACCGTCCGCATCGAGCAGATATATCCGGCGAACAACGACATGCGCTCCAGCGTGGGCGTGGTGACCTTTGAACCCGGGGCGCGTTCCAACTGGCATGTGCATCCCGTGGGGCAGGCGCTCATCATCACGTCCGGCGTGGGGCTCACGCAGGAATGGGGCAAGCCCATCGAGGTCATACGCGCAGGTGACGTGGTCATCTGCCCCGTGGGCGTCAAGCACTGGCACGGCGCGGCTCCCGGCAGCGCCATGTCGCACATTTCCATCTGTGAGGAAAAGGAACCGGGCAAGGTGGTCGAGTGGATGGAAAAGGTGACCGACGAACAGTACCACGCACGATGACGGATGCTTTGGCGGGGCGATCCTCCGCCCCGTACAGGGAGTTTTTTTTCACATCGGGCGGGCATCTTGCCGCGCCCGGAACCGGGGCCGCGTTCATGCGGCCCTTTGCAAGGAAGGCATGATATGGAAGGAAAAACGATGAAGGCCGGCGTGCTCGTCGGTCCGGGCAGGGTGGAAATACGGGAGGTCCCCGTGCCGGAGGTGACTGCCGGCATGATGCGCATACGGGTGTCGGCCTGCGGCGTGTGCGGCAGCGACATTCATATGTGGAAGGAAGGGAAGGGCTGGAATCCGGACAGACCGGACAACTTCATCATGGGACACGAGTTCTGCGGAGTGGTGACCGATCCCGGTGACAGTTCGTTCCGCAGGGGAGAGCGCGTTACCTTCTGGGCCAATCTGTACTGCGGCGAGTGCGACATGTGCCGCGCAGGTCAGGAGCAGCTCTGCCGCAGCGTGAACGGCAGAAACTACACGGGCTTTGTGTGCGACGGCGGTTATGCGGAATACTTCGTCGGCAAGACCATGAACGCCTACAGGCTGCCGGATGCGGTGTCGGACGTGGCGGCGGGACTCATCGATCCGCTCATGGTGGCCTATCATGCCGTGCGGCGTTCGGGGCTGAAGCTGCACGACAAGGTGCTTGTCGTGGGCAGCGGCATCATTGCCCAGCTCATCGGCGGTCTGGCGAAGAAGGCCGGTGCCTCACTGCTCGTCATGTCCCGCATCGACGACAGGCAGACGGGCAAGGCGCGTGAAATCGGCGACTTCGATGCCTACGTGTACGGCAACGCCCCGGACAGAGCCAAGCGAATGCGGGAGCTTTCCGGCGACGGCTTCGACGTGGTTTTTGAGGCCGTGGGGTCCGGCGACTCGCTGGCGGCCTGTCTGGACGGGGTGAAGCCCGGCGGCGAGGTGGTCATGATAGGCAATTCCATCGCGCCCACGGTGCCTTTCGAGCTGAACCGGGCAGTGCTGCATGAGGTGCGGCTCACCGGAAGCGTATCCTGCACGCGCAGGGAGTTTGAAGAGACCATCGATCTCATCGCCCGCGGCATCATCGATCCGGAAAGGTACGTGACCGACGTACTGCCTCTGGAAAAGCTTCAGCAGGCGCTTGAAATGCAGGTTTCACCGGACGCGCACGTGCTGAAGACCGTGATTCGGCCCTGAAGGAGAAGCTGACACCTGAAGACAGGGCACCGGGCCGGAAAATCCTGCGGCAGGCACTATCGGGCAAGAAGTAAAGAGAATCGTATCTGGAGGCCTGCACGGTTCCTGATATTCTGACCATGAAGCCGAAAGCCGGGAATACGGGTGCGCCGCAACGCGTTGCCGTACGACGGCGTGGCCGAACATTTCATGTTGAATCGCCATGGCGAAGGCGGTGTTTCCTTTGCCGGGCAAGGGAGTTCTTATGAAGAAAGTCGGCGCTCTTGGAACCATGCTTCTTGCGGGAATGACCATGTTCTCTTCTTCCGTGGCTCTTGCCGCTTCGGAAGAAGCTCCCGACAGACGTGCCGCGGCGGCAAGAAACATGCAGAAGTTCCTCGGAACGGAGACGTCTTCGCTCTCCTCCACCGATCCCGAGTTCGCCGCCATGCGCGACAGGCTTCTCTACGGAGAAATTGCGGATCACGGCACGCTCTCCGACGCACAGCGGGAACTCGTCACGCTGGTGGTGCTTGTTGCCGGTCAGACGCTGGATGACTTCAAGACGCACGTAGCCGCCGCGCTCCGCGTGGGCGCAAGCCCCGTGGAGATTCGCGAGGCCGTGTACCAGTGCGCGCCCTATGTGGGCTTTTCCCGAGCCGAGACCGCACTTCATCTCATGAACGAGGTGTTCACGCAGCAGGGCATTGCTCTGCCTCTGGAAGCGCAGGGCACAGTGACGGAGCAGACGCGCTATGCCGACGGCCTTGCCGTGCAGAAGTCCATTTTCGGCGAGGCCATAGACACCATGCATGAAAACTCGCCGGAAGATCAGAAGGCCATCGTTCAGAACTATCTTTCCTCCTGGTGCTTCGGCGACATCTACACCAGAAAGGGGCTGGATCTGAAGATGCGTGAACTTCTGACATTCTCCGTCATCAGCGCCTTCGGCGGCTGCGACGCGCAGGTCCGTTCCCACGTGCAGGGCAACCTTGCCGTGGGCAACACCAGAGAGAACCTCATTGACGCGCTGGCCCAGAGCCTTCCCTACATCGGATTTCCGCGCACGCTGAACGCCCTTGCCTGCGTGAACGCCGTCGCGCCCGCCGCGCCCGCGTCGAAGTAGGGCACATTCTTTCATCCGCGCGGGAGAACGGTTCTCCGCGCGCTTTCCTCTGACCGTGAAGAAGCACGGGGGCTTCCTCCGTACGCTTTTTCCGGTACCTGTCAAACGTACGGTCATATTCTGGAGCATAGGCATGAAAAAGGAACATTCCGCATATTCTGAACTGTTCAGTCGTCGTGACGCCGGCCTTTCGACCACAAGGCGCACCTTCATGAAAACGCTGGTTCTCGGCGCGTTGGCGGTGCCTGCGTCCACGCTTCTTTCGAGAACCGCTTTTGCCGCTCAGGCGGGAGGAGACAACGTGCTCATCATTTATTTTTCTCATTCCGGCAACACCCGCAGACTGGCGGGATTCATTCATGACCGCGTGGGCGGCAGAATGATCGAACTCAGGACCGAAAAGCCCTATCCCGAAGATTACGACGCCGTGGTGGACGAGGCGAAGAAGGAGCAGGAGGCGAACGCAAGGCCCGCCATCACCACCACGCTTGACGGACTCGACAAGGTGAACACCGTGTTCATCGGCTATCCCAACTGGTGGGGCACGCTGCCCATGCCCTTCTTCACGCTGCTTGAGCGCTATCCCATGGCGGGAAAGACCGTGATTCCGTTCTGCACTCACGAGGGCAGCCGCTTCGGGCGCAGCGAGAGGGATCTGCGCAGTCTCTGCCCGCAGGCCCGCCTGCTGGAAGGCTTCGAGGTGCGGGGTTCCCGTGTTTCCGGCGCGGAAAAGGACGTGGCCGAATGGCTGACCGGCCTCGGCCTGACGGCGGCCCGGTAGCTGACCCCTCTTCCAGCCATGGACAGGGGCCGCCCTTCGCGCCAGCCGGGGGATTTTCCCCCGGCTCCCGGAAGGGCCGCGCCGAGTCCGCCGGACTTTCCGCGTCTTTCAGAGCGCACGTGCCTTTTCCTGACTAAATTCGTGCCGTCGTGCCGTCGCGGCGTGCGTCGGCGCCGCCGGACTGCCGAAGCGTTTCTCCGGTATGAAAAAAGCCCCGTTTCCGGGGCTTTTTTCATGGACGCATGAGGAATCAGGACAGGCCGGACGTCAGTCTTCTCCGGTTCATGTCCCGAAGCGGCGGTTCGCCGAACACCCTCTTGTATTCCCTGTTGAACTGGGTCACGCTTTCGTAGCCCACGCTCATCGCGGCGCTCGAGGCCCGCTCATGTTCCAGAAGCATGAGTCTCTGCGCCTCGTAAAGGCGAAGCTGCTTCTGGTACTGCAGGGGGCTGAGGCCCGTGAGCAGCTTGAAGTGCCGGTGCAGGTTGGAGGCGGACATGTTGACCCTGCGTGCCAGCTCTTCCACCCGCAGCGGATGCCTGTAGTTCTCGCGTATCCAGTTGATGGCCTGCAGAATCTGATGATTCTGCGTGCCCGGGGTGTTGAGCTGGCGCAGCAGGCCGCCGTGCGGGCTGATGAGCAGAAGATAGTGAAGCTCGCGCAGCATCATGGGCGCGCGGAAGGGAATCTGTTCCGGCTTTTCCAGAAGCGTGACGAGGCGAAGAAACATTTCCGAGATGTCGGCGTCGGCATCTGCTACGGACACGCCGGGACACTCTTCGTCGCGGGGCGCAGGCGCATCCTTCATTTCCATGGCGAGGGCGGCGAGGAGTTTTCTGTCGAGGTACAGATACACGAACAGAAAAGGGCGTTCCGGCGTCGTTTTTTCCACGTAGGAGGCGATGGGCATGTCGATGCCCGCCACCACGGACTGCCCTTCCGCATACACATACTCCTGCCCGGCCATGATGGAATGTTTCGTGCCCTGCACCACGAGTCCCACGAGCGGCTTTTCAAAGCACTGCTCGGGGGATCCTTCCTCTTCGCGCCGGACCATGTGCAGTCCTTCTATGGCGGTGGAGACAATGCCGGGACTGTGCAGATGCTGAAGCAGCTTTTCCTTCAGCTCCTGTTGCAGTCCGGCGTTTTTTTGCGGTTCATTTGACATGAAAGCATGACCTCCGCGTGTCTGAATGCCTGTCTGGTGCGGCATGGCAGCCTGAAGGGATGCCGGATGTTTCCCGACGCCTTGCCGCAGGGATGCTGCCCGTGCCGGCAGAATCATGTCATGTTTTCCCACCAGCGGGGAAATTCCGGCATGGGCCGGTCAAGAAATACGACGTCGCCGATGACGGGCGTGACCAGCGAAAAGTTTTTGTCTGCCGAGGCCGCGTCCACGCGCCGGAAGGGAGCGTCCCAGGAGTGATACGCCAGGGAGAACTTGCCCGCGTGCGCGGGCAGAAGGGCCTTGGCCCCCATGTCCTGCGCCGCCTGCACCGCTTCTTCCGGCGTCATGTGGATGTACTTCCATCGTTCGTTGTACTGGCCGCAGTCGAGCAGCGCCAGATCCGGCCTGCCGAGTGCCCGTGCCATGTCCGCAAAGTGCTGGCCGTAGCCGCTGTCGCCGCTGAAGAACACGCGCCTTGCCGCCGACTCCAGCATGAAGCCCGTCCACAGCGTTTTGTTCCTCGTGAGGGAACGGCCGGAATAGTGGCCTGCCGTGGTGAGCGTGACGCGCACGCTTTTGCCCATGTCCACGCTGTCGCCCCAGTCGGCTTCGTGCACGACGCTTCGGGGAAAGCCCCATCGTCTGAAATGCGCGCCCGTGCCGAGTCCGCAGACGACCATCTTCGTTTTTTCCTTCAGCGCCATGACGGTGGGGTAGTCCAGATGGTCCCAGTGGTCGTGGGAAATGAGCAGGCCGTCGACAGGGGGCAGGTCGCGCGCCGTGACGGGAGTGGTCCCCGCAAAGGCCCGTGTGCTGAAGGACACCGGCGCGGCGTGATCGCTGAACACCGGGTCGATGAGAAGACGCCTTCCGCCGAGCTGAAGGAAGAAGCTGGAGTGACCGAGCCAGATCACCGCATCCCTTGAGGCGTCGAGCCTGCCGAAGTCGGGCGTGCGGGAGGGCACGGGGCGCGGGGGCACGGGGTCGGTCTTCTTTTCCACGAGGGAACGGATGAGCGCCCCGGCAAAGCTGCTGCCGTCGCTGAGCACGGGCCGGGGAATGACGTTGCGGAATTCTCCGTCCACATAGTGAGGAGAAAGGAGAATGCGCCGCATGTCCTCCCCCTCGGGCAGGGCGCCGAACTGCTCCTGATGGAGAAAGGCAGACGCTCCGCCCGCACCAGCGCCCGCAGTAACGGCGGCTCCGGCAAGAATGCCGAGAAAGCTCCGCCTGTTCATCGGCCGCCTGCTTTGTCGGCGCGCAGGCCGAGTCCGAGCCGGTACGCCTGTTCGGGGAAGGGCGTGCTGTTTATGGAGCCTTCGAGCCACACGCCGGGGGCGATGACGCGTCCCGCGTCCTTCCAGCCGAGATATTCAAGAAGAACGTCGTAATGGGTGAGAATGGGGCTTTCGTTCCGTTTTGAGTTGTTGGCGTAGGTCATGAGCAGAACGGCCTGCTTTCTTACGTGAATGGAACCGTTTATGGCATAGAAGCGGTCGATGACGGCCTTGAGCTGGGCGGAGATGCCGAAATAGTACATGGGGGTGACGAAGGCCACGAGGTCGGCTCCGACGATGTGCTCGCGCACGAAGGAAAAGTCGTCGTCGAACACGCACGGGCCGTTCATGCCGCAGCTGTTGCAGCCGGTGCAGGCATGAACGTTGCTGCGTGCGGCGTCGAAGCGCGTCACGCGGTGCCCCGCCTCGCCGGCGCCTCGCATGAAGTGGTCGGCAAGCGTGTTGGAATTGCCGTGTCTCCGGGGACTTCCGGTAAGAACCAGTATGTCCATCCCGTGCTCCTTGTTGTTTTCTGCGGCAACGGCGGAAGAGGTGCGCAGAGAAGCGCCGTGCAGAAGGGCGCTTCCCGCCGCCGCTGCCGTCGCCATGAGGGATGTTCTGATGAAGCTGCGTCTGTCCATGAGAGCTCCTTCTTGCGTCTGCGGGAAGGAAGTGCGGCGGCATGGCCGCCGTTCCATTGTACGGTATCGTCGACGGGGAGGAGCGGCTAGATACTATCCTTTCGATTAATTGCCTGATCCTTTCAAACCGGGAAGAAATGCAATGCGGAGAAAAAGAAAAGCGCCGCCCGGAGGCGGCGTTTTCTGCTCAGGAGGCTGCCGTTTGTCCGCCGCGGAAAAGGAGGGAGGGACGGCGGACAAAAGGCGGGAAAATGGTCAGGCCGTAACGGCGGCGCGTTCCTTTTCCATGCATTCGTCGTATTCCCGGCGCAGGGTTTCCACAAGCTCGTGCACGGAGACGATGCTGTTAACTCTGGCCACGTTGGCGCCGCAGAACACGAATCCCTTGTCGAGATTGCCCTTCATGGCGTTGATGAGCGCCGAGGAAATGCAGTAGGGCGTCGTGGAGGGATCGCAGGTCTTGATGCAGTGGAACACGCATTTGAAGGGTTTTCTTTTGCCCTCGCGCGCGGATTCGATGAACTCGTTTCTGAGAGCCCGTCCCGGCATGCCCACGGGGCTGTGGATGATGGTGACGTCCTCTTCCTTCGCGTTCACGTAGGCCTGCTTGAAGCGCATGTCGGCGTCGCATTCATCGGTGGCCACGAAGCGGGTGGCCATCTGCACGCCGGAAGCGCCGAGGGAGAGCATCTTCGCGATGTCCGCTCCGCTGAACACGCCGCCGCCCGCAATGACGGGAACGGCGCGGCCGGCCTTGTCTTCCAGCGCCTTTGCGGCGTCGACCACGCCGGAAACCAGGTTTTCGAGCGCGAAGGAGGCATCGAAGATGTGTTCTTCGGAAAAGCCGAGATGTCCTCCGGCCTTGGGGCCTTCGAGCACGAAGGCGTCGGGAATGAGGCCGGTCTTGTGCATCCATTTCTTGGCTATGAGCGTGGCGGCGCGGCCGGAAGAGACGATGGGCACGAGCTTGGTGCGGAATTCTTCCTTCTTCTGCGCGCAGGCGTCCAGAAATATCTTCGGCAGATCCATGGGAAGACCGGCGCCGGAAAACACGACGTCGGCGCGGGATTCAATGGCGGTGCGCACCATTTCGGCAAAGGTGGTAAGGGCGACCATGACGTTCACGCCTATGATGCCCTTCGTGGCGGCGCGGGCCTTTTCGATTTCGCGGCGCAGCGCGCGCACGTTGGCTTCCACGGGGTTGGAGGCCACGTCGGGCTCGCGCATGCCCACCATGGCGCCGGCAATGACGCCTATGCCGCCTTCTTCGGCCACGGCGGAGGCCAGGCCGGAAAGAGATATGCCAACGCCCATGCCGCCCTGAACGATGGGCGTGCGGGCGACAAGATCACCTATTTTCAACGCAGGGAAAGACATGAAAAACCATCCTTCCGATCTCCGGTAGGAGAGACGGAGTTGTCGTTATAAAGAGCTCGTCCTTAAGAGCGGGACCATTGTAAAACCCCTTTCGGCTTATGACAAGGGGGGAAGAAAAAATGCAGTTATTACCGGATAAGCGTTAAAAGTCGTCAGTTCAGACGGTTAGTTGTAAATTTAATGGTATTTTCAAAAAAGGGGCGGAAAATTTTTCGATGCGTTTTCAACAGAGATTCCCCGGGCAGAAGAAGGCGGAAAGCGTGTGCGGAACGGCTTTGTTGCGTGAATGTGACAAAAGGGCCATGACGACACGTTTTTGTTTTATGTGCGGACCTCGCTCCGGCGGAAAGGAAGCGCGCCCGCGCAGGCACGTCTTTTGACGGGAAGCTCTTCGGTTCGTGTTCCGCACGGGGCCAGCGCCTTCGCCGGGGAAAAAACGGCGGTTATGGACTCTTTGCATCTTTTGGCGTAAGGAAGAAGGCTATGCCGACGGCAGGACCCGAGGCGTAACGGAAAAACAGGATATGCGTGTGAAATCGTCCTATGCGGAAACGCTGGCCTTTGACGACGCCTCTCTGGCCAGTCAGCTTTTCGGCCCCCTGAATGCTCATCTGGAACTTATTGCCGACGCTTCCGGCGCGGATCTGCAGACCCGCGGAACGGAACTGACCGTGAGCGATCCGCGTCCGGCGCAGCGGGAACTTCTGCTCAATCTTTTCACGCAGGGCTACGGGCTTCTGCGCAGCGGACACACCCTGCGCGGGGAAGACCTGCTTCAGGGCTATGAGGAGCTTCTGCGAAACCCCCATGCCGACATAAGCAGAATGTTCCGCGAGGCGAGCGTCATCGTTTCCCCCCGCAAGAGTATCATTGCGCGCAACACCGCGCAGCGGCAGTATATGGAGCTGCTGCGGCGCAACGAGCTCGTGTTCGCCACGGGGCCCGCGGGCACGGGCAAGACCTATCTTGCCGTGGCCATGGCCATTTCCATGCTGGCCGCCAAAAGGGTGAAGAAGATCGTGCTCACCCGTCCAGCCGTGGAAGCGGGAGAAAAGCTCGGATTTCTGCCCGGCGACATGGAAGACAAGGTAAATCCCTATCTGCGGCCGCTCTACGATGCGCTCAGCGACATGCTCGGGCCCCAGGGCTTTGCGCAGAAGCAGGAATCCGGCGTCATTGAAGTCGCGCCGCTCGCCTTCATGCGCGGCCGTACCCTCAACGACGCCTTCCTCATCCTCGACGAGGCGCAGAACACCACGCGCGAGCAGATGAAGATGTTTCTCACCCGCATGGGCTTCGGTTCCCGGGTGGTGGTCACCGGAGACGTGACGCAGATAGACCTTCCTCCCGTCAACAGGGCCTTTCTGCGCGAGGGCGAAAAGGAAGGGGAAACGCGTTCCGGGCTCGTGCACGCCCTGAAGGTGCTCGACGGCGTGCGAGGCGTGGCCTTCCATCATTTCCACAGTTCCGACGTGGTCCGTCATCCGCTGGTGGGCCGTATCGTGGAAGCCTACGACATTTATGAAAAAAACTAGGAAGAAATCGCCGGTCAGCGTTTCCCAGCTTCTGGGGCACTCCCGTTCCATGTTCCTGCATCATCATCACGACTGGGGGCTTCTGTCCCTGGCGGCGGCGCTGGTGTTCATGTCGCTTCTGTGTGCGGCTCAGCCCGGACGCACCTCCAGCGTGGTCTATCCCGCAGGCGAGATCGCCGCGCACGACGTGGTTTCCGACAGGGACCTGCTCGTGGAGGATCCGCAGGCCACGCAGCTTCGCCGCGACAGGGCGCTCGCGCTCCAGCCCATGGTCTTCGACATCGACAAGAAGGCCATGGAGAGCTTCCGGGAAGAGAGTCTCGGGCTTCTGGACGAGATCAACAAGCGCGGGCTGGACAGCGCTGGTCTTGAGCACGTGCGCCGAGCCTTCAACGAACGGCATCTTTCCGACGTCTCTTCCTCTTCCTTCCGTCTTCTCACGGCGTCCTACGTGCAGGAATATCTGCTCGGCACGCTCATCCCGTGGATGGAATCCACGCTGGCAAGCGGCGTCATTGCCGACATGCGGCAGATAGCCAACACCGACAACGCCGTCATCGTGCGCGACCTTGACAGCGGCACGGAAATTTTGCGCACGCAGGCCGGGGGACTCAAGGATCTGCGTTCGTTTCAGGTGGCGCTCGGCCGCAAGCTGCGCGCCGAGGGAAAGCTCAATTCCCGCGTCAAGATAGCGCTTCAGGAAATCATGCCCCTCATGGTGGTGCCCTCGCTCGCCGTGAATCAGGAAGTCACGAGTCAGCGCAACGAGGAAATGCTTGCCGCCGTGGAGCCCGTGTTCTACAAGGTGCAGCCCGGCGAAGTGCTCGTGCGCGCGGGCGACATGGTGACCCATGAGCAGCAGATCAAGCTGCAGGCCCTGTTCCGCGCCGCGCCCGGCGTGGTGGACTGGCACGTGTTCGGCGGCTGCGTGGTGCTGGGCGTGTTTCTGCTGCTCGGGCTTTTCATCACGCCGAGCGGCAACAAGGGCACGGTGCTGCGCACCAAGGATCAGAATCTCATAGCGCTGCTTCTCGTGGTGTTCGGCGTGGCCGCATGGTGCACCATGTACGTGCTCGTGGCCGCGGCCTCGGCCTCCACGGCGCACGTGCTGGCCTTCGCCTTTCCCGTGGCGGGCGGTACCGGCGTGGCCGCGCTCATTTTTGCCGCGCGCCGCTACTGCACCGTGGGACTCATGCTTTCCTTCTTCGCCACGGTCATCTTCCGCGGCGACATTGCGCTGTTCTTCTTCTATTTCATGTCGTCCATGACCAATACCTGGCTGGTGCTGCGCTCGCAGAACCGGCAGGACGTCATATGGGGCAGCGTGCCGCTGCTTCTCTGGATGCTCATGACCGGCTTCGGCGCGGCGCTTTTCATCCATGTGGAATGGTCGCAGATGCCGCTTCTGCTGCTTGCGCTCGTGTGCAACGCCGTGGGCTCGCTGTTTCTGCTCTTCGCCCTCAGTCCCGTGCTTGAAATGCTCATGGGCTACACCACGCGCTTCCGCATGATGGAGCTCATGAATCTCGAGCATCCGCTGCTTCAGGAACTCATGATGACCGTGCCCGGCACCTACCATCACTCCCTCGTGGTCTCAAACCTCGTGGAGGCGGGAGCCGCGGCCATAGGCGCCAACAGCCTGCTGTGCAAGGTGGGCGCGCTCTATCACGACATCGGCAAGATTTCCCGGCCCGAGTATTTCGTGGAGAACCAGTTCGGCGGTCCCAATCCGCACGACAAGCTTTCTCCGGCCATGAGCGCGCTCATTCTTTTCTCCCACGTCAAGCAGGGCGCGGAACTTGCGGAGGAATATCACCTCGGCCGCGAGATCACCGACATCATCGTGCAGCATCACGGCACGCGCGGGGCCATGTACTTCTACAACAAGGCCCTGCAGATGGGCGAGAATCCGCGTCTTCAGGACTATTCCTACCCCGGTCCGAGACCGCAGACCAAGGAAGCCGCCATCGTCATGCTGGCCGACTCCGTGGAAGCCTCGAGCCGCACGCTGGTGGATCCCACGCCCGCGCGCATCCGCGCTCACGTCACCAAGATAGTGAAGGGCGTATACGCCGAGGGTCAGCTTGACGAGTCCGACCTCACCTTCCGCGACCTCAACAAGCTCATCGACAGCTTCGTGCGCATCATCATCGGTCTTTTCCATCAGCGCATCGCCTACCCCGAGGAAAAGCCCGATCCGCACAGAAGCGGCAGAAGAAACGAGGAAGGTCGCCGCGAGGAGGCCGAGGAACTGCGGCCCGAATGGGTGATATCCTCCCCGCAGAAGCAGGAGAAGCCTTCCCGCACGACGTCCGGATCGGAGGATTCTTCCGCCTCTGCCGGCGCAGACGCCCAGGCTCAGGGCACCTCTGAGGCGGCGGAAGAGCGCGTCAGGCCTTCCGGAAAGGGAGAGGCCGCCGGCACGGAAGACGCCTTCTGCGCCGCACGGACCGGAGACGGGAAGAAGCAGGCAAAGGACGCGGACGATGCCGCGGCCGGGGAGAAGAACGCATGAGCGCAATGACCGGCATCGTGGTGGACATGCGCCGTCCCTGCCGATTCTGCCGCCGGGAATGGCTTGGCCTTCTTTCTGCCATGCGCAAGTCCGCGGACGAGGCGGGTATGCTGCCTTCGGAACCGAACGGCCCCCGCGCCCTGGAGAGCGCAAACGGGCGTGAGCCCGTGACGATGGGCGTGATGCTCATTGTGGCGGGCGACGGAGACATTGCCGACGTGAACCTTCGCAATCTCGGCTGCTCCGGCCCCACCAACATTCTGAGCTTTCCCGGCGGGGAAGGGGAACTGGGCACGCTTTTTCTCAGCGCCGACACGCTGGAGCGCGAAAGCGTGCTCTACGGGCAGGATGAGGCCGTGCACGCAAGAAGGCTGCTCGCCCACGGCATGGGGCACATCCTGGGCTTCGACCACGGGCCGGACATGGACGCGTTCTGCGCGTATCTGGAAGAATCCTGTCCGCTTCCGGGCAGGACGCAGGAATAGGCTCTTGACGTTCCGCCCTGCGTAGTACAAGCTGAAAAATCCTTTTCGTCATCAGGCGGGCCTTCCGAGCGAGCGGCCCGCACATCTCATATATCGGAGACAACATGGCCAGAATACAGAACGAACACCGTTGCGGCTGGGTCGCGCTCATGGGGCCGCCCAACGCAGGCAAGTCCACGCTGCTCAACGCCCTGCTCGGGCAGAAGATCAGCATCGTGACCTCCAAGCCGCAGACCACGCGCAGCCGCGTGGTGGGCATCATGTCGGAGCCGGGCGCGCAGGTCATCTTCATGGATACCCCGGGCGTGAACCATTCGCGCCAGCAGCAGCGCGGCCACCTCAGCAAGATGATGAGCCAGGCCGCCTGGCAGAGCATGGCTGCCGCCCATGCCATCATGCTGGTGCTCGACTCGGAACTCTACATCCGCAGGCCGGAATTTCTCGACCGCGACATACAGTCCCTGCGCGATGCCCTTGTCGATGACGATCGTCCCCTGCTCGTGGTGGTGAACAAGGTCGACCTGTTCCACGACAAGTCACGCATGCTGCCTCTTCTGGTGAAGCTTCAGGAATACTTCCCCAGAGCCGAAGTCTTTCCCATGTCCGCGCTGACCAAGGACGGCCTCGACGAGCTCAAGAAGATCATCACGGGCATGATGCCCGAAGGCGAATCCCAGTTTCCCGAAGATCAGCTCTCCACCGCGCCCACGCGTTTTCTTGCCGCGGAAATCGTGCGCGAAAAGGTGTTCGAGCGTCTGCGTCAGGAAGTGCCCTACACCACGGCCGTGGACATCGAGGCCTGGGAGGAGGATCCGGAGCGCGACCTTACCGTCATTCACGCGGTCATCTTCGTGCAGCGTCCCTCGCACAAGGCCATGGTCATAGGCCGGGCGGGCGCGACCATCAAGGAAATCGGCACGGAGGCCCGCCGGGACATTCAGAAGCTCATCGGCGGCAAGGTGCATCTTCAGCTCTGGGTCAAGGTGAAGGACAACTGGGCTGAGGATACCGAGCTGCTCCACGACCTCGGTCTGGAAGAAGATTAGCATTTCAGGGTCGCCCGAGGGCGGCCCTTTTCGCAGGACTCATTGAACGCCCGAAGGGGCGAAAGGCTGGATGAACATGACGTTGCTGGAAGAACGCTGGAGAGGAGTGCTGGACAACATGGCCGAGGCCGTGAGGAAAGCCGGACGAAGGGATGGCAGCGTGCGCCTCGTGGCGGTGTCGAAGTTTCATCCTGCCTCGGACATTGCCGAACTGTGCCGCCTCGGTCAGAAGGACTTCGGCGAAAACTACATTCAGGAAGCCCGGGCCAAGCAGGAGGAGCTCGCGGGGCTCGACATCCGCTGGCACGCCATAGGCCCGGTGCAGACCAACAAGGCCAGGGAAGTGGCCGGACATTTTTCGCTCCTGCACACGCTGGACCGCGTGGAGCTCGCGCGCGCCCTCATGCGGCGTCTGCCCGAAGGCGGCACTCAGGACGTGCTCATTCAGGTGAACGTGGGCGAGGAGCCGCAGAAGTCCGGCGTGCTTCCGGCCGCGCTTGCCCCCCTTTTCGATGCGCTTCTTTCGGGCGGACTCATCGGCGCCGAGGGCCCGGGGCTTCGCGTGCGCGGCCTCATGTGCCTGCCGCCGCGCTGCGGCGAGGGCGAGGAGGCAAGACCCTACTTCGTCATGCTGCGCCGGCTTCGCGACGACATGGAAAAGCGCTTCAACCTGCCTCTGCCCGAGCTTTCCATGGGCATGTCGGGCGACTACCGCGAAGCCATAGAGGAAGGGGCCACCCTCATCCGCGTGGGCACGGACATTTTCGGTCCGAGACCGGTGAAGGCACGGAATCTGTAGACGCGCATCATGGCGCGCCTGTTTCAGGCAGAAAGAAGCCCGGAAGCGGAAACGCTTCCGGGCTTCTTTCGTCCGTTGCCTGGCGGAGACGGACTGCTTTGGCGACTCTGCACCGGGCGATACAAAGACCCTGCACGCGTGAAGAAAGCGGGCGCGACGCCTTATTGCGCCTTTCAGAAGCGGGCGCAGCGCGCGGCAGAAGAGGGGAGAGTCGGCGGCATCGGGCTACAGATTCAGAGAACGGGCGAAGCTGGCAATGAGAATGGCTCCGGCCTGCGCCACGTTGAGGGAGTCGAAATCGCGGCGGAAGGGAATGCACAGGCTGCATTCGCAGTGCTTGAGCACGCCGGGGCGCACGCCCTTGTCCTCGTTGCCGAGCACCAGAAGCGCGGGCAGGGGCAGCTTTTCCGTGAGCGGGTTCACGCTGTCGTCCACCTTCTGCGCCGCACAGGTGACGAATCCTGCGTCCCGGGCTTCCTTGACCGCGCGGGAGAGATTGACCACCTGCGTGATGGGCAGCCTCTCCAGCGCGCCTGCGGCCGAGCGGCGCGCGCCGGGGCCGAGAAAGGCGCTGTTGTGCCTCGGCAGGATGAGGCCTGCGCCGCCCATGGCAAAGAGCGTGCGGGCAAGCGTGCCCACGTTGCCGGGATCCTGCACCTGATCGAGCGCCACCATGAGCGGAAGAGGTGCGTTTGCCGCCTGCGCAAGAAAGTCTTCCCACGGCATGAACGATGTTTCGCGCAGTCTGGCGATGACGCCCTGATGCCCGGCGTGTGCGGCCATGCGCGAGAGCGCGTCGTCTCCCACCAGGGAAAAGCGTACGCCTCTTTCCCTGCACAGGTCGAGCAGCCGGGAGCTTTCGGCTCCGGCGCGTCCCCTGCGCACGTAGACCATGTCCACACGTTCAGGCTCCCGCTCCAGAAGTTCCAGCACGGGCTTCATGCCCGGCAAAAAATTTTCCCTGTCTTTCTCAGTGCTCGTCATGACAAATGATTTCCATGGGATGATGTTAAAAAATCGGACGCAGGGCGCTCGTCGACAATTGAATCTCCGCCCTTTTCAAGGTATCCTTGCCCTTTCTTGGGAGCAGGCTGCGGGGCGGATCGCTCATTTTTTTCGTGCCGGGCCACCATGTTGCGGAAAACAGGCGTTTTCCGGCGCCGTGCCGTCGCGTTTGCGGCCGTCGAGCGTTTCCCGCGTGCGGGCTGCTCCTTGGCTGGTATACTGCTTTTGTTCGAGATGCAAGTCCACATGATGGAGCGCTGACATGAAAATTGGCAAACTGTGCTGCCTTCCCCTCGCGGGAATGGCGGTGCTGATCATGCTTTCCGGCTGCGGCAGGCAGCAGACGGTGGAATCCCCGGAGCTTCTGGCGGCCGGGGCACGGCAGGAAGCCGTGGATCTGGGTTCCCTTTCCTCCCTGACTTCAGCTGAAAAAAAGGCCTATTCCGCAACTTCGAGTCTGGACAGAAACTTGAGTCCCGGCATGGAACGGCAGGTGCGCTACCACTTCATGAAGTACTCGCGCGAACGGCGGGGAACCATGGAAAATTTCCTCCGCAACAGCATTCCCTATCTGAACTATACCAAGAGCGTGTTCCGTTCCCGCGGACTGCCCGAGGATCTGGCGTATCTCGCCTATCTTGAAAGCGGCTACAATCCCTTTGCCGTGTCCCGTTCCAACGCCGTGGGCATGTGGCAGTTCATCTCCTCCACGGGCAAGGCCTACGGCCTTCAGCAGGACTGGTGGATGGACGAGCGCCGCGATCCGTACCGCTCCACCGAGGCCGCGGCAAGCTATCTCGCCCGCCTCTACGACATCTTTCATGACTGGCATCTGGCCGTCGCCTCCTACAACGGCGGCGAAGGCAAGATAGGCCGCGCCAAGGAAGCGACCGGCGCAAGCAAGTTGCATGAAATCATTCAGAAGAACGATACCCTCGACTACAAGCTGCAGCTTCGCGAGGAAACCGCGCTCTACGTGCCGCGTTTTCTTGCCATAGCCAAGGTCATGCGCAACGCCGAAATTCTGGGCATACAGCCTTCCGCACCCGACGCGGATCATCCCGTGCTCATTCCCGTTTCGCAGGTCACGGTGAGACCCGCCACCGACCTTGTGGAACTGAGCCGCCGCATCGGTCTCAACTGGAAGGAATTTCAGGCCTACAATCCGCATTTTCTGCGCTCCATTTCTCCGGCCGGGAGAACGGCCACCGCGTACGTTCCCAAAAACAAGGAAGCGCTGGCGCGTCAGGTGCTCAAGGGTTCGGTATCCGGCGCGGGCTGGCGCTACTACACCGTGGCCAGAGGCGACACCTACGCCAGGGTGAGCTCCCGCACCGGCGTGCCCGCCTCCGTCATCAGACAGCTCAATCCCGGCACGCTCAAGAGAGGGCAGCGCCTCAGGCTGCCCGCGACCGGGAAGAATCTTCCCGCCGTCGTGCCTTCCGCTCCCGCCCGCAGCACGGCCGTGGCGTCCGCTTCTTCCAGAAAGTCGTCCGTGAGAAGCGATCATGCCTCGAGCGCGCTTGCGGAACTGAAGAGCACCCGTGCCGCGTCGCGTTCCGTGCCCGCCACCTATACGGTAAAGAGCGGCGACACCCTGACCTCCATTGCCAGAAAGTACGACATGGATCTCGACGATCTGTATGCCGCCAACGGCGGTGCGGACAATCTTTCCACCCTGCGCGTGGGACAGGTGCTCCGGCTTTCCGCTCCTGCCCGCACCACGGCCGTGGCCAAGGCTTCCCCTTCAAAAGGTGCTCCGGCGCGCATGGCCTCGCACAAGGTGGAATCCGGCGAGACGGCCTATGCCATTTCCCGCAAGTACGGCATCAGCTTTGCCGAGCTTTGCGCCGTCAACGGCGGCGCCGACAAGCTTTCCAGCCTTTCCCCCGGTCAGGTGCTGAACATCCCCGCAGGCAAGGGAACGGCCGTGGCGCAGAACGCCGCGCCTGCCCGCAAGTCGCAGCCCGCGCCCGCACCCGCGCGCGCGGCCGCAAGCCGCGTGGCGGAATACAGCGTGCAGAACGGGGAAACGCTGTGGAGCATTTCCCGCAAGTTCAACATGAAGCCCATGGAGCTTCTGGCTCTCAACGGCATGGATCAGTCCACCCGCGTCAAGGTGGGCGATACCGTCAAGGTCATTCGCAACAAGTAGGAGCAGAGGTGAAGCATGGGATTTTTCTCCGCCGTTAAAAAATTCTTCTCCGGCGGCAGTCATGCCGGGGAAAGCGCCGAAGCGCAGAAGGCTCTGGAAAAGCCGCAGCAGGAGAGCGCCGGGGCGCCGGACGCGGACGGGGCGCAGGCTTCTTCCGCCGAGTCCGGCATCGCAGCCGGGCAGGGCGCGGAGGGCGGGCCCGGCGCGGAAGAGTCCGCATCTTCTTCCGATGCCGCTGCCTCCGTTTCCGCGCAGAAGAGCCCTGAGGAAGAGCCGGAAGAGCATAGGGAGCCCGAGCCGGAAGAGCGTGCTCAGGCCGGGGCGGAGACGCCCCCGGAAGCGCCTTCCGAAGCTGCCGCGCCTGTTGAGCCGGAAGCTGCGTCCGTGCCGGAAGAGTCCGTGGCCGTGCCTGGCGGGGAGTCTTCCGAGGCTCCCGCATCTCCCGCCGCAGAACCCGAAAAGGCGGCCGCTCCCGCCGCGGCTTCTGAAGCGCCCGCCGCTTCTTCCGCTGCGCCCGCGGCCCGCGACGAAGAGGAAGAAAAGCTCACCCTCGCCCTGCGCGAGGCGGAGCCCCGTCTTTCCGCATGGCTTTCCATCGTGCTGGACGGCGTGGAGGAAGCGGACGATCTTCTGTGGAAGCGTCTTTCCTTCCTGCTGCGCGCGCTGGAGACGCCGGAAAACGAGGCACGCGAGTTTCTGGACGATTTCCGTGGCTGGCTTGAGCGCATGGATTATCACTGGCTGGAGGACTTTCGTTCCGAACTCCAGTATCGCCTTGCCCTTGCCCTCGACATGGAGGACGAGGAGGACGAGCGCGACCGCCTGTTCGCCAAGCTGCAGAACGGTCTTGCCCGCACGCGCGCCCGTTTCGGGCAGGGGCTTTCCGCCCTCATGTCCGGGCACTCCGAGCTCTCTCAGGATTTCTGGGATGAGATGGAGGAGCTTTTCATCATGGCCGACATGGGAGCCGAGCCTTCGCTTGCGCTGGTGCGCCGCCTGAAGGAGCGCTCCCGCGCCGAGGGCGTGACCACGCCGGACGGCCTCATGCCGCTGCTCGAGCAGGAAGTGGAAGCCATATTCAAGATGCCCCGCCGCATCGCCGCGGTGAATCCGCCCGAGGTCATTCTCATGGTGGGCGTGAACGGCGTGGGCAAGACCACCACCATCGCCAAGCTGGCCTATCGCGCCAAAATGCAGGGCAAGAAGGTGCTCATTGCCGCAGCCGACACCTTCCGTGCCGCAGCCGTGGAGCAGCTTGAAGTGTGGGCCCGGCGCATAGGCGCGGACTTCCATGCCAAGGGCATGGGCGCCGATCCCGCGGCCGTGGCCTTTGAGGCCATGGACAAGGCCATGCAGGGCGGCTACGACGTGCTTTTCATCGACACGGCGGGCCGTCTGCACACCAAGTCCAACCTCATGGACGAGCTGCACAAGATACGCATGGTGGTGGAGCGCAAGCTTCCCGGAGCGCCGCACCGCACCATTCTCGTCATCGACGCCACCACGGGGCAGAACGCCCTTCAGCAGACGAAGATGTTCAAGGACACGAGCGGCGTGAACGAGATCATTCTCACCAAGCTCGACGGCACGGCCAAGGGCGGCGTGGCTCTCGCCGTGGCCAGTCAGTTCGAGCTGCCCATCACCTTCGTGGGCCTCGGTGAAAAGATGGAGGATCTGCGTCCCTTCGATCCGCACGACTTTGCGCGCGCCCTTCTCGGCAGAGACGGGGAATAGTTCGCGCGCATCCTGATTCCCGGAGGGCGGGCAGAACGCAGGAAAATGATGAGGGGGGAGCGATCCCCCCTTTTTTGCGGCCGGAGGCCTGCGCAAAGGGCGGATGCCCGGCCCCGGCGTGCTTTTGCTGTCCCGGAAAGGGCCGGGGCCGTCTGTGCCCGGAGGGCCGTTTTCGTCCTTCTGCCCGGTGACCATGGACGGAAAGGGCGCGTCTTCGGAGGCATTTTGTCGCAACGGGCGGGGAGCTCATGCGCAGGGCATGAAAAAACGCGGCGCTTCCGACATGGGAGCGCCGCGTTTTTCGTCGGTGACAGAAGGAAGGTTACTTCGCCCTGTTCCAGAATTCGGCCACGTTCACGTCCAGATTGTCGTCGAGATCCGCCACGCTGAACTTGAGGGTGCGGCTTTCGATGGGATTGTCGTTTTCATCCAGAAGCTTGATGACCATGGTGTGCTGACGGCCCGTGGCTTCGCCGGTGCCGCTGTCGTCCTCGAGCAGGAAGACGGGTTCCTTGTCGTCAATGAACACTTCCACGGCTTCAAGCGCGGGATGTTCTTCGCCGTTCTGGTCGGTGAAGGCATAGTTGCCGAGCGAAAGCTTGTAGGTCTTGCCCTGCACGTAGCACCATACGCCGAGTCCGATGAGCAGAAGCACGATGACGCAGTTCACGAGAACGTGCTTGAGAATGATGCGTCTGCGGCTGGGGAGCTCTTTCATGCGGCACCTCCGGCTTCGCCGCGCAGCGCGGCGCGGGCGCGTTCCTTGTCGGCGTGACGCCGCCAGGCGTGGAGCACGAGGGCAAGGGAAATGATGGCGTAGCACACGAACACGCGGAAGTATTCGCCTATCTGCGCGTCGCCCACCAGATACTTGCCGGCCATGGGCGAGACCACGAACATGAGATGGAAGAGCAGAACGCCCGTGAACACGTTGAGAATGGAGGCGCGGGCCACGGTGGCGCCGCCCACGAGCAGGGAGGCGATGGCGAACACGCCGGCCTGTTCATGGCTGTTGTAGGTGTTGAGCGTGCCCACGTTCTGCAGGAAGATGATCTGACCGTAGGCGGCGAGCACGGTGGAAATGACGATGGAGATGATGCGGGTGCGCATGACGGGAATGCCTGCGGAATGGGCCACGGAAAGATCCTGACCCGTGGCTCTCATGTCCTGCCCGAGCTTGGTGCGGCGGAACCACAGAATGAACAGACAGAACACGCCGATGAGCAGGAAGGTGGCAAGAGGCACGTGTATGCCCATGATTTCGAGCTCTATGGCGTTGTCGAGCGAGCCGCGTATGTTGTCGAGGTTGGTCACGTTGCGTATGCCGTAGCCGCGGGAAAGCACGAGCTCGGGGTTCAGAATGGGCACGAGGCTGCCGAAGCCGTAGAGCACCACGAGCTGATACACGCCGTTCATGAAGAAGCCGAGAATGTAGGAGGTGACCATTTCGCGGCCGCGCGCCTTGTTGAGCACCACGCCGCACATCCAGCCGAAGAGTATGGCGAGCGGGGTGGCGATGAGCGCGGCGAGGGTCATGCCGTACAGGCCGGAGACGTTCCAGTCGCTGATGAAGATGAGACCTATCTGTCCGGCCATGGCGCCGAGCACCATGCCGAAGTTGAGGCCCATGCCCGCCATGATGGGAATGAGCAGCGAGAGCACGAGGAAGGAGTTTCGGGCGAGTCTCGTCAGCATTTCCTGAATGAGGTACTCGGCCGTGAACTGGGAATAGTAGATGCCGACGGCGCTCACCAGAAGAAAGACGATGGGCACCGCGTTGCGCATGCAGAAGAGAGTGACGGCATTGCCGCCGGAAGAGCTTTTCATGATCTTACCTTTGTCACACGGGTCAGGGCGTAGAGAATCATGCCGTTGGACACGATGATGCGGATGACTTCGGACATGTCGGTCTGCAGCATGCTGTTGATGACCGAGGGCGTCATGGTGAGGATGCCCTGAAAGAGGAACGTGCCCACGATGACGTTGATGATGGAGGCCTTCTTCACCGAAGCGCCGCCGATGAGCAGGGCGGCCACGGCGGGGAATGCCATCATGAACGGGCCCATGTAGAGCTGGATGAAGCCGAAGCTCTGCTCGTACACGATGATGCCGAGCGCGCCGAGCCAGGTGGAAAGGATGACCGAAAGCGTGCGCATGCGGTTGATGTTCACGCCGCTTGCGCGGGCGTATTCGGGATTGGACCCCACGGTGGTCATGGCCGTGCCGGTGCGGGTGCGCATGAACACCCACATGATGCCGCACAGAAGCAGGAAGAAGAGGAACATGCCGGTGGGGAAGTAGAAGGCGTCGCCTATGTTGAAGGCGGCTATGTCGCTGATGGCGCGCTGCCAGAATTCCTCCACCGACACCGTGGTGCGCAGGCCCACGCCCGCGTAGCCCCACACCATGTTGGAGCTCGAGTAGGGCAGCACGAGCCACATGATGCACATGAACGCCACGGAGGAGAAGCCCACGTAGGTGGCGATCATCATTTCTTCGCCCTTGACCTTGTTGAGCAGAAGACCGTATCCCCAGCCGAGAATGACGGCGATGGGCGTGGCGATGGCCATGGCCGTGAACACGCCGGGAATGCCCGTGGCCTCGAGCTCCACGCTCGTGACCGCGCCGAGCAGTCCGGCGATGATGCCGAGCGGCAGGCCGAAGTTGAGGCCGCAGCCCGACTGCACCATGGGCACCATGGCGAGCACGAGCACGCCGTTCATGCCGAAGCGCACCAGCGTGTCGCTGAGGGCGGCGTCCACGGGCACGCCCACGAAGGGCGCCACGATGAACAGGACGACCAGAAACACCGCAATGAGAATGCGGGGCCATCCGGCCTCTTCGATGAATTTCTTTATGCGGTTCATGCGCTTGCCGCCTCCGTAGCGTTGGAATTGTCGTTCGCGGCTTTTTCGGCCTCGGCGGCGCCTGCGCCCATGAGCAGATATCCGAAGGCTTCGGAAGGCGTGCTTGCGGGCAGAATGCCGGCCACGGCGCCCTTGTCGATGATGGCGATGCGGTCGCACACCGAGCGCAGCTCCTCAAGCTCGGAGGAAATGACCACGATGGTCATGCCGTGCTCGCGGTTGTAGCGCTTCAGGGTGTCGAGCACCACCTTCTTCGCGCCCACGTCTATGCCTCGCGTGGGCTCGGCCACGAAGAGCAGCCGGGGCCGCGTCTCAAAGGCCTTGGCAAGGCAGACCTTCTGCTGGTTGCCGCCGGAAAGCTCCTGCACGTGCTGCTTTTCGCTCGTGCACTTGATTTCCAGGTCGTGAATGTACTTTCGGGCGCATTCGGCAATGGCTTCCTCGTCGCGTATCTTCAGCGGGCCGAGGTTCTTGAGAAAGCGTTTCTGGGTCTGGAGCGAGGTGAAGATGATGTTCCAGGCGATGGATTCCTCAAGCAGCAGGCCCACGCCGCGCCGGTCTTCGGACACGGCGGAAATGCCGAGGGCGAGGGGAGAGGCGGGATTGTTGAGCTCCACGCTTCTGCCGTGGAAGGTGACCTTGCCTCCGGCAGGATGCAGGCCCATGATGCCGTTGGCTATGCCGAGCTTGCCCTGACCGGCCATGCCGCCTATGCCGAGGATTTCGCCCTCGAATATGGAGAGGTTCACGTTGCGCACCGTTTCGCCGGGCATGTCCACCCACAGATGTTCGATTTCCATGGCCACCGTGTCCGAGCTGCGCCGCTCTTCGGCCGGGCCTTCCGCGCGGTCGATCTTGCGGCCCACCATGGCGCTTGCGATCTGGCGCACGCTGGTTTCGGCCGGGGTGGTCTGGAGCACCACTTCGCCGTCGCGCAGAATGACGATGTCGTCGCACACGCTCATGACTTCCTGCAGACGGTGGGAAATGAATATGATGGATATGCCCTGCGCGGCCAGACGGCGCATGGAGTCGAGCAGAATGTCGGCTTCGCTTTCGGTGAGCACGGCGGTGGGCTCGTCGAGCACCAGAAGTCGCGTGCCCTGCTTGTCGATTTCACGGGCGATTTCCGTGAACTGCTTGTAGCCCACGGGCAGCTCGGAAATGGGCGTGGCGCTGTCGAGTTCTATGTTGAGGCGGGAAATGGCCTCGTCGGCCCGGCGCGTCAT
This sequence comes from bacterium, assembly GCA_037230945.1. Classification (GTDB taxonomy): domain Bacteria; phylum Desulfobacterota; class Desulfovibrionia; order Desulfovibrionales; family Desulfovibrionaceae; genus Mailhella. The sequence goes on from JAXUUT010000079.1 coordinate 32,585, forward strand.
GTCCGCACGGTCGAGCGTGGTCAGGCGGTCGCCGAAGGCTTCCACCAGCGGATTGTAGACCAGCGTCTCGCGGTTGAGCACGATGTTTTCCGCCACGGTGAAGCCGGGAATGAGGGAAAATTCCTGATGCACCATGCCGATGCCCGCCTTGAGGGCGTCCATGGGGCTGCGGAAGTGCACTTCCTTTCCGTCGATCAGAATTTTTCCTTCATACCCGCCCGTTTCCTGAATGACGCGCATGCCGAAAAGAATGTTCATGAGGGTGGACTTGCCCGCCCCGTTTTCGCCGACAAGGCCGAGAATGCGGCCTTTGCCCAGGGTGAAGTTCACGTTCTTCAGCACCCGGTTGGAAAAATACGCCTTGCCGACACCTTCTACGCGAAGCAATGGATCTTCTGCGCCCATAGGACCTCTTTTCATAAGGGATGTACCTCCGCGCATGGCATGAAAGAAACGGAAATCGGATGCGGAGGCCTGTTTGGTTGGGGCGTTTTTGTAAAACGCAGAGTACATCCTAGCACAAAAAAATAAAAACGGCAAAAGCCGTTCCCGAGTCTTGGCAGTTGATGCGACCGCGACATAACCTGTCTGAATGGCTCGCTTTTTGTGAAAAATATGAAGCAAATGAACGCCGTTTTTTGTCGACGGGCAAAAAAAGAGGGGGAAGGCCGGAGCCTTCCCCCAGAAAGCGTTACTTGATGGTCTTGTACTTGGCGGGCACGGGCACTTCGGTCATGTGCATGTAGCCCTTGCCGAAGATGTAGAGGTCTTCAAAGACCAGCACATGGTTCTTCTTTTCCTTGCCGGTGGCCACGTCCACATAGTAGCCGCCGCTCCAGGTGGAGCCGGGGGTGGCGGCGTTGTACGCGGCGAACACGTCTTCCTTCTTGAAGTGACGGCGGAAGCTGCGGCCGCCGGTCACGCCTTCCTTGGCGTACTTGATGGCGAGTTCGCCGAGGCCGAGGGAGTTGGTGAAGCCGTAGGAGTAGGTCCAGGTGCCCATGCGGCCGGCGGCGCCCTTGGCGACGACGGTGTCTTCGACGCGCTTCAGAATGGCGGGGAAGTTGCCGGACACGTCGGCAAGATCAATGCCGAGGGCTCCGGGGTAGCCCATGAGCGGAGAAGGAAGGTCGGCTTCGATGAAGTAGCCGCCCTTGTCTTCGGTGAGGCGCTTGAGCAGAGGTTCGGTGTGGGCGTCGTTGGTGCAGAAGAAGGCGGTCTTGGGACCGAGCTTGTCGAGCCACTGAGGAACCTGCTCAAGAATGTACTGCTGGGCGCCGGCCACGCCGACGTCGGAGGTGGGATCGGGAGCGCTCATGAAGTGGAAGTTGATGCCGAGATCCTTGCAGGCCACTTCCATGATGTTGCGGCGGCGGGAGAGCAGCTCGTAGCTCATGTGACGGGGGAAGGAAATGTGCACGAAGTCGGTCACGCCGAGCTTCTTGGCGGCCGCGATGATGAGGTAGCCGCGGGAAATGTTGTCGGCGTTGATGGCAAGGTCGGCGGCGCTTTCAATGACGTTGGGGTCTTCGTGAGCTTCGCCCACGAGAAGCATGATGTCGGGGCGCTTTTCGCGGATGCGCTGGAAGGCGGCGGTGGTGCCGGGAATGCCCTGGTTCACGATGACGGCCTTCATGTCGGGGTCGTCGGCGAAGGAAACGATCTGGGAAATGGTGGTTTCCATTTCCGTCATGAAGTTGTCGGGGTAGGTGATGTGCTTGATCATGCCGCCGTTGGCGACGTCACCGTACTTCTTGATGAGGGCCTCGGCTCCGCGCAGGTCGTCCTCGGACTGGGACACCGTGCCGGTGCAGATGCCGATGTGGATTTTGGCAGGCTCCGCGGCGGAAGCCTGTGCGGCGAAGGCCATCATGCCCACACACATGGCTGCGAGAAAACGTTTCACCTTTCTTTCCCTCCTTAGAAAAGATAAGAAGACAAGCCGGTCCTTTGGACCATATATGTTCTAACTTATACCGACATGGCAAGGGATGTCAAAACACTTTGGAACAAATGCGTATTCTTTTTTCACGCTGCGGCAGGTCGGAAGAAGGATGAAGCCAGGGGGCGGGGCATGAAAAAAGGGCCGCCCGAAGGCGGCCCTTTCGTGTGCTTTGCCCGTGATCAGTCGAGCGGCGAGAGGAACTTTTTGCAGGCCTCGTTGTCGGTTTCGTCCCACCAGGCGAAGCCGAGCTTGTCGAGGTTGGCGTAGAACTCCCTGCACTGCTCGGGAGCGACTTCAAAGCCGCAGGCCACGCGGCCGTATTCAGCGCCGTGGTTGCGGTAGTGGAACATGGTCACGTTGAAGTTCGTGCCCAGGGTTTCGAGGAAGTGCAGCAGTGCGCCCGTGCGTTCCGGGAACTGGAAGCTCAGGATGTGCTCGTTCTTCACCACGCTCGGGGCGCGGCCGCCTATCATGTAGCGCACGTGGCTCTTGGCAAAGGTGTTGCGCGTCATGTTGGTCACGCTGTAGCCCGCCTCGCGCAGTCCGCTTATGATGCGTTCAAGCTCGTCCATGCCTTCGGTGAGGCGCAGCGAGGTGAAGATTTCCGCCTGCGAGGGATCGGAGAAGCGGTAGTTGAATTCCGTCACCATGCGGTTGCCGAGCTTGCGGCACAGATCGAGGAAGGCGCCCTTCTTTTCGGGAATGGTCACGGAAATGATGCCTTCGCGCTGTTCGCCCACTTCGCAGCGTTCGGAAACGAAGCGCAGGGTATGGAAGTTCATGTTCGCGCCGGAGAGTATGGCGGCCATGCGCGCGCCGGAGGTGTCGTGGGAAGCGGCGTACTTCTTGAGGCCCGCAAGGGAGAGCGCGCCGGAAGGTTCGGCAATGGCGCGGGTGTCGTCGAAGATGTCCTTGAGCGCGGCGCAGATTTCGTCGTTGGAGCAGGTGATGATGTCGTCGAGGTTCTCGCGCAGCACGCGGAAGGTTTCGTCGCCTATGCGCTTCACGGCCACGCCGTCGGCAAACAGGGAAACGCGGTCGAGGGTGACGGGGGAACCGGCCTCCCAGGCGGCCTTGAGGCAGGCGGAGCCCTTGGCTTCCACGCCTATGACCTTCACGTCCGGCAGAATCTGCTTGATGTAGACGGCAATGCCCGCGGCAAGGCCGCCGCCGCCCACCTGCACGAACACGTGGGTGAGGCGGCCGTCCTGTTCCAGAAGCTCGCGCGCGATGGTGCCCTGACCGGCGATGACGTCGGAGTCGTCGTAGGGCGGAATGAGGGTGAGTCCCTCTTCCTTTGCAAGGCGCATGGATTCGGCGTAGGCCTCGTCGAAGCTGTTGCCGAAGAGCACCACGTTGCCGCCGAAGCGGCGCACCGCGTCCACCTTGATGTCGGGGGTGGTCTTCGGCATGACGATGGTGGCCTTCACGCCGAGCCTGGCGCCGGAGAGGGCGCAGCCCTGGGCATGGTTGCCCGCCGAGGCGGCGATGATGCCGCGCTTCTTTGCTTCCTCGGGAAGCCTGGCAATCTTGTTGTACGCGCCGCGCAGCTTGAAGGAGTGCACGGGCTGGAGATCTTCACGCTTGAGGCTGACGCGGCAGCCCATGCGCTCCGAAAGTTTTTCCATGTACTCGAGCGGCGTCACGCGGGCCACGTCGTACACGGGGGAAAGAAGTATTTTGCGCAGATACTCTGCGGGGGTCGGATGTTCGGTGGACATCGGGGATCTCTCCTGTGCGCGCCTTTTGCGCGCCTTTGTGCGGCTGTTATGCTTCGCTGGATTTTCCGGGCTTGCGCAGGGCGTGCAACTCGTCGCGCGCGCACTCCCAGGTGGGTTCATGAAAGGCGGTTTCCCGGCTGGGGACGACTTCCACAAGGCTCGTCTGTCCGTTCACGGTCACGCGCACGCTTATCCTCTGCCCTTCCTCGGAGGCGCGGCAGGCCTTGGGGGAATAGGAGGCCACAAGCGAGGCCGCCTCGCGCACGGCCTCCGCGCTCCACGGGCGCGAGCTTCTGCCGAGCGCGATGGGGCCGGGGAATCCGGCCACCTTGAAGTGGACGTCGCCTTCGCGGATGAGGTCGGCGTAGATTTCGTTGTCGAACTTGTGGCGGCCTATGGTGAGCCAGAATTCGTCGTGCCAGAACTGACGGCCCACGTCGGCGAGCCTGAAGTCGTTCACGTCCGGGGCGTCGATGCGGGAGAGCACGGGCCAGAAGCGGCGGGTGTTTTCCTTTTCCGTGAGCTTGCAGCCGCCGCCGGGCGTGGGAATTTCCGTGATGCCGAACTTCTCGGCAAGGGCGAGCTGTTCCTTGCGGCCCCGGCCGTTCAGCGCGAGAAGGCGCGAGCGGTCGATGAGGCCTTCCTCTTCGGGCCTTGTGGGGTCAAGAAGCTGCGCGCAGAGGGGGCGCACCAGAATGTCGCGCACGTCGGCGTCGCGGCGGATGACGTTGAGCGTGTCGCGCCGCTGCGACATGGGGCGCTGACCGAGCACTTCGCCGGACACGAGAAACTTTGCGCCGTATTCTTCCATGTGCGTTCTGGCGAGGCTCATCATGAGAATCTTGCAGTCCACGCAGGGGTTCATGGCGCTGCCGAAGCCGTGCGCCGGGCCCTTTTTGAGCATGTCCACGAAGGGAGCGGAAGCGTCCAGGGCCGTGATGTCGAGACCGTAGACCTCCTGCCAGTGCTCCACGCGGCCGGGATGGCCGAAAAAGGGCGAGTAGAAGTGCAGGCACTTGATGGTCCTGCCCTGTTCCATAAGCAGACGGGCGGCCAGGATGCTGTCCAGGCCCCCGGAAAAGAGCGCTATGCCGTCATAATTTTTCATGACTCTTTAGATAGATGGTATGCGGCGCGCTGGCAAGTGTTTCTCTTGCTCCCCGGACGGGCTTTTGCTAAGGTTCCCTGTCTGGGGTCCTTTCCTTTTCGGAAAGGATCCCTTCCGCACGGCGTGCGCAATCTGGCGCGGAGCCATGCGCTCCATGAGCCGCGCGGCAATATTCTCTAATTCAGGAGATGTCATCCATGGCGAAGAAGCCTCTTGTTTCCGCGGAAGATGCCCGCCGCGAAGCGCTCAAGACAGCCCTCAGCACCATTGAGAGAAAGTATGGTCAGGGCGCGGTCATGAAGCTGTCCGACGGGGCGCACGTGCATGTGCCGGTCATTCCCACCGGTTCCCTCGGCCTCGACCTGGCGCTGGGCATCGGCGGCGTGCCGCGCGGCCGCGTGACCGAAATCTACGGCCCCGAATCTTCGGGCAAGACGACGCTCACGCTGCACATCATCGCGGAATGCCAGAAGCTGGGCGGCGTGGCGGCCTTCATCGACGCCGAACACGCGCTTGACGTCTCCTATGCGGCAAGGCTCGGCGTGAAGACCGACGAGCTGCTCATTTCTCAGCCCGATCACGGCGAGCAGGCCCTCGACATCGCGGACATGCTGGTGCGCTCCGGCGCGGTGGACATCGTGGTGATCGACTCCGTGGCCGCCCTCATTCCTCAGGCCGAACTCGACGGCGCCATGGGCGAGACGCAGGTGGGCAGTCAGGCCCGCCTCATGTCGCACGCCATGAGAAAGCTCACCGGCACCATCCACAAGTCCCGCACCTGCGTCATCTTCATCAACCAGATACGCATGAAGATAGGGCAGATGGGCTACGGCAGCCCCGAAACCACCACCGGCGGCAACGCGCTCAAGTTCTACAGCTCCGTGCGCATGGACATTCGCCGCGTGCAGACCCTCAAGGACCGCGACGAGGCCTACGGCTCCCTCACCCGCGTGAAGGTGGTCAAGAACAAGATGGCCCCGCCCTTCCGCGAAGCCAAGTTCGACATCATCTGGGGCACGGGCATTTCTCGCGCCGGTGAAATCCTCGACATGGCCGTGGACGCGGGCATTGTGGACAAGAGCGGCGCGTGGTACGCCTACGGCGACGAAAAGCTGGGCCAGGGCCGCGAGAGAGTGCGCGACATGCTCAACGAGAACATCGCCCTGCGCGACGAAATAGAAGCCAAGGTCAAGGAACATCTCGGCGTCGGTCTCGACATGACCGCTGCCGCTCCGTCCGCTCCCGTGGAGGACGAGGGCGTGCCCGGCGACGAGGACAGCTACGACGAAGGCTACTAGACCATGCCTGCACGCCGGAGCTCCCGCAAGCATTGCGGAGGAGGCTTCGGCGTTCTGAACATTTCCGTCCGGAGCGGGGTCGATGGCCCCGCGATTCGGGCGCGGAGAGTCTTCCTGCGGGAAGCTCGGGCAGAAAGGCGGCGGCGTCCGGCTTTTCTGCTCAGGAAAACGGAATGTTGCGGGGGAAGAAGCTTCTTCCCCCGTCCTTATGAGGGCCGCAATGCGGCCCATCGGGAGAATATATGCTCACTGCCAAGGAAATACGTCACAAATTTTTGGAATTCTTTGAAAAGAACGGTCACGCCATAGTGCCGTCCTCTTCCCTCGTGCCCAAGGACGACCCCACGCTGCTCTTCACCAACGCCGGCATGGTGCAGTTCAAGAAGCTCTATCTCGGTCAGGAGCGCCGCTCCTACCGCTGCGCGGCCACCTCGCAGAAGTGCCTGCGCGTGTCGGGCAAGCACAACGACCTTGAAAACGTGGGCCGCACCGCCCGCCATCACACCTTCTTCGAAATGCTGGGCAACTTTTCCTTTGCCTATTACTTCAAGCGCGAGGCCATCACCTTCGCGTGGAAGTTCGTCACCGAGGAGCTGCATCTTCCCGCCGAAAAGCTCTACGTCACCGTGTACGAGAACGACGACGAGGCCTACAAGCTGTGGCAGGAGATCGCCGGAATGCCCGCCGATCACATCACCCGCATGGGCGAGAAGGACAACTTCTGGACCATGGGCGACACCGGCCCCTGCGGCCCCTGCTCGGAAATCTACATCGATCAGGGCGAGGACATGGCCTGCGGCCCGAACTGCGGCATCGGCAAGTGCGACTGCGACCGCTTCCTTGAAATCTGGAACCTCGTGTTCACGCAGTACGACCAGAAGGAACCCGGCGTGCGCGTGCCGCTCGAGCATCCCAACATCGACACCGGCATGGGCCTCGAGCGCATTGCCGCCGTGTGCCAGGGCAAGCGCTCCAACTTCGACTGCGATCTTTTCCAGGACATCATTCAGTACGCCGCTTCCATCGCGGGCGTGAAGTACAGCTTCTCCGCGCCCGACACCAACGACGTGGACACCGCGCTGCGCGTCATTGCCGACCACAGCCGCGCCGCCGCCTTCATGATCGCCGACGGCATTCTGCCTTCCAACGAAGGCCGCGGCTACGTTCTGCGCCGCCTCATCCGCCGCGCCCTGCGCTTCGGCACGCTCATGGGCCTGCACGAAGCCTTCCTTTACAAGACCGTGGGCAAGGTGGTGGACGTCATGGGCGACGACTATCCCGAACTTCGCGAACATGCCGACTTCATTTCCCGCGTGGTGTTCGAGGAGGAAAACCGCTTCCGCGTGACCCTCGACAAGGGCCTCGCCATGCTCGACGGCGAGCTGGAAAAGCTTGCCGCCGAAGGAAAGACCGTGATTCCCGGCGAAGTGGCCTTCCGTCTGAACGACACCTACGGCTTCCCGCTCGACATCGTTTCCGACGTGGCCTACAAGCGCGGATTCACCGTGGACGAGGAAGGCTTTGCCGAAAAGATGCAGGAGCAGCGCGCCCGCGCCCGCGCGGCGTGGAAGGGCTCCGGCGAAAAGGACCTCGCCGCCCGTTTCCGCGGTCTGCTCGAAGAAGGCATGCAGACGGAATTCGTGGGCTACGACACGCTCAGGGCCGACAGCCGCATCGTGGCGCTTCTCGATGAAGACGCGCTTCCCGTGGAAAAGCTGGAAGCCGGAGCAAAGGGCTACCTTGTGGCGCTTCAGACGCCCTTCTACGGCGCGTCCGGCGGTCAGAGCGGCGACACCGGCCTTATTTCTACGGAAGAGGGCAAGGCCCGCGTGACCGATACCCTGAAGCCCATGCCCACGCTCACCGTGCAGCAGATCGAAGTGACCGAGGGCGTCATCCGCGCCGAGCAGGAAGTGACTCTGGAAGTCACCGAAGGCGACCGCGTGGCCGCGGCCCGCAACCATTCCTGCACCCATCTTCTTCAGGCCGCCCTGCGCAAGGTGCTCGGCACCCATGTGCATCAGGCCGGCTCTTCCGTGGGTCCCGATCATCTGCGTTTCGACTTCACTCACATTGCGGCCATGACCGACGAGGAGATCGCGGCCGTGGAACGTGAGGTGAACGCCATGATCATGGCCGATTATCCCGTGACCACGCGCGTCATGGATCACGACGAAGCCGTGAAGTGCGGAGCCATGGCTCTCTTCAATGAAAAGTACGGCGACAAGGTGCGCGTGGTCAGCATGGGCGCCGAGGGCGCCGAGCCCTGCTCCATGGAGCTTTGCGGCGGCACGCATCTTTCCCGTACCGGCCAGGCCGGTTCCTTCGTCATTCTCTCCGAAGGCGGCGTGGCCGCGGGCGTGCGCCGCATTGAGGCCGCCACGGGCTGGAACGCCTACAAGGTCATGGCCGAACGCCGCGCCGAGCTCAATGCCATAGGCTCCCTGCTCAAGGTGCGCTCCTCCGACTTCGCTTCCCGCGTGGAAGCCATGCAGAAGGAAATCAAGGCCCTGCACAAGGAACTCGACAAGGCGCAGGCCGCAAGCCGCGGCAACGTCATGTCCGCCGTGGAGGAGATTGCCGGCGTGAAGGTGCTGGCCGTGAAGGCCGGCGCCGTGAACGTGAAGGCGCTTCGCGAAATGATGGACGACGTGCGCTCCAAGATGCCTTCCGGCGTGGCCTGCCTCGTGGCGGAAGACAACGGCAAGGCGCAGATGATCCTTTATGTGTCCAAGGACCTGCATGACCGCTTCACCGCGCCTGCGCTCATCCGCGACGTGGCCGCGGCCATCGGCGGTTCCGGCGGCGGCCGTCCCGATCAGGCTCAGGCCGGCGGCAGCAACGTCGAGGGCATCGACGAGGCCTTCAGGATTCTGAAGCAGAAGATTGCCGGTTAGTCCGGTTTCATCGGGGGAAGGGGCGAGTGCTCCTTCCCCTTTTTGCTTTCCGACCTTCCCGGAACGAACGAGGCCTCGGAGCGGGAGCGGGGCGGAACCGTGCATGGCCGCCCGGAGCCTTGTCTTTTTTTGAGTCGTGCGGCGTCCGTTCGCCGCTTTTTCAACGCAGGGAGAGACGTCATGCCGGAACTTCCCGAAGTGGAGACCGTGGCGCGCACGCTCGCGCCGCAGGTGTGCGGGCGGCGCATCACGGCCGTGACCGTGCTGAACCCCGGAACGTGGCAGGGAGAAGTGCCGGCCCCGGAGGTCGCGGACGGGGGATTCGTGATCACGGCCGCGGGCAGGCGCGGCAAGCTTCTTCTGCTTTGTCTTTCCCGCGAGGCATCTGTTTTGCCCGCCTCACGCCCGGAGACGGAGATTCCCGCGCCTTCCGACGCTTCTCTCTGGCCGCTCGTCTATACGGCGGGGGGCGTTGTGCGCGGCCGTCCTGCGCTTGACGGAAAAGAGCCCGGAGAGGTGACGGCGCTGGCCTTTCACCTGCGCATGACGGGGCGCCTTTTCGTGTATCCGGCGGGAACGGCGCCGGAAAGGCATACGCGCGTCGTGTTCACGCTTGATGACGGCAGGCTTCTTTTCTTCGACGACACGCGCAAGTTCGGGCAGGTGCGGGCGCTCTCGACGCGGGAAATGGAGCGATGGGAGTTCTGGCGTGAGCTCGGGCCGGAGCCGCTGGAAGTCACGGACGAGGCGTTTGCTTCGCGCTTTTCCTCGGGCCGGGCGGTGAAGGCGCTTCTGCTCGATCAGTCCGTGGTGGCGGGCGTGGGCAACATCTACGCGGACGAGAGTCTGTTTCGGGCGGGCATACGTCCGGATGCTCCGGGGAAGTCGCTTTCGGCGGAGCGTCTTTTCCGGCTTCGTCATGCGCTTGTGGAGGTGCTGCTTGAATCCATACGCGACTGCGGCAGCTCCATCAGGGACTACCGCACGGCGCGGGGCGACGTGGGCGCGTTCCAGAACCGCTTTCGCGTGTACGGCAGAGCGGGGGAGAAGTGCGTTTCGTGTGGTCGGAAGCTCGCCTCCGGCCGTGTGGCGGGGCGCGCCACGGTGTGGTGCGCGCACTGCCAGAAGAAGTAAGGGGCCGGGAGGGACCGTCCCCGGAGAAAGCTGCGCAGGGTTGTTTTTTCAGGGGCAGGGAAAAGGCCTTTTCCGCCTTTTCGTCGTCCGGGCTGGAGCGTCGGAAGCTAGGGAAGAGTCTTGCCCGCGCTGCCGTGCCGAAGTCGGCGCGGGATGAAGCTTTCTGTGGGAGCGTGAAGTGTCAGTCTGTCCTGTCTTTCGCGGACAGAAAAGGCGCCCCGCAGAAGGCGGAGCGCCGAAGACGTGAGGGATGGTCAGGGAAGCGGATGGAACTGATGCACCGTGGCTTTCCGCTTCGGTCGGGATTCCGGCTCTGCTCCGGAAGGAGGAAAGCGTCGCCACGGGCGCATATCGTCGCCGTTCCCTTCCGGGGCGGGCGAGTGCCTGAGCGCCTCGCGCTCTTCCCACCTGGTATTGAAAAGCTGATTCTTGGCGCGCACGGCCTGAATGAGGGAAAGCACGATGGTCGCCTCCTCCCATTCCCGGGACGCGTCGAAGTCCTGTACGCGCTGCATGTACTTGTTCCACAGGGCCATGAGGGAAGCCTCGTCCATGGCGTTGAGCTGACGGGCCATTTTGAGCAGCATGTTTTCCATTGTCTTCCTCGCTTGTGAAGTCGCCTTGCTTATATCCTGCATGGACGGCGCGGGCAAATGAATTCTGCGTCACTTCCCCCGGGGCTGCGGCAGAGAGGCAATTTGCCCGCAGTCGTTTTTTATGATAAAAAGATAAACTCCCCAAGGAACGAATGTCGGACGACGTCTGTTCCCCCGCCTCGCGGCCCCGTGCCGCGGACGGTTCTCCCCAACATCTTTATCGCCGAGGCGGAGTTGACATGAGCGAGCTGAAAGATATGTACCGCACCATTGTTGCGGACGGATTCCCCGATACCATGACCATCACGCTGGGAGACAGCGTGCTCACCTATCACAAGCGCACCTGGGAAATGGGCGGCGAAGTGCGCGGCCTGCGCTACGGTGAAAATCCCGACCAGCCCGCGGCCCTGTATGAATTCGTGGAAGGCGAGAACAAGGTGGCCAATCTCAAGTGGCGCTCGCCCCGTCAGGGCATCGTGTCCGCGCTCACCGAAAAGCAGATGGTGCAGTCCGGCAAGCATCCGGGCAAGACCAATCTCACCGACGTGGACAACGCCTGCAACATTCTCCAGTACCTCACGAAGAAGCCTGCCGCCGCCATTTTGAAGCACAACAATCCCTGCGGCGCGGCCTGGGCCGACAATCTGTTCGACGCGCTGAACAACGCCTTCTGGTGCGACCGCATCGCCGCTTTCGGCGGCGCGGTGGTGGTGAACCGTCCGCTGGACATGAAGTGCGCCGAGCTCATCGCTTCCCAGTATTTTGAAGTGGTGGCCGCCCCTGCCTTTGAGGAAGGCGTGGTGGACGTGCTCAAGGGCCGCAAGAACCTGCGCATTTTCGAGCTGCCCGGTCTTGCGCATCTCGACGAGCTGTGCGGCGTTCCCATGCTCGACTTCAAGAGCCTCACCGACGGCGGCATCGTGATGCAGAAGTCCTTCGTGAACCGCATAAGAAGCGTGGACGACTTCATGCCCGCCACCGGAACCAAGAAGGACGGCACCGTGTTTACGGCGCGCAAGCCCACGGAACAGGAAGCTGAAGACCTGCTCTTTGCCTGGGCCGTGGAATCCGGCGTGACCTCCAACTCCGTGATCTTCGTGCGCAACGGCGCCACCGTGGCCATAGGCACCGGCGAGCAGGACCGCGTGGGCTGCGCGGAACTCGCCATTCACAAGGCCTACACCAAGCACGCCGACGTGCTTTCCTTCAAGCGCACCGGTCTTTCCCTCTACGAGCTGCAGCAGAAGGCCCTTGCCGACGCCGAAGCCGCGGCCACGCTGGAAGAGATCAACCGCGAGACCCGGGAAGCGAAGGGCGGCCTCATCGGCTCCGTGGTGGTGTCCGACGGCTTCTTCCCCTTCCGTGACGGCGTGGACGTGGTCATGGCTCAGGGCGTGACCGCCATCGCCCAGCCCGGCGGCTCCATACGCGACTGGGAAGTGGTGCAGGCCTGCAACGAGCACGAACCTCAGGTGGCCATGGTGTTCACCGGCCAGAGATCCTTCAGACACTGATGACGCAACATGCCGGGAAGGCGCGAGCTTTCCCGGCATTGTCATGGATGCCTCTCTTCATGCCTCCCATCGCGACCGGGGACGCATGACCCTGCTTTCATCCGTGGCAGGCCGCGCACGTTTTTTTGAGGCCGCCCGCAAGGTTCGGGCTGTCCCGGCCTTCCCCCTTCCCGTTCGACGGCGCGCAGACGCAGCGCTCTCCGGGCTGCCGGGGCCGGTCTGACCACATTTGTTTTTTCAGGAATGGAGACATGGCATCGCATATTGTGCAGAATCCCTCCGCGGGCTGTATCGTGGAATTCATGCAGGGCAACGAACCCCAGATCGCGTGGGTGATGGAGGAGCAGAAGGGCAAGCTTCGTCTTTTTCTGCCCAACCGCCGGGAGACCACGCTGTCTCCCTCGCGCATCCTTCCCTGGGCCGGCCCTTCCTATCCCGCGACGCAGAGCAAGGACGCCGTGGTCGATCTTCTGAACAGGCACCGCGAGCGTCGCGAGCGCCTGGCCTCCGAAGTCGCGCCCATGGAACTGTGGGAAATGGCGCAGGGCGAAATGGAAAGGGCTCCGGCCGAGTGGTTTGCCGAGCTCGGCTACACGAGTCCCGACGCCGACGCCGTGGCGGCATGCGGCAGGGCGCTTCTGCAGTGCAAGACGCATTTTCGCTTTCAGCCGCCGGAATTTGAAATTTACGACGCCGCCACGGTGGAATCGCGCCGTCAGGCCGAGGAGGCCGCGCGCGTGCGCGAGGCCATGGTGTGCGGCGGTGCGGACTGGTTCCGTCGCCTTTGGGAGGCGCGCATCGGCCGCCATCCTGCGCCGGATGCCTCCACCGCCCCGGAAGAGCCCGTGCGGGGCAGGCTCGAAAGAATGCTCCGCGCCCGCATGAGGGACCCGGAAACCGTGGAGGACGAGGCGCTCTGGAAGCAGGTGACCAAGGGGCTGCCCGACGATCCGCATCTTGCGCTTCTGCTCGCCATGACCTGGGGCCTTGTGCCCGAGCACTACAACTTCTGGCTTGACCGCGCGGACTACGAGGCCGGCACGGCGTGGGAAGAACCCCTTGAGCCGGAAACGCAGGCGCTCATCCGTGCCGTGGAGGAGGGCACGAGCCTTCCTCCTGCCGAGGATACGGCCTTCATCAGCATAGACAGCGCGACCACCCGCGACATCGACGACGCCTTTTGCATCGCTTCTGCCGCCGACGGCGGCTGGGATGTGGAAGTGGCGCTCGCCTGTCCCGCATGGTTCTGGAATTTCGACAGTGCTCTCGGCAAGGCCGTGTTCCATCGCGCCACAAGCATTTATCTGCCCGAAGGCAACTGCCACATGATGCCCGAAGCTCTCGGCGAGGGCGCGTTCAGTCTGTTTGAAGGGCAGGCCAGGCCTGCGCTCGTGGTGGGCGCGCACGTCGCCCCCGACGGAACGCTCGGCGAGGGCTCCTTCCGCTTTTCCACCATAAAGGTGGCGAAGAATCTCAATTACCCCGACTGCGAGGCGGCGCTGGACGGCGAAGAGAACGCCGCTTCGCCCTTTGCGGAGTCCCTGCGTCTTGCCGCAGCCATGAGCGACGTGAGACTGGCGTACCGTGTGGACCACGGTGCGGTGATCATCGAGCGGCCCGAAATAGACTTTGAGCTTGAGGGCGAGGGCGCGGACGTCACGGTGAAGCTGAGGCCGTACCCTGCCGCGCCGCGGGCGCAGCTTCTTGTGGCCGAGCTCATGGTGGTGGCCAACGCCGTGCTGGCGGAATGGGCCGTGAAGAACGACGTGCCCCTGCTTTTCCGCACGCAGGACGTGGCCGTGCCCAGAGAATACGCCGGCGTGTGGAAGAGCGCCCCGGACATCGCCCGTGTGGTGCGCATTCTCGTGGCCGCCTCGCTCGACGTGGTGCCGAGGCCGCACGCGGGCATGGGACTTTCGGCCTACAGTCCCGTCACGTCGCCCCTGCGCCGCTTTACCGACCTCGTGAACGAGGCCCAGCTTCTGAGCGTGATCACCCGCGGAAGCGTGCGCTGGTCCCGCGAGGAGCTTTCGGACATGCTCATGCACCTTTCCATACGCCTTGAGGCCGCAGGGCAGGTGCAGCGTTTCCGTCCGCGCTACTGGAAGTATCTCTACATTCAGCAGCAGGCGAGGGCCCACGGCGACGAGTGCTGCTGGAAGGCCGAAGTGGCGGAGGAAAACGACATGTGGGTGAGCGTGAGCCTGCCTGAGGTGCAGATCGGTCTGCGCGGCAAGCGTTCGCTGTTCGGAGAAAAGGTGTTTCCCGGACAGGAGCTGCACGTCCGCCTCGGCAAGGTGAATCCCCTGAGAAATGAGGCCGTCATCCTCGACGTGAGGGAATGCTGAGCCTTTGCGGGCCGCGTTCCGTTGAGACGTGACACAACAGCGAATCTTTTTCTGGAAGTTCCAAGGAGAAAGAATGTCGTCAGCCCGAAGGTTTGCTTCTCTTGTGACGTGCTGCGCCCTTGTGGCCTGCACGGGGCTTTCGGCCTGCGCGCCGAAAAAGCAGGACGCCCTGCCGGACATGGACAATGCGCTCTCTCAGGAAGAGAAGGACGTCGACTCGGCCCTTGTTCTCGACAGGGAACTGTATCTGGCCTCCACGTCTCCGGGAACGCTGGTGGAGAGCGATTCTCTCAGCGTTTCCGAGCTTGCGGAGCATCGCGCTCCCTACGGCGATGCCCTTGAGCTCACCTCGGATCCTTCTTCCTGGCAGCTCCCTTCCGGCCTTCTTCAGATGGAGAGCGGCCTGTCGTCGAACGGAAAGGATCAGTGGAACATGCCGAAGCCCGGCAGCAGCGAGGCCCGGAAACTGGCCGAGCTGAACACGAAGGCGGCGCTCTGTTCCACGGGGGAGACCGTGTGCATCACCTCTCCCTACGGTGTGCGCCGCTCTTCCCGCCGCTCGCACAAGGGCATAGACATACGAGCTCCTCTGGGCTCGCCCATCATGGCGTTCCGCGGCGGCACGGTCGTGTGTGCCGAATACCACAGCAGCTACGGCTACATGGTGGAAATTCAGCAGGATGACGGCATCGTCTCCCGCTACGCCCACATGAGTCAGATACTCGTGCGCAAGGGCGACAGAGTGACCCCGGGCCTCATGATAGGCCGCGTGGGCTCCACCGGGCGTTCCACCGGCCCGCACCTGCATTTTGAGCTGCTTCTCGACAACAGGCAGATGAATCCCATGACCTACCTGCCCACGCCCAAGCAGGTGGTCACCAAGGGCACGGAGGCGGACGCCGCCGCGGCCCGCCAGGCTCTCTCAAAGTCCAAGCGTTCAAGCTCCAGGAGCAAGGTGGCGAAGACCTCCTCGAAGACGAAGAAGACTTCGGTGCGCAAGACCTCGTCGAGCAAAAAATCGTCGGTCAGCTCCTCGAAGAAGACCTCTTCCAGAAAGACCGTGGCCAAGAAGACCTCTTCCTCAAAGAAGACCTCCGTCAAGAAGACGTCTTCCAAAAAAACGTCCACGGCAAAGACAAGGCAGAGCACGGCAAAGAAGTAGCGGCGAGGCGTCGTGCCCGCCGATGATTTTTCTCTTTGCAGCGGATGAATGACAACAAAACGCCCGGCACGTATGCATCGTGTCGGGCGTTTTTGCATGGAGGCGTTCTGCGCTTGCGGGGAGCGTCGCGTTTCTGCCGGAGGGCGGGCGGAGAAAGGCCCGGGATTCCGGTCTTTCCCGGGCCTTCCGGCATCCGCCGGGAGGCGGAATGCTTGTCCGGCGGATGCCGGAGCCTTTTTTCGTCAGTCGGCGGAGCTGGTGAGATCGATGTTGAAGAGTCTGGCGGCGTTCTTGTAGAGAATCTTGTCCAGCACGTCCGAGTCGCCGAACAGCTCCATGAACTTGTCCACGCAGGGCTTGAAGGGCATGAGCGGATAGGCGGAACCGAACAGGAAGCGATCCTGCATGAAGCCCTTGGCCGCGGCGACGTAGTCGGCCGTGCCCACGCCCGTGAGCAGGTACATGTCGGGCCCGAGAAAGATGTTGGTCTGCCAGAAGCAGGCGCCGAGCAGCACCTGAGCCCAGGGCCAGCCGCCGTGCGAGACGTAGAAGTTCACGTCGGGGAAGTCGCGGGCAATGTTGGTGATGATTTTCGGGTCGCTGTAGGTGGTGTCGGGGCCGGCTCTGCCGCCTATCATCAGCATGACGGGAATCTTGTGTTCCGAGCACTTCTCATAGATGGGATAGATGCGACGGTCGTTGGCGTACCACGGCGTGCTCATGGAGCCGGGTTCGATGTTCACGCCCTTGAGCGGACCGTTGACCACGTAGGTGTCGATGTCCCTGATGGCCTGTTCGCGGCTTGAAGGGTTGATGCCGGCAATGCCGATGAATTTTCCCTTGAAATGCCGCACCATGTCGACGACGCAGTCGTTGCTGACGTTGTAGCGGAAATGACCGTTGCGGCCCGGGGCTATGCCCATGCTTATGCCGGCGTCTTCCATTTCCTTCAGCATGAGCGTTTCGGACTTGGCGCGGACGGACGGCGGAATGTCCATGCCCATTCTTGCGGTGACGCCGGTG
Source organism: bacterium (assembly GCA_037230945.1). Lineage (GTDB taxonomy): Bacteria > Desulfobacterota > Desulfovibrionia > Desulfovibrionales > Desulfovibrionaceae > Mailhella. The sequence goes on from JAXUUT010000079.1 coordinate 49,331, forward strand.
GGATTTTCCACCTGCCTGAGGAACTCGTCGTACATGGGACGGCATCGGGCGTCGATGATCATGCGTTTTCTCCTTCCTGAGCCGGAGAATCGCGCGCCGTCCGGGCATCAGGGAACGGCCGGCGCGCAGGGAATCACAGGCCGAGCAGTTCGGCGGCGTTGTCGTAGAGGGAGCGCTGAAGCGCTTCGTATTCCAGGCCGCGTTCGTGCCAGTTTTCTATGCACTGGGCAAAGCCGCGGATGGGATAGCTGGAGGCAAAGAGGAAGCGGTACTTCAGGAAGGAGTTGGCCGCATGGGCATAGGCTTCAAACATGGGCATGTGGCGCACATAGAAATAGGCGTCGGGCGAGAGGTACACGTTCTTGCAGAGCAGGGCCACGCCCACGGCTTCCTGCACCTTGGGCCAGCAGCCGTGCGCGAACACGAAGTTCACCTTGCTGAACTTGCGGATGAGCGGAAGCATGGGGGTGGGATCGGTGTAGGTGAGGTCCGGGCCGCCGTACACGCTCATGGTCACGCTGACGATGGCGCCGAGCTGCTGGCAGAGGTCGAGAATGGGTTCCATTTTCGGGTCGTTGCCGTAGATGGCCGGATCGTTCCAGCCCGGGTCGATGGCTATGCCCTTGAATCCCCAGTCGCGCACGCACTTTTCTATTTCTTCCAGCGCGGTGGGAGAATGGGGGGAGATGCCCGCAAAGCCGGTGAAGCGGCCGGGGTATTTCTGCGTCAGTTCGTAGACGTGGGCGTTGTCGGTGTCGCCGTACACGGCGCTGCGGGTCTGGCGGCCCATGATCACGCCGTGAACGACGCCGGCCTCTTCCATTTCCCTGACCATGAGATCGATGTCGGCCTGATCCACGGAGGGGACGGGGCGGCGTTCAAAGCCGGTGGGGCGCACGTCCTTGGGCGTGGCGGGAACCACGCTCTGCCAGTTCTTGACGATCTTGAGGTCCATGAAGCTCTTGTAGGGAGGGCGGATGCGGAAGTCGATAACCATCATTGAATCCTTTGAATGAAAAGGGGAAGAAACGTCTCGGAAAGAGAAAGAAGCCGGGGCGGCAGGGCCGCCCCGCAGCGAGTTACTTGATCAGACCGACTTCGCGGTAGTATTTTTCAGCGCCGGGATGCAGAGGCAGGATCATGTTGGTAGGCATGGTCTTGGGATCCATGGTGTTCCAGGCAGGCTGAATGATGGCGAGTTCCTTGTAGCCTTCCACGAGGGACTTGGTGACCTTGTAGGCGTCTTCGTCGGACACGCCCTTGCGCATGATGATGACGGAGGTGTCGGTAAGACAGGGGATGTCCCTGCCTACGGCGCCGCCGAAGAAGCTGGCAGGCACGACGCCTATGCCGAGACCGGACTTTTCAGCAACGGCCTTGAGCACCTTTTCGGAAATGCTGAGCCACTTCACGTCGGCGTTGAGCACCATTTCCTGAAGCTGACTCTGTTCACCGGGGCCGACCTTGAACACGATGTCGATGGTGCCGTCCTGCATGAGGCTGACGAGGTCGTTGTTGGACACGCCGGACACATGGCCGCCCCACTTTTCGATGTCGTCATAGGTCAGGCCGTATTCGGCGAGGACGCGCTTGCCTATTTCATGCTGCATCTGACCGGGCTTGCCGCGGTCGAGCTTGACGGGAATCTTCTTTTCCAGAAGCTCGTCGAGGGAATCCACGGGAATCTTCTTGGAGCAGATCACATGGAAGCGGCTGAGATCCTGCAGATTGGCGATGGAGGTCAGGTTGTTCATCTTCTTCTTGTAGGGAGCGGTGCCGGTGAGAGCCGAGTAGGTGTTCAGGCTCTGGGTGACGGTGATGTCGCCGGTGTTGGCTTCCAGACGCATGGGGTTGGAGGAAGAGGAGCCCTGCAGAATGTTGAACGAGCTGCCGGGATAGCGGTCGTTCACGAGCTTGCCTATGCCGGCGAGGCCGACGTTCCAGGTGCCGCCCAGGTTGGCGCCGCCCACGGCACGGAGCTTTACAGGCGCGTTGTCTTCAGCGTGGGCTGCGGGGAGTCCCAGAATGAGGGAGAGCGAGAGGGCAGCGAGACATGCGGATACGGTTCTGATGTTCATGAATACCTCTTTGGTTATACGTTCCGGCTTTCGCCTTTTCATGCGCTGGCCGCTGATCCTCCGGCACGACCGGAGGTTCTGTTTCTGCGGGTGATTTGAGAGATGAGAATGATGACTACGCCGGCTATGCCTGCGAGATCGGATATCATTCCGGGATAGAGCAGGGAGAGGCCTGCCACGAGAGCGATGGCCTGTTCTATTTTGTTGGATTCGATGATCAGCCACGACTGCATGGAAGAAGCTATGCAGATTACGCCGGCTATGGCGGTGCAGATGGCCTGTATGACGGTGATGGGATCGCCCATGAGCAGCAGAGCGGGTTCAAAAATGAAGATGTAGGGAACGATGTAGGCGGCAATGGCCAGACGGAAGGCGGTAAAGCCTGTCTTCATGGGATTGGCATCGGCAATGGCTGCGCCTGCATAGGCCACCAGACAGACGGGCGGGGTGAGGCCGGAGGTGATGGCGAAGTACATGACGAACAGATGGGCGGAAAGAAGCGGAATGCCAGCCTGCACCAGGGCGGGAGCGCCGAAGGTGGCCACGAGGATGTAGGCGGGAAGACTGGGAAGTCCCATGCCGAAAATGATGCAGGTGACCATGAGCACGATCAGAAAGAGCGTCATGTTCACCTTGGCGATGTTGCCCATGATGCTTACGAAGCCGAAGCCGAAGCCCGTCATGGTGACGACGCCGATGACGATGCCCACGCAGGCGCAGCAGGCGCAGATCATGAGGATGTTCGAGGCGGTGCTTTCCAGAATACTCATGATGCGGCTGAAGTTGAGCCTGGTTTCCTTGCTGAAGCAGGAGAGAATGAGGGCGGATACGGAGCCGCTGATGGCGGAGAAGATGACGCTTCGACCCGACACCATGGTGCCGATGAGAATGGCCAGAGGGGCAAGGTAGTAAAGTTTGCGCAGGATTTCTTTCTTGGGCGGAATAAGATCCTGAGGCGTGCCGCCGAGTCCGTAACGGCAGGCTTCAAAATGAATCATCATGAAGAGGCTGCCGTAATAGAGCAGAGCGGGCAGAAGAGCAGCCTTGCAGATTTCGAGGTAGCTTACGCCCGTATATTCGGCCATGACGAAGGCGATGGAGCCCATGACCGGGGGCATGATGAGACCGCCGGAGGAGGCCACGGCCTCAACCGCGCCGGCAAAGTGCGGCCGATAACCGACGCGCTTCATGAGAGGAATGGTGAAGATGCCGGTGGCGTACACGTTGGCCTGAGCTGAGCCGGACACGGAGCCGAACAGGGCGGAACCGAAAATGGCGGCCTTGGCCGGACCGCCCTTGGCGCGGCGGGTGATGAGGCAGGCGAGCTCAAGGAATACGCTGGACATGTTCGTTTTGTCGAGAATGGCGCCGAACAGTATGAAGAGGAAGATGATGCTGGAAGATGCGCCTATGGAAGAGCCCCAGATGCCGTCGCTGAGCAGGTACAGGGATTCCATGATTCTGTCGCTGGAGAGATAGAGGTGGCCGAAGTTTCCGGGAAGCAGGTGTCCGAAGAAGGCATAGGCGAGGGCTGCGATGGCCACGAGAACGAGCGCCCACCCGGAGAGGCGGCGCGTGGCTTCGAGAATGCAGATGACGAGTCCGCCGCCGAGCAGCACCTGCATGGTGCTTACTTCATCGATCTGCGGCATGCGTTCGGCAAGTTCCGGCTCATACAGGGCGATGTAGCCGCAGGAGACGATGGTAACGGCGATAAGAAGAAGATCGGCGAGAAGAATGAACCAGGGCTCGGGCCTGGGATTTTTTTTCAGGCCTCTGATGGGAGAACGCCATAAAAAGATGATGGTGAAGATGATGCCCACGTGAACGGAGCGGATGACCATGGGGTCGAGAATGACGATGCCGAGCGACGTGCACAACTGGAATATGCACAGAATCGTGGCAAGAGCGAGAATGATGGGGCGCAGCTTCTTACGTTCAAACATGCGGACTCCGGAAGAAACGTCTTTTTCCCGCGCCGTTCGTCAGGCTGCGGACGGACGGCGCGGGAAGGGTTGCGGGAAGGTCGGGGTTACAGGGTAGAGACCGCGCGGTGGGCGGCATGGATGGCGTCCATGATCTTGCCGGGCCGCACGCAGTCGCCGAGAGGCGTGAAGGGAATGTCCGCGGCGGCCAGTTCCTGGCACAGCGCGTTGTTCGCCCTGTAGCCGAGGGCAAGCACGATGGCGTCGCAGGGGGGAAGCGCCCGTTCGTTGCCGTAGGCGTCCTTGACGGTGACGACGCCCTCGCCGTTCATGCTCATGACCTGCGTATTGAGCAGGAATCTGACGCCGTGTTCGCGCAGACTCTTCAGCAGGAACTTGCGGGCCCTGGGATGCATGTCGGGCGCAAGGGCGGAGCGCAGTTCGAGAACGGTGACGCTCTTGCCGAGCATGGCGAGAGCTTCGGCCGTTTCGCAGCCGACGAGGCCGCCGCCGAGAATGAGGACGCTGCTGCCCTCCGGCGTGTGTCTCAGGGCGTCTTCCGCCGTTACGGCGACGCCTGTGGCCAGCGCTTCGGCGGCAAAGCCGGGACGGACGGCACCGCTGCCCGTGGCCACGAGAATGGCGTCGGGCTTCATGTCCGCAAGCTCCTGCACCGTGGCGGCGTGTTCCGTCATGACGGTGACGTTTGACTTCTCAAGTTCGCGCACGAACCAGTTCTTCAGACGGACGAGCACGTCCTTGTGGGGCGGAAGGGCGGCGGCGTTGAGCAGGCCGCCGAGCTCGCGGCTCTTTTCCATGAGCGTGACGCGGTACCCGAGGGCGGCGGCGCTTATGGCGGCTTCCATGCCGGCGGGACCTGCGCCTATGACCACGACGCTGCGGGGCGAGGCAACGGGGGCCGTGGGAAGTATGCCTTCGCTGCCGGTGCGGGGATTGACGGCGCACACGATGAGCTTGCGCTGGCCGAGACTGCCGTTGCAGCCTTCGTTGCAGCCCACGCAGGGCAGAATGTCCTTGTCGCGGCCTTCCATGAGCTTGACGGGCAGATCGGGGTCGGCAATGAGGGCGCGGCCCATGGTGACCATGTCGGCCTGACCGGAAGAGAGAATGCGGTCTGCCGTCTCGCGGGTAAGAATGCGTCCGGCCACCGATACCAGGGCTCTGCCGTCAAGCGCGGCGCGTATGCGTCCGGCGCTTTCGGCGTTCCAGCCTTCGGGCAGGCAGGGCGGCGGCCCGGTGAATTCGTTGGATTCGGAAAGACCGGCGCTCACGTGCACGAGATCGACGCCCGCTTCGGCCACGTCGCAGGCAATGCGGCAGGAAAGATCGACGGTGATGCCGCCGGGCAGAAATTCGTCGGAGCTCAGGCGGAAGAAGATGACCATGTCCTCGCCCGCCGCCTCGCGGACGCGGCGCACCACTTCAAGGGGAAAGCGCATGCGTTTTTCGTAGGAGCCGCCGAACTCGTCGGTGCGGCGGTTGAACAGCGGCGACATGAACTGCGAGATGAGATAGCCGTGGGCTCCGTGGATTTCTATGACGTCGAATCCCGCTTCCCGGGCTCTTCTCGCGCCTTCGGCAAAGGCGTCGATGAGCATGTATATTTCGTCCGTGTCCAGCACCCTGGAGTTTTCATAGGGCGTGCGTCCGGGCACGAAGGAAACCAGAGGAATGGACTGCCCCGACGCGTCGGGGCGGACGAGACGGCCGGCGTGATTGAGCTGAACGCCCGCGAGACCTCCGGCTTCATGGATGGCATGCGTCAGATGGGAAAGGCCTCTGACGTAGTAGTCGGAAGCGATGCTGACGCCGGGGAAGTAGCTCCGTCCGGAGTCGTGGACGCTGGTGGCTTCCAGCATGTTCAGTCCCACGCCGCCGCGGGCGCGGGCTTCGTGATAGCGGATGAGCTTTTCGCTGACATCGCCGTTTCTTCCCGCATAGTTCGTCACCATGGAAGGCATGACGATGCGGTTGCGGAAGGTGGTGCGGCGTATGGTCAGCGGGGAAATGACGCTGATGGTATGCATGGACTTTCCTGTTTTGGTTTGTGAGTCCGTCCCGCGGGAGAAGGCGGCTCATGGCGTGAAACGTTTCTCCCGCGGGACTTCCGGTCTGCGCGGGGCAGGCCGCCGATGCTACATTTCTCCCAGCAGGCGGGCGGCGTTGTCGTGCAGGGTGTTCTTGAGAGCCTCGTCGGTGAAGGCTCTTGCCTTCCAGCCTTCCAGAGCCTGTTCAAGGCAGCGCACGGGATAGCTCGAGGCGTAGAGAATGCGGTACTTCAGATAGGTGTTGGCCGCGATGACGTATTCTTCGGAAAGCGGGAAGTTCGGGATGTACAGGTAGCAGTCGGGCATGAGGTACACGTTGGGGCAGCGGATGGCGAGCGCGAGAGCCTTGTGCACGTGAGGCCAGCAGCCGTGGGGAACGACGATCTTGAGGGAGGGATACTTCAGAGCCACGTGCTGAATGGCGTCGGGGTCGGAGTAGGTGAGGTCGGGGCCGAGCATGAAGCTGCTCGTCAGGGAGACGATGAGACCGAGCTGCTGGCACTTTTCAAAGATGGGGTCGAAGATGGGATCATCGTAGAGCAGGGGTTTGCGCAGCCAGCCCGCGTCGAGGCCCACGCCGCGGAATCCGAGTCCGGCGCACTTCTCGATTTCCTCGATCATGCCGGGCAGGTTGGGATTCACGCCCGCGAAGGGGATGAAGCGGCCGGGATACTTCTGGCTCAGCTCGTAGATTTCGGCGTTGTCCACCACGCCGAAGTTGTCGGCCTTTCTGCCCATGATGACGGCGCGTTCCGTGCCGGTGGCGTCCATTTCGCCGACGAACATCTCAATGGAACCTTCAATGGGACACGTTGGGACGCTTGCCGATGGAGAATATGGTTTCCTTGGTGGGGTCGGTGACGGGAGCGGACTTGCGGAAGTTGAACGTGTTGAGATAGCCCTTGTAGGGAGGACGGACGCGGAAGTCGATGATCATGACGGTTCCTTTTATGGCTTTGGAAAAGAGGTTCGTGAAGAACGGGACGGGGGCCGGAAGCCCCGAACGGGCTGAAACTCCGGCGGCGTACGCCCCGATACGGGTTCTGCCTTTTTCCATAGCAAAAGCCGTGCCAAAACGAATAATTTTATAACATATTATTTTTATTTAAATTTTTGTCAATTTAAAAATATTGTTCCGTTTTGCTCATGTCCATTAAATTGACATGTCAAGGAGTTGTGTGTCATGATATTTGACACAAAAAGGACATGGAGATGAGCATGGTGAGTCAGGACAGTTATCTGCAGTCCGAGGAGCGGCAGAAGGCCATCGTGGAGCAGAAGCGCATATTTCTTGCCGGCGGGAAGGTGGACGCTTCCGTGGTGTCCGACATGATTCTTCGTTCGTGGGAACGCAGCGTGGCCGCCCATGTGGATCCGGGCATAAAGGAGCGCCCGCGGGTGAGCGACAAGGCGCTCTCGGCCATTCTTGAGGAAAACGCCGATCTCATGGTCTGCGCGAAGGACATTCTTGATCAGATGTTCTCCACCATTCAGGAGGCGGTGAGCGCGCTCAGTCTCGTGAGCGCCGAGGGCGTGACGCTCTACATATCGAACCGCGTGTCCCACAAGGCCTACTATCCCGACGCGCTGGTGGGCAGCATCAACACGGAAGAGGCCCGCGGCACCAACGGCATAGGCACCTGTCTTGCCGAACGACGTCCCATAGAGATCATAGGCGCGGAGCACTTCCGGTTCAGCGGAGAGTGCTGGAGCTGTTCGGCCGCGCCCATTCTTTCCCACGACGGCAGGCTCATAGGGGTGCTCAACGTCACCCAGCCGCGCAAGCAGTATCACGCCCACACGCTCGGCATGGTCAAGGCGGCCGTGTGCGCCATATCCGAGCAGATGCGTCTGCGCAGCCTTCTTCAGCAGCGGGAAACCATCATGGAAATGCTGGACGACGGCGTGCTCGTGCTGTCGGCCTCGGGCAGCATCGACATCGTGAACAGGAAGGCCTCGGACATGCTCGGAAGAAGCGTTGCGGTGCGCGGCGGCAATCTGCGCGACGTGCTGCGTCCGGGCGCGGTGCTCGACGAGCTTCTGCAGACGCGGGCGCACATTCAGGATCAGGAAATGCTTTTTCCTCTGAAGAAGGGAAACTCGCTTGCCTGCTTCGTTTCGGTGGTTCCTCTTGCCGGAGGCGGCAGGGTGATCACTCTGCGCGAGGCCAAGCGCATGCGTCAGGTGGCCGTGCAGATGGCCGGCATCAAGCCTTCCTACACCTTCGACCGCATACTCGGCAGTTCCTCCGCGCTGGTGGAGGTGCTGGATCAGGCGAGGCTCGTGGCCGGCAGTCATTCCACGGTGCTGCTGCTCGGTGAAAGCGGCACGGGCAAGGAGCTTTTTGCGCAGGCCATACACAATGCCAGTCCCCGCGCCTCCCATCCCTTCGTGACGGTGAACTGCGGCGCTCTGCCGCGCAATCTTGTGGAAAGCGAGCTGTTCGGCTACAGCGAGGGGGCCTTCACGGGCGCAAGCCGTTCCGGAAAGCCGGGAAAGTTCGAGCTTGCGGACGGGGGCACCATTTTTCTCGATGAAATAGGCGAGCTGCCGCTCGACGCGCAGGTGTCGCTGCTGCGCCTTTTGCAGAACGGCGAGGTCACGAGGGTGGGCGGCAAGTACAGCCGCATCGTTTCCGTGCGCGTGGTGGCGGCCACGAACCGCAATCTCGAGGAGGCCGTGCGCGACCGTTCCTTCCGTGAGGATCTGTATTACCGGCTCAACGTGTTTCCCATCAATCTGCCGCCCCTGCGCGAGCGCCGGGGCGACGTGGCGCTGCTCGCCCGGCATTTTCTGCGCAAGTTCGCCCTCGGCATGGGCAAGACCGTGCCGGACTTCACGGAAGGCGCGCTTTTCCGCATGGAACGCTATCCGTGGCCGGGCAACGTGCGCGAGCTGGAAAACATGGTGGAGCGCATGGTCAACATCGTGAAGGACGGGGAGTTCGTGGACGAGTCCTGTCTTCCCGCCGCCATACTCCGGGGCGGCGGGACGGAAACGTGCTTCTCCGCGGGCCGCAGCGGCCCTTCCTCCGAGGCCGGCATTCTGGCCGCGCGGGAGACGGAAAGCATCATAGGCGCGCTCCGTTCCACGAAGGGGAACATGCGGGCCGCGGCGGCCATGCTCGGCGTGTCGCGCGGAGGCCTGTATCTTAAAATAAAGCGTCTCGGCATCAACGTGACCGAGTGGAGAAAATGACGAACACGCGCTGTGCGTGAAGGGGGGAACGGCATGGGCCGTTCCCCGGCTGCGTTTCAGGCCTTCGCCTTCCGGGATTGAACCTGTCCCGGGAAGCGAAGGCCTTTTTGCGCTCTCTTGCCTGTGCCGGAACCGGACGCATTCCCACGTTTCGGCGTGTTTTGCCGGGCTCTTCTTCCGTCTTTTTTCTCACGGCACGGAACATTATTACAATATCCCTCTCACGGCCCTCCCGGTACGGTGATGACAAAGAGCGGCAGAACGCCGTTCTCCATCTTTATCAGAAGGAGGTCCCATGCACCTTACCCCGCGAGAAATCGACAAGCTCATGGTGCTGTCCCTGGCGGAAGTGGCGCAGCGCCGCAGGGAAAAAGGGCTGAAGCTCAATCATCCCGAGGCGGTGGCCATCATCACGGCCACGGCCCTTGAGGGCGCGCGCGCCGGAAAGACCGTGGAAGAGGTCATGAACGACGCGCGCAAGGCGCTCACCCGCGACGAGGTCATGGAGGGCGTGCCCGACATGATTCCCTTCGTGCAGCTCGAGGCCGTGTTCACGGACGGCAGCCGCCTGGTCACGGTGCACGATCCCATAAGCTGAGAAGCGCCTTTCGTTCCGGCAGAGGGTTCGTTTCCTTCACGCCGGGTCATGTCCCGGCACAACACAGGCAGGAACAGCAATGGCAGATTCGCCCAAGGCTCCCGTCGGCGGATGCATTTTCGCCGCAGATCCCATCACGTTCAACGAGTCCCGGCCTTCCGTGACGCTCAAGGTGCGCAACACCGGCGACCGTCCCATTCAGGTAGGCTCCCATTTCCACTTTTTTGAAGTCAACCGTGCGCTCGAGTTCGACCGCGCCGCGGCCTACGGCATGAGACTGAACATTCCTTCCACCACGGCCATACGCTTTGAGCCGGGGGACGAGAAAACGGTTTCGCTCGTGCCCTACGGCGGGCTCTCCGGCGTGTACGGCTTCAACAACCTTGTGGACGCCTGGACCGGCGACGAGCACGGCAGGGCGGTGAAGATAGAAAGAGCCCTCGCGCTCGGATTCAAGAACGCGAAGCTCTGAGCTTCGGATCGTTTTTCCGGTTCGTCAGCCGGGTCGCCGGAGCTTTCGTTCCGGCGCGACGAGGAAGCTTTTCCGCGCACTGACGCGCCGGATGCAGACGGCCGGAAAGCGGCATTTTCCCGATGAAAACGGCTCCAACCCAAGGATTGCACATGCCCCAGATATCAAGACAGGAGTATTCCAGCCTGTACGGCCCCACCGTGGGCGACAGAATCAGGCTCGGCGACACGGACCTTTACGTGGAAATCGAAAAGGACCTGCGCGGCTACGGCGACGAGGTCATCTACGGCGGCGGCAAGACGCTGCGCGCCGGTGAGGGCGGCGACTCCCGTTCCGTGCGGGACAACGGCGTGCTCGACCTCGTCATCACCAACGCCACCATCATCGACGCCGTGCAGGGCGTCATCAAGGCCGACGTGGGCATACGCGACGGCCGCATCGTCGGCATAGGCAAGGCCGGCAACCCCGCCGTCATGGACAACGTGGACCCGCATCTCGTGGTGGGCAACTCCACGGACGCCAGTTCCGGCGAGCATCTCATTCTCACCGCAGGCGGCATCGACGCCCATGTGCATCTCGTGTGCCCGCAGCAGGCGCAGACCGCCATATCGAACGGCATCACCACCTTCTTCGGCGGCGGCATAGGTCCGTCCGACGGCACCAACGGCACCACCATCACTCCCGGCGCGTGGAACATCCACCGCATCATGGAGGCGGCCGAGGCGCTGCCCGTGAACCTCGGCATTCTCGGCAAGGGCCACGCCTACAACGAAGATCCTCTGCGCGAGCAGATAGAGGCCGGAGCCTGCGGCTTCAAGATCCATGAGGACTGGGGCGCCATGCCCGCCATCATCCGCGCCGCGCTTTCCGTGGCGGACAAGATGGACGTGCAGGTGTCCATTCACACCGACACTCTGAACGAGGCCGGATACGTGGAAGACACCATTGCCGCCATGGAAGGCAGGGTGATCCACACCTTCCACACCGAAGGCGCGGGCGGCGGTCACGCCCCGGACATCATCCGCGTGGCCGGACAGCCCAACGTGCTGCCGAGTTCCACCAACCCCACGCTGCCCTTCGGCGTGAACTCGCAGGCGGAACTTTTCGACATGATCATGGTCTGCCACAACCTGAACCACAACGTGCCCTCCGACGTGTCCTTTGCGGAAAGCCGCGTGCGTCCCGAAACCATAGCGGCGGAAAACGTGCTGCACGACATGGGCGCCATTTCCTGCATTGCCAGCGACTCGCAGGCCATGGGACGCGTGGGCGAAAACTGGATTCGCGCCATGCAGACCGCAAGCGCCATGAAGGCGGCCCGCGGCAAGCTGCCCGAAGACTCGGCGGACAACGACAATTTCCGCGTGCTGCGCTACGTGGCCAAGGTGACCATCAACCCGGCCATCATTCAGGGCGTGTCCCATCTCATCGGCTCCGTGGAAACGGGCAAGGTGGCCGACCTCGTGCTCTGGCAGCCGCAGTTCTTCGGCGCCAAGCCCTACATGGTCATCAAGGGCGGGGCCATAGCCTGGTCCATCATGGGCGATCCCAACGCCTCCCTGCCCACGCCGCAGCCCGTCATCTACCGGCCCATGTTCGGTTCCATCGGGCGCTGCCTGCAGTCCACCCGCTACACCTTCACCTCGCAGGCGGCCATGGACCGCGGCATAGGCGAAAAGCTCGGCCTGAAGAGTCATCTCGAGGCCGTGCACGGCATACGCAGCCTGACCAAGAAGTGCATGGTGAGAAACACTCTCACGCCGCACATCGAGGTCAATCCCGAAACCTTCGCCGTCATGGTGGACGGGGTGCACGTCACGGTGCCCCCGGTTCAGAATGCCAGCCTGGCCCAGCTGTATTTCTTCAGTTAAGAGGCCGTGCAGGCGCAAAGGCCCGTCACGGCAGGACACGCTTTGCGGGCGCGGGACCCGCACGCTTCGGGGCAGGGGGCGCCGCAGGTGAAGGCAAAGGCCCGGCCCCTCGCGCGGCATCCGCCTGAAGGCAGGGCCCGGAGCCGCAGGAACGGTGTTCGGACATGAATGGCCTCCGGGCGCTTCGGAGACGTTTCGGAGCGCCCGGAGAGCGTTTCTGTCCGAGAAGGGCGTCCCGTGAGGGGAACGCCGTGGAAACAAGCAAAAGCGACAGGGGGAGAGTGTGGAAGTCATTGAAAAGGTACTGGGCAACAGAGCCGATGCGGCATGGGCCGCGCGCCTTGGCGACGCTTCCGTGGACTGGCTGGAGCTTTCCCAGTGGGATGCGCAGAAGAACCGTCTGCGCAAGGAGACCGCGGGCGGCAGGAGCATGGCCGTGGCTCTGGAAAGAGGGGAGAGCCTGCGCGACGGCGACGTGCTGGAATGGGATGAGGCAGCCCGCAGCGCCGTGGTGTGCCGCATACGCCTGTGTCCCGTCATGGCCGTGGATCTGACGGGACTTGCCGCCTTCGGCGTGGAGAAGGCCGTTTCCTCCGCGGTGAGGCTCGGGCACGCGCTCGGCAATCAGCACTGGCCCGCCGTGGTGAAGGGCGGCGTGGTGTACGTGCCCATGACGGCGGATGAGAAGGTCATGAGCGCGGTCATGGACACGCACGACATTGCTGGCGTGACCTACGCCTTTTTGTCCGGCGAGAGCGTGCAGGATCTTCTTTCCGGCGAGGAGGCAAGGCTTCTGTTCGGCGGGGCGGAGGCGCCGCTTGCCGGGCACGGGCATCACCATCACGGCCATCATCACGTCTGATCAGGGTACGGAGGCGGCAGTGGACATTCTTTCTCTAGTCAGGCTGATGCAGTTCGGCGACTCCATGCTTCCCACCGGGGCGTTTGCCTTTTCCAGCGCTCTGGAGGCCGCGGCGCAGACGGGCGTGGTGCATGACGTGCGCACGCTTCAGCAGTACGTGGTGTCGGCGCTCAGACAGGCGTCCACGGGCGACGCAGTGGGACTGGTCTTCGCCATGCGTGCCCTTGCCGCCGATAAGGACGCTGACGCGGCTTCGGGACGTGGATTCGGCGCTTTTCCGGCGCAAGCTTCCCGAGGAGTTCCGGGACATGATGACCAAAACCGGCTGCAAGCTTGCGGAGCTCGGGGCGAAGACCGCTCCTTCGCCGCTTCTTTCGCGCTGGCTCTCGCAGATTTCCTCGGGCAGCACGCCCGGGTCGTATCCCGTGTCGCTGGCGGTGCTCTTTGCCGCCACGGCCTTTGCCGGAAAGCCCGTGCGCGGCGCGGACGGCAGGGAAGAGGAGGCGCTCTTTCAGGAAGCGCTCACCGTGTATTTCTACGGCGTGGCCATGGGCATTCTGAACGCCTCGCTCAGGCTCATGCGCGTGACCCATCTGGATGCGCAGGCCGTTTTGTACCGCACTTCCGCGCTGTTTGAACCGCTTTGCGAGCGGGCGCTTTCCACGCCTCTGGAGCGCATGACGGGCTATGCCCCCATGACGGAAATACTTTCCGCCGTTCACGCGCGCTCCCGCGTTCGTCTTTTTATGAGCTGAAGGAGGCTCTTTTCATGAAGAAGATTACCCGTATCGGCGTCGGCGGGCCTGTGGGCTCGGGCAAGACCGCCGTCATTGAAGCCGTGGTGCCCGTGCTCATGAAGCGCGGCGTGAGGCCGCTCATCATCACCAACGACGTGGTGACCACCGAAGACGCGAAGCACGTGCAGCGCGAGCTTGCGGGCGTGCTCGAGCCTGAGAAGATAGTGGGCGTGGAAACGGGAGCCTGTCCCCATACCGCCATACGCGAGGATCCGAGCATGAACCTTGCCGCCGTGGAGGAGCTTGAGAAGCGCTTTCCCGACAGCGACGTGGTGTTCATAGAAAGCGGCGGCGACAACCTCACGCTCACCTTCAGCCCGGCGCTTGCCGACTTCTTCATTTACGTCATCGACGTGGCCGCCGGCGACAAGATTCCGCGCAAAAGCGGCCCCGGCGTGTGCCATTCCGACATTCTGGTCATCAACAAGGAAGACCTTGCCCCGTACGTGGGCGCGAGCCTCGAGGTCATGGACCGCGACTCCCGGCTCATGAGAGGCGATCGGCCCTTCATCTTCACCAACTGCATGACCGGGCACAACATCGACGTTCTGGCCGACTGGATCATGCGCGACGCCCTGTTCGACATTCCGGTCCGCGGGAGCGAAGCAGCCGGCGAGGCCGCCCATGCGTGAGCGCGCCGCCTGTTCGTCCCGTCGCCGCGGCGCGCCCGACTGCTCCAGCTTCGAGGCGGCGGGAAAGGCCATGGAGGAGCTTGAGCGCAGGGCCGTGGAGCTTGAGGACTACCGAGACGAGCCGCCGCAGATGAAAAGCGCCGCCGTGGGCAAGAAGGGGTATCTCAGGCTGGAGTTCAGGCGCGACGAAAGACTCGGGAAAACCGTGCTGGCCGATCTGGACCGCCGCGTTCCGCTGCTGGCGCAGAAGGCTCTGTACTGGGAGGAGTCTCAGCCGGACATGGCCTGCGTGATCACCATTGCGGCCACGGGCTGCGTGGTGCAGGGCGACCGCATGGCGCTGGACGTGCGCGCGGAAAAGAACGCTCACGCCCTCGTGACCACGCAGAGCGCCACCAAGGTGCACGTCATGGATCACAACCATGCCGCACAGCTTCAGATATTCCGCCTGGAAGAGGGAAGCTGGCTGGAATACGTGCCCGATCCGCTCATTCTGCACCGGCACGCGCGCTACGTGCAGGACACCTGGGTCACGCTGCCCGAATCGGCCTGCTTCATCTACGGGGAAATGCTCGTGCCCGGCCGGCGCTGGCATCATGAGGAGGAGCTTTTCGGCTTCGACCTTTACTCGGCGGGCTTTCACGTCTGCCGCGAAAACGGCGCGGAGCCTCTTTTTGAGGAAAGGCTCGTGCTTGAGCCCGGCAACGCCTCCTTCTGCAATGCGGGCGTCATGGACGGCTTTGAAATTTTCGGAAGCATGTTCGCGCTGGTGCCCCAGTCTCTTGTGGACGAGCTTGCCCGCGGGGCGGGAAGCGCCGTGACGAAGGACCTTGCCTGGGGCGCGCTGAAGCTGCCCGCAAAGGCCGGCGTGGCGTTTCGCGTGCTCGGGCACGGCGTGGAGAGCGTGCGGGCGAAAATGCGGGAATTTCATTCGCTGGTGCGGGAAAGGGCGCTCGGCAGGCCGCTGCCGCCCGAATTTCTCTGGCGCTGAGCAAAAGGAGAATGCAGGCATGATGAAGAACGGCGACGCACTGACGGCGGACAGAGCCCTCAGCGGCGTAGACTGCGTGACCGCGCTGCTCCGCGGAGCAGGGCAGGTCATGTTTCAGAACTCGGCATGGACGGGACTTTTCTTTCTCTGCGGCATATTCTGGGGCGCATGGAATGCGGGCAGCACGGAGATGTTCTTCGGTGCGGTCGCCGGTCTTCTTTCAGGCACGGTGACGGCCTGTCTGCTCGGGGCTCCCCGCGCTGAGGTGACGGAAGGGCTGCACGGCTACAACGGCATTCTCGTGGGCTGCGCGCTGCCCGTGTTTCTGGAGGACGGCCCGATGTGCTGGGCGCTCATCGTGCTGGGAGGCGCGTTTTCCACCGTCATCATGATGGCGGTCTCCCGCGTGTTCTCCTCGTGGAAGGTTTCGGCCATGACCGGTCCCTTCGTGTTCGCCACATGGTTCATTCTGCTTGCCTCCTACAGCTTTTCCGGCTTCGATGCCGTGGCCCTGCCGCATCCCGCCCTGCCTGCCCTGCCTCATGACGCCGTGGCCTTCTTCGGGCCGGAAGCCCTTTTCATTTCCAGCCTTTGCGGCGTGTCTCAGGTTTTTCTCGTAAACGACCCGGTGACGGGCGCGCTTTTCCTTGCCGGTCTTGCGCTCTCGTCGCCCTTTGCCGCTCTCTTCGCCTGGTGCGGTTCGCTCGTGGCCATGGTCACGGCGCTTCTGCTCGGCGCGGACGGCGCGGCCGTAGGCGCGGGACTCTACCAGTTCAGCGCCGTGCTTACGGCCATAGGCCTTGGCACCACCTTCTATCGTCCGGGCTGGCGGGTCATGCTTTATGCCCTGCTGGCCACGGTGTTCACCGTGGTGGCTCAGGGCGCGCTCAACGTGGCGCTCGCCCCTCTGGGCATCCCCACGCTCACGTTTCCCTTCGTCATTGCCGCGTGGCTCTTTCTGCTTCCGCACGTCGGACTCGATCCTCGCGGCAATGCTTCACCTTCAGCCTGACGGGAGTGTTTCATGTACGCAGTCGATTCGGGAGATACCGCCTTCATCCTGCTCTGCACGGCGCTGGTGTGTCTCATGACCCCCGGGCTCGCCTTCTTCTACGGCGGACTCGTGCGGCGCAAGAACGTGCTCACCATCATGATGCAGAGCTTCATTTCCATGGGCGTCATTGCCGTCGTGTGGATATTCGGCGGCTTCAGCCTGGCCTTCGGGCCCGACGTGGGCGGCGTGATAGGCGACATCACCTATCACTTCGCGCTGGACAAGGTGGGAGCTGCACCCAGTCCCGATTACGCCACCACGGTTCCCTTCATCCTTTTCTTCGCCTATCAGCTCATGTTCGCCGTCATCACGCCCGCGCTCATCACGGGCGCGTTTGCGGGCCGCTTCAACTTCCGCGGCTATCTGCAGTTTCTCGTGCTGTGGATGATCTTCGTCTACATTCCCGTGTGTCACTGGGTGTGGGGCGGCGGATTCCTCGGCAGGCTCGGCGTGGTGGACTTTGCGGGCGGCATCGTGGTGCACGTGAACGCAGGCTTTGCCGCGCTCGCCACGGTGTTCTTCCTCGGCCCGCGCGACGACGTGGCTCCCGGATCTCATCCCGAACCCAACAACCTGCCTCTCGTGGCCGTGGGCGCAGGCCTTCTGTGGTTCGGCTGGTTCGGCTTCAACGCGGGCGGCGCCTACGCGGGCGACGGCCTTGCCGCCTACGCCTTCACCAACACCACCATAGCAGGTTCCATCGCCATGCTTGTCTGGATGGTTCTCGACTGGCATTTTGCCAGACGGCCTTCCTTCTCCGGCGTGCTTGTGGGCGCGGTGGCCGGTCTTGCCACCATCACGCCCTGCGCGGGCTACGTTCCGCCGTGGGCGTCCATCATCATAGGCGCGGCCGGAGCCGTGGTCTGCTACTTCGCCCGCTGCGTGCAGGAAAGGCTGCACTTCGACGACGCGCTCGAAGTCTGGCGCGCCCACGGCATGGGCGGCACCACCGGCGCGCTTCTGGTGGGCGTGTTCGCCTCGGCTTCCATCAATCACGTGCAGGCAGGCGTTGAGCAGTTCTTCCTTCAGCTTTCAGGCATTCTGGTGACCGCGGCGTGGTCCTTCTGCGCCACGTGGGTCATCCTCAAGGTCATCAGCCGCTTCGGTCCCATCCGCGTGAACTATGAACAGGAGCTCGAGGGGCTCGACGAGGCCCTGCACGGCGAGTCGGCCTACAGACTGTAAGTTGCGACGGGCGGCTTCTCCCCGCTGGGGGGCGTCGCTTCTCTCCCTGTCCGGAGGCGGACCGGGCGGGGGGAGCTCGTCCGGCCGGGGAAACGGCTGCCTGCCGGACGTGCTTTTCTGTCCGGCATTGACAACGCGCCCGAAAGCTCGGATTCTCACTTCCCTTGGAGTGACGCTTATGAATTCTCTCTTGCTTGTCGCGGCGGGAGGCGCGCTCGGCGCGCTGTGCCGCTATCTCACGGGCATGTTCGCCTCGGCAGCGTTCGGGCCCTTCTTCCCCATGGGAACGCTCATCGTCAACGTTCTCGGCTGTTTCGTCATCGGCAGCGTGTACGCCTCCGGACCTTCGGGCCTGCTCGGAGATTTCGTGCTGCAGGGCTTCTGCGGCGCGCTCACGACGTTTTCCACCTTTTCTCTGGACAGCTTCCGGCTTTTTCAGCAGGGCTATGTGGGAAAGGGCGTGGCCAACGTGCTTCTGAACATGGTGCTCGGCCTTGCCGCCGCGGCATCCGGTCTTTTTCTGTTCCGCGTGGACTAGCGCGGCGACGCCGGGCGGACGGAGGAAAGGCGCGCTGCCGCGCCTGAGCCCGTCGGTTCCGGCTCTCTGAACTTCAACGTCCGGGCAGGACGGAGAACGCATATGACGCAGTTTGCAAAACAGGTTGTGGCGGTGCTGGTGGGCGGCGCGCTCGGCGCGGTGTGCCGCGTCAAGATAAGCTGGACGGTCATGAAGATCTCGGGAGCGCTTTTTCCCGTGGGCATATTGTGCGTGAACATGACGGGCTCCTTTCTGCTGGGGCTGCTCATGGGCACGGCTTCCCGCGTGAAGCACGGCTATCCCACGGCCACGGCCTTTCTCGCCACGGGATTTTTCGGCGGATTCACCACGTTTTCCTCCTTTGCGCTCGATACCGTGACGCTCTGGGGTACGGATCATGCATTCCTCGCTCTTCTGAACGTCGGACTGAACACGGCCCTCTGCGTGGCGCTTGCGGGGCTCGGATGGGTGATCGGCGCACCCCGCAGGGAAAAGCGTTCATGAGACTCTGGAGCGTGTATCTTCTGCGCTGCGCCGACGACACGCTCTACTGCGGCGTGACCACGGACGTGGCGCGCCGTCTGGCCATGCACAACGGCGCTCTTTCCGGAGGAGCAAAGTATACCCGGGCGAGGCGGCCCGTGACGCTGGTGGCCTGTGCGGACGGCTTTTCCCGTTCCGAGGCGCTGCGCCTTGAGCGGAAGGTGAAGCGCCTGCCCCGGGAGCGAAAGACGGAGCTGCTCCGTCTGGCGGCAGCACGGGAAGAGGATTGAATGAGCGGCCCTTTGAAAGGGCCTTTTTCATGCGCAGGAGCGCAGGAAAAACGCGGACGCTCCTCTCTTCGCAAGCAGAAAGGACGAGCTCTGCGCGCCCGTGACGCGCGTCTTTTCCCCCGCAGGGCGCACTTGACCGCAAAGACTCGCGGGAATATGCTCTAGCCTCCCTGGAAAGCCGGTAGCACGGCATTTCCAAAAAATCCATGCAAGGGTGTCACATGCGCAAGATCCTTCATCTTTTCCATAGCGTCCGCGTGGCGGCGCTGCTGGTGTTCGCGCTGGCTTTCGCCGCGCAGTGCCAGGCCGCAACCATGGTGGACATTTACGGCCCCGGTCAGAATCAGATCAAGCTTTCCATGGCGTCTCCGCTCACCGCTCCCGGTCAGCGCGCCACGGCTCTCGGCTCGGAACTGAACGACGCCATCGTGGCCGATCTCAATTTTCTGCCGTTCATGAAGCTCATTCCTTCATCCGCGGTGCTCGGCGGCACGGTGCTCAACGCCTGGCAGGGCACGGACGTGGACTTCCGCCGCTTCCAGATCGCGGGTGCGGACCTTCTCGTCACCGCGCACTGGCCTTCCGGCGACCGCGAGAATTCCACCGTTGAGCTGCGCGTGTTTGAAACCTATTCGGGCAAGTTCGTGTTCGGCAACGCCTATTCCGGCGTGACCCATGCCGAAGTGCCCAACGTGGCCGACCGCTTCTGCGACGACCTCATGGCCGCCCTTACCGGCGCGCGCGGCTTCTTCAGCAGCTCCCTTGCCTTCGTGAAGGGCAACGGCAAAAAGCGCGACGTGTGGGTGGTGCGTGCCACCGGTCGCGACCTGCGTCAGGTGACCAATCTTCCCGGCGCCGCCATGTCTCCTTCCTGGTCTCCCGACGGCCGCTATGTGGTGTTCAGCCATATGGACGACAGCACCCACGCCCTCGGCGTGTGGGATCGCCTCAACAACACCGTGAAGCGCGTCCGCTTCCCCGGCAACACCGTCATTGGTCCCTGCTTCCTGCCGGACAACCGCGTGGCCGTGAGCCTTTCCACCGGTCATTATCCCGACATCTTCCTGCTGAACCGCCAGTTCCAGCGTGAACGTCCTCTGGAGCAGAGCGCGGCCATCAACGTGTCGCCTTCCTTCGACGCCACCGGCACCAAGATGGCCTTCACTTCCAGCCGCCTCGGCAGCCCGCAGGTCTTCCTGAAGGACTTCTCCACCGGCACCGTGTCGCGCGTGAGCATGGACGGTTCCTACAACTCCGAGCCCTGCATCAGCCCCGACGGCACGCTCATTGCCTACACCAAGGCCACGCCTTCGGGCTTCCGCATCTTTGTGCACGACATGGTCACGGGCTACGATCAGCAGATTTCCTTCGGTCCCGGCAGAGACGAACAGCCTGCCTTTGCGCCCGACAGCTACTTTGTCGCCTTTACCTCCACAAGGAGCGGAAAGTCCCAGATTTACCTGACCACCCGCCACGGCGGAGAGGCCAAGCTGGTGCCTACCGGAGCGGGCAACGCCTCGTTCCCGAGCTGGGGAAAGTAAAATAATTTAAATTTCTGGGCTAAATCCCCCCCTTACGCGCTTGACATCGCTAGGGGCGAGGGTAATATGCCGTTCTGCCCGATAAGTGCAGTTTTCTTTCTGCGCTCTGTGATAAGAGGGAAGAGCGTGGAGAGAGAAATATTATGACTTAACTCTCAGGAGGAGTTATCATGAAGTCTCTGAAGTCTTTTGGCCTGGTTATGGTTCTTGCTCTGGCTCTCGGCATGGGCGCCGGCTGCGCTAAGAAGAACGCTGAAGTGGAAAACGTGGAACCCGCTCCCGTTGCTTCCACCTCTTCCGCCCTTGATGCTGCTGCTCAGCAGATCACCGACGGTGTCGTGTACTTCGATTTCGACAAGTACGACATCAAGGCTGAATATCGCGACATGCTGCAGCAGAAGGCTGAACTCATGAAGCAGTATCCTTCCATCCGCGTGCGCATTGAAGGCAACTGCGACGAACGCGGCACCCAGGAATACAACCTCGCCCTTGGCGAACGTCGTGCCCGCGCTGCCTATGAATACATGATCCGCCTCGGCGTGCCTGCCGACCAGCTCGACATCATCTCCTACGGCAAGGAACGTCCCGCCGTTGAAGGTACCGGTGAAGCTGTGTGGGCCAAGAACCGTCGTGACGAATTCAACGTCATCGCCCGCTAGTTTTTGCTGAAATAAGGCTGCCCTGTGTCCTCTGCAGGGCAGCCTTTTTTGTTCGGGGCGTGGCGCAGGGGTAGCGCACCTGCTTTGGGAGCAGGGAGTCGCTGGTTCAAATCCAGTCGCCCCGACCATGTTTGAAGGGTCATGGTTTTCCATGACTCTTTTTTTTGTTTAACCGCCCGGAAACGGAAGGAAGAACCGGAAAAGGCCGCGTGACGCGGAGCCCGCAGGGGCCCGGATTCTGCAGCCTGCGGGGCTGTGGGATTCGTCTGAACGGCGGGGAACACGCATTGCGGACCATGTGGTCCGGCTGCGGAAGGCCGGAGGCTTTCGGCAAGGTCTGCTTTCGTGCCATGAAGGCGCGTGCAGAGCGCGGAAGAGACGTGCCCTGCGGAAAGCCGCCGGAGCGTCCGGCGGAAGCCTTGGAAAACGCGTCCTGTTGTTCGATGCGCTTCGGCGTGTCCTTCTCGTTCTGGCGGAATGGCGGGAGGGACGCCGGCCCGAAAGAGAAGCGGGCAGGGCGATCTGCTGCCCGGAGCATCGAAAAGCGTGCCGTTCCCGTGCCTGCGTTCCGAAACGCCGCTCTCTGCCCGTCGCTGAGAATGTCGGGACGTTTTTTTTCTGCCCTCGCCGCAAGGCGGTGATGCCTGACCTTGCGCCATCTGGTGACGGGGCGGAACGTCCGGCCGCCGAAACGCTGCTTTCGGGCATTTTCCGGCCTCATGGCGGATGGATTCGCGCGAAAACAAGGCGTCTGTGCCTTTTTTCTCCTTGTCGTCGAATGTTCCGAAACGTGCGCAGGCAGGCACGCCGCGTCATTTCGGAGGGGGAGCCGCCCGGGCCGATGAATCATGAAACGGGGGGCACGGCACAGGTCGTTGCCGGCCGCTGAAAAAATTTTTTGTTTTTTTTCAGGGGAGTTTCATGAAAAAGCAAAGGCAGGGCGTCGGATTTTGACGCGTTTTCCGTGCGGAGAAGCCAAGGCGCGTCGCCGTCTGCCGCCGTTCTCCATGAAGTTGAGGCGCATGGTTTTGAATGGACCGGCGAGTGGAGAACGGCCGTGAAGAGAAAGTTTTTTTCCCTGCTTGTTCTTCACCGGTGCGAGCGCACAAGCAGACTTTTCACCTGACTCCGCACCGTTTCTGAAGTGCAAGTTTTTTTTTACATCTGCTTGACAACGGGTTCCCTATTACTGAAAGTAGACGCAGAGAACAAATTGCCTTGCTCATCATGAAACAGGAGGATACCATGTCTGTTTTTTCCAATATCGTCTGCTGCATCAGCCTTTCCGAAAATCCTGACGACGTCGCCCAGTACGTCAACGACATCACCCGCCAGAACGACGCCAAGCTCATTCTTGTCCACGTTGCCGCCGACAACGAAGCCATTCTGCGCCGCACCGGCAGCAAGAACATGGTGGAAAAGCTCATTGAAGAAAGCCGCAAGGCCAATGAAGACGCCTTCACCAACTATGTGAACAAGAAGTTCGCCGGTCTCGACACCACCATCGTGCTCACCGAAGGCAAGGTCGAGGAAGAGCTGCTCAAGGTGATCGACAAGTACTGCGCCGACCTCATCGTCATCGGCAGCATGTCCACCAAGGGTCTGTTCGGCTCCCTGTTCAACAAGCCTTCCGAAAGCATCATCGGCAAGACCCGTATCCCGGTTATGGTCATTCCCAACGACCTCAGCCTGGAATGCACGCCTGATTTCTAATCGGTGAAATTTCGCAGCATGAAGGCCCGTCTGCCCCGCGCAGGCGGGCTTTTTTGCGTGTTCAGGGCAACCGCGAAGGCGCTGGTTTTTCTGCGGAAAAAGCCTGCAGATGAGAAAAGGCGTGAGCGGGATGCAGGGCTGCCGAGCCTTTGGAAGGACGGACGCTCTGAGAAATGCCGTGGCCCGTGCCGGACGCGCCGGGAGCAGAAGCGTGCGTTCAGGGCAGGGAATGGAGACGTGGGGGAGAGAGAACCGGAGGGAGGTTTACCGGCAGGGGATGGTCGCTTGCGGGCGGCAGGCCTGATGATCCGTGCCGGGAATCCGGAGAAGCTCCGATGTGTGGTCTTTCGGAACTTTCGGAAGAGGGCGGAGACGTACAGGCGCGGAAAAGGCGGCATCATGTTTCGCCCCGTGTTCCGGCGGAGCTGCAGGGTGGCCGGAAGAAGCGTCCTGCTTGCGGGAGCGACCGGACAGAGGCGCCTTCTTCGGCGTGACGGACGATGCGCCGGAGGCTGCCCGCAAGCCGGACTTCCCGGAAAAGCGGCAAAAAAATTCCCCCTTCGGGAGCTGACAGTCTGAGGTCAGCTTTTCCCGAACGGGGGGAGGAATGCTCCGGGGCGTGTTCTAGCGTTTCCAGCGGAAGATGAATGACTGCTCCACGTCGGGATGCAGGCTCAGATGCACGGGGCAGGTGTCCGCGCAGTGCTCAATGGCGGCCTTCTGCCGGTCGGTGTAGTCCCTGTCGGGCATGTCGAGCACGATTTCTATCTTGCCGATGCGGCGGGGATTCGCGCTCATGACCTTGGTGATGGAAATTTCCGTACCGGTCACGTCCACGTCGTGCTGTTTCGCGTAAATGCCGATGATGGTCATGGCGCAGGAAGCCAGGGCCGTGGCGCAGAGGTCGGTGGGAGAAAAGGCTTCGCCCTTGCCCTGGTTGTCCACCGGGGCGTCGGTGACGATGGTGGTGCCGCTGGCAAGGTGCGTGCATTCAACGCGCAGATCACCGAGATATTTTGCTTTCATGTTGGCCATGGGGAAACTCCTCTGCATGGGGCGCACGCGTGAGCGTACGGCTTTTGTTGTTCCTTTGGAGCAACGAATAGCGGCATGCGCTGTCTTAGTCAATGCTCTGAGCCGTGACGGTCCTTTTCTTCGACGGCGCGGATGACGCGGCAGGGGTTGCCTGCGGCCACCACGCCGGAAGGAACGTCGTGCGTGACCACGCTGCCCGCGCCGATGACGGAGCGGTCGCCGATGGTGACGCCCGGCAGAACGGTGACATGGCCGCCGAACCACACGTCGTCGCCTACGGTGACGGGCTTTGCCCATTCCACGCCGCAGGCCCGTTCCCCGGCGTCCAGCGGATGCACGGCGGTGTAGATGCCGCACTGCGGCCCGATGAAGCAGTTGCGGCCGAAACGTACGGGCGCGCAGTCGAGAATCACAAGGCCGTAATTGGCAAAGAAGTTTTCTCCTATCTCGATGTTGAAGCCGTAGTCGCAGCGAAATCCCGGCTCGATGAGAAAGTTTTCTCCCGTGCGGCCGAGAATGCGCTTGAGCTTTTCCCGGCGCTCTTCCAGCTTTGAGGGAAGAATGCCGTCGCACAGAACGCAGGCGTCCACGCAGGCGCGGTGCAGGCGTATGAGTTCTTCATCCATCACGCTGTAGGGCAGTCCGGCAATCATTTTTTCCCGTTCGGTCATAAGCTCCTCCGGTAAAGAAAAGGGCCGGAGCGTTGGCTCCGGCCCAGAGTTCTTTGGCCTGTCAGGGTAAACCCTGCTTATTTCTTCTTGGCTACCAGTTCTTCAGAGATGCTGGCCGGCACTTTTTCATAGTGGTCGAACTGCATGCTGAAGGTGGCGCGGCCCTGAGTGCGGGAGCGCAGGTCGGTAGCGTAGCCGAACATTTCGGACAGCGGCACGAAGCAGCTGATAACCTGAGCGCCGGCGCGGGCTTCCATGGCCTGCACCTTGCCGCGACGACCGTTGAGGTCGCCCATGACGTCGCCGAGGTAGTCTTCGGGAGTCACCACTTCCACGCTCATGATGGGTTCGAGCAGCACGGGGCTGGCCTTGCGCATGGCGTCCTTGATGGCCATGGAGCCGGTCACGTAGAAGGCCTGTTCGGAGGAGTCCACTTCGTGGTAGGAACCGAACACGAGGTTGACCTTCACGTCGACGGCGGGGTAGCCGGCGAGCACGCCGCTCTTCAGGGCGTCCTGAATACCCTTGTCGATGGCGGGGATGTATTCCTTGGGAATCACGCCGCCCGTGATGGAGTTGATGAACTCGTAGCCCTTGCCCGGATTGGGTTCGATCTCGATGACGGCATGACCGTACTGACCGCGACCGCCGGACTGCTTGGCGTACTTGGTGTCGGACTTGGAGGGTTTGGTGATGGTTTCGCGATACGCCACCTGAGGCTTGCCCACGTTGGCGTTCACGTTGAATTCACGGGTGAGGCGGTCGACGATGATGTCGAGGTGCAGCTCGCCCATGCCGGCGATGAGGGTCTGTCCGGTTTCCTCGTCGCCCGTCACGCGGAAGGAAGGATCTTCCTTGGAGAGCTTGTTGAGGGCGGCGGACAGGGCGTCACGGTCGGCCTTGGTCTTGGGTTCGATGGCAACCTGGATGACGGGATCCGGGATGTCCAGGGATTCCAGAACCACGGGGGCGTCGTCGTGGCAGAGGGTGTCGCCGGTGGACACGTTCTTGAGGCCCACGAGGGCGACGATGTCGCCGGCGCCAGCCCACTTGATTTCTTCACGCTTGTTGGCGTGCATGCGCACGATACGACCGATGCGTTCGGTCTTGCCGGAGGTGGAGTTCAGCACGGACATGCCGGGTTCCACATAGCCGGAGTACACGCGGAAGAAGGAGAGGTGACCGATGTAGGGGTCGGCGGCCAGCTTGAACACGAGGCCGGCCAGAGGAGCCTTGTCGTCGGCGGGGCAGGTCACTTCTTCGCCGTTGTTGGGGTTCGTGCCCTTCATCTGAGCGATGTCGAGAGGAGAAGGCAGGTAGTCCACGATGGCGTCGAGCAGGGGCTGCACGCCCACGTTGCGGAAGGCGGTGCCGCACAGCACGGGCACGATGGTCTGAGCGATGGTGGCCTTGCGGATGCAGTAATGGAGATCCTCTTCGGAAAGGGTGCCTTCCTCGAGGTACTTTTCCATCATGGCTTCATCTTCTTCGGCCACGGCTTCCATCATTTCCAGGCGCTTTTCCTCATAGAGATCCATGAGGTCGGCGGGGATTTCCTCTTCCCAGAACTGGGACCCCTTGCTGTCCTTGTCGAACATGATGGCCTTGCCCTTGACGAGGTCCACCACGCCACGGAATTCGTCTTCGTGGCCGATGGGCAGCTGCAGCATGACGGGGTTGGCCTTCAGGCGGTCATGGATGGTCTGGACGGAGTGGAAGAAGTCGGCGCCGATTCTGTCCATCTTGTTGATGAAGCAGATGCGGGGCACGTTGTAGCGGTTGGCCTGACGCCACACCGTTTCAGACTGGGGTTCCACGCCGTTCACGCCGTCGAACACGGCCACGGCACCGTCGAGCACGCGCAGGGAACGTTCCACTTCAATGGTGAAGTCCACGTGTCCTGGGGTGTCGATGATGTTGATGGTGCGGCCCTTCCACTGGCAGTGGGTGGCGGCGGAAGTGATGGTGATGCCGCGTTCCTTTTCCTGTTCCATCCAGTCCATGGTGGACTCGCCTTCGTGCGTTTCACCAATCTTGTGGTTCACGCCGGTGTAGAAAAGGATGCGTTCGGTGGTCGTCGTCTTGCCGGCGTCAATATGGGCCATGATACCGATATTGCGCAGATCCTTGATTTCAAAGGTACGGTTCGACATGGCGGCCTACCAGCGGAAATGAGCGAAAGCCTTGTTGGCTTCGGCCATGCGGTGGGTGTCTTCCTTCTTCTTCACGGAGCCACCACGGTTGTTGAAGGCATCGATGAGTTCCGCGGACAGCTTGGCGATCATGCCCTTTTCACCGCGGGCGCGGGAATAGGTGATGAGCCAGCGCAGAGCCAGAGAAATCTGGCGTTCGGGACGGACTTCGACGGGCACCTGATAGTTGGCGCCGCCGACGCGGCGGGACTTGACTTCAACGTGGGGCTTCACGTTTTCCACAGCCTTCTCGAAAGCGTGCAGAGCGTCTTCACCGGTCTTTTCGCCGAGGATTTCCAGCGAACGGTAGAAGATGGTTTCCGCGGGGCCCTTCTTGCCGTCGTACATGAGACGGTTCACGAAGCGGGCCACGAGGCGACTGTTGTAAATAGGATCGGGCAAGATCTCCCTTTTGGCAATGGGACCTTTGCGGGGCATGGTGATTCCTCCGTAAACAAGTTGCAATGGCCTTCAGAACCACTGAGAGGCCATAAAAATGGAGCGCAGGGCTCTAGGATCAGTTCTTGGGACGCTTGGCGCCGTACTTGGAACGACGCTGACGGCGATCCTGCACGCCGGAGGTGTCCAGGGTACCACGAACGATGTGGTAACGGACACCGGGAAGGTCCTTCACACGGCCGCCGCGGATCATCACGACGGAGTGTTCCTGAAGGTTGTGGCCTTCGCCGGGGATGTAAGCCGAAACTTCGATGCCGTTGGTCAGGCGCACACGGGCGACCTTACGAAGAGCGGAGTTAGGCTTCTTGGGGGTGGTGGTGTACACGCGGGTGCACACGCCGCGGCGCTGAGGGCATTCCTGCAGGGCCGGGGTCTTCTTTCTCTTCACCACCTTCTTCCGTTCGATACGGATAAGCTGCTGAATAGTAGGCATGTGTTCCTCCAAAATAAAAACACAAAGTTAGGCCAAAGAACGATATCAAATATCTTTGAATGATTAATTTGTCAAGGCATTTTTTGCGTATTCCGGCGCGGCGTTCCGGTGTTGCGCCGCAGGGAAACGCGACGTTCCGAAGAAGGGCGTTTCCTTATGCGATGCGATGGAGGCCCGGGGCGGAGGAAAGCGCCTTTTTGCGCTGCGCGCGGAGATGCCGGGTGCTTTTGCTGCTGCCGGGCGCCGTGTGTTCCGTCTTTGCGTTGACAGGTCGCGTTCTCGCGCTTACCCAGAGAAGAACACGTTTTTTTTCAGGAGGCCGCATGGACATGTCTTCCCAGTTTCACGATCCGGCGCTGTGCCGCGCGCTGCTCGACAGGCTGAGTGCCGAGCTCGAGGCGCTCGGCAGGCCCGTGCGCTTCATGGAAGTGTGCGGCACGCACACGGTGTCCATTTTCCGCAGCGGCCTGCGTTCCCTGCTGCCCGCGGGGCTCGAGCATCTTTCCGGGCCGGGATGCCCGGTGTGCGTCACCCACGACTCGGAGGTGGCGGCCTTCATCCGCGCGGCGGAAAGGCCGGAGGTCATCGTGGCCACCTTCGGCGACCTTCTGCGCGTGCCCGGGCCGGACGGACGTTCCCTCAAGCACGCCATGGCCGACGGGGCCCGCGTGCAGGTGGTCTATTCCCCCCTCGACGCCGTGAAGCTTGCGGCCGAGCATCCCGGCGACACGGTGGTCTTTCCCTCCGTGGGCTTCGAGACCACCGCCCCCGTCATTGCAGGGGCCGTCATGACCGCGAAGAACATGGGACTTTCCAATTTCTGCATCATTCCCTGCAACAAGCTGGTGCCTCCGGCCATGCGCGCGCTGCTTGAGGGCGACGACGGGGCGGCGAGGCGCATAGACGCCTTTCTTCTGCCCGGCCACGTGGCCGTGGTGCTGGGGCTTGCGCCTTTTGAATTTCTGGCGAAGGAATTCGGCCGGCCTTCCGTGGTGGGCGGTTTCGAGCCTGCCGACATCCTTTCCGCCCTGTGCCTCATGCTCGACATGCTGCGCCGCGGAAAGCCCGAGGTGGGCAACACCTACGTGCGCGCCGTGAGCCGTGAGGGCAGTCCGCAGGCAAGGCGCGTCATGGACACGGTGTTTCAGGTCTGCGACGCGCGCTGGAGAGGGCTCGGCGTCATTCCCGAGAGCGGCCTTGCCCTCAGGGACGAGTGGAAGAGCTTCGACGCCATGGAGCGCCTCGGTCTGGAGCTCGGGGAAGCCGGGCACATTCCCGGCTGCCGCTGCGGCGACATTCTGCGCGGCGCGCTCACGCCGGACAAGTGCCCGCTTTTCGGCAAGGCCTGCACGCCGCAGAATCCCACAGGGCCGTGCATGGTGTCCACCGAGGGAAGCTGCGCGGCCTGGTACCGCTACCGGGGCATCTGACGGGCCGTGCCGGGGCACGGCCGAAAATCGCGTTTCCCCTTGACAGAAAGGGTGATTTTCGCTAAAGCTGATTCCATGAACACGAACTCTTCCAGAACTCTTTCCTGCATGTGGTGGTGGCCCTGCTAAAGGGGCCGGGTTCTGGAGTATTCTTTTTACAGCAGCATACGAACCGCGGTCGGAGCAACGGCCGCGGTTTTTTTTACAGCCGGAATCGGAAGGCCGGGCTCCACCGGAGAAGGAGTCAGACCATGAGCGTTTCCGAATCCAGCAAGACTTGTGCCCAGGCCTTTGAAACCGGTTTCTTCGGTCCCTACGGCGGACAGTTCGTTCCCGAGCCTCTCAAGAAGGTGCTGAACGAAGTCAACGAAGCCTTCATTAAATATCGCGACGACCCGGACTTCAAGGCCGAGCTTGCCGATCTCTTCACCCATTACTGCGGTCGTCCCTCTCCCATTTTCCACTGCCGCAACCTGAGCCGCGAACTCGGCGGCGCACAGATCTATCTCAAGCGCGAGGATCTGAACCATCTCGGCGCGCACAAGATCAACAACACGCTGGGCCAGGTGCTTCTTGCCAAGCGCATGGGCAAGACTCGCCTTGTGGCGGAAACCGGCGCGGGGCAGCACGGCGTGGCCACGGCCGCCACGGCCGCGCTCTTCGGCATGGAATGCGTCGTTTACATGGGCGAGGAGGACATGCACCGTCAGGCCCTCAACGTGTTCCGCATGCGCATGATGGGCGCGGAAGTGCGTCCGGCCATGAGCGGTCAGCGTACCCTCAAGGAGGCCGTGGACGAAGCGCTTGACTGCTTCGTGAATGATCCCAGCATGTTCTATGTGCTCGGCTCCGCCGTGGGCCCGCATCCCTATCCTGTCATGGTGCGTCATTTCCAGTCCGTCATCGGCCGCGAGGCACGCGCCCAGAGCATCGAGCAGATAGGCCGTCTTCCCGACTACGCCGTGGCCTGCGTGGGCGGCGGCTCCAACTCCATAGGCATGTTCGCCGGTTTCCTCGACGATGCGGAAGTGAAGCTCGTGGGCGTGGAGCCCGGCGGCAGGGGCATGGGCTACGGGCAGCATGCCGCAAGCCTGTGCAAGGGCAAGCCCGGCATCCTGCACGGCTTCAACGGCTATCTGCTCCAGGACGACAAGGGCGGCGTGGCTCCCGTGTATTCCATTTCCGCCGGTCTCGACTATCCCGGCGTGGGCCCGGAACACTGTCAGCTCAAGGACTCCGGCCGCGCCGAATACGTCACCGTCACCGACGAGGAAGCCGTGAACGCGTTTATGGTTCTGTCCCGCAAGGAAGGCATCATTCCCGCGCTGGAATCCTCCCATGCTCTTGCCCACGCCATGCGCCTTGCGCCCACGCTGGACAAGGACAAGATCATCATGGTCTGCCTCTCCGGCCGCGGCGACAAGGACGTGACGCAGATTGCCGAGCTTCTGAAGGGCAGGATGTAGCGTTCCCCACCGTCTTCCGGGAGGAGGCGGGCGGCTTTCTTCCGCCTGCCCTTGCCGGAAAAGGCAGGCACGCGTTGCGGCGGCGTATGCGCCGTCATGTCCGGCAGACCGCGTGAACGTATGAAAGCGCCCGGTGTCCGGTCCGAGAAGGGCCGGGGGCCGGGCGTTTCCCTTTAGCCTTTTTTGTGCTACTCTTTTGCCCTGCAATGCGTTTTCCGTCTCTGAACAGGGCGGGAAGTCCCGGGCCCGCGCGGCCCTTTTCTTCGTTTTCAAAGGCCAGACATGAAGATTCTTCTCGACAGCGGAAGCGGCGGCAGGGCGTCGCAGAGGCTCATTGCCGACGTTTTTCTCCGGCATTTCGACAACGGCATTCTGCGCCGCATGGACGACGCGGCCATTCTTGACCTTCAGGGCCCCGTGGCCATGAGCACGGACGGCTACACCGTGACGCCGCTGTTCTTCCCCGGCGGCAGCATAGGGTCCCTTGCCGTGCACGGCACGGTGAACGACGTGTCCATGATGGGCGCGCGTCCGCGCTATCTTTCCTGCGCTTTCATTCTTGAGGAGGGGCTGGATTCGGACGTTCTTGAGCGCGTGGTGGCCGACATGGCCCGCGCCGCGCAGAAGGCGGGCGTGGACATTGTGACGGGCGACACCAAGGTGGTGCCCAGGGGCGCGTGCGACGCGCTTTTCATCACCACCGCGGGCGTGGGCGAAGTCATTGCCGATCCCGCGCCTTCCGGAAGCTCCGCCCGGCCCGGCGACGCCGTGCTCGTGAGCGGCTCCATGGGCGATCACGGGCTCACGGTCATGGCAAGGCGCGACAATCTCACCTTTGCCGCAGACGTGGCGAGCGACAGCGCGCCTCTGAATCACATGGTGGAGCGGCTCATTGAGGAAGTGGGGGACATTCACGTTCTGCGCGATCCCACGCGCGGCGGCCTTGCCACCACGCTCAACGAGATAGCCGGGCAGTCCGGTGTGGGCATTGTCGTGGAGGAGGCCGCCGTGCCGGTGCACGAGAGCGTGCGCGCAGGCTGCGACGTGCTCGGCCTTGACCCTCTGTACCTTGCCAACGAAGGCAAGCTCATCTGCATTCTTCCCCGCGAAAAGGCGGAGGCGGCGCTTTCCGTTATGAAGTCCTGTGAGTTCGGCGCGGAGGCGGCCGTCATAGGAGAGGTGACGGCCTCGGAGAGGCCCCGCGTGGAACTTCGTACCTTCATGGGCGGCTCAAGGCTCCTTTCCATGCTGGAAGGCGCGCAGCTGCCCCGCATCTGCTGAGGACATCATGCGCATCGCCGTATGGAACACCGCATTTCTGGGAGATTCCGTTCTCACGCTGCCGCTCATCCGTGTTCTCAAGGCCGCGTGGCCCGAGGCGGAGCTTGATTTTTACGTGCGCGGAGGCCTTGCCTCTCTTTATGAGGCGCAGCCCGAGATTTCCCGCGTGTTCTCCTGCGACAAGCGCGGGAAGGACAGGGGCCTTGCCGCCGTGTTCCGCGAGGGACGCGGCATTGCGGAGCGGGGTTACGACATCTGGGTGGACGCCCATCTCAGCCTGCGCAGCTCGTACATGGCCTGGGCGAGCCGAGCCCCCGTGCGCGCAGGCTACGCCGAGGCCGCGCTCTCCCGCTTCGTGTTCACGCGCCGGGTGAGCCGCCGCTTCGACGAGCTTCAGGAAATAGAGCGTCTGCTTCTTCTGGCAAAGGCGCTGGACGTGCCTTACGCGCTTCTGGAAGACAGGGAGCTGTGCTGGCCGCATCTCGTGCTTCCCGCCCGCGCCGTGGAGGAGGCGGACAGGCTGCTTGCGCCTCTTCCTGCAGGGAAGAAGACCATAGGTCTGCATCCGGGTTCGGTGTGGCCCACGAAGCGCTGGACGCCGGAGGGCTTTGCCTGTATTCTGCGCCGGGCCCTGGATGACGGCATGAACGCCGTGCTGCTTGCCGGTCCCGGCGAGGAGAAGACGGCCGCCCATGTCCGTGCCCTTGCGGGCGTTCGCGGAAAAGAGGCCGGATTTCTCGACCTTTCGGGGAAAACCTCGCTGCTTTCCCTGGCTGCGGTGCTCGGCAGGCTCGATGACTACGTCACCAACGATTCCGGGCCCATGCATCTGGCCTGGGCGCAGCATACTCCGGTGACGGCGCTGTTCGGCCCCACGGTGCGCTCTCTCGGCTTTGCGCCGAGAGGAGAGACGAGCACCGTCATAGAGGCGGACGTGCCCTGCCGGCCCTGCGGGCTGCACGGGCACAAGTCGTGTCCAAAAGGTCATTTTGCCTGCATGAAGAACATAGACCCTGCCGAGGTGTGGAGCGACGTTGTGCGAAAGCTTGCGGCAGGAGCACAGGAATAGCCATGTCTTCAAAGAAAAACAGGCCGCTGCCGCAGAGCCTCGGCCTGCCGTTCACCGGCGCGGACAGCCACGCGCATCTTGACGACGAGCGTCTTCTGCCCGACCTTTCCGGCATGCTGGAAAGAGCCGCGTCTTCCGGCGTGTCGCTCATCGTGCACATGTTTCTTCAGCACGAGCGCTACGCATCGAACCGCGATCTCATTCTGAACGCCGCGGCCGCACTGCCCAAGGCTCCCGACATCTGCTTCGTCCGCGGCCTGCATCCCGAGGATGTGCTCACGGCCGACGAAGAGGAGTGGGAGCATCTGGTGGACGCGGTGAAGAGCGACCCTCTCATCCGCGCCATAGGAGAAATCGGGCTGGATTATCATTACGAGGAAGGCTATTCTCCCTCCGCGCTTCAGGAGCCGTGGTTCCGCAGACAGCTCAGGCTCGCCAGGGAGCTGGACAAGCCCGTGGTCATTCATTCCCGCGAGGCATGGGACAGGATGTTCGCCATCCTCGACGAGGAGGACATGCCGGGTCGCCCCCTTCTCTGGCACTGCTTCGGCGGCGATGCGGCAAGGGCGAGGCAGATCATGGAGCGCGGCTGGCACATCGCCTTCGGCGGCGCGGCCACCTTCAAGGCCAACGCCGAGGTGCGCGAGGCGCTGCACGCGGTTCTGCCCGAACGGCTCATGCTGGAAACGGACTGTCCCTATCTTGCCCCGGAACCCTGGCGCGGCAAGACCAACGAGCCGGCGCTTGCCGTGTTCACGGCCGAGCGCCTTGCCCCGGAACTTTCCATGAGCACGGAAGAGCTCTGGACGCTTGCGGGAGAGAACGCGAGGCGCTTTTTCGGCATGTAGGCCGCGTCGGCAGCCCGTCTGCGGCGCTTCCGGGCCCTTTGCCCGTCGTCCCTTTGGTCGGAAGCACGGCAGAGTGGCGTTTTTTTGAGCGGGACACAGAGGCGGCTGTTCCCCGCCGCAAAAGACATGAACGCTCCCTGAGAGCGATACTTTTTTCAGGAGACCATGGATGGGCAAGAGCGGATTTCACTGCATCACCTTCGGCTGTCAGATGAACGTCAACGACTCCCAGTGGGTTGAGCGCGCGCTCATGCGTCTGGGCTTTGAGGAAAAGCCTCTGGAAGAGGCCGACGTGGTGTTCATCAACACCTGCTCCGTGCGCGAGAAGCCGGAACAGAAAGTTTACAGCGCCCTCGGCCGCGTGCAGCGGGCCAACCCGCGTGCCGTGGTGGGCGTGGCGGGCTGCGTGGCCCAGCAGCTCGGCGAGGAGCTCATGCGCCGCCATCCGCAGGTGCGCCTTGTGGCGGGAACCGACGGCGTTTCTTCCGTGCCCGAAGCCTTCGTGCGGCTTTTGAACGAGCCGAAGCTGAAGCTTTCCTATCTCGACTTCACCGACGTGTTTCCCGATCGTGATCCCTGCCTTGTGGATGCGGCGGGCCGCCCGGAGCAGGAAGGCGTCACGCCCGTGGCCTACGTGAACATCATGCAGGGCTGCGACAACTTCTGCGCCTACTGCATCGTTCCCTACACGCGCGGGCCGCGCAAGTCGCGTTCCACGCAGGCCGTGCTTGACGAGTGCCGCTCCTGGGTGGCGCGGGGCGCGGGCGACATCACCCTGCTCGGGCAGAACGTCAACGTGTTCGGCAACGACAAGAGCGGCGACGGCACCACGTTCCCCGAGCTTCTGCGGCAGGTGGCGGCCATTCCGGGACTGCGGCGCATACGTTTCGTGTCCGCGCATCCCCGCGACTTCTCGCAGGAGACCATCGACATGTTCGCCGAGCTTCCGCAGCTCTGCCCGCGCCTTCATCTGCCGCTTCAGTCCGGCTCGGATTCCATGCTGAAGAAGATGGGCCGCGGCTACAATATGGAGCGCTATCTTTCCGTGGTGGAGGGACTCAGAAAGGCCCGGCCCGACATTGCGCTTTCCACGGACCTCATCGTGGGATTTCCTTCGGAAACGGAAGAGGAATTTGAGGACACGCTGAAGGCCATAGACAGCTGCGGCTTCATGTCGAGCTTTTCCTTCTGCTATTCCGACAGGCCGGGCACGCGCGCCTCTGCCATGCCGTTCAAGATTCCCCACGAGGTGCAGCTTGAAAGGCTGGAGAGGCTCCAGAGCCTTCAGAACGAGCGTGTCGAAGCGTGGCTCAAAAGCCGCGCGGGTCTTGTGACCGACGTGCTTCTCGAGGGACCGAGCCAGAGAAGGACGGAGCAGAACAACGAATGGCAGGGCCGCGACCCGTGGGGCGACATGGTCAACGTGACCATGCCCGAGGGCGCGGGCCGTCCCGGCGAGTTCGTGAACGTGAAGATAGACAGGGCCCTCAAGCATTCGCTCAAGGCTTCGCCCGTGAAAACGGACGAATAGCTGAGCGGCAATAGAAACAGAAAGGCGGCGGAACTTGTGTTCCGTCGCCTTTCTGCGTTTCAGGGGAGGACAGGAAAAATCAGCAGTTGCATTCCGCGCCGGAAATGGCGTCCACGCGCAGGGACTGCCTGGCCTGTTCAAGGGCGTCCTTGTCCATGCCGGGCACGTCGGCAAGCTCGTCGATGGACATGAAGTCGCCCATTTCCTCGCGGTACTGCACGATGGCCTTGGCCAGATCGGCATTCAGACCGGGCACGGAGGAAAGTTCCTGCTGGGTGGCGGTGTTGACGTT
Source organism: bacterium (assembly GCA_037230945.1). Lineage (GTDB taxonomy): Bacteria > Desulfobacterota > Desulfovibrionia > Desulfovibrionales > Desulfovibrionaceae > Mailhella. Next base: position 84,994 of record JAXUUT010000079.1, read on the forward strand.
GACGCCTTCATCCTCGGCAAGGGCGACGGAGGAAAAGGAAAGGCAGAGAGCGAGGGCAAGAGCGGAAATGAGGGAACGGGTCATGAAAAGCTCCTTTTTCGTTGTTACCAGCTGAGGTAGGACCAGGAATACATGAAAAAGCAGATGACAAGGGAAAGCAGCGAGGAGGCGGCAAGGCAAAGATGCCTGCGGCCCGCGCCGCACCGGGGACTGTGGGCGCGGAACACGCCCATGTAGATGGCCGTTGCCGTGGCCCAGAAAAGGAGCAGGGCGAACAGTATCTGAAGATAGAAGGTGATGCCTGTCATGGTGTTTCCTTGAGGGTAGACACTGGAAAGGGTTGGCCGTGGCGGAATCAGCGCCGGGGAAGGCCGGGCCCGGCATGGCCGGCCGGGTCTGGTACCCCGGCCGGTTCAGGAGTTCCCGACATGGTGAATGCCTGTCGGAGAGTCATGGCATGTCAGAGCAGGCCCGTGCGCTGGAAGAGCACGGCGAGCAGCATGAAGAGGACGGCAAGAACGATGCCCACCATGTCGCGGTCATGTTCCTCTTCGCCGGTGTTGGCCATGTAGTCGAAGCCTTCATCGTCTATGGTGTGGGAATGGCGCATGATGGACTCCTTAGAAGAGCGGAAGGTTGAAATGGGCCGCGGCCATGAGGCATCCGGCGAGAAGGGCTATGCGCATGATGCCGGAAGCGAAGGTGAGCGCGACGCCGCGCAGTCCCCACTGCGCTATTTCACGCAGGGGAAGCGAAAGGCCGAGGGCTGCGGCGGCCAGGGAGAAGTCCCACTTCACGAGCTCGAAGATGGCGAGGTGGGCGGGTTCCTTGACCACGTGGAACTGCACCGCGATCCAGGCGATGATGAAGACCACGATGAACAGAGGAAGCTTTTTGTGGGCTTTCGTGGCCATGACGGTTTCATCGTCGGGGAACATTCTTGCGCGCAGGAACATGACGAAGAACACGAACAGGAAACCTGCGGGCATGAGGGCGTTGCGCACGCTGTCGAAGTAGTGGGCCCAGTGACCCGCCTCGTAGCTGAAGCCGAAGGCCGCGTTGAACATCTGTCCCGTGTTGCCGATGCCGAACACGGAGAGCACGGCGAAGGCCTCGTCGTTCATGTCGAGGGCGTGTCCGAGAAGGGGCAGCAGAAAGGAGGCCGCGAGTCCGAAGAGAAGAACGCAGCCGAGCGCATTGATGACCTGCCCGCCCTTGGATTTCAGCATGGGCATGAGAATGGCCACCACATGGGGGTCGCCCGTGGAGAGCGCGCCCGCGATGGTGGAGTAGTGGCGGTCGTCCATGCGGAGGGCCCTGCCGAGAACGAGGGTGATCACGGCGGTGAACACCATGACGGCGAAGGCGAAGAGAATGAGGGGCCATCCCGCCTTTGCCGCGTGGCTGAACACAAAGTGCGGCGCCAGCATGATGATGCCGAGCGGCATGAGAACGTGGATGAGCGACAGCCCCCGTTTCCACGAGTCCGGCACGCCGAACACGTTGCCGATGACAAGCCCCATCAGAAAGGGATTCCATACGAAGTTTGAGTTCAGCGTCTGGAAGATGGGCTGATGGTTCACGGGGCCGATGACGGCATCGAGCCAGGAAAACAGGTTTTCCAGCGTGAAGGGGTTGGGACTGCCCGCCAGATTGTTGGAGAACAGCGCAATGAAGAACATGGCCAGCAGACCGGGCAGGATTTCCTGCGTGCTGTAGAGGCAGCTGAGGAAGGAGCGGCGGCGCTCCTCGTAGGGAATGTTCATGCTAGTACCTGCCTGTTATTGGAACTTGCGGGCCAGCCATGCGTCGAGCCCGCGTTCTGGATGGGGATGCGTGCCTGTGCGCCAGTACTCCTGCCAGGCGGAGCGCTCCATGAGCGACGCGCGCAGAAAGCCTTCGATGGTGCCGTTGACGCCCATGAGCACGTCTATGTTGTTGCGCGGCTGGAAGGCCAGGTTGGCGCTCTTGAACACGCGTTTGCGGTAATTGGTCTCGATGTGCCAGGCGTGGATCATTTCGCCGTCGAAGCTGTCGATGACGATGCTGAACTGCGGCTTGCCGTCGGCCATGCGGGGACCGTCGAAGCGGGGATGCTCCCTGTCCAGAATGATGGGCTCGGGATTGTCCAGCAGCACTTCGTTGAGCTGATAGCAGTGACCGCACACGTCGGGCCGCACCATGAAGCGCGGATCGCCCTCGAAGGGCGTGTCGCTTTCGAGCTTCTTCAGGTCGACATAGGTGTAGAAGGCGGCCTTGCCCTTTTCAAAGGGCGTCTTCACGTCCATTTCGGCAAGGACCTTGTTTTTGCCCTCGTCGAAGGTGAACTGAAGGGAGTTCACCACGCGCTGATGCTGGGGCAGGAAGGCGCGGGTCTCGTCGTTGAGGGGGCCGAGCGTTCTCGTTTCCTTCAGCGAACCGTCGTTTCTGCGGATTTCCACCGTGGCGGTTCCGGCGGCCTCGTCGAAGGAGACGAGCCTGAGCGTGTGTTTTTTGCCGAGGGCCTTTTCCTCGCCGGGAGCGAGCAGGGCGCGCACGGGCTTTTCGTAGGTGTATTCCACGCACTTGATGGCGGGAGTGCCGAAGCTCTTTACGCGAACGTACTCTTCGCCCACGAATTCCGGTTCGATCCAGGTGGCGCCTTCGGCAAAGCGGTCGTGCAGATAGTAGCGGTCGCCCTGTTCCCGGCTGAGGCCCTGGGCGAGCTCGAAGGGCGCGCCGAAGTTGTTGCCCGAGTACTTCACCACGTTGATCTGCGCCATGGGTCTGTCGTCGAGCAGATGCTTTTCGGTGAAGCGCAGCACCTTGTTGTTCACGCCGAGCGGCTGATCCTGCCAGTAGACGGGGTGCAGGCTGGCGTCGGGCTGCACGCGCCAGAAGTCTATGTCGAAGTTGCGGCGCGTGAAGGTGGTGGACTCGAAGGTGGCCATGTAGGCCCGGCGGCCGAGCATGTAGAAGGTTTCGCCGTTCAGGGCGCGCACGTTGCGGGCGTTGCGAGAGGTGTAGAACAGGCCGGAGGGCGGAATGACGATGCGGTTGTTCTTCCAGTCCACATAGCTGCCGCGGATGACGAGCCCTTCGGAAGAGGTGAGTCTTTCGCCTCTGCGGTTGGTCACCTGTTCGCGACCGAAGCCGCGCATGAGTCCGCCGAAGGGCGCCGTGGGATCGGGCGAATGGAAGGCCATGTTCGGCATGACGCTCGGGAAGGACGTGAAATGCGAACCCTGCACCTCGGTGCCGAAGGAGGGCATGGCGAGACGGTTGAGAAAGCTTTCTTCCAGAAGGGAAATGAAGGTGGGAGCACGGCCGATGAAGCAGTCGATGTTCTTGCGGCCCTTGTCCGAGAAGACCAGATTGTCGGTGCGCTGAAAGAAGGCGTCGCGCACGTAGCAGCTTTTCACACGGTCGCCGTCGATGTCGTCGGCCACCAGACGGAAGGCCGGACGGTTCCACACGTCGGAATATTTGACGGGGCCGTCGTAGCTGTCGTTGCCCTTGTCGAGGGTGAAGGCCTCGGCGTTCTCCAGCGTGAGGCGCTGAAGCTTGCCCGTGAGCAGGCTGGCTTCGAGTCCCACGGTGTAGCGGGGATCAAGCGGCCATTTGTCCCCGTTTTTCACGGTGACGAGGTCGCGGTAGACAACGAGGCTCAGCATGCCGTCCTGCCAGTCGTGGGGCACGGCGTCGGACCACGGCACGAAGTCGGAATGACGCAGCCATTCGGGCTGAACGGCTATTTCTATGCGCATGTCCTCGCCGGGCACGGTGAGACTGTAGGCGTCCTTTTCGTTTTCGGCATCCTTGTAGCCCTGGGAGCTTACGGGACGAATCAGCTTTTCGGCCAGCACCTTGTCGCCGCCGAGATTCGTCACGCGCACGCGGAATCCGCTGTTCTCGCGGAAGGCGTAGATGCGCTTCGTTCCGTACAGGCGGTATTCCTCCTGACGAAGGTCCAGCACCACGGGCCGGGAAAGAGAGAACGTGGCCTCCTCAATGACGGGATAGGAGAGCGAGGCGAAGGTGGCCTTCTGAAAGTCGTGGTCCTTCACCTCGAAGCGGCTTGCGCCGTATTCGAACACAGGGTCGAGGAAGAACTCGTCGAGCTGTTCCACGTCGCCTTCCATGTGACTGCGGTCGGGCAGATCCCTGATGGCGGGAAACTTCGAGGACACGGAAAATTCCATGGGCCAGTGACCCGAAGGAGCGATGAGCGCCATCTGAATGTAGGGCAGGTCGTAGTGGTCGGTGGCGTAGTCGAACCAGAGCCGGTAGCCGGCCTTGTCCACAGGCACCTTTTCGCCCTTTTTCAGACTGACGTTCTTCACGGTGCGCACGCTCGTTCTGCTGTCCACGAGATAGGCGTGTTCTCCGAGGAGCAGGAACGGATCGCGCCGGAAGGGAGCGGCGTCTTCGTCCGTCTCGGAAATGTAGCACAGGCCGCCCGCAGGAACGACGGCCTTGCCGTCCTTCACGGAGCTTTTGCGGACGAGAACGGCTTCGGAAAGTTCGCGCGGCTCGCCGTACTGGTTTTTGAAGGCTTTGTGCCGCAGGCCTCCGAGGTCGGGAATGAAGGGCATGTCGCCCGCCGGAGCAAGGCCATGCGGACTTTCCGCGGCCGGGGCGCCGGAACAAAGAAGGCAGAGAAGCGCTGCGGCGGCGCCGGAAGCGAGAAGTTTGTTCATCAAAACTTCCTTGTGGTTAGAATGGTCCGGTCGAAAGAACGGATTTTCCGTTTTGAACTGGCGTGTGCGCCGGATGAAACGGGTAAATTCCGCCATACCGCAGATATGCAGGAATCGTTCCAAAAACATGATTTAAAATGATTGCAACGGATTATGCAAAAATATTCCGCATGGTCTCTCGGAATGCCGGAAAAGGCGTGTGCGAACGTCTGCACACGGGGGCAAAGGTGTGCTCCGTTTCGCGCAGGAGCGGCTTCTTTACGCGGGCTCCCGTTGCCGTTACAGTGTGTTCCGCAAAAATGCTCCGGGGTGAGAATATGAACGAAGGCAGGAAGAGCGGTTATCAGATTCTGGTGGTCGACGACGACCCGGAATGGCATGAAATTCTGGCGCTGCTTTTTTCCCGCAAGGGCTGGAAGACGGAAACCGCATTGAACGGGGAACGGGCCCTGGCCCGCATTGCCGCAGGCGGCATAGACGTGGTGGTGTGCGACCTTTCCATGCCCGGACTGAGCGGGCTTGAGGTGCTGCGCCGCGTGCGCGTCATGGACGCCTCTCTTCCCTTCATCATGATGACGGGCGTGGGCACCATTGAAAGCGCCGTGGAGGCCGTGCAGCTCGGGGCCTACAGCTATCTGACCAAGCCCGTGAACAATGCGGAGCTCGCCTCTCTCGTGCAGAGGGCCGCCGAGCACGCGAAGCTGCACAGTCAGCTTCTGGAAAGCCCGCGCGAGAACAGCACGCCGGTATCCCTCATATACAACAGTCCGTCCATGAAGCAGGTGCTCAGGACCATAGGCAAGGTGGCGGCTACAAGCGTGCCCATTCTCATCACCGGAGAAACGGGCACGGGCAAGAGCCGTCTGGCCGAGTACATCCACAGGGCAAGCGCACTCAGGGACAGACCTTTTCTTACCATAGACTGCGCGGCGCTGCCGGAATCTCTGCTGGAAAGCGAGCTCTTCGGCCATGTGAAGGGAGCCTTCACCGGCGCCGTGAGCACCCGTCGGGGACTGCTGGAAGAGGCGCAGGGCGGCACGGTGTTTCTGGACGAAATAGGCGAGCTTTCGCCGTCCACGCAGGCCAAGCTGCTGCGCGCCATTCAGGAACATGAAATACGTCCCGTGGGCAGCAACCGGAGCGTGAGCATAGACGTGCGCTTCATTGCCGCCACGCATCGCAGGCTTGAGGATGACGTGAAGACCGGTCGCTTCCGTGAGGATCTCTACTATCGTCTTTCCGTCATTCCTCTGTATCTGCCGCCGCTTCGGGAACGCCGTGAGGATCTTGCCGCGCTCATAGGCTTTTTCATCAACCGCTTCAACGAACGCTACGGCCGCAACGTCACGCAGATAAGTCCGGCAGCCATGAACATTCTCTACCAGCAGCCCTGGAAGGGAAACATACGCGAGCTGGAAAACGTGCTTGAGCGGGCCTTTCTTCTCACCGAGGGCGACAGGCTCATGCCGGAGGCCCTGGGGTCCATGGCGGATCTTGCGGCCTGTTCCGTGCCTTGCTCCGGGGAAGGCTCGCTGCCGGACACGCCGCTTTCGCTTTCCGACGCGGTGCGCAACGCCGAAATTCAGGCGCTTCAGCAGGCCCTTTCCCTGTGCAACGGCAACAAGACGCAGGCGGCCGAGCTTCTCGGCATAGGCCGAAGAACGCTCTACGACAAGCTCGAGCAGTTCGGGCTCATGGACAAGAAGGGATAAGAAAACGGGCCCTCGGACAGATGCCGAAGGCCCGTGAGAAGAGATCCTTGCGCGGTTACCGCTCGTTCAGGGGAGAGTCGAGTCCTGCGGCCTGGGCGAAGAGCTCATGCCAGCGGGGCGCGCCGGGGAAGACGACGATTTTCTTCGACAGATCTCTGCCCGCAAGTCCCGGATGGTCGGGCGCGTAGCGGAAGGCGCGGTGCACCACGTTGGAGGCGAGGTTGATGTCCTTCACGCCCATGGGGTCGGCCGTGGCGTCTTCTTCCGTGAGCATGGCCTTTGCCCTGCCTCCGCTCATGAAGGGGCTCACGTATTCCCACACCACGCGCTTATCCTGCGTCACCTCGAAAATATGCCCCGTGGCCGTGGAGGTGATGAGCACGTTGCCGTTGGGAAGATGCTGGGCGGAGCCCTGGTAGGCGCTGTAGAAGGAATTGAGGCTGTTGGCCGCGTATTCCCAGACTGTGCGGCCGGAGGCGATGTCCACCACCACGGCGCGGGAGCGGTTGGCCTGCGGGCGCTGCCAGCCGTTGTCGAACAGGGATATGCGGTCGTTGCCGAGCCAGGTGGCGTCGTGATTGCCGAAGAGCACCTGACTGCCGTCGTCGCAGAAGGAGGGCAAGGTTCCTTCTCCGTGACTTGCGGGATTGCCGAAGCGCCAGATCACGCGGCCTTCCTCGTCGTGGTTCACGATGAAGACTTCGCAGAAGTTTCGGGAACTTATGAGAATCTGATTTTTTTCTGCGCTGTAGCGCACGCTGTTGATGTGCATCCAGTCGGAGTCGCCGTAGTAGTTCTTGATGGGCAGGCGGTAGTTGATGTCGAACGCATCCCTGCCCGTGCCGATGTGATCCCATGCGTGCCATGACCAGACTTCCTGACCGTTCCTGTCGACTTCCACGATGTAGTCGGCCCACAGGCCGTCATAGGCGGGCGTATGCCCGGTGTCGTCGCCGGGCCTGGGCAGAGTTCCGGGCTTGCGTCCTTTGGCCTCGGCCTCCTCGCAGGTCTTGTGTTCCCATGCCACGATGAGGGTGTTGCCGTTCGGCATGCGGTCGAAGGCATGATGGCTCAGCCTGCCTTCGTCGTAAATGTTGTGTTCCCACACCACGTTGCCGTCCCAGTCGATTTCCTGAAGTCCGCCGGACACCCCGCCGAAGGGAACCTTCTTTTCGTAGCGTATGCCGCGCAGCAGGTTGCCGTTCGGCAGAAGTTCGGCGTAGAGGCCGGGAAGTCCGGCGGTCTTCCACTCGTGCACCACGTTGCCTTCCATGTCGAGAAGGTAGCTCGACGTGGACTGCATGGGAGAGATCAGCGTATAGCCTGCCTGAGCCTTTTCTTTGTCATGGATCAGAACGCCGGTAGGGGTGGACATGACTTCCGCGGCTTTTGCCCTGCGGGGAGAGAGCAGAAGGGCCGGAATGAAAAAGGATGCGGCCGCGAGTGCGGAAAAAACAAGACTGCTCATGAGTGCCATCCTGCAAAAAAAGGTTTGAAATTTCCGCGTGTTCTTCGGCGCGGAAAAGATTTTCCGCACCGTGCGGAAACGGGCACAGTGTTGCAGAAATCATGTCGCAGGGGAAGGGCTTTGTGGCCGTGTTTTTGTGAAAGAAACGAGAGGCGTAAGAAAAGACGAAAAGCCGCAGGAAAAAAGTTTTCATGCAGGCGAGCTTCTTTTTCCGGCCGATTCCGGCCGACGAGGTGAGCAAGGCGGAAATGCAGGCGTTTCCGCAGGAGGTTGTGCAGCAAAAGAGGACGCAGGCGGGCTGCACGGACAGGTCGAAGAGGGCGCGGCGACAAGCCGGAGCAGCCTCAGGACAAAAAGGATTTTTCTCCGACGAAGAAAAAACATCCCGTCCGGGCAGGGAACCGGGCGGGATGTTTTTGCAGAAAGGCGGGCAGAGCCTGCTTGCTTGACAGTGCCTCGCCCGAAGGCGGCGGACAGATGCCAGCGCGGCGACTTTGCTCAGAGCGGGGAGAGTCGGATGTGTCTGCGCATGGCCCTCCGGGGAGGCGTGGCGTCCGGCTTCGGGGAAAGCCGGACGCGGGGTCTTGTTTAGTAGTTGTGCATGGAGGTGGCGGCTTCGTCTTCAAACGCTTCGTCGCTCTCTTCGGCCTGGGTCTGCGCGGCGGTCAGCGAAGCCTTCACCACGTCGCCCTCAAGGCCGGTTTTGGGATATTCGCCCTTGGCGTTGGGCAGATAGAAGAGATTGTTGTCCGGAGGAACGACGCCCACTTCTTCGGCGTGGGAGGCGCCGGGCATCCATTCATAGCCTATGCGGTAGGAGCGATACAGAATGTTCATGGTTTCGGAGCTGTAGGGGCACAGGTATTCCCACACCATTTCGTTGCTGCTCGTGAGCTCGAACACGCGGGCCATGTCGCCTTCCGTGATCATGGTGTTGCCGTTGGGCAGGCGCTGCGCGTAGCTGACGAAGGGGCTGAAGAACTTGAAGTCCATGTGGCCGAGCATGCCCTTGTGATTCTTGTGCCAGTCGTATTCCCACACGATTTCTTTGGTCACGGGATTGAATTCCACCACGCGGCTGTAGGGACGCTGCACGTTGTGGAAGCCGGAAATCGGACGATCCGGGGTAGGAGCGCCGTAGCCGCCGAGACCGCCGTTGTCGAAGAACAGGATGTTGCCTTCGCCGGGCAGGCCCTTGGGAATGATGTGAATGCCGTGCGCGCCCACGATCTGGCCCACCTTGAAGTCTTCGGTGCCGGGGGCGAAGTTCGGGCCGAGACGCCACACCACCTTGCCGGTGGCGCGATCGATGATGAACATCATGTTGGAGTCGCGGCTGTTGACGATGATGTTGTCGGGGTTGAAGCGCTTGTCGCCGGCGTCGAACCACTTGTTCGGGCCCACGTAGCTTGCGCAGTTGATGTGCATCCAGTCGTAGCCCTGGCCGCTCTTGAAGTTGAGGCCGTGGCGACCGGCGGCGCGGTTGTCCGCGGGCGGGAAGGAGTTCATGGCGGCAAAGGCGTGCTTGTCGAAGCCGAGTTCGTCCACGTGATCGGAGAGCTTCCAGCTCCAGACAACTTCGCCCTTGGCGTTCACTTCAAGCAGCACGTCGGTGACGAGCTGCACCTTGGGATTGATGCGTGCAACCTTTTCGTTGGTATGGCTCAGAATGAGCGTGGTTTCCGCCGCGTCGGGGAGAGCCTTGTCGAAGCCGGGCTCGTAGTACACCGGGGCGTCCTTGCGCTGGAAGTCGTGATGCTGACGCGCAATCATGGTCTTGCCGTCCTTGGCGGGTTCTCCGGCGATGGCGGGAACGGCCTGCCAGTTGCGGAACTCCCACACCTTCTTGCCGTTGAAGTCGAGCGTGACCACGTTGATTTTGTCCTGCTGGCCGTCTTTCCAGCCGTTGCCGCAGGTCATCATGTAGCCGCCGGGCAGTGCCTTGTTGGGCATGCCGCTGTAGCCTTTCCATTCCTTGACCAGATTGCCGTTCATGTCGATGACGCGCGGCGTGCCGTAGCCGATGACGGTGTAGCCGTTGTAGGCCTTGTCGGGCTTATTGATGGTAACTCCGGTGGGAAACACGGAGGGATAGGCCTAGGCGGAAGCGGTAAAGCCCAGGGCCAGCAGAGACGCCAGCAGTACTTTTCCAAAGCTGCGCATGGGATTTCTCCACGGTTTGAGGTGTTGTAGAAAGACTTGTCGCAATATGCGAAGGTTCAGCAAGGTTATACAGCATTTCTCAGGCGAGTTCCAGAGAAACTAAAGGGTGTTCTCTGGATGTCGGGAAAATGTTACCAATTACACACCTGTTTTTCTGGGTTCCTGCCTTGGCTGTGCGGGCTTTATTACTTTTTTGTATATGCGTTTTTGCATAGATAGGAAGGAATATGCAGAAAGGCCGCTCCTTTTCCAGAGACGGGCAGGAAAAGAAGCGGCCTTGGAGAAGAGCGCGAACGTCGCGCCGGGTGGAAAAGCGTATGATTGACTACTTGCCGACCTTGACCACTACGTCGCCCTTGCGTTCCACGTCGGGCAGGACCTTCCAGTCTGCGGGATCAAGCGGAGAAACCTTGAGTTCCGCGGGCTTCTTCATGGCCTTGAGCTGCGGGCAGTAGTCATAGGGATACAGGGTGGTACGGGAAATCACGGAAGGATAGACGTATTCCCACACGATGGAGCCGCCATCGGGATGGGTGGCGTCGGGCTTCACCTGGAAGGCGCGGCCGGCGTAGTCTTCGGAAATGAGCACGTTGCCGTTGTCCATCTTGTAGGCGGATCCCTTGTACTTGCTCAGAAGACGCACGTTACCGGCAAGAGCGGGCATGTAGCGCCACACGGCCTTGCTGGTGGTGGGGTCGATTTCCCATATCACGGTCTGGGCGGCATGAGCGCCGTTGCGGGTGAACAGGCCGTTGTCGAACACCATGATGTTGCCGGCGCCGGGCTTGCCCTTTTCGATCATGATGGGTTCATGGCACTGGCCGAGGCCGCCCATGGCCTTGAAGCCCTTCAGAGACCAGACGATGTCGCCGCTGTCCTTGTCGATGATGACGAATTCATCGAAATGACGGGGGTTGTAAAGAATGTTGCCGGGCTTGAAGCGCTTGTCGCCGGCGTCGTACCACTTGTTCGGAGGAATGATGGAAAGGGTGTTGCCGTGCGTCCAGTCAGCCATGCCGGTGAGGGGCATGTAGCGGTTGATGTCGAGATGATCGGAAGAGCTCCACGACCACACGACCTTGCCCTTGGGATTCACTTCAATGAGCATGTCGCCGCGCAGCTTGGCGTTCTTGCGGTCCTGGGTGCCCCACCACTGGGTGGTCTGGTTTTCAACCTTCTTGATGACGCTGTCGGGCACGGTTTCGTAGCAGAGAATCAGGGTGTTGCCGTTGGGCAGGCGGCGGCCGTCGTGATGGGGGCCGAGCTTGGTGGCGAAGTTCCACACCACCTTGCCGTCCCAGTCGTATTCCGTCACTTCGCTGCGGGTTTCACTGAAGCTCAGCAGATGGCCGTCGGGCAGCAGGTAGCACTTTTTGTTGTTTCCGAGATCCTTCCAGGAGTGTACGACGTTGCCGTTCATGTCCATGAGGAAGACCACGTCGCTGTCTTCGGCTCTGGGCACGTCGGCCACGCTGTTGAAGTCGGGAGCGCCCTTGAAGGCTTCACGGTTGTCCACTTTGGCGTAGATGTCCTTGAAGTCCACGCTGATGAGCACATAGCCGTTCTGAGCCTGCGCAGGATCATAGACCGTGGTGCCGGTGGGATAAACACTGGGAGCCGCCAGCGCGGAGGCGCTCATGCCCAGAAAAAGTCCCATGGCCGCTGTGGCAAAAAGTTTTTTCATACCCTTCCCTCCTCAGGGTTTAATAGCTGTGCATTCCGGTGGGAATTTCCGTTTCGTACACCACGTCGCCGCCTTCTTCCGTGGGGCCGAGCATGCCGAAGATGACGGCGGTCATGCCGGGCACGTTGCGAAGATCGGAAGCGGTCTTGAACGGACCGTTCTTTTCGCGGTAGGCGACAATGGCCTTGGCGAGGTCTTCATCAATGATGCCGTCCGTGACTTCCACAAGGATGTCGGCCGGAGCCTTGTTGAAGCTGATCGTGTCTCCCTCGGCCATGGCCGCGCAGGGAAGAAACAACGACAAGGCCAGGGCGCAGGCTCCTGTTTTCCAGAAATTGTTCACAAGATCCTCCTGAACGTTTGTTCTGCGAGGGCAGGTTCTCGCACGGCAGGACAGCTCTCGGCAGAAAGTGAAGATTTATGGGCTGAAAACAGGCCGCGAAGGCGGCAGAGGTGCCTTGGCGCTTCCGCCCGGAGAAGGGCGGAAGGCGCTTTGGCGGAAGGTTGAAGGATGAGTGGCGGGCCGGAAGACGGCGGGAATCAGTACGACTTCATGCCGGGCATGGCGTTGGGATTGAACACGAGGTCGTTTTCTTCCTCGATGGGGTCAAGTTCCCTGATGAGTTCTTTCGTCATGCCCGGGATGTCGGTAAGGTCGCCGATGCTGATGAAGCGTCTGTCGGAGCGGGCCTCGACAATGGCCAGCGCCGTTTCCATGGGCAGGATCACGCCTTCTTCCGCGCAGTCCCGCACCATTTTTTCCGCGCTGGCCCTGTTGAAGCTGAAAGACCCGGCATACGCGGGAGCAGCCGTCAGGCAGACTGCAAGCAGCGGTATGGCAATGCGGGTCATGTGCATATTGTTCTCCGATGAAATCAGCACTTTGAGGGGGCCAGCGTCAGTTCGGCGTCGGGATCGTACCACAGGGTTCCGTCATGCTCAATGGGATTGATGGCCTGGAGCGTGTGGTTGTCCAGCCCCGGTACCTTCAGAAAGTCCTCGGGCAGTTCAAAGGGTTTGCTTTTGGCCATCTCTACTATTTCATCGGCCATTTCCGGGGTGATGTTGGCGTCGGGTATCTCCATGAGCTGTTCCGCCGTGGCCTTGTTCAGGTCGAAGGCGTCGGGGCCGAGCTCCACGTCCTCGGCCAGCGCCGGGGAGGATGCGCAGAGAAACGCGCCGAGAAGAAGTGTTGCAAGGGATTTTTTCATGTCTGCTCCATAAGAGCGTTTATGATGGAAGCGCTCCATCGTTCATGAGACCGACCTTCCGTTCTTCCGGCCGGGGAAGGGGGAAAGCCGTTTTCCCCTGTCGGGGAAAAATCAGCCTTTCGCCTTATAGGGCGTTTTGCTGGCGGGAATGGTGAAGGTGGTGTTCTCGGGCGGAGTGACGGCGAATTCCTGCGGCTTCTTGAGCTGGGGAACGTAGTCGTATGGCACGCGGTAGGCGCGATACACCAGGTTGAACTTGCCGTTGGGATTGTACCAGGGGCTTATGTATTCCCACACGATTTCATGCTCGGGAGTGACTTCCTGGAACTGACCCACGGCGCCGTTGGTGATGAGGGTGTTGCCGTTGGGCAGGCGCTGGGCGGAGCTCACGTAGTCGCTGTAGAACTTGTAGGTCTCTCGCAGGCCCATGGTGGCGGCGGAGTGTTCCCACACCTTCTTGAGCGTGACCGGATCGAACTCGACGACGCGCGAATAGTCGCGGCGGGCGTTGCTCCAGCCCATGGGGGAGGTGGGATTTCTTTCCCCGTAGCCAGCAAAGCCGCCGTTGTCGTACACCAGAATGTTGCCCGCGCCGGGAAGGCCCGCGGGTATCATGTGGCAGTGATGCTGACCGACGATCTGACCGAGGCGGTACAGGGCGCGCTTGTATTCCTTGCCTGCGAAGATCCACTTGTCGTCGGGGTAGAAGGTGGGGCCTATCTGCCACACGATTTTCTTGGTGGCCTTGTCGATGATGAAGCAGGTGTTGAGCTGACGGCAGGAGCAGATGATGTTTTCGGGATTGAAGACCGCGTACTTCACCGGGTCTTCGTCGTACCAGTGGTTGGGGCCGAGGTAGGAGGCGGAGTTCATGTGCATCCAGTCGGCGGCCTTCACGCCCGGCGTGCGGGTCATCTGCCAGGTGGGGAACCTGTACATGGTCTTCTTCATGTCTTCGGGGAGCTTCAGCTCGTCGAAGTGCTCAAAGGCCTTCCAGTCCCAGACAATGTTGTTGTCCTTGTCCACCTCGAAGATGTAGTCGTCGTCGAGAGGCGCCTTCTTCGTGATGGCGGGGTTTTCGGTGAACAGATGGGAGAGCACGAGAATTTTTCCGTCGGGCTTGTACTCCACTCCCATGGAAGGGGAGAAGTAGCCGGTGGGGTTGCCTTCCACCTGAAAATCGTGATGCATGCCGGCAAGCGGAATGTTGCGCACTATTTTGCCGTTCCAGTCGCAGATGGAAAGGTCGGCGGACATGGGATCGCCGAAGGTGCGGCCCTTCATTTCCGGCTTCTGCCGGGTGGCGCCCATGACATAGCCGCCCTTGAGCAGCTTGGTGGGATGCTCAAGCTCGCTCACGTTCTTCCATTCGTGCACGACGTTGCCGTTCATGTCGATGAGAACGCAGCCCTGTCCGGCCGTTTCCACACCGAACACGGTATAGCCGTTCCAGCATTTTTCCGGTTTGTAGATGGTGGTTCCATGAGGGAATACGGAAGGAAATGCCCAGCTCAGGGAAGGCGCCGCCGTGGCTGCGGCAGCCGCGGACAGTCCCATGAGAAATTGACGACGATTCATGATTCTTCCTTTGTGAAGTTGAAGGCGTGGTCTTGTCTTTCTCTAAGCAAAGAACGTGCCATTTTGCTTTTTCGTGCAATATCAGGGGGATTGATTTTTCTTTCCCGAGCAGACGTGAGAATTTCCGCACATGCCTGGCAGTCGTGTGCGGAAGGCCGCACGTTTTTTCTGCTTGCGGCGAAAAGCCTCATGGTGTTTTATCATGATGAGGAGTCTCTCATGCATCGACCGTCCATGCTTGTTCTTTTCGTCTGTCTGCTTTGTCTTCCGTTCCGTGCGCTCTGTGCCGACATGCCGGACCGTGGAGAGTCGCTGGTCATCGGCGTGCCTCCCCATTCCGCGCCGCTGTCCTTTCTCAACGAGGACAGAACCGGTCTTCTGGGACTGGCCGTGGACCTCAGCGTAAAGATGGCGGAGGAACTCGGCAAGAACATCGTGTTCGTGCAGAGCAATGCACGCAAGCTGGAGCAGAAGCTTCAGCGCGGTGAGATAGACGCCATGGTGGGGCTTCTGCCCGTGAATCTCAAGAACGACTTTTCCGACGTGCTGGTCACGCCGCTGGCCCTGAACCGGGCCATTATCGTGGCGGGGCCGGAGCATCAGTTCACCAAGGAAAGCGACCTTGCGGGCCGGAAGGTCATTCTGCAGCGCGGCGACACCTACATTCCCAAAATGCTTTCCATGGGCTGCACCGTGGTGCAGGCGGATTCCATGACCAATGCGCTCAACCGTCTTGTGGCCGGTCAGGCCGACGCCTATATCGCCAGTTCCGTGGAGATGGCGTTCTATATCGTACAGAGCAAGAAGTACAAGGACATACGCGTCATGGGCGGTTCTCTGGAGCGCATTCCCATGGTCATGATGGTGGGACGGAAGTCGGGTCTTCTGGAGCGCATGACGAGCGCTCTGGTTCATCTTGAGGAAAACGGCGAAGTGGAGAAGCTGCGATCCCGCTGGCTTGGACGGACGCTCTATGTTCCCGGTCTGTGGGAGCTGTACCGTTATCATATTCTGTGTGCGGTGGCGTTTCTATGCAGCATATTTCTGGCCACCGTCACATGGATTTACGCCTTGAAGCGTCAGGTGCGCAAAGTTTCGCGCAGACTCATACGCTCGGAAAGAAAGTATCGCGACCTCATCGAGGAGTCGCCGGACATCATTCTTCTTCTCGATGACGAAGGGCGCATCACGCTTTCCAATCGCGCGGCAAGAAAGGTGCTGCACATTGCCGGTTCCGGCTACAGCGCCATGCTCATGGACGCGCTGTGCAGCGAGGCGAGCGGCTGCCTTGAGCGCTTTGTTCAGCTCATTCCCCGGCGCGGGGCGCTGCGTCGGGAAATCACGATAGGGGCGGGAACGGATCAGGAGCTCGTGCTTGAAGTCAATCTGTTCATGGCCGACCTGGAAAGCTCGCCCTATGCCATATGTCTCATAGGACGCGACATGACCGAGCGCAGAAAGCTTGATCGTCAGGTCATGGAAATGGAGCGGCTCGCCGTGCTCGGCAAGCTGGCCGCAGGCGTGGCGCACGAGATCAACAACCCCATAGGCATAGTCATGGCCAATGCGGAAATAGCCCTGGAGGACTGCCCGGAAGACAGTCCCATGAAGCCCATGCTGAAGGCCATACACAGAAACGGCGAGCGCGCCGTGAACACCACAAGGCGTCTTTTGAACATAGCATTGCCGAACTCCGTGCAGTATGAGCGGCAGAACCTCGCACGGATAGCGCGCGAGGCTCTGTTTTTCCTCAGGCCAAGACTGCGCTCCGTAAGCGTGGACGACGGTCTTTTGCCCGAAGATCTGCCCATGAAGGGCAACAGCATACTTCTGGAACAACTGGTGCTGAATCTGCTCATAAACGCGCTCGACAGCATGGAGGGGAACACGGACCGGCGTCGTTTTCTTGTCATGGAAGGACGGTGCACGGACGGAAGGGTCACGCTTGCCATTTCCGACGGCGGCAGCGGCATCAGTGAGGAAAACAGAAAAAAGATCTTCGAGCCCTTTTTCTCCACCAAGGGCAGCAAGGGCTTCGGTCTCGGGCTGTATATCTCCCGTCATATCGTGGAAATGCACGGCGGGGAAATCGTTGTGGAGTCGGAAATGGGCGAAGGCTCCACCATGTCGTTCGCTTTTCCCGCGCTGCCTTGCAAAGAAGAGGATTAAAAAAGAGTCCCGTTCCGGAAAAACGGAACGGGACGATGACGCGGCTCTGGCCGGACGGCGCGGAAGCATGACTTCCGGCCGCCTGAAGACCGGGTCACGCGGCTACTTGATGTATTCGTTTTCCCACCTGGTCATGGTGCCGTCGGCCTTGATGCCGGCCATCCAGTCGTTCACGGCCTTGAGTAGATCGGGTTCACCCTTCTTCATGAGCACGCCGAAGTGGTTTTCGGTGAAGGGCTTGTCGACGAGAGGAGCGGCCACCTTGGGATTCTCCTTGACGTAGCGGGAGGCTTCCATGGTTTCGGTGATCATGACGTCGGCCTTGCCTTCGCCCACGAGACCGGGGATTTCGGCGTTCTGTTCGTGCATGATGAGCTGAGCCTTGGGCGTGGATTCCTTGGCGAACTTTTCATTGGTGCCGCCGGGGTTATACATCACGCGCACGGAAGGCTTGTTCACGTCGGCAAGAGACTTGAACTGACCGGCCTTGGTCTTGGTGACAAGTATGGTCTTGCCGAAGGTGAGGTACGGATCGGACATGGCCATGTCGTTCTTGCGTTCGTCGGTGACGGTGATGCCGCACATGGCCACGTCGAACTTGCCGGACATGGTGTCCGCCTTCAGCGTCTTCCACGTGGTGGGCACGTACTCGAGCTTGACGCCGAGCTTTTTGGCCAGGGAGGCGGCCATTTCCGCGTCGAAGCCTTCATACTTGCCGGTTTCCTTGTTGAGATAGCTCATGGGCTTGTAGTCGCCCGTGGTGCCGACGAGCAGCGTGCCGCTGGATTTGATTTCCTTGAGGCTTCTGGCCTGAGCGTCCTGCATGGCCATGCCGGTGACGGCGGCAACGAGCAACGAGGTCATAAGGATGTTCTTGAGCATTGCGACATTCCTCCTGACAGAAATGTTATAAAAGTCGCTCAACGCTACGGCATTAGCGGCCGTCTGTCCAGCTTCGGGGGCTTTGTGAGAGAAAAAAACTCTGAAAATGTCGCAGGCGACGGCTCAGAAGGGGGAAAATCCCCGGCGGGCGGCCGTTCTGAGGCAGAGATGGGCGCGGGGAACAGAAAAGGCTCTGTGTTCTTCCTGCCTGACGGATCGAACATTTTTGTCAAAGAACATCCCGGCTCTTCGGTGAAGATGCCGCGCCGCACAGCCGTGCGGGAAGGCGCTGGAGCATGCCGGAGACGGTCGTGCCGGATGCGCCCAAATGCAGAAAAGGCGCCGGCTCAAAGGAGTCGGCGCCTTTTGTTGAACAGTGTCTTTCAGACGAACCGCACAGCGGAAACGGCATGTCTACAGCCAGCGGAACCAGTCCTTCCAGGATCCCTGCTGATGTTCCCGTATGCTCTGCGCCTCTTCCTTGCGGTACTTCAGATAGGCGGCTTCGCCCTTGGTTTTGGCGTATTCCGCTTCTTCCTTCACGTCGGGGTAGGTGCGCACGACATACTGATAGCGCGTCCACGCGGCCTGATAGTTTTCCATGCCCCAGAACACGTTGGCGATGAACAGCTCGCGCTGGGCCAGCGTCTTGCGGCAGGCGGCGATCTGTTCGGCGGCGTTCTTGCCGTACTCCGTGTCGGGGTACTCCTGCTGGAGTCTGGTGAAGTATTCCAGCGCCTCGTTCACGGGCGTGGCCGAGTGGTCGATGGAGGTGTAGGAATTCTTCAGGGACATTCCGGTCTGATAAAGCACATAGGGGATGGCTTCATGGCGGGGATGCAGCGTCTCGAAATCCTTGTAGGCTTCTGCCGCAAGCAGATATTCGCCGTCAAGGAAATGAGCGTCGGCCAGCGCCAGTTCAGACTCTATGACATAGGGGCTGAAGGGGTATTCATCCTTGATGCGGGTATAGCAGACAATGGCCTGCGCGTAGTCCTTTTCGCGCATGGCGTCGCCCCCGGCCTCGAATATTTCCTGAACCGTGTCGTCGGCCGGGGGCAGGAAATATTCATCTACCATGGAACAGCCGCTCAGGAAGATGGTGCAGGCAAGCATTCCCATAAGAAGCAGTTTACGCATTCCATTGCTCCAGATAAGAGGAAGCCGCCGTTGCCGCCGTGGCTCCGTCGCCCACGGCGCTGCTGACCTGGCGGCAGCGCTTGGCGCGCAGGTCGCCCGCGGCGAAGATGCCGGGAATGTCGGTGCACATTTCGGCGTCCGTCAGCACGAAGCCCGCGGCGTTGCGGTTGATCCCTTCGGGAAGATAGCCGCTGACCGGCTCCATGCCCACATAGATGAACACGCCTTCTACGGGAATGACGCGGATCTCTCCGCTCTTCACGTTGCGCACGGCCACAGAATCCACGCCCGCGGCGCCGCCGCGGATCTCGTCCACGACGCTGCTCGTCACGAGCTCGATGTTGCCCGCTTCACGGATCTTGTTCTGGTAGACCATCGCTCCGCGGAAGGCGTCGCGGCGGTGAATGAGATAGACCTTGTTGACGATGCGCGAGAGGTAGAGCGCCTCTTCCAGGGCGGAGTTGCCGCCGCCCACCACGGCGACGTCGCGTCCGCGGTAGAAGTTGCCGTCGCACACGGCGCAGTAGGACACGCCCTTGCCGCTGAAGGCATCTTCGCCGGGCGCGCCGAGCTTGCGGTGATGCGCGCCGGTGCAGGCCACCACGGCTTTGGCTTCCAGCACTCTTTCCCCGTCAAGGGTGAGATGGAAGATGTTTCCCTCGGCCTTTTCCACCGAGAGCACCTGTCCGCGCACGCGTTCGACGGGATAGCCGGCAAGGTGGGCGTCAAAAAGGTCGGCCAGTTCCCATCCCTTGATGCTTTTGGGAAAGCCGGGATAGTTTTCTATTTCGGCGGTGCTGAGTATCTGTCCGCCCGGGGCGGCGTTCTCGACGAGAGCAACGCTGACGCCGGAGCGGACAAGATACAGGGCCGCGGTGATGCCCGCAGGCCCTGCGCCGATGACTACGGCATCGTACAGCATTACAGAGCCTTTTCTATCATGCCCACGAGGTGGGACTTGGCCACGGCTCCGGTCACCTGATCGACGACTTCGCCGTCCTTGAAGACGATGAGGGTGGGAATGGCGCGGATGCCGAACACGCTGGGAACGCGGGGATTTTCATCCACGTTCACCTTGCACACGAGGACGCGGCCTTCGTAATCGGCAGCCAGTTCTTCCACGATGGGGCCGATGCCGCGGCAGGGACCGCACCAGGGAGCCCAGAAGTCAACGAGAACCGGAATGGAGGATTTGATGACGACGCTTTCAAAGGTGGCATCAGTAACTGCGGTGGACATTGGTTGAACTCCTTAACATGGATTATGGTGAACTCCGGAGAAGCCTCCGGCGCATCTTTGTCCTATCACGAAAAAAAATGATGCGGAATGATTGTAGGTACAGGGTATGCCGCTGTCAAGGCGGAGAAGCTCAAAGCGTTTTCCAGTCCTGCGGGATGACCTGCCCGCGGGGTATGGCCGAAAGGGAAAGATCGTGCGCTCTTTTTGCCTTTGCCATGTACCATCCTGCCTTGGCTATCATGACGGCGTTGTCGCCGCACAGCGAAAGGGAAGGAATGAAGAGCGGCATGCCGCGCTTTTCGGCGAGAGCGGCGAACTCGCGGCGCACCACGCTGTTGGCGGCCACGCCTCCGGCCACCACGATGCTCTTCGGGCGGAAGAGTTCCATGGCGCGGCCGGCCTTGATGACGAGCGTTTCCGCTATGGCGAGAAGGTAGGAGGCCGCCGCGTCGCACAGCACCTGCGAGGCGAGGTTCAGCCGTTCTCTGGCCGGGGTGTCGCCGGCGGGAAAGCGGGCTTCGGGGTGCTCGGAGAGCCAGAGCGCGCCCGCGGTCTTGAGCCCGCTGAAGCTGAAGTCGAGATTGTCGTTGTGCGTGTAGGGGCGGGGGAAAAGATGCGGATCGGCCGTGCCCTTCTTTCCAAGTGCGTCGAGCAGCGCGCCGCCGGGATAGGGCAGGCCCGCGGCCTTGGCGAACTTGTCGCAGGCTTCGCCCGCGGCGTCGTCGATGGTCTTGCCGAGCACGGTCATGTCCACCGGATCGTCCATGCGGTAGAGGTGCGTATGGCCGCCGGAAATGAGCACGCCGAGAGCGGGCCAGAGAATGTCGTTTTCAATCTGCGCGGCGAGCAGATGCCCCTGAAGATGGTCGATGCCGATGAGGGGAATGTCGTGGGCCAGAGCCAGGGACTTGGCAAAGGCCACGCCCACGAGCAGGCTTCCCATGAGGCCGGGCCCGCGCGTGACCGCAATGCGGTCTATGACCTTCCACGGGTCGCTGCCGAGATCGGCCTGACGCAGCAGACTGTCGAGCAGAGGCCCGATGAGACGGGCGTGTTCCCGCGAGGCGAGCTCGGGCACGACGCCTCCGAAAAGGGCGTGAATGTCGGCCTGACTGGAGATGACGGAGGCGCGGACGCCGTCGTCGTCCACCAGCGCAAGGGCGGTTTCATCACAAGAGCTTTCTATTCCCAGAACCAGCATGTTTCATCCGAAAGAGTTTGGCGGTCTGCCGCCGTGAAGGGGAAAGGGAGCGCCCGGTCGTGCCCGGCGCCGCCGGACGCCCGTCCGTCCGGAGCATGGGCAAAAGGGCGGGGGATTCAGGGAAGAACAGGCCGCGCGCCGGAAAGACCGGCGCACGGCCTGATGACGGATGCCGGAGCGCGGAGGCGCTAGACCTTGCCGTTCTCCCTGTAGACTTCGAGAACCTGATCCACGTCGTCGGCGGAACCGATGATGAGGGGCGTGCGTTCATGAATGGCGGTGGGCACCTTTTCAAGGATGCGCATTCTGCCGTCCGTGGCCTTGCCTCCGGCCTGTTCGGCGAGGAACGCCATGGGCGCGGCCTCGTACATCAGACGCAGCTTGCCGTTCGGATGCTTGATGTCTTCGGTGTAGAAGAAGATGCCGCCCTTGAGCAGGGTGCGATGGAAGTCGGCCACGAGAGAGCCCACGTAGCGGGTGGAACGGGGAGGCATGCCCTCGGGACGTGAGAAGGTGTGAACGGCCTTCTGCGTGGCTTCGTCCCAGTAGTTGTAGTAGCCGTGGTTGGCGGAATAGTACTTGCCCACGCGCGGAATCTGGATGTTGGGATGCGTAAGCAGAAATTCGCCTATGGAGGAGTCCAGAGTGAAGCCGTTGACGCCGTGCCCGGTGGAGTACACGAGCATGGTCGAGGAGCCGTAGAGGAAATATCCGGCCGCCACCTGTTCGATGCCGGGACGCATGAGGGCCTCGGCGTTGAGCTCCCAGTAGTTCTGGGTGTCGGAGCGGCGGTAGATGGAAAAGATGGTGCCGATGCTCACGCCCACGTCGATGTTCGAGGAACCGTCGAGCGGATCGAAGAAGATGACGTAGTGGCCGTGGGGTTCGTTTTCGGGCACGAAGAAGGGTTCGGCCATTTCTTCGGAACCCACGGCGCACACGGCGCCCGAGCTCTGCATTCTGTATACCAGCGTGTTGTTGGCGAAGGTGTCGAGTTTCTGCACCTGTTCGCCCTGCACATTGACGGCACCGGTCGCGCCCAGAATGTCGACCAGACCGGCCTGGTTGACGTTTCTGGAAATAATCTTGGCCGAAAGAATAAGGTCGTGCATCAGCGAGGTGAACTGGCCCGTCGCGTGAGGCGACCATCTGCGTTGCGATGCGATAAGGTGTTCAATTGCAGTGACTTCAGACATATCCAGGCTCCTTGGTATCGGCTCCGGTCTGTCGCATCCTTTATAGGCTCTGCGCAGGAATCGGAGCTTCTGTTACTTGACAGTACCTATACCATAAACAAGGATGAATGTGCAATAAGGCTCAATATGTGAATTGAAATCATCGCATAGAGGACATCAGCGCGTCGGTGCGGCAAAAACTACAGGCTTTCCACCTATATAGCGGGAAATCCACATCATGGAGCCGTTCTCGTTGCTCAAAATACCGTCGGAATGTTCCTTGAGATATTCCGTCCAGTCGATGGACGCGAGAGGGGTTGCGGAATAATCCATGTCGCCGCTCCATATGAGGACGTCGCCGGAACGGACGATGAAGTCGCCCGGAGAGGAGGCGTAGGGCAGCAGGGCGCGGAAGTCGAAGCTGGCCACGAGCAGAAGCTGAAGCCGGTCTTCCTGCAGGAAGGGACGGGCGAGAAGAATTTCCGGTCCGAGGGGGGGATTCTGTATGGAGGCGCGCAGATCGCGGGGCAGGGCCTTGGGCGCGAGCTCAAGAAGAGGCGTGTAGTCGAGCTGCTTTATGGGCGTGGGCGGAATGGAGGCGCCGAGCGTGCCGTCGGGAGCGACCATGGCAAGGCCGGACAGCCACGGGAAGCGGCGCAGAAGGCTGGCCGCGCCCTCGGCGTCGGGCGGCGTGGCGAGCGCATCGAGCGCCTTTTCCAGCTTCGTCAGCTCTTCGTCGATGGGCATGATGCTCTGCACGAGATCGCGCTGGGATTTTTCCAGAAGGGTGCGGTCTTCCGTGTCCAGCGTGGAGGGGCGGTTGATGTGCGTATGATAGAACGTCTTGGTTTCCTTGTAGGCTCCCTTCATCTGCGCGCAGCCGGAAAGGTTCGGCAGAAGGGAGGCGGAGAGAAGGAAGAGGAAAAGAGGGAGTATGCGGGTTCGCATGATGTCTCCTGTCGCGCGTCAGGCGCGGGATTTGTTTTCCAGCCTGGCGGCCAGAGTTTCCAGCATGGTCAGAAGGCCGGAATCGGCAGGCTGTTCGGGCGCGGCACTCTGCGCGCCCTGCATGAGGCTGTCCAGCTTGGCGTTGAGCTCGGCCCGCTCTTCGGCGGAGGAGCTCACTTCAAGCAGTTCCCGATAGATGCTTGCGGCTTCGCCCGTGGCGCCCTGTTCTTCAAGAATGCGCGCCATGGAGCGCGTGCACAGGGAACTTTTGCCCTCCGCGGAGGCCGGGGGAACGGCAGGCACGGAAGCGTCGTCTCCGCTTCCGGCGGGCGCGTCGTTGTCGGGAAAGAAAAGCTGCATGGCGGAAGGGGGCATGACGGGCGCGGCGGGAGCGGGTTCGTCCTCGTCATCGTATACGTCGTCGTCATCGGGCACGGCGTCGAGACTGTACCAGGGGGCATTTTCGTCCATGACGAAGGCGCGGGACAAAGTCTGTTCTGCCGAGGCTGGGGCGTCGGCGGAGGGGGCGTCGCCGGAAATCGCGGCGTCCTTCGTCGCTGCGTCGTTTCCGGAGGCCGAAGGGGCGCAGGCCGCGGAGCAGGGGGCGCTTCCCGGCTCCTGCTCGCCGTGCGGCAGCGCGGGGGCGTCGTTGTGCGTGGCGGAAGCTTCGGGAGAGGCCGGTCCGCCGCAAACATCTCCGGCTGAGCTCTCAAGCGGGGAAGGCGCGCCGTCTTCGGACGGAACGGGGGAAACGGCAGCGGCGCCGTCCCGGGCCCGCAGGGCCTGCATGCCCGCCTCGAACACGTCGGCGAGGCTGGGGCCGCCCTGACGGAACGTGGCTCCGAAGAAGAGCAGCATGGCGGACTGATCGGCGCGCACGCCGGGCAGCCTGCTCCATATGTCCCAGAGGGCGGAACAGCGGGAAAGCGATTCGATGATGCCGGACGCCTCAAGGCCTGCGGCGGCGTCCTGTCCGCAGGCGTGCAGCAGGTCGATGAGCAGAAGGCGGGCGTCGAGAAATTCCGGGTGCCGTGCGAGTCCTGCACGGAGCACTTCCACGGCTTCCATGCGGCGGCCCGTTTCGGCGAGAAGCCGGGCGTAGGGGAGAAAGATGCGGGAGGCGGGATCGAGGGAGAGCACTTCCTGATACCAGAGCGCCTTTTCCGAACGGGCGTTTTCCGTAAGGGTTGAATTCATGGACGATGAGCCTTCAGTCCTGCTTGCCGTCAGAGTCCGCACCGGACCACGAATCCTCCCTGCTTTTGTCGAACAGATAGAGAATTTCGTTTTTTCTCACGTAGTTGAGGCGCTGACGAATCACCTTTTCCACATAGGCGGGGTCGGTTTTCAAAAGGCGTATTTCCCGGGAGAGGGCGGCGCGCTTTTCATCAAGGGCGGCGAGCTCCTCGGAAAGCTCGCTCTGCTTTTCCTTGAGCACGCGCCAGGTGTAGAGACTGTGCGAACCCCATATGATGCGGCTGGCCAGCGCAATGTTGAGCAGCACGGCAAGAACGAGCAGCGAGAGCTTCCACCAGAAGGCCCTGTTTGAGGATATGCGATGATTCATGGACACGACGGTACGCGGGCAATGCTAGTTGTTCGCCAGATGATCGCGCCACTGACGGTAGAACAGATAGAAGTAGTTGCAGCCCGAGAAGATGGTGAGGATGAGCGCGATGTAGAGCACCACGGTGCCTATGAGGTGCACGGGCAGACCCATGACCGGGAAGTGGATGAGCAGCGGCACCATGGCGATGATCTGAAACACGGTCTTCCACTTGCCGTACCAGTCGGCCGCGATGACCACGCCCTTGTCGGCGGCCACGGCGCGCAGACCCGTGACGGCGAGCTCGCGGATGATGATGATGATGACTATCCACGCCGGCACCCATCCGAGTCCCACCATCTCGATGAGAATGGAGCAGATGAGCAGCTTGTCGGCCAGAGGATCGAGGAACTTGCCGAAGTTGGTCACCTGCTTTTCGCGGCGGGCGATGTAGCCGTCGAGAAAGTCGGTGACGGCCGCGGCCACGAAGAGGATCATGGCGATCCAGCAGGTGTAGACGTTGGGAAAGTGGATGAGCAGAAGAATGGGCAGCACGGCCCCGATGCGCATCATGGTGATGCGGTTAGCCCAGCCCATGTTCCTGAATATCTGCGTAACGTCTGAAAGAAACATACCTCTTCTCCCGAGCAAGGTCATATCATGGGGAAGGACTTATCATAAAGAGGGGCGGCGCGGCAAGGCGGAAGGTGGGGCGGGAGAGGGAAAAAACTTCATCCATCCGAAGAATATAAGATATGTCGCGACCATGCCCGAAGCGCTGAAAGAAAAATGTTTTCCGCTTCTCCTTGACTTGTTGGCGCAGTGTGCGAGAAAATACCTTCTGCCGCGCCAGCACATGACGCGGCCATACCATGGGCCTTTCGCCCGGAAAGGATGCAGCCTTGTTTAGCAGAAGACAAATTTCCTACCGATCCTCGTCCCGGCGCTCTTCCTCCGGACTGTCCGTCATAGCCATGCTGCTGATTCTGGCGCTCGCGGGAGCCGGCGCGTATTTTCTCATGCGCGATCTGAGCGGCCCTTCCGTGACCATGAATCCAGAGCTCGCCGGCCGCGTGGGCCTTTTGCAGAACATTGAGCTCGACATGTCCGACAAGTCCGGCGTGCAGTCCGTGTCCGTCGTGGTGAAGCGCGGCGAGCAGAGCATGACCGTGCTCGAGCAGACATTCCCCACGCTGGAGAACCGTCAGAAGGTCTCCTTCAATCTGAAGGAAACGAAGCTTCCTGAAGGCGCATTTGAACTTGAGGTCAGGGCCGTGGACGGCTCCTACGCCGGTTTCGGCCGCGGCAACACCACGAGTATCAACCTGCCTCTCGTGCTCGACTCCCAGCCTCCCCGCATCGCCGTGCGCACCGGGCCTCCGGCCATGTACCGCGGCGGCAGCGGCCTCATCGTCTACACCGTTTCCGAGGACGTGAGTCAGACCGGCGTGCGCGTGGGCAGTCTCTTCTTCCCCGGCTACAAGCAGGACAACGGCGCCTATGCCTGTCTCTTCCCCTTCCCCATCGCGCTCAAGACCGGAGACTACCTGCCCGAGATCATGGCGCGCGACCTTGCGGGCAACGTGACGTCGAGCCGTCTGCTCGTGCATGCGCTCAACCGCAACTACCGTTCCGACACGCTGAACATTCCCGAGTCCTTCCTCAACTTCAAGGCCAGCGAGCTTGCCGCTCTCTGCCCCGAGGAATCCACGCCGCTCACGCAGTACCTGTGCGCCAACAACAAGGTGCGCGAGGGCAACGACGAAACGCTCATCAAGGTGGCCGCGGATCCGGCCAATGTCTCTCCGCGCTTTCTGTGGAGCGGTTCGTTCCGCCGTCTGCCCCGTTCCGCCGTCAAGGCCAACTTCGGCGACTTCCGCACCTATGTGGACGGCAACCGCCAGAAGATCGACGAGCAGACCCACATGGGACTCGACCTCGCCTCCGTGGCCCATGCCGAAGTGCCCGCCGCACAGAGCGGCCGCGTGGTGTGGGTGGACTATCTCGGCATACACGGCAACATGATTCTCATTGAGCACGGCCTCGGCCTCATGACCCAGTATTCCCATCTCAGCGAGTACGGCGTGAAGGTGGGCGACGAGGTGAAGGCCGGACAGATCATCGGACGCACGGGCACGAGCGGCCTTGCCGGAGGCGATCACCTGCACTTCGGCGTGCTCGTGGGCGGCGTGCCCGTTCAGCCGCTGGAGTGGCTGGACTCCACGTGGGTGAGGAACAACATCACATCAAGGCTCAACATCAATCTGAATTCGTAGGCATGTTCTGCGGACTGTCCGCATGGTAACGTCATCGGGCCTGCGCAGAGCGGTCACGCTCTGCCGGGCCCTCCCTTTTTCTGCTTCAAGGAGACCGTCATGCCCCACAAAGGGCCCCACATTTCCATATCCGCCGAGTATGTGGTCAACCGCATACTGCGCATCAATCTGGACGAATTCGAGCGCTGGCCGCAGAGCGTGCGGCAGCTTGCCATAGACATAGCCGAAGAACTGTTTCTCGTGGCATACAATCCCTTCATTTCCGCCTCGGACGTGAAGAAGAGCGTCAACGAGCACTATCAGGCCGAGTCTCCTTCCCTCGCGCATCAGTACGCCACCGCCATAAGCGAAGGCATCACCATGTTCTGGAGCGCCCACGAGGCGGAAATGGAATTCTGCCGCGAGCTTGAGGGCCGCCTTGCCGACATCATGCCCGACGACTGCATTCTGCGCCGCCGCGGCGCGCTGGTGGCCGCCGCCACCGACGCCACCGACCTTCGCATGGAACTGCCCCTTCTCGTGGTGGAGCCGGACACGCCCGAACAGATAAGCGCCCTCGTGCGGCTGGCCAATGAAATGAAGTTCGCCGTCATCCCCAGAGGCGGCGCTTCCGGCCTTACGGGCGGAACCGTGCCCGCGCGCAAGCGCACCGTCATGGTGAGCACCACGCGCCTTACCGCCAAGTCGGTGAACAAGGCCGCGCGCACCATGACCTGTCAGGCCGGCGTGCTCACGCAGGACGCCATCGACTTCGCCGCCTCCAAGGGCCTGCTCTTCACCGTGGATCCGGCTTCCAAGACGGCGTCCACCATAGGCGGCAACGTGTCGGAAAACTCCGGCGGACCCTTCTGCTTCGAGTACGGCACCACCATAGACAATCTGCTTTCCTGGACCATGGTCACGCCCACGGGCGAAATCATCCGCATCGAGCGCGTGAACCATCCCGGACACAAGATCATGCCCGACGAGGACGTGGTCTTCGAGGTCAAGGATCTTTCCGGCGGCATGCGCAACGTGGTGCGTCTCAAGGGCAACGAGGTGCGTCATCCCGGCCTCGGCAAGGACGTGACCAACAAGCTGCTCGACGGCCTTCCCGGCATGCAGAAGGAAGGCATAGACGGCATCATCACCGAGGCCACCTTCGTTCTGCATCCCAAGCCCTCGCTCTCCCGCGTGATGGTGCTCGAGTTCTACGGAACCTCCATGGTCCCCGCGGCCGAGCTCGTGCGCAAGATCGTGAATCTGCGCGACAAGATACGCAATCAGGGCGGCGACGTGCACGTGTCCGCGCTGGAGGAGTTCAACTCCAAGTACGTGCAGGCCATCAACTATCAGCGCAAGTCCGACAGGCACGAGGGCAGCCCCATATCCGTCATCATCGTGCAGGTGGACGGCAACGACGCCTATGTGCTCGACGACACCGTGCAGGCCATCTACGCCCTTGCCGGCGACGATCCCCACGTGTTTGCCGCCATTGCGAAGGACGACAAGCAGGCCGCCGAGTTCTGGGAGGACAGGCATCGCCTCTCGGCCATCGCCAAGCGCACGTCCGGCTTCAAGATGAACGAGGACGTGGTGCTGCCCATGGCGAGCATTCCCGAATTCGCGCATTATCTCGAGTGCCTCAACGTGGTGGCCGCAGCCGATGCCTACCGCTTCGCTCTTCAGGAACTCTCCCGGCTTCAGGGCTTCCCGCTGGAAGACCCGGCCTTCAACGAGGAGTTTTCCTTTGCCTCGCACGTGGCCGCAAGCGACGAGTCGAACCTCGACCCCTCTCTGGTGGACGAGGAGGTGGCGGCGCGCGCCGAATCGTGGCTTCTCGCGCAGAAGGAGCGCTTCCCGCGGCTTTCTTCCCGCATCGACGCCATCGTGGACTACATGAAGAGCAGCCGCATCGTGGTGGCGAGCCACATGCACGCAGGCGACGGCAACTGCCACGTGAACATCCCGGTCAACTCCAACGATCCGCGCATGATGGAGCACGCCGAGGACGTGGCCATGCAGGTCATGGCCAGAACGCAGGAGCTCGGCGGCGCGGTTTCCGGCGAACACGGCATAGGCATCACCAAGATAGCCTTCCTTGATCCCCGGCAGATGGAGAGCCTGCGCGAATTCAAGATGCGCGTGGATCCCCGCGACCTGTTCAATCCCGGCAAGCTCGTCACCCGCAATCTGCCGGTGCGTCCGTTCACGTTTTCCTTCAACCGGCTCATCGCGGACATCAGGGAATCGGGCCTGCCCGACAAGGAGTGTCTCATACGGCTGCTTTCCCAGGTGCAGACCTGCACCCGCTGCGGCAAGTGCAAGCAGGTGTGCCCCATGGTGTACCCCGAGCGCTCCTTCCAGTACAATCCGCGCAACAAGAACCTCATTCTCGGCGCGCTCACCGAGGCCATCTACTATTCCCAGGTCACCACGGGGCATCCTTCTCCCGAGCTTCTTCAGGAGCTTCGGCATCTGGTGGAGCACTGCACGGGCTGCGGCCGCTGCACCTCGGTATGCCCGGTGAAGATCGAGTCGCCGGAAGTGGCCCTGAGTTCCCTTGCCTACGTCAAGCGCGAGGGCGAGGGCGGACATCCCATCAAGTCCCAGGTGCTCAACGTCCTTTCCTCCGATCCGGCAAGTCGCGTGCCCGCCTTCGCCAAAATGGCGGCTCTCGGCCAGAACGTGATGAACCAGTTCATTCCGCTCGTGCCCCGCGTGTGGCGCAGGCGCATGAGCAGTCCGCTCTTTTCCGGAAGGGGACCGGCGCTCGGCATGGTGAGCATGTACGAGAGCCTGCACCTTGAAAAGAACGCGGCGGCCCATCTCTTCCTGCCCGTGAGCGGCGACATTTCCGCGCAGGGCGTGCTTGAGGGTCGCGTGCCCGCGGTGCTGTACTTCCCCGGCTGCGGCGGCAGCCTGTTCTACCGCCGCATCGCGCTTGCCTCCATCGCGCTCATGATGTACGCGGGCGTGCCCGTGGTCATTCCCGGCAGACATCTGTGCTGCGGCTATCCGCTGCTTGCGGCGGGCGCGGCCGAGCAGTACGAGGCAAACCTGCAGCGCAACCGGCAGGTCATTGCGGCCACGCTTCAGGCGGCGGCCGAGGCCGGGTTCGACGTCAACATGCTCATCACCGCCTGCGGCTCCTGCCGCGATTCGCTCATGCGTCACGGCCTTACGGACCTTGACGGCAACGTGCTGCCGCACAACGACATCGTGCAGCTTCTCGTGGACCGTCTGCCTCACGGCGTGGAGGTGAGCCATGAGCGCATCATCTATCATTCCTCCTGCCATCCCGCCTGGTCCGGCGTGAAGGCCACCAAGGACGGCGGCAAGGTGGCTCGTGCGCTCGAACGCATCACCGGCGCGTCCATTCTGCTCAATCCCGGCTGCTGCGGAGAATCCGGGGCGGGCGCCTACACCTGCCCGGACATCTACAACGTGCTGCGCGAGCGCAAGCGCGAGCGGCTTGAAAGCGCCCTTGCCGGCTACAAGGCCGACGCGCCCATTCTGGTGGGCT
Organism: bacterium; assembly: GCA_037230945.1. Lineage (GTDB taxonomy): Bacteria > Desulfobacterota > Desulfovibrionia > Desulfovibrionales > Desulfovibrionaceae > Mailhella. Next base: position 115,570 of record JAXUUT010000079.1, read on the forward strand.
GCCCTTCCTGCAAGATAGGCATAGCCCGCACGCTCATGACCATGGACGTGAAGCATCCCGCCCGCGGCAAGGACAAGAACTCGGAGGAAACGCCCGTCATCGACACGCATCGCCCCGTGCTGCACAACGCCGAATGGCTGGCCGAAACCCTGCTCGGCAAGAACTGGCTTTCCGTGTTCAGGGCGCAGGCCTCCCGCACGGAGGGACACCCCGGCGTGCGCGTGGTGTGCATGGAAGAGCGCAAGCGCTAGCGCGGAGACGGCGCGAACAAAAGCAAAAGGCGGGACCGGCATGAACCGGCCCCGCCTTTTGCTTCAGGGAAGACTGTCTGCGCAAGCGGAGGAGGCGTCCGTTTCGGGTTTGCCGGCGCGGGACAGTCTTCGTGCGTTCGCCGGAAATAAAGGCGGGAGAGCCCGGCGGACGGCGGGAACGCTCCGGGGGGATGGAGCGCCCCAAAAGGGAACGGTGGTCTGAGAACGACCTTTCGGCTCAACGATAGGAAAGAGACAGGGGCGGGGCTTCGGGGCGCGGCTTTGAGCCGTCGCCGGAGGGAGGCTAGAAGGTGTAGGTCACGCCTCCGCCGAAGATGTGCTGGGAGCTTCGGTCCACCATGGGACTGTCCTTGATTTCATCGCCGGGAAACGTGACCTTCCAGCTTGCGAAGAGACTCCAGTGACTGGAGAGGTCGAAGCCTGCGCTGAGTCCGACGAAGGGCGTGACGGAGGCGCCGGGAGAATACTCGGCAAGGCCGCTGCGTGCCGATTCGCCGCGGCTGACGCCGTAGTAGTAGTCGTTGAAGTCGGAGCTTGCGAACAGAAGTCCGCCGCTGGGAACGACGGTCAGGCGGCCGGAGCGGAAGGGATAGGCGTAGCTTGCGCTGGCCAGAAAGCCGTCGCTCGTGCCGGTGACGTCTCCTGATGCGCTCAGTCGGAAGGAGCCGACCGTCGTGTTCAGCTCATACCCCAGCGTGCCAAGCACGATGATGTTGCGGTTGTCCAGCTTCTTCATGGCCGGATCGTCGCTTTTGCTCGAGCGGAAATAGCAGGGAAGAAGAGTGGCTCCCAGAGAAATCTTCTGCGTGCCGTCGTTCCACAGCCAGATGCCCGCTTCCGTGTTCTTTATGAAAAAGTGCTCGTCTTCATACTGCACGACGGGCATGGGCAGCACGCGGGCGTCGGAACCTTTGTATTCCGACTGCACGGAGTAGACGCCCAGGCTCAGGGACAACTGCCTGGCGACGGCCTGACCTGCCGCCAGAAGCATGGCGGCCGTCAGAAGAAAAAGTACGCGAAATCGCATGTGGAGGCTCCTTGAGAACGTTGCAGCTGAGGAGTATATGCTTTTGCCCGTTAAGTCAACACGTGTTTACTTGCGTAAAAAAAAGCCGCGGGATACAACGAAGAGACCGCCGGCAAGTGTGCGCCCGCGGCGGAAGAGGATGAAAACGCAAGGTTCGAACCATGGCAGACAGAGATGAGCCGGCGAAGACCTGCCGGAACGCCGCACAGACGAAGGAACGGATTCTGAAAAGCGCCGAACGGCTGTTTGCCAGATATCCCTATGAGCTCGTCACCCTGAGACAGATAGCGGCCATGGCGGAAATCAACGTGGCGCTCATCGTCCGATATTACGGTTCCAAGCGTGAGCTTTTCGGAGCCGTGCTCGACAGTTTCTCCGCCGGACGGCCCGGACTCGACAGGGAAGACATGCTCGGAGATCTGGCGGACAGGATGGTCCGTTCCTGTGAGAACAGGTACGAGGACAGCGGCGATCTTTCCATTCTCAACATCCTCATGCTGTCGTCCCAGTCCCTTGAGGCCCGGCCCGTCATACAGGAACGGATGAAGGGATTCTTTGTCGACATGGCGGACGCGGAAGGCGAGGACGCCGTGCCTTCGGGACTCATGCTTACCTCGTGCACGCTGGGCATGCTCATGCTTCGCCGTCTGCTTCCCGAGGACTATCAGCCGTCGGTTTCCGCGGGCGACATTCTGAAGGCGCTGGAGACGCTGCGGGAAGCGCTGAGCGCACGCGGCCGTGAATCCTGATCTTCGCCCGAAGGGACCGGGAGACTGTTTCAGGCTGAACGCGTGAAGACGCGCCGCGACGGCGTTTCGGGCCGTTTTTTCCTCGTCAGAAATTTCATTGACCTCTCACAGGGCTCCGTTCACTGTCATGGAAGAAGACAAGGAGAATGCCATGATGGTGAAATCATTGAAGAGAACGGGACTTGCCCTTGCGCTTGCGCTGATGGTTGTTCTGCCCGGCTGCCAGCATTCCCCGGTGACGACCGCAGCCGAGCCTTCGGCTGCGCCCGTGGCCTCGCTGGACGGCTTTGCCTGGGAAACCTCGGCTCCTCAGTCCAAGCTGGACTTTCTTCTCGGCGTGGAATGCGCGCTTGCCATGGAATCCGCGCTTGCGCAGGCCGCAAGGGAAAAGGGCGGGACCGTGCAGCTTTCGCTGTTTGCCAACGGCTGGCAGATAGCCTTTCACGACACCACGCGGCCCGAGCTCGTGCGCAGGATAGACGAGTTCTATGACCGAAATCCCGACCAGAAGAACCGCCATGTCTTCGACGTCATATGGTCGGAAATGGTGGTTCCCGCCGCGGCAGAGAGCTCGCGGCGCTGAGGCCCGGCGATTTTTTTGAAAGCCGCGTGCTCCGGCAGGGGAGAGTTCGACAGACCGGAGACCGGAACCGTTCCGGCTCCGGCGCAACCTTTTGAGGCAGGGAGAGAGTCATGACTTCTTTCGGTACGGCGGCGGTGGCCGCGGCGCTTTGCGCCTCGCTGGCCTTCGGGGCGGCGGGATGCACGAGCATGAACAGAACGCAGCAGGGAGCGCTTTCGGGCACGGCCGTGGGCGCGCTTGCGGGGGCGGGCATATCGGCCATTGCCGGAGGCAGCGGCACCATGGGAGCGCTCATAGGCGGAGGCCTCGGCGCGATTGCGGGCGGCATTTACGGGCATGAGAAGGACAGGTAGCTTGCCGCTCCGCCCGATTTGTGCGAGATTTCGGGCATGAAAGAACAAGACGTCATGTTTTCTGCGGGCGTGGCCGCCCTCGGCGGCGCGCGCTCGTGCCGGCTGCAGAAGCTTGCGCCGGACGCTTCGGCCGTGCTGCTCTCCAGTCTGGAAGCGCCCTGTCCGCCGCTTCTTCTCGGCTGCGTGCGCCTCCATTGCCCTGCATCGTCCCCTGTCGTGACGGCCGGGGAGCTTGCGGCGCTCGGACTTTCTGCGGAGGACGGAGGCGACGTGGACGTCTTCTGCCGTCTCGCCATTCCCGACGAGGATCCGCTTCGCGCGGGCTTCGATCTTTCGCGTCTCGTGCTCGTGGCGTCTTCCACGGGCAGGGCGCTGGAAGCGGCGCGTCCGGGCGCTCCCGTCATGGCGCTGAAGACGGGCGGGGCCGGGCGATGATCCGGCGTTCTTTCGCGCGCTTTTCAACGGCCCTCTGGTGAACATTCCCGCTCATGCGGGCGCTTTCCGGAGGGCTCCCTTTTTCGGCAACGTGCCGTGATCGCGTCTTCGTGTTTGCATCACGAAGGCGCTTTTTTTTGTATCTCGTTGATTCTGCTTGCCATAAAATTTTTCGACAATAATCGGAATCTGGCACGATGCTTCGTTAGCGTATTCGGGAATGAAAGGAGCTGAATATGAGACGAAGCCGGAAAGCCGGAGGCTGCAGGATGGAAACGAACGGGTACGACGCTGCGGAGCTTTACGCCAGACAGAAGACGGCGCAGTGGCTTTTGAGGCTGCTCGATCAGAACGTGAAGGTGAACTCGAGTTTTTTGCAGTGCCTGTGCTGGTCGCTGGGAGAAATGAAGGATCTTCTGGCAGCCGTCGTGAAGGCAGCCGGAGCACGTAGGCTGCCGCGGCGCGAGGCGGCGGCCCTGCGCGAGCTGCAGGAGATGGGCGACCATGCGGGGTACGCCTGCGAGGAGATTTTTTCCTCGAATGGCTGCCTGCGGGACATTTTTATTGCGTGCGCGGCAGACGCATGCCGGCAACGCATGGACGGGCTGGCGTCCGACGGCGTGTTCGCCACGGCAAGGCGGCGTCTTGCGGAGCTGTTCGGGCTGAGCGGGGAGGGCTGTGCCCTGTGCGAGCTTGTGTTCATGATACAGCAGTTTCACGAGGTGGAAAGCTACTTTGAAGACGAGCTCAAGGTGTTCAGCTTCGGTTCCCGCCGTCTGCTCGCCGGCATTCTGGACATTCCCATTGCGCCTGTGCGCCGTGCCGTAACCGACCTTCTCAGGCTGGGCATGGTCGAGGTCGCCTACGGCACGAGCCTTCGGATCACCGAGTCGGTGCTGTCCTGCTGGGAGCCCGAAGAGCCCGCCGCAGACGAGCTGTTTTTCCGGCTTCTGGAAGGGGAGACGCTGCCCCTGAAGGATTTTCACGTTCCCTCCGAGCAGATCCGTCATGTGCTCAGCCTGCTGAAGAAAAAGGGCGAAGAGCCGGTGCACGTGCTGCTCTACGGCGCGTCCGGCACGGGCAAGACCAGTCTCGTCCGCAGTCTGGCCGCGGAATGCGGAGTGAAGGCGTGGTTTGTGACCAGCCGGGAAAAGGACGGCGACGCCGCCCGCCGTGCGTCGCTTACGGCCTGTCTGCACATGGCCGCCCGACATGAGGGAGCCTTCGTGGTGGTGGACGAGGCCGAGCGGCTTCTGGACACCGAAGTGACCTTCGGCCACGACACCAAGGACAAGGCGTGGCTCAACGACTTCATGGAGCGTCCCGGCAGGCGCGTCATCTGGATCACCAACGAGGTGGAGCATCTCGATCCGGCCGTGCGCCGCCGTTTCAGCTTCAGCATTCATTTCGAGAAGCTCGGCGTGAAGGAACGCGTGGCGGTGTGGCGTCAGATCATGAAGCGCGCGGGGCTTTCCCGGAGGTTTTCCGAGCAGGTCATGACGGAACTTTCCGTCAGGTATCCCGTGGAAGCGGCGGTGATTCAGAAGGCCGTTTCGCAGGCGTCCGGGCTGAGCCGGACAAGAAAGGACTTTCATGCCGCGCTTGACCGCATTCTGCAGGCGCACGTCACGCTGCAGGCGGACGGGGAGTTTCGTGCGGAGGCGGAGCGCTGGAACGTGGAGGACTTTTCGCTGGACGGCGTGTGCATGGAAGGCGATGCCGCGGCCTTCATGGAGCGCTGCCGCAGGGTCGATGCGGCCATGCGCGGCAAAACGCGCCTTCGTCCCGGCTGCGCGACCATGCTTTTCTACGGGCCTCCGGGCACGGGCAAGACGGCGCTTGCCGGATACATGGCAAAAGCGCTCGGCAGAGCGTGCATCAGCCGCCGGGCCAGCGATCTCATGGGGCCGTTCGTGGGGCTCACGGAACAGAACATCGCCGGGGCGTTCCGGGAGGCGGAGGAGCGGGGCGCGGTGCTGGTGGTGGACGAGGCGGACAGCTTTCTGTTTTCCCGCGAGGGGGCGAGAATGTCGTGGGAGAGCAGCATGGTCAACGAGTTTCTCACCTCGCTTGAGCGCTGCCGCACCTTCTGCATATGCACCACCAACCGCCGGGAGGCGCTCGACGCGGCGGCCATGAGGCGCTTTTCGTACAAGGTGGCCTTCCGCTATGCCGAAGGAGAGCAGGTGCGCAGGCTTTACGACGCCATGCTGGCCCCGTTGTGCGAAGATGCGCTTCCGTCTGCGCTCGAGCAGAGGCTCATGGCGCTGACAAGGCTTGCGCCGGGCGACTTTCACGCCGTGCGCATGCAGCATGATCCTCTGATCGAGGAGCCCGGCAGCGTGACTCATGAAGCGCTGGTGGAAGCGCTCGAGCGGGAATCCTCCCTGAAGACGGAATGCGTGCGTTCCCGCATAGGCTTCATGAACTAGCGGCGATTTCTTGCCCGGCCCTTGTTTTTTTCTTATGGTGAGAAACGCTTGAACAAAAGAGGACAGCAACGACGGGGGAAGCATGGGCAGCAAATGGAACCGGGACGTGACGCCTTCGGAAAGGCTGCTGGCGCTGTATTCCATGCTGCTTTTCAGCGGCAGGACGGTCAGCCTGACGGAGCTTGCCCGCGAGCTTGAGTGCTCCAAGCAGACGGTGCGCCGGCTGGCGGATCAGATGGAGGCGTCGCCTTTCGGCAAGCTTCTGCGCGGCATGCGCGGGCGCGAGGTCACTTATCATCTTGAGCGGCCCGCGGCGATGCCGAAGATAAGCCTGGACCCCGAGGGACTGCAGCAGCTTGCGCTGTGCCGGGCCTTTCTGTGTCATCTTCTGCCGAAGTCCATGCAGAAGACGATGGACGCCGCGCTCCTGCAGGCCTCGGCATACCTTCCGGAGGGCGAGACGCTGGGCGACGCCGGGGAAGTGGGACAGGCCGTTGCCAGAGGCCCCATAGACTATTCTCCCTTTCAGCAGGCCCTGCGCACGCTCATGGACGCCATTCGGCAGGGCCGGGTGTGCGTGGTCGACTACCGCGCGACCTCCGGCGTGGAAAAGCGGCATTTCTTTGCGCCGCAGAAGATTCTTGCCTACCATGAGTCGCTGTACGCGCACGGATGGATGGTGACGGAAAGGGGGACGGCTGAGCCGCTGTTCGCGGCTCCCACGAATCTTGCCGTGCACCGCATGACGGGCGTGCGCATGACGCGCCGAAGATTTGAAGCGTGTCCAGAGGAGAGAGTCGACGGGGACGAGAGTTTCGGCCTTATGGACGGCAGGCCCTTTACCGTGCGGGTTCGCTTTGACGAGTCGGCGGCGGTGTACGTGTCCGAACGGACATGGAGCCGGGATCAGAAGCTGACGAGCCACCGGGACGGCAGCGTCACGCTGACCATGACGGCCAGAAGCGAGGCTGAAGTCATATCCTGGGTGCTGAGCTTTGCGGATGCGGCAACGCTCATTTCGCCGCGTCGTCTGCGTGCGCGGATGGCGGAGACGGCGCGGAAGCTGTGCGCCCTGTACGACGGCACGGCGGAAGCCGGAGATGAAAAGGGCGGGAGCTGACGCGTTCTTCGCCGCGGGGCGCGGGCCCTGCACGTTTCCGTCCTTTCCGAGGGGCTCGGGAGTGCGTCAGTAGAGCGGCACGTTGAAGTGCAGAAGCTCCGGCTTTTCCATGATCCAGAAGACGAGAACGGTCATGATGAGAAGGGCGTATTCGCCCATGCTTCCCGTGCTGCACAGGCGCAGGGAAAAGCGTTTTTTGATGCCGGGCAGCATGGGCACGCCGTGCGTGGTGCACATGTCGAGCAGCACGTGGGTGAGCGCGCCGAAGCCGAAGCCTCCCACGAGGGCGTCGGGCAGCGGACCGAGCTGTCCGGTGAGCGACCAGGCCCAGATGGCCAGCCACCAGCCGAACCAGTGCGAAGAGCGGCGGTGCACCTGATTGAACTTTTTCTGCCGGAAGAAGGCGCGTCTTGCGGCGTGCTGATCCAGCATGTCCGGGGCCACGGAGCCGAACCAGGCGGCGGCCATGCCGGCAAGGGGCAGGCCCGCGGCAAAGGAGGCCATGAGAGCCATGGCCTGATGCGTGGTCCATTTCATGCGTCGTTTCTTCTCCTGTTCAAATCTTCGGCGGCGCGGCGTCGTCTCGCCTCGGCGGCCGTTTCGCAGGGCACCACGGTCTTGCCTATGGGAAAGAGCGCAAGTTCCGCGAGCTTGATGTGCTGCCAGGCAAAGGGCAGTCCCACGATGGTGAGGGCAAGGGCCGCGGCCGCGGCCACATGGCCGAGCGCTATCCAGAACCCGGCAAGAACGAACCACACGGCGTTGCCCAGCATGCCGGGAAGTCCCGTGCCCAGATCCTTTTTGCCGTACAGCACCTCGCGGGAAACGGACTCGTAGCCGAAGGGCATGAAGGCAAAGCCCGCCATGACGAAGCAGGCCCGGCCCCACGGCAGTCCCACGATGGAAAGACACGCCAGAATGCCGAAGAAAAGCCACAGAAGGGCCGTGAACCAGCCGCCGAAGATGATCCAGAGAATGTTTCCTATGACGCTCATGTGTTCCTCAACGTTTCCGGTTCGCGGTCGCGGAAGGAACGGGCCCGCGCCGCGAGGAAGAAGCATTTTACAGGACTCAGCGACATTGTGCAAGAAAAAGAACGGGATGGTGACCTTGCGCCGGAGGGGAGGAGGGCTGCGGAAATCCCGCCGCAGGGATGCCGGCAGCGCCCGGCTCTGATGGGCAGGAGGGGCGAGGCTTCGGCGTGCCCGCCCGCTCAGCGGAGAACGGCGGACAGATGGTGCCCGGCGCGTGCGGGAGGCAGGGACGTGCTCTTTCCGCCGGTTGCAGAGCGGGGCGCTATGGCGTATGCTGCCTCACATTCTTTCAACATTCCTTTCTGGAGAGATTTCCTATGCAGCGTACCAGCATAAGCGAAGCTCTGGCCTCCGCCGGGCCGCGCAGCGGCATCACCGTGTGCGGATGGGTGAGAACCCGTCGCGATTCCAAGGGATTTGCCTTTCTTGAACTCAACGACGGCTCCTGCCTCAGAAACCTTCAGTGCATCATCGACGAGGGCACGCAGGCATGGAACAGCCTTGAAGGCGTGAACACGGGCGCGGCCGTCAGCATTTGCGGCGACCTGGTGGAGTCTCCGGGCAAGGGGCAGAAGTGGGAAGTGCATGCCGTGTCCATGCAGGTCTTCGGTCTGGCCGATCCCGCGACCTATCCTCTTCAGAAAAAGCGTCATTCCGACGAGTTCCTGCGCACCATCGCGCATCTTCGTCCCCGTACCAACAAGTACGGGGCGGCGTTCCGCATCCGTTCCGAGGCGGCGCTTGCCGTGCACGACTATTTCCGCGGACTCGGCTTCTACTACGTGCACGCGCCCATTCTCACCGGTTCCGACTGCGAGGGCGCGGGCGAGATGTTCCGCGTGACCACGCTTCCCGTGGACGGCGGTCCGAAGCCCGAATCCGGCAACGTGTTTGAAAACGACTTCTTCGGCAAGCAGGCCAGCCTTACCGTGTCCGGCCAGCTCGAGGCCGAGGCGCTTGCCTGCGCCATGGGCCGCGTATACAACTTCGGTCCCACCTTCCGCGCCGAACACTCCTATACGCCGCGTCATGCCGCCGAGTTCTGGATGGTGGAACCCGAGGCCGCCTTCAACGACATATGGGACAACATGGAGCTTGCCGAGGGCCTCATCCGCCACGTGGTGCGCCACACCGTGGAAACGTGCGCCGACGACGTGGCTCTGTTCGACAAGTTCGTTGCGCCCGGCCTTCTGGACGGCCTGCGCGACATGATCGAAAAGAAGTACGCCCGCATTTCCTACCGCGACGCCGTGAAGCTTCTGCAGGAAAGCGGGAAGAAGTTCGAATATCCCGTGTCCTTCGGCACCGACCTGCAGACCGAGCACGAGCGCTTCCTCGCCGAGGAGTACTTCCGCTCTCCCGTGACGGTGTACGACTATCCCAAGGACATCAAGGCGTTCTACATGCGCATGAACGACGACAATGAAACCGTGGCCGCCATGGATCTGCTCGTGCCCCGCATAGGCGAGCTCATAGGCGGCAGCCAGCGCGAGGAGCGGCTCGACCGCCTTGTCGCGCGCATTGCCGAGCTGGGCCAGAAGCCCGAGGATTACTGGTGGTATCTTGATCTGCGCCGTTTCGGCAGCGTGCCTCATTCCGGCTTCGGCATGGGGTTCGAGCGCATGATCATGCTGCTGACCGGCATTGCCAACATCCGCGACGTGCTGCCGTTCCCCCGTACCACGGGGTCTCTGGAGTTCTGATGAGAGTCATGACCGAACGCCGCAGGGCGAAGATTGAAAAGGTGCTTTCGCAGCGCCAGAAGGGGCTTACCCTTGTCATGGACAACGTGTGGGATCCCCACAACGTGTCGGCCATCTACCGCAGCTGCGATGCCTTCGGCGTGCCGGAAGTGCACCTTTATTACACGCAGTGCGCGTTCCCGCAGCTCAGCCGCAAGACTTCGGCCTCGGCCTTCAAGTGGGTGAACACCGTGCGCCATTCCAGCAAGGAAGAGCTCATGGAGGCCCTGCACGCCCAGAACATGCAGGTGCTCGCCACAAGCTGCTCGCCTTCTTCCCGCCCCCTTGCCGACTACGACTTCACAAGGCCCACGGCCATCATCATGGGCAACGAGCATTCGGGCGTGTCGCCGGAGCTCGTGCCGCTGGTGGACGGAGAGGTATACATTCCCATGTACGGCATGGTGCAGAGCTTCAACGTGTCCGTTGCCTCGGCCCTCATGCTGGCCGAAGCCTCGCGTCAGCGCGCCGTGGCCGGCATGTACGAGCGCAGGCTCTGGACCGACGAGGAATATGAAACGCGCCTGAACGCCTGGCTTGAAAAGGCGTAGCGTCCGCCGCCGGAAAAGGCACGTCCTTTTCCGGCGCGGCACACGGCCCGGTTCCGTCATGGAACGCGGGCTTTTTTTGTGCCTGCGCGCACTTTTTCCGCGTCATTTCCTCCCGCAGGCCATTGCCAATGACGCGGCCGCAGGATAGAATATTTCCGTTTTGTGACGAATGCCTTTCAGCGGAGTGTTCATGCTGTTCGACGACATGCGGTCCCTTCTGGCGCGGGCCGAAAACATCGCCATCATAGGAGCCAAGGACAAGCCCGGCTCACCCGTGGATCATGTGGGGCGCTATCTGCTCAATGCCGGCTACAACGTTCAGCCCGTGCATCCCGTCCGCCGTCAGGCATGGGGCATTCCCGCCGTGCGCAGCATCACGGATCTTCCCTCCATAGGCTTTGCGCCGGACATCATCTGTCTTTTCCGCGCGCCCGAGTACTGCGAGGCGCACGCCCGCGAGACGCTCACGCTGCCGCGCCTGCCCATGATCTTCTGGATGCAGGAGGGCATACGCTGCCCCGCGGCGGGCAGGCTCATGGTCGAAGCCGGCGTGAAGGTGGTGGAGGACCGCTGCCTTGAAACCGTGCACGCCGCGCTTTTCGACGATGTCACCGAAACCTTTTCCTGCACGCGCTGCGGCAAGTGCTGCGAGGGGCGCGGCGGCATTGTGGTGGGGCCGCGGGATCTGCCGCGTCTTTGCGCATATTTCCATCTTTCGGCCGACGAATTTCTTGCCCGATATGCCGAAAACATGGGCGGCAAGCCCGTGCTGAAGTGCGGCGACGACGGCTTCTGTCTGTTCTTCCGCGCCGGAAAGGGCTGCGAGATACATCCCGCCCGTCCTGCCGTGTGCCGTGCCTGGCCGTTTTTCCGGGGCAATCTGGTGGATCGGGTGAGCTTTGAGATGGCCCGCGAGGACTGCCCCGGCATACGGCGCGAAGCCACGCACGAGGCCTTTGCCCGCGAGGGCTTCCGGTATCTGAACGACTATCATCTGCGGGCCCGGGACATTCTGCGCGAGGGCCGCGCCCTCATTGTGGACGAGAGCGAACTGCCGTCCGGGGCGAAGGACTGAATTTTCCTTCCCGCCTTCGGGAAGGGGCCGCCGAGCAGCGGCATGGAAGGGGTGGCCGCGGCGTCCTTGCGGGCGCGGCGGACGGAGGTTGTTAACCCGGGGGAGGTCGCCCGTGCGACGGCTTCGCTCAGCATGAACGCGGCGAGCGTTCATGAGGAAGTCCGAGGGACGCAAGGTCCGCGGACGTTCACGCGCGCAAGCGCCAGAGGATTCTGATGAACATTCTGATTTTTGGCCCCAACGGCAGCGGCAAGGGCACGCAGGGCGCCCTTCTCATGGAAAAGTACGGCATTCAGCACATCGAATCCGGGGCCGTTTTCCGTCAGCACATCGGCAACGGCACGGAACTGGGCAAGAAGGCCAAGGCCTACATCGACAAGGGCGAGCTCGTGCCGGACGACATCACCATTCCCATGGTGCTGGACATTCTCAAGAGCCAGGGCAACAAGGGCTGGCTGCTGGACGGCTTTCCCCGCAACATGGAGCAGGCCCGCAAGCTCGACGAAGCCCTCAAGGCCGAAGGCATGAAGCTCGACTACGTGGTGGAAATTCTTCTTCCCCGCAAGGTCGCCCATGAGCGCATCATGGGCCGCCGCCTCTGCGTGAACAACAACAACCATCCCAACAACATCTTCATCGACGCCATCAAGCCCAACGGCGACGTGTGCCGCGTGTGCGGCGGCGCGCTGAAGACCCGTGCCGACGATCAGGACGAGGCCGCCATCAACAAGCGTCACGACATCTATTACGATGAAAAGAACGGCACCCTTGCTGCGGCCCACTACTTCAAGGACCTGGCCGCAAAGGGCGACACCACCTACATCACCCTCGACGGCAGCGGCACCATCGAAGCCATCCGCGAGGAACTGCTTTCCAAGCTGAAGTAGCTCTTCGGCTTTTGCCGGGGCGCATTCACGGAGCCGGAAGGAGCGATCCTTCCGGCTCTTTTCGTGTGCGGGCATGAAAAAAGGGCCTCTTCCGCAAGCTCGGAAGGGGCCCTTCTGATCAGATGGACGTCGCCGTTACTTCACGCAGGCGGCGGGCTTGGGGGCGCTCAGGCTGCCGGTTCTTGCAAAGTGCAGGAACAGCGCGAGGCAGCAGAGGGAAACCACGATGCCGATGATGGTGGACGCTTCCATGGAAAGGCGGAAGCCTATGGGAGCGTAGCAGATGTAGGCCGTGCACACCGTGGTCATGAACACCGCGGGAATGCTGGTGATCCAGTGCAGGCGGCCGTGTCTGGCAAGCCACACGGAGAAGGCCCACAGGCTCACGCAGGACATGGTCTGGTTGGCCCAGCCGAAGTATCTCCAGATGATGGGGAAGTCGAGCAGGGTGAGGGCCACGCCGCCGCAGAACAGCGGAATGGCGGTAAGGATGCGCTTCGTGACGCTCTTCTGGTCGATGTGGAAGCGGTCGGCCAGCATGCCGCGCGCGGCGCGGAAGGCCGTGTCGCCGGTGCTGATGGGCAGCAGCACCACGCCGAGAATGGCGAGCAGGCCGCCCACCGGGCCGAGCAGGGTGATGGCGATCTGCTGCACCACCACGGTAGGCGCACCCTTGGGACCCATGGCCGCGGAAAGCGTGGCGGCGTCGGGGTAGAAGGAGAGCGCAAGCGTGGCCCAGATGAGGCCGAGCAGGCCTTCGGTGATCATGGCGCCGTAGAAGACGCGGCGGCCCTGCTTTTCATTGGTCATGCAGCGGGCGCGCAGCGGGGACTGCGTGGCATGGAAGCCGGAAATGGCGCCGCAGGCAATGGTGATGAACAGAATGGGCCACACCGGCGTGCCGGAAGGATGCACGTTGGTGAAGAAGTCCGTGTTGGGCAGGATGTTGTATCCCTTGACGAACAGCGCCACGATGAGTCCCAGGGCCATGAAGATGAGCATGACGCCCACGATGGGATAGAAGCGGCTGACGATGCGGTCAAAGGGAATGATGGTGGCCACGAAGTAGTAGGCGAAGATGAGCACGCTCCACGCCAGCGTGGGGGCCGACGGGAACAGGTTGGTGAGAAAATGCGGGAACAGGCTGGCCAGCAGGGCGGCCGGAGCCAGCACGAAGGTGGCTCCCACCATGACCATGAAAATGACGGTGAAGCATTCCATGAAAATTCGCACGCCCGAGCCAAGGTTGCGGCCGATGATCTCGGGGTAGCTTATGCCGTCTTCCCGTATGGAAATCATGCCGGCGATATAGTCGTGCACCGCGCCGGCAAAAATGGAGCCGAAGACCACCCACAGCAGGGCCACGGGGCCGTACAGCGCGCCGAGAATGGTGCCGATGACGGGACCGAGTCCGGCGATGTTGATCATCTGGCTCATGTAGAGCTTCCAGAGGGGCATGGGCTCGAAGTCCACGCCGTCTCTTCTGGTCATGACGGGAGTTTTCCGGGACGCATCGGCCCCGAACACGCGTTCCACAAAGGCGCCGTACACCGCGTAACCTGCAATGAGCAGCGCACAGCAGCCGAAGAAATAAAGGGTGCCAAGCATAACAGTTCCGGCTTTCGCCGGTCCTCCAGTGCCCTCTCCAAAGGGCGGGCTTGTCCGCGGCGCTCTGCGGCCGCGGGAAAACGGAATCGTTCCGCCGGGGGAAACGGCGGAACAGGGATGGCCTGACAGGGATGCGGGCGGACTCCTCCGCCGCGGGCTCCTTGCCGGCATACCCGGCCTGTGCCTTGCCGTGCAGGGAGAACCGCAATTCCCTGCCTCGGAGTAGGTTTTGAACCTTGCTCCTGCGGCGAAAGATTGTCAACCTGCTAAATTTGATACTTTTTTGTTTTATTTTTGTGTATTTTTGAACATTGTGCCGAAGAGAGGCGTCATGCACGAGGCGGAACGCGTCGCAGGCGACGCAAAGGCATGGAAAAACGGGAGGCATTTTGCCCCTCTCCGGCCTGCGGCATGAAAAATGGATTGACAGAAGGCTGCACCGATGAAATTCTTTTTGTGTGCCCCTTGTGCTTCAAGGGTGCTACGGTTCCGGCCTTCGTCGGCCCGGCCTTCCGGCGCGCGACGCCGGCCACGGACTGAAACAGCACTGGTTCAAGGAGATTGTCATGAAGTTTGATCTGGTCATTCACGTGAACACCAACGATCCCAACGTGTTCAGCCTGGCATTCAGTCAGGCCGCCAACTACAAGAAGGAAGCGCTGCTCAAGCGCCATAGGATTTCCCCTCAGGACATTGCCGCCAAGGCCGGATTCATGGCTCTGGAAGAGCCGGAAACCTTCAAGCTCGTCATGGTCGTCAACGGTCCTGCGGTGCAGCAGCTCGTGAAGGAGAACACCGAACTTCTGGGCAAGGCGCAGAATGCCGTGGCCAACGGTCTCAAGATTCACGTGGGTCAGTGCGCCATGAACTCCTACCATGTGGAAAAGGACATGCTCTGGTCGTTCGTGGAAGTGGTGCCTTCCGCCACGCTTGACCTCGTTCAGCTGCAGAATTCCGGCTTTGCCTACATGAAGGTGTAAGTCCGCTCCATGGATGGTTCACGGGCGGGGGAGCGCGGCTCTTCCGCCTTTTTTCGTGCCTTTTTCGGGCCGCGAGATGCGGAGCGCGAGGCGTCGTGCCCGGTATGCGGCAGAACTGCGGAGGCATGAGCGCCCGGGCAGAGGCGCGGCACCGGGCCCGGGAGGGGCGCGCGTTGTTTCTGATCCGGCAGGAGGGGCGTTGCCCTGCCTCGGGCTGCGCCGTTTTTGCCGGGTTCCGGCCGGAAGCGGCGGTCGGCAGCGCTTTCCGGAAGGACTCACGGAACGCAAAAAGGGCGTCGCTCCTGAAGAAGCGACGCCCTCATGGTCATGACGTTTCAGGCTCAGGCGATGGAAGAGCCGCTCGGCGCGTCGGCCGTGAGCAGGGAGAGTCCGCCGTCGAATTCCGCGGTGAGAATCATGCCCTGCGATTCAAGGCCGCGCAGCTTGCGGGGCGGCAGGTTGGCCACCACCACGACCTTTTTGCCCACAAGATCCTCGGGCTTGAAGTGGGCGGCGATGCCGGAGACTATCTGGCGCGGCTTTTCCTCGCCGAGGTCCACGTCGAAGCGCAGGAGCTTGTCGGCGTTGGGATGCTGTTCCGCGGCAAGAATGGTGCCCACGCGCAGATCGAGCTTCTGGAAGTCGGTGAATTCGATGGGCGCCTTGGGGCCGGTTTCCGCAGGGGCGGCCTTGGGCGCGGGGGCCTTCTTTTCCTTCTTCGGTTTTGCCGGAGCCTCTTCCTTTTCCATTTCAAGACGGGGGAAGAGGTTGGAGGAAGCGGCGATTTCAAGGCCGGTGCGAAGGTGCATTCTGTAGCGCAGAACGTCGTTCAGCGCGGCTTCGGAAAGCGGGCCCTGGGGACGGCCGAGCTGGGCCTGCATGGTGGCGGAAGAAGCGGGCATGACGGGCCAGATGAGATAGGCCACCTTATACATGTTTTCCAGAAGCGTGCGGATGACGGTGCCGAGGCGTTCGGTGTCGCCGTTCTTGGCGAGGGTCCAGGGAGCCTGTTCGTCCACGTACTTGTTCATGGCGCGCACGGCGGTCCACAGGGCGTCGAGGGCCTGCGAGAAGCGCAGCTCGCCGAAGAGCTGCACGAAGTTGGCGGCGGCGTTGTCCGTGGTTTCGGAAAGAATGTCGTCGGCCTCGAGCTGATTGCCGAGGGCGGGAATC